>NZ_JCBDHG010000024.1:0-284726 GCF_059834185.1 Vibrio sp. R10-SG3-ISO10
AGACCCGTTATCCGGGTTGAGGACAGTGCCTGGTGGGTAGTTTGACTGGGGCGGTCTCCTCCCAAAGAGTAACGGAGGAGCACGAAGGTGGGCTAATCACGGTTGGACATCGTGAGGTTAGTGCAATGGCATAAGCCCGCTTGACTGCGAGAATGACAATTCGAGCAGGTGCGAAAGCAGGTCATAGTGATCCGGTGGTTCTGTATGGAAGGGCCATCGCTCAACGGATAAAAGGTACTCCGGGGATAACAGGCTGATACCGCCCAAGAGTTCATATCGACGGCGGTGTTTGGCACCTCGATGTCGGCTCATCACATCCTGGGGCTGAAGTCGGTCCCAAGGGTATGGCTGTTCGCCATTTAAAGTGGTACGCGAGCTGGGTTTAGAACGTCGTGAGACAGTTCGGTCCCTATCTGCCGTGGGCGTTGGAAGATTGAAGGGGGCTGCTCCTAGTACGAGAGGACCGGAGTGGACGAACCTCTGGTGTTCGGGTTGTGTCGCCAGACGCATTGCCCGGTAGCTAAGTTCGGAATCGATAACCGCTGAAAGCATCTAAGCGGGAAGCGAGCCCTGAGATGAGTCTTCCCTGACCCCTTGAGGGTCCTAAAGGGTTGTTCGAGACTAGAACGTTGATAGGCAGGGTGTGTAAGCGTTGTGAGGCGTTGAGCTAACCTGTACTAATTGCCCGTGAGGCTTAACCATACAACACCCAAAGGGTTTTGATGGACTCAAAGCAAGAACAGAATTGAATGTGTAGAGAACACAATAGCAGCTTTCCGAATTAAAGAATTTGCTTGGCGACCATAGCGATTTGGACCCACCTGATTCCATGCCGAACTCAGAAGTGAAACGAATTAGCGCCGATGGTAGTGTGGGGCTTCCCCATGTGAGAGTAGGACATCGCCAGGCTTTAAATTTAGACTCAAGAGTCTAACCAGTGCGGAGCGGTAGTTCAGTTGGTTAGAATACCGGCCTGTCACGCCGGGGGTCGCGGGTTCGAGTCCCGTCCGCTCCGCCACTTATTCCAGACCTCAGCAGTAATGCTGAGGTCTTTTTGTATCTGCGGCATTATTTTGGTCTGCGACCAACGAGTCCCGCTTGCCCGAAAGCCCGGCCGTCAGCCATTTATTCAGAAAGCCTAGTCTCACGACTAGGCTTTCGTCGTTTTAAAAGCCCGTTGCTGACGCAACGGGCTTCTTGCGTTTAAGAGGAATGGAACGGACTGCGTCCTCGGGAACGCTTCGCTTGAGATGCGAGAGCGGGCTTCGCCCTGCGAGAGGTGGAAGTAGGGCGAAGAGTGGTGCAGAATATAAGTGTGTTGACAGAACTTACCTCCTAGAAGACACAATCAACCAGTTCTCCAGTTCTCCAGTTCTCCAGTTCTCCAGTTCTCCAGTTCTCCAGTTCTCCAGTTCTCCAGTTCTCCGTAGGACGAAGTCCGTTCCCGCATCCTAGTATCGTTGCTCAACACAACGGCCGACCTTCTATCATTGCGACACTTGTTACATCACAGCGAGGCTTATGGCTGCGCCAGTCATCACCTTATGCGCTGCACTTTCTAGTATTATCCTAATTAAACTGCGTAAATCGATAATAAAACTAGCCACGGAAAACACTGAAAAGTAGCTTTATGTTACCTATGATCCAAAAGCTCTAGATACTAAAAAGGCAGCTTTGTTAGCTGCCTTTGCTTTGTAAATGTTCGAAATTACTATTCTTACTCTGCCTCTTTGCTATCGGAGTCCATCTCTCTTTGGGCAAGCTTGGCTTTTTCGATCATTGGTGTGATGGTTGAGCCTTGGACTAATATCGAGAACACTACTACTGAGTAGGTCATGACTAGGACAATCTCTTTTACATCGATTAGTTTATCTTGAATAACCCAGATACCAGATGGAATTGACAGCGCCATGGCTAATGCCAGTCCACCTCTTAACCCACCCCACGTAAGAATCTTGACCGACCAAGGGTTATATTTTCGAAAACGCTTAAAGCCAATGTATGACAAGAAAACACTTAGGTAGCGAGCTGACAAGACTAGAGGTACTGAGAAAGCCATTAGAATCCAGTCTTCTTTATGGAATTCAAACAACAGCATCGACATACCAATCAGCAAGAATAGAACTCCGTTAAGGAATTCGTCAACGAGTTCCCAGAAGTGATCGAGGTGATCTTCACTCTCTTTGGAGAAACCGATAAATCTGGTCCAGTTACCAATCATAATGCCAGATACGACCATAGCTAATGGTCCAGAAACATGCAGAACTTCGGCAAAGGCATAGCCTGCTGTTGGTATACCTATGGTTAGCAAGAGCTCCATTGAGTGATCGTCGGTAGAGCTGATTAGATAGTGGAACAATAAACCTAAAGCAAATCCATATAAGATGCCGCCCAGCGCTTCTTGGATAAACAGCATGGTAACACTACCAACCGTAGGCGCTTCGGTACCAAAGGCTATGGTAAAGATAGTGACAAAGATAACTAGGCCAAAACCATCGTTAAATAGAGATTCGCCTTCGATTTGAGTAGAGATGCGTTTAGGAGCGTCGAGCTTTTTAACGATAGCCAGTACAGCGATTGGGTCGGTTGGTGAGATAAGCGCACCAAACAGTAGGCAGTAAACTAGGTCAAACTGAATACCGATAAACTGACAGAAACCATAAAGGACAAAGCCAATAAAGAAGGTCGAGAATAGAGTCGCGCCCAGAGCTAAGGCTGTGATTTCCCATTTTTGATCTTTGAGATTGGGTAGCTTGATACCTAGACCACCGGCAAAAAGGAGAAAACCCAATATGCCTTTAAGTAGGAAATCTTCAAAGTTAATGCTCGCCACTGTGTTTGAAGCGATTTCTGTTAAATGAAACCAATCATTTTGGCCTGCTACAAGAATCAACAGCGACAGCATCATCGATCCAGCAGTGATTGCGATAGTGGTTTGCATTTTACCTATCTTGCTGTTTACAAAAGCAATCAACATAGCTGCAGCTGATAGGAAACAGAGCGTGTAATAGACCGACATTAGATTCTCGACATGTAACAAATTATGAATGGGAATTTTCTGCCTACTATGTACAAATAGCAAACATTTTTTTGTCATAACTAAGTCATCAATTTAGTCTTTTAGACGTCTAGACTCCTTTTTAATGTGTGATAGGATGGAGTGATAACTAAAGGAATGAGGCTGTACCGTGGGAAGTAATGTAAGGCAACAGATTGAAGCTCAATTAAAACAACGTATCTTGCTGATCGATGGTGGTATGGGCACCATGATTCAAGATTACAAATTAGAAGAGCAAGATTATCGAGGTGAGCGCTTTGCTGACTGGCATTGCGATTTAAAAGGTAATAACGACTTACTCGTTCTTTCTCAGCCTCAGCTTATTAAAGATATCCATTCTGCTTATCTAGAGGCAGGTGCAGATATCCTCGAAACCAACACCTTCAACGCAACCACTATTGCAATGGCTGACTATGAGATGGAAAGCCTAAGCGAAGAGATCAACTTCGCCGCAGCCAAACTCGCACGTGAGGCGGCTGATGAGTGGACGGCAAAAACGCCAGAAAAACCTCGTTACGTTGCAGGTGTATTGGGCCCAACCAACCGCACATGTTCTATTTCACCCGATGTAAACGATCCCGGCTATCGAAACGTTAGCTTTGATGAGCTCGTCGAAGCGTATTCAGAGTCGACTCGCGCTCTGATTAAAGGTGGCTCAGATTTAATTCTGATCGAGACCATTTTCGATACCTTGAACGCTAAAGCGTGTGCCTTTGCGGTAGACACTGTGTTTGAAGAGTTGGGTACCAAACTGCCAGTGATGATATCGGGCACGATTACCGATGCTTCAGGTCGAACGCTTTCCGGTCAAACAACCGAAGCTTTCTACAACTCCCTTCGTCACGTCAATCCAATCTCATTTGGTTTGAACTGCGCGTTAGGCCCTGACGAGCTACGTCCGTATGTAGAAGAGCTCTCACGTATTTCAGAGACATTTGTTTCGACTCACCCTAATGCGGGTTTACCTAACGCCTTTGGTGAGTATGATTTATCGCCTGAAGATATGGCGGTGCATGTTAAAGAGTGGGCTGAGAGTGGTTTCTTAAACCTGATTGGCGGTTGTTGTGGTACGACTCCAGAGCATATCCGCCAAATGGCTATCGCGGTAGAAGGAGTAAAACCGCGCGCATTACCAGAGCTTATTACGGCTTGTCGTCTATCTGGTCTTGAGCCACTTACGATTGAAAAAGAAACCCTGTTTGTTAACGTTGGTGAACGAACTAACGTAACGGGTTCTGCGCGCTTTAAACGTCTGATCAAAGAAGAGCTTTATGATGAGGCGTTAGAGGTTGCACGCCAGCAAGTCGAGAATGGTGCGCAAATCATCGATATCAACATGGATGAAGGCATGCTTGATGCTGAAGCATGTATGGTGCGTTTCCTCAACCTGTGTGCCTCTGAGCCAGAAATTTCCAAAGTGCCTATCATGGTCGACTCCTCTAAGTGGGAGGTTATCGAAGCTGGCTTGAAGTGTATTCAGGGTAAAGGCATCGTGAATTCCATCTCACTCAAGGAAGGTAAAGAGAAGTTTGTTGAGCAAGCTAAGCTGATTCGTCGCTATGGTGCGGCTGTTATCGTGATGGCGTTTGATGAAGTTGGTCAGGCAGAAACGCGTGAACGAAAACTGGAAATCTGTACTAATGCGTACAATATCTTGGTTGATGAAATTGGTTTCCCACCTGAAGATATCATCTTCGACCCGAACATTTTTGCTGTTGCCACTGGTATCGAAGAACATAACAACTATGCAGTAGACTTTATTGAAGCGGTTGCGGACATCAAGCGTGACCTACCTTACGCGATGATCTCTGGCGGTGTCTCGAACGTTTCATTCTCATTCCGCGGCAATAACTACGTCCGTGAAGCGATTCACGCGGTGTTCTTATACCACTGTTTCAAGAACGGTATGGACATGGGCATCGTTAACGCAGGTCAGCTTGAAATTTACGACAACGTACCCGACAAATTGCGTGAAGCGGTGGAAGATGTGGTTCTAAACCGACGCGATGATGGTACAGAGCGACTGCTCGATATTGCCGCTGAATATGCAGGTAAAGGCGTCGGAAAAGAAGAAGATGCCTCGGCGCTTGAATGGCGTACTTGGTCAGTTGAGAAGCGTTTAGAGCATGCGCTAGTTAAAGGTATCACCGAGTTTATTGTTGAAGACACCGAAGAGGCGCGAGTTAATGCGAGCAAGCCGTTAGAGGTGATTGAAGGTCCACTAATGGACGGCATGAACGTGGTAGGTGACCTGTTTGGCGAAGGTAAGATGTTCTTACCTCAGGTAGTTAAGTCTGCCCGCGTGATGAAGCAGGCGGTGGCTCACTTAGAACCTTTTATTAATGCCTCTAAGCAAGCGGGCTCGTCGAACGGTAAAATTCTTCTCGCGACAGTAAAAGGTGATGTTCACGATATTGGTAAGAACATTGTTGGTGTTGTTCTACAGTGTAATAACTACGAGATCATCGATCTTGGTGTAATGGTGCCGTGTGAGCAGATCCTCAAAGTCGCCAAAGAAGAAAATGTCGATATTATTGGTCTGTCCGGCCTGATTACTCCTTCATTGGATGAAATGGTTCATGTGGCAAAAGAGATGGAGCGTCTCGACTTTGACTTGCCACTGCTTATTGGTGGCGCGACGACATCGAAAGCCCACACTGCGGTTAAGATTGAGCAAAACTACAAACATCCCGTGGTGTATGTAAACAATGCTTCGAGAGCAGTTGGTGTGTGTACTTCACTGCTGTCAGATGAGCTGCGTCCTGCTTTCGTCGAGAAGTTAGATGCTGACTACGTCCGTGTTCGTGACCAACACAATCGTAAGAAGCCAAGAACTAAGCCTGTGACTCTTGAACAAGCGCGTGCTAACAAAGTGGCGATTGATTGGGAGAGCTATACACCTCCAGAGCCTGCTAAGCCGGGTGTTCATGTGTTCGATGATTTTGATGTTGCCACACTGCGCAACTACATTGACTGGACGCCTTTCTTTATGACTTGGTCGCTTGTCGGTAAGTACCCAGCGATTTTAGATCATGAAGAAGTCGGTGAAGAGGCGAAGCGTCTGTTTAAAGATGCCAATGATCTGTTAGATCGAGTAGAGAAAGAAGGTCTACTTAAAGCACGGGGCATGTGTGCGCTGTTCCCTGCAGCAAGTGTTGGCGATGATATTGAGGTGTACACCGATGAGTCACGCACTGAAGTGGCCAAAGTGTTGTATAACCTGCGTCAGCAAACAGAGAAGCCAAAAGGCTTTAACTACTGCCTATCTGATTATATTGCCCCTAAACAGTCAGGTAAGAAGGACTGGATTGGTGCGTTTGCCGTGACGGGTGGTATTGGTGAGCGCGAACTCGCTGACCAGTATAAGGCGGCTGGTGACGACTATAACGCCATCATGATTCAGGCGGTGGCCGATCGCTTAGCTGAGGCATTTGCCGAGTACTTACATGAGCAGGTACGTAAAGAAATCTGGGGCTATTCTGCAGATGAGAACTTATCGAACGATGAACTGATCCGTGAGAAGTATCAGGGGATTCGTCCTGCTCCTGGTTACCCAGCTTGTCCTGAACATACTGAGAAAGGCTCTCTGTGGGATCTGCTTAAAGTTGAAGAGACCATCGATATGTCACTGACGACAAGCTATGCGATGTGGCCAGGCGCGTCTGTTTCTGGTTGGTATTTCTCTCACCCAGATTCTCGTTACTTTGCGATCGCGCAAATCCAACAGGATCAAGCGCAAAGCTACGCGGACCGTAAAGGTTGGGATATGCTCGAAGCCGAGAAATGGTTAGGGCCAAACCTTAACTAGTTCTAAATAAAGAAACAAAAAGCGCAGCTTATGAGCTGCGCTTTTTAGTCTCTGAAAGTCTGGTTAAATCATGATGGTTGCTAAGCCAAGGAAGACCGATAGGCCGATAACGTCAGTCACTGTTGTGAGCGCCATGCCTCCTGCCAGTGCCGGGTCGATGTTCATCTTCTTGAGCAGAATAGGGATGGTTACCCCAGCCACACCTGCGACCAGTAAATTGGTCAGCATTGCGGCGGAAATAATGCCACCCAACATCCAATTTCCTTTCCAAGCGACAACGATACCGCCAATAATCAATGCCCACATGATGCCATTGAGCAGGCCGATTGCAGCCTCTTTCATCAGCAGTTCACGTTTGTTGGCATCACCGATATGACCAAGTGCTAAACCACGGATCACAAGAGCAACAGTTTGGTTACCCGCGACGCCGCCCATAGAAGGAACTATGGTCATCAAGACAGCAATTGCCGCCATTTGGTCAAGCGTCGCTTCAAACATATTTGATACGGATGCGGCAGCAAGGGCAGCGAGAACGTTAGCTCCTAGCCAGATACTTCGTTTACGCGCTGATTTTACTACAGGGGCGAAAGTATCTTCGTCATCATCCATACCCGCCATACTCATCATAGAGTGCTCAGCGTCTTCACGGATAACATCGACCACGTCATCGATAGTGATACGACCGACCAAGTGTTGGTTCTCATCGATAACAGGTGCCGAGACCCAGTTACGTCGTTCAAACAGGCTAGCAATGTCAGAGTCGCTCATGGTGACATCGATAGCTTCATCGGCATCTTCCATCACATCGCTGATCTTAACGTCAGGCTGAGTGGTTAGAAGGGTTGTGATCGGCAGTTCGCCAATCAGACGGCTCTCTTCATCAATCACGTACAAAGCATCGGTGGCTTCTGGAAGCTCTCCTTTCATACGCAAATAACGAAGCACAACATCGACGTCGACATCACCACGAATGGTGATAACGTCGGTGTTCATCAAACTACCAGCAGTGTCTTCCGGATAAGAAAGGGCCGTTTCAACCAATAGACGCTCAGCAGCATCCATTTGGGATAAGACTTCGCGCGAGACGTCATCAGGAAGGCTTCGGAGTACGTAAGCGACGTCATCCGTTTCCATACCTTCTGTGGCTTCAGCAAGCATCTCCGGCGCCATCTTAGACACCAGATCATCTTTAACGTCTTCGTTTAATTCATCAAGAATTTCACCGTAATCTTCCGGATCGGTGAGTTGCCAAAGGACTTCACGACTTTTACGTGGAGAGGCTTCTAAGAGATGGGCAATATCTTCTGGTTCCATGTCCTGAAGTTGGCGGCGGACATGGACAAAACGACCATTTTCTAGAGCTTCGGTAACTTCTTGGAGGGCTTGGTGAGCTTGATCGAATTCTATTTGCTCTGCCATTCATTCCCCCTGACTCTCTATGCTTACAATGCTGTGAATAGTAACTTAATTTTAGAATGTATTTAATAAGTTATTGTGAAGGAGGGTTATTTAGTGCTAATTGGTCGCGAATTACTCGTCTTCGTCAAACTTGTCTTCAATAAGATGGCAAACAGCTTCTAGTGCAGGGTGTGCATCACTGCCTTCAGCGCTGATTGTGACATGCTCGCCTTGCGCTGATTCGAGCATCAGCAGTCCCATCACGCTGTCTGCTGTCGCTTCTTTGCCTTCATGATTTTGAATAGTAAGGATGGCATCAAAGGATTGAGCCAGTTCGACTAGTTTTACAGCAGCACGAGCGTGAAGACCTAAACGATTTTGGATTAAGACAGTACGGCTTTGCTGCTGCATAAACTATTCCTTGTGGTTTTTCTCTAGTGAAGCGTGACGAATCTGAACTTGATGTCCCATCTGTGCAAAGTATTCGCCGATTTGCTGAGTCAGGTAGACAGAGCGGTGTTTGCCGCCAGTACAACCAATCGCTACGGTGAGATAGCTACGATTGTTCTTCTCTAGCATTGGCAACCAGTGTTCAATGAACTTTTGAATTTGCTGCTTGAGCTCCATCACTTCATGATGACCTTCCAAGAAGGATTTGATTGGCGCATCTAAGCCAGTTAATGGCCTTAAATCAGGTTCCCAGTGCGGGTTAGGCAAGAAGCGCACATCAAACACGTAGTCGGCATCGCTTGGCAGACCGTACTTGAAACCAAAAGACTGAAAGACCATCACAAGATCTTTGCGTTCTCGCCCTTCAACGCGCATACGTACCGTTTCACTCAGTTCATGCAGAGATTGATTACTACTGTCGATCACTAAATCAGCATGCTCTTTGAGAGGAGAGAGGATACAGCGTTCTTTCTCAATCGCCTGCTCTAACGAGGTGTTTTCAATGCTGAGTGATAAAGGATGAATTCGACGTGTTTCGCTGTAGCGTTTTAGCAGCGTCTCTTTATTGGCATCCAAAAATAGCACGCTGACGTCAGAGCTTTTCTTAAGCTTAGTTAACACGTCTTCGACTAAGTTTGGTTCAGTCGGTAAGTTACGGATATCGATGCTAACGGCGACATTCTGTTTGCTGGTTTGTACCGATTGAACAAAGACTTCAAGCAGGTCGACTGGCAGATTATCTACGCAGTAGTAACCTAAGTCCTCCAGTACGCGTAACGCAACGCTTTTACCTGCACCGGACTGACCGCTAACAACGATAAGGCGCATTATTGGTTAACCATGATGTCGTAGAGCTCTTGGTCTGACTGAGCTTTACGCAGTTGTTTGAGGATCTGTTTATCGTTTAGACGTTCCGCCATACTCGAAAGTGTTTTTAGGTGCTCTTTACATTGTGCATCTGGCACGAGTAGAGCAAAAAGTAGGTCGACAGGGCGATTGTCAATTGCGTCAAACTCAACAGGCGATTCACACTGTAGCAATACCGCGACAGCTTTATCGCTTGATTGCATACGAGCATGGGGAATGGCTATTCCATTTCCAATGCCAGTACTGCCCATTTTCTCACGACTGAGCATACATTCAAAAAGTTCGGTTGAGTTTTGCCCCGTTTGTTCAGCAACAAGTTCACTGATCATTTCAAGGGCTCGTTTTTTACTAGTACATTGAACTGCACTTTTGGTGCAGTTCAATGTAAGGATTTCGCTTAGTTGCATGGTTTTAGTGGGCGTTTAGCTTTTCTTTGTGCTTGTTAAGCTGTCGAACAAGTTTGTCGACGAGCGAATCGATCGCTGCATACATGTTTTCATCTTCTGAAGAGGCATGGATTTCAGCTTGATTTACGTGAAGGGTAGCTTCCGCGATTTGACGGAGTTTTTCAACTTTTAATACCACATGAATACTGTTGATATGGTCAAAAAAGCGTTCGAGCTTCTGAAACTTTTCGTTTACGTAGTCTTGCATTGAATCGGTTAGATCAACGTGGTGGCCATTAATATTGATTTGCATAGACTTTCCTTCTCGGTTGTAGGCCTAAAGCAGGCGTTTGCGCTGACTTGAAGGGGCTATTCCTAAAGACTCTCGGTATTTCGCTATCGTCCTACGAGCGACCTGAATCCCTTGGTCAGCGAGTAGAGCTGCAATCTTACTGTCACTGAGTGGTTTCGCACTGTTCTCTGCAGCGACGAGTTTTTTAATCAGTGCGCGGATTGCAGTTGATGAGCACTCTCCGCCATTGTCGGTGCTGACATGGCTTGAAAAGAAGTACTTCAGTTCAAAAATGCCACGAGGGGTATGCATATATTTCTGCGTTGTCACCCTAGAAATGGTGGACTCATGCATGTCGACAGCTAACGCAACATCATTAAGCACCATTGGTTTCATGGCTTCTTCACCATACTCAAAGAAATCGCGTTGATGTTCAACAATACACTTAGCAACTTTGAGTAACGTCTCATTTCTACTTTCTAAGCTTTTAATTAGCCATTTTGCTTCTTGCAGATTACTGCGAATGTACTGGCTATCCGCATTATTACCTTTACCCAGCGCGGCATATTGCTGGTTGACCTTCAATCTTGGTACTGAATCAGGGTTGATGGTGACTACCCATTTTCCGTGGTCCTTAAATACGGACACATCTGGAATGACATATTCAGCATGGTCAGGGGCTATGCGGCTTCCCGGTCTTGGGTCAAGCTGTTGAATTAGCTTGAGCACTTCACGTAGCTCTGCTTCTTTTAGCTTAGTCTCTTTTATGACCAGTTTGTAATCACGGTTACCTAACTGATCAATATGATTAGTCAGTACTAACTTAGCTTCTGTTAGCCAAGGTGTATCTTCTGGGAAGGTAGCTAACTGAAGTAACAAACAGTCTTGGAGGTTATTAGAGGCAACGCCGAGTGGATCAAATTGTTGGATACGTTTACGTACCGCTTCAATCTCTTCGATCTCAATCTCTTCGTTATTGAAACTTTCAAGGATGTCCTCAGTTGAGACGGTTAAGTAGCCATAGTCATCAATGGCATCGATCAGTGCTAAGGCGATAGTACGGTCTGTTTCACTAAATGGCGTAAGGTCTAATTGCCAGATCAGGTAGTCTTGCAGAGACTGAGTAGTCTCACCTTGGTAAACAGGGGCGTCATCATCAAGAGCAATACCGGTACTGCCCGTGTTAGCACTGTAGACATCTTCCCAAGTGGTATCAATTTCGAGGTCGTTACTGATTTCAGATTTTTCAATCAGCTCTGAGCTGTCTTTAACATCAGGTTCTGCTGTTTCTGCAAGCTCAACGGTGGGCTCTTTCTCTTCATTGCGGCTTGTTTCTTCAGCAGATGGCTCATCACTGGTTTCTTCAACCTCTAGTAGAGGGTTTGAATCCAAAGCTTCTTGAATCTCTTGTTGAAGATCTAGCGTCGACAGCTGCAACAAACGAATCGCTTGCTGCAATTGAGGTGTCATCGCTAACTGCTGTCCTAGCTTGAGTTGTAATGAGGGTTTCATTCAGTATTACTTGCCTTAATGCTGGAGAATCTTACCGTTCTTCCCTTTAATCATAGACGGAATTGTTCGCCGAGATAAACTTGTTTCACTTGCTCGTTGTTGAGCACTTGGTCTGGTGTACCTTCTGCGATGAGGTGACCTTGGCTTACAATGTAAGCTTTTTCACATACATCCAGTGTTTCACGAACGTTGTGGTCAGTAATCAGTACACCTAGTCCACGATCTCTTAAATGTTCAATGATCTTTTTAATGTCGATAACAGAGATCGGGTCAACACCTGCAAACGGCTCATCCAACAGAATGAATTGAGGGTTGGCTGCTAGGGCTCGTGCAATTTCTACACGGCGACGCTCACCCCCTGATAATGCCATACCCGCGCTGTGGCGTATGTGCTGAATGTGGAATTCTTCTAACAAATCCTCTAGCTTGTCTTGGCGCTCTTCGCGAGTCATCTCTTCACGAGTTTCCAAAACCGCCATAATGTTGTCTTCAACGGACAATTTACGGAAGATAGAAGCTTCCTGAGGAAGATAGCCAATACCCATGCGTGAGCGGCTATGCATCGGCAGGATACTGATGTCTTCGCCGTCGATAGTAATCGCACCTTGGTCACGTGCGACTAGGCCAACAATCATATAAAACGAGGTTGTTTTACCTGCCCCGTTTGGACCTAAAAGACCAACAATCTGCCCCGATTCCACTTGCAAACTTACATCGGTAACAACGGTACGATTGCCGTAAGTTTTGGCTAAGTGTTCAGCTTTAAGTATTGCCATAATTATTCTTGTACTGCTTGTGGCTGAAGTACGGTAGAGACGCGATCGCCTTTCTGTTTACCGTCAGCAATCAGCTTCTGAGATGAAATTTTGTAGCGAATTTTCGTACCGCGAATCACGCTGTCATCTTGTGAAAGCATGGCTTCATCGATCATAGTCAATTGGTCATCAACCATGACGTAGTAAAGCTCTTTTGCTTCACCGTAAAGCGTTTTTCCATCATCCGTTAACTGAGAAAATGTTGCTAGGTCTCCGTACCCTTCAATCTCTTGGATTGAGCCATCTTTGGGATCACGGATAACAATAACTTTGTCAGCATTGATATTGATACTGCCTTGTTTGAGTTTTACGTCACCAAGGAAAGTAACTTTATTGCTCTGCATATCTAGCTGTTGGCTATCTGAGTCGATATAAACCGGTTGATCTTGGTCGGTCGACAAAGCCATCGCTTGGCTAGACAGTAATAAACAAGAAATCAGACTAAGGTGTGAGAGTTTCATATCTACTTTGTACGTGATTGTAGAGGGTAGCGTGATTATCGGCGAAATTACCCGTCATCGCTTGCCCTACTGTTTCAAATTGAGGCCCAACCATGATTACTTGGTTGTCTGCCCAAAAGTCTCTACTGTCTAGCTGGATGTTCATAACATCGGTAGACAGGGTGTCAAAGCCTGAATCAGGTAATAAGTTTGTCGCTAAAACATCTTCATAAAGCGTCAAAACATGATCTTGGCTTAAAACACCGCGGACTGCTGTCACTTCCCACTCTTGAGTGGTGCCTTCCTTATAAACTTTAAGGACTGGCTGATAAAAAATGGTATCGCCACTTCTTGCGAAGTGGTCAAGATTTACCGATGTTATTACGTAGCTGCGAATGCCTTCCTCATTGTATGAGGTGTTGACTAGACCTTCACCACTGAACATCGGGAGCTCTGTATCTGGTTCTACCTGAATATCATAACCCTGCTGCTTATCGAAAAGATAGTAAGCAGACCAGCATATTATGAAAGTCAGGATGAGATATCCAATACGAGATAGACTCATATACTTAGACCTTTATGAACATCGAGTTCGTTTCGTGCTTGTAGAATTAGGTCGCAGACTTCTCTTACTGCTCCATGTCCACCTCGAATAGAGGTCACGTAGTTTGCTCGACGTGCCAGTAGTGGGTGTCCATCAGCCACACATACTTTTAAAGCAACTTGCTCCATCACTGGCCAATCAATTAGGTCATCACCAATATAGCCAGTTTGTTCAGGTGCAATGTCGAGCTTGGTACAAATATCCTGATAGGCTTTGATTTTGTCATCTTGCCCTTGGTAAATCAGGTTTATACCTAATGCCTTCATACGGTTTTCGACGATCTGAGAGCGTCGACCAGTAATAATGGCGATTTCAATCCCCGCATTCATTAGCGATTTTACGCCATAGCCATCACGGGTATGAAATGTTTTCAGTTCTTCACCATTGTTGCCCATGTAAATCAGGCCGTCAGAGAAGACGCCATCGACATCGCAGATCAATAGTTTAATGTCTTTGGCAATATCTAGAATGGATTGTTCCACTGGTTGATATAAAGTTTCAATCATTTTCGACATTACATCACTCCAGCTTTCAATAAATCATGCATGTTGAGCGCGCCAACCACTTTGCCATCGTCACATAGGATAAGGCCATTAATGCTTTTGTCTTGCATTAAGTTTAGCCCTTCAGCCGCGAGCATATTGGGCGCAGCAACCGTTGGGTTTACTGTCATCACATCACCGATCAGCGCAGTGTGAATATCAATGCGCTTATCTAATATTCTGCGTAAATCACCATCGGTAAAAATGCCAACCAGTTGCTGGTGGTCATCGACAACAGCCGTCATACCCAGCCCTTTTTGGCTGATTTCGAGCAGCGCATCACGAACAACAGTGCTCGGAGTGACGAGTGGTAAGGCTTCACCTACGTGCATGATATCAGATAGCTTAAGCAGCAGCTTTCTTCCCAACGCACCACCTGGATGAGATAGGGCAAAGTCTTCTGCTGTAAAACCGCGTGCTTGCATCAGTGCCATTGCTAACGCATCGCCCATTACTAGGGTTGCCGTGGTGCTAGATGTTGGCGCAAGTTGGATTGGACAAGCCTCTTTTGGCACTGTGATTTGCAGATGAATATCAGCCAGTTTTGCCATGTTCGACTTCGGCTTGCCAGTCATACTGATGATTTTAATATTGAGGCGTTTTAATACTGGGAAAAGCCCAAGGATTTCTCCAGATTCACCTGAGTTGGAAATCGCTAGCACAATATCTCCGGGCTCGATCATGCCTAGATCGCCGTGAGCAGCTTCGCCTGGATGAACAAAAAAGGATGAGGTGCCTGTACTGGCAAGTGTCGCAGCAATTTTGTTGCCGATATGACCAGATTTACCCATACCCATGACCACGACCTTGCCATCTTTGTTGGCAAGGATAAGCTCACATGCTTTGATAAAGTCTTGGTTTAGATATTGGTCGAGCTGTTCTAGTGCTGCGATCTCGGTTTTTAGTACTTCTAGTGCCGCAGAGCGATAGTCAAACATACAGAACTCCAACAGGGTTTTAGGCAGTCATGTTCATAATTAAGTAGGCTTGGTAGCCAATAAAGCAGCAGAATAGGGCTGCACCTTCAAAACGATTAATGCTACGAGACTTACCTAGCGCCATCGCAACAAGCAGTAGTGAGACACCAAGCATGACCCAGAAATCACGTCCCATTGCATATTCACTTAAAATTGATGGATTTAGAATGCCAGGGATACCCATGACTGCGAGAATATTGAAAACGTTCGAGCCGATGATGTTACCGACTGCCATGTCATCTTCGCCTTTCATAACGCCAGCAAGAGAGGCCGCTAGTTCAGGTAAGCTAGTACCAACCGCAATAATCGTCAGACCTATCACTAGATCGCTCATGCCAAAGTATTGAGCAATGATTACTGCATTGTCGACTAATACATCAGCAGCCAGAGGCAAAACAATCAGGCCTATCACTACCCACATCGCCGCTTTGCCGTTACTTACGCCTTCTGGTACTTCGGATTCTTGCTCTTCAATGAATGCATCGCCGTTCTTTTTCTCGTTGCGGCTGATGCGCAGCATAGTGAGGATAAAAGCGGCAAAAAGTGCAAACAGTAATACACCTTCATAGAAGCCCAAGTGGCTATCCCACAATAGAACACCCGCTAATAGCGTTACTCCGATCATCAAAGGTAATTCGCGGCGTAGAACACCTGAGCTGATTGAGAGTGGCTTAATTAGCGCGGTGATGCCTAAGATTAATGCGATATTGGCAATGTTCGAGCCTAGGACGTTACCTACAGCAGTATCCGTTTTACCATCGAGAGCTGCAGTGGCAGAAACCATCATTTCAGGTGCTGAAGAGCCCATAGCAAGGATGGTCATACCGATAACGAGAGGAGAAATACCTACGTTACGAGCCAGGGCAGCAGCACCAAACACCAGTTTGTCGGCACTCCAAACCAAAAATACCAATCCAATAATGAGAAACACAACGGCTTCAAGCATGATGATTCCTAATCAATATACAACGAGAGAATTTAACCGTTAATTTTGACGGTTTGGGGGTAAAAAGAAAAGCAGTTCATTCAATTAATTGTTAACCAAATACGTAATTAGAGCGACTAAGGTAGAGTAGGCGGGCGATAGAGTGAGAATTCGAATAACTCACATTTAATTGAACAGTGCTTTAAATTCAATTTGAATGTGCTTATGATTGCCCATTCTTAAAGGAACAAATATGAGTCCAGCATGGAATCTGAAGACCTAGTCACCGTTAAGCAGCTAACGTTTTCTCGTGGCGAGCGCAAGATCTTTGACAACGTCAGTCTACGTGTACCTAAAGGTAAAGTGACTGCGATCATGGGTCCATCAGGGATTGGTAAAACAACCTTGCTGCGTCTTATCGGCGGCCAAATCTACCCTGAGAGCGGCGATATTTGGTTTGATGGTAACAATATCCCCACTTTAGGCCGACGCAAGCTCTATCAAGAACGTAAGAAAATGAGCATGTTGTTCCAATCTGGAGCCTTGTTTACTGACTTGTCAGTGTTTGACAATGTCGCCTTTCCTTTGCGTGAACATACCGAGTTGGACGAGTCGATTATTCGCACTTTAGTCCTGCTTAAATTAGAAGCTGTCGGATTACGTGGTGCGGCGCAGTTAATGCCAAGTGAACTCTCTGGGGGTATGGCAAGACGTGCTGCTTTAGCTCGAGCGATCGCACTCGACCCCGATCTCATCATGTACGATGAACCTTTTGTTGGCCAAGACCCGATAACGATGGGCGTGTTGGTGGAGCTGATTCGTAACTTAAATCAGGCGTTAGGTGTTACCTCTATAGTCGTGTCGCATGATGTTCCTGAAGTGATGAGTATTGCGGACTGGGTGTATATTTTGGCCAACGGTAAAGTGATTGCGAGCGGAACGCCACAAGAGTTACGTGCCAATATGGATCCACAAGTGCAGCAGTTTCTTAAAGGGGATGCGGATGGTCCAGTGCCATTTCGTTTCCCATCTCAACCTTTAGCTAAGGAGCTGTTCTTATAATGGGCTTAGCGAATTTCGTAGCTTCGATTGGCCGCCGCACTATGTCGGTGTGTGAAGCATTTGGTAGAGCAAGCTTGATGCTGTTTGGCGCATTAGCGAGTCGGCCCCAGCCGCTCAAAAATTTACCTCTACTGGTTAAACAACTCTACAGCGTTGGCGTTCAATCTCTGATTATTATTGTTTTGTCAGGTCTTTTCATCGGTATGGTGTTGAGTCTGCAAGGCTATGTCATCTTGGTCGACTTTGGCGCTGAAGGTGCTTTAGGCCAGATGGTTGCGCTCTCTTTGCTTCGAGAGTTGGGGCCTGTAGTAACAGCATTATTGTTCGCTGGGCGCGCAGGCTCTGCGTTAACGGCTGAAATTGGTTTGATGAAAGCGACTGAGCAGCTATCGAGTATGGAAATGATGGCGGTTGATCCCCTTAAAAGAGTCATCGCGCCTCGGTTCTGGGCTGGCGTTATCTCTATGCCACTGCTGGCGATGATTTTTATGGCTGTCGGCATCTGGGGTGGTCAGTTAGTCGGGGTTGATTGGAAAGGGATTGACCACGGTAGTTTCTGGTCGGCAATGCAAGCTTCCGTCGAACTTGGACAAGATATTGGTAACAGTATGATTAAGAGCTTAGTGTTCGCAATAACTGTTACTTGGATAGCGCTTTTTAATGGATACGATGCGATTCCGACTTCGGAAGGGATCAGTCGTGCGACGACTCGCACCGTTGTCCACTCTTCATTGGCTGTACTTGGTCTAGACTTCGTACTAACGGCCTTGATGTTTGGTAATTAAATGATGTTTGGGAACTAATCATGCAACAAACTCGCAAGATTGAATTATGGGTTGGTAGCTTCGTTCTCGCTGGAATTTGCGCAATTCTGGTGATGATTTTTCAAGTTGCTGACGTAAAGGGGCTCGGCTCTAACGATACTTATACTCTCAAAGCCGAGTTCGATAACATTGGCAGCTTAAAAGTACGTTCCCCAGTTAAGGTAGGCGGAGTGGTAGTCGGGCGCGTGACTAGTATTGGTCTGAATAGTGAATCTTTACTCCCTGTGGTTTCTATGGCAATCAACAGCACATACAACCAGTTTCCAGAAACGTCGAGCGTGAAGATTTTAACTTCAGGTCTAATTGGCGAGCAGTACATTGGTTTAACGCCGGGCTTTGTATTTGAAGATGAGCAAATGCTGGTGGAAGGCGACTATATCGAAGATACCAAGTCCGCTTTGGTGCTAGAAGATTTGATTGGACAAGTTTTGTATAGCGTTGGTGGCTCTGAAGAGTAAGGAGAGAATGATGTTGAGAAAGTTAGTACTTACTCTGTTTTCAATGTTTTTGGCGTTTAATGCTTCTGCGCAGCCAATTGATAAGACTCAACCTTATCAGATGATGAAACAAGTATCAGAGCATGCTTTCGCTCGCTTAAAAGCAGAGCAAGATCAGGTGCAACAAGATCCTAATCATCTCAAAGTAATTGTTGATGAAGAATTAATGCCTTACGTCAACGAAAAGTATGCGGCTTTGAAACTACTTGGCCCTAATTTAAAAGGGGCAAAACGTGAGGATGTAGGGAAGTTTATCGTCGCATTTCGAGCCTACTTAGTTAGCTCTTACGCGCAAGTATTGACCCAATATACTGATCAGACGATCGAGTTTGGTCCAGAGCCAAAGCTTGACCCTAAAAAGAGCATTACCAGCATCAAAGTCGACATCGTTGATACACCAAGACCAAACATTAAGTTGGAATTTAAGCTACGTCGTGACAAGAAAAGTGGCGAGTGGCAAGCATTTGACATGATTGCCGAAGGGATCAGCCTTCTTTCTAGCAAACAGTCAGAGTGGAGTACTAAGCTTCGCCAAGAGGGCATTCTGTCAGTCGCTCAAGAGCTTGAAGAGCTCGCGAAGCAACCAATTCGGCTTGAGAGTAAAACTCAATGATGGAACCGAAATGGCAGAAAAATCATGACGGTCAGTACTCACTAACCGGTGACCTAAATCGAGATACTGTGCCTAAGCTGTGGCTGTCTCTTCAAACGTTACAGCTCGCTAGCGAGCGGGTTGAAGTCTCGCTTGAGGGCTTAACAAGAATAGACTCTGCTGGAATGGTGATGCTAATTCATCTAATTGAGAATGCAAAAAAACAAAACTGTCATATAATGCTCAGTTTCGTGCCGGAACAACTGCGCACATTATTTCAGTTGAGCAATGTCGATGAACTCATTGCAGGGCATTTAAAGAATACTACAGGGGTGAATTGTGGATAGCGCAAAAGTACAACAGATTTTAAACGAAGCACTTAAATTAGAAGAACTGCACGTGAAAGGCGAAGGCAGTCATTATGAAGTAGTTGCTGTTGATGCTTGTTTCGATGGAATGAGTCGCGTTAAAAAACAACAGCTAATTTATGCACCACTGATGGAATACATCCAAAGAAATGACATCCACGCCGTCTCTATCAAGGCATTCACTCCAGAAGAGTGGGCTCGTGATAAGAAGTTGATGTCACTGTAAGGTTTAATAATGGAAAAGTTTCGAGTTACAGGTTCTAACAAACCTCTTGTAGGTGAAGTAACCATTTCTGGTGCAAAAAACGCTGCACTACCAATTTTATTTGCGTCTATCTTGGCTGAAGAGCCAGTTGAAGTGGCCAATGTGCCTCGCTTGCGTGATATCGACACAACGATGGAGCTACTAGAGCGACTCGGTGCTAAAGTCGAGCGCAATGGCTCGGTTCATGTTGATCCAAGCTGTATTAATGAATACTGCGCACCTTACGAATTAGTTAAAACGATGCGTGCTTCAATTTGGGCTTTAGGTCCATTAGTGGCTCGTTTCGGTCAAGGTCAGGTCTCATTACCTGGTGGCTGTGCGATTGGTGCTCGTCCGGTTGATTTGCACATTCACGGTCTAGAGCAGCTTGGCGCGACGATTACGCTTGAAGACGGCTACGTTAAAGCGAATGTTGATGGTCGCCTTAAAGGTGCTCACATTGTTATGGACAAAGTCAGTGTTGGCGCAACGATTACAATTATGTGCGCAGCTACTTTGGCGGAAGGTAAAACAGTTTTGGATAACGCTGCGCGTGAGCCTGAGATTGTTGATACTGCTGACTTCCTTAACAAGCTGGGGGCCAAGATCTCTGGCGCAGGCACAGATACCATCACTATTGAAGGCGTCGAGCGCCTAGGTGGTGGTAAGCACTCAGTGGTTGCAGACCGTATTGAAACGGGTACTTTCCTAGTCGCGGCAGCGGTTTCAGGCGGTAAAGTAACGTGTCGCAACACCAAAGCGCACTTGCTTGAAGCGGTACTGGCTAAGTTAGAAGAAGCAGGCGCAATGGTTGAAACAGGTGAAGACTGGATCACTGTCGATATGACGGGTAGAGACCTAAAAGCGGTGACAGTTCGCACTGCGCCACACCCAGGCTTCCCAACCGATATGCAGGCTCAGTTCACGCTGCTTAATCTAATGGCCAAAGGCGGTGGTGTTATCACCGAAAATATCTTCGAGAACCGCTTTATGCATGTGCCTGAGCTGATGCGTATGGGCGCTAAAGCAGAGATTGAAGGCAATACTGTTATTTGTGGTGACGTGGATGAGCTAAGCGGTGCACAAGTGATGGCAACCGATCTTCGTGCTTCAGCAAGTTTGGTCATCGCCGGTTGTATTGCGAATGGCGAAACCATTGTTGACCGTATCTACCACATTGATCGTGGTTACGACAAAATTGAAGACAAGCTGTCTGCCTTAGGCGCAAATATTGAACGTTTTCGCGATTAAAGATAGAATCAGCTAACGCTTGTAAGCCGAAACGCGAGTTTCGGCTTTTTTATGAATGATAGATCAGTTAGAGTCTGCTCAACTGATAAATGACTCTCTATTTTGGAGAACCACAATGATTGCACTATTACGTGTATTGGCTGTTGCGATATTTGCAATTGTGATGTTTATTTTTGGCTGTGGCTATTGCTTACTGAGCCCACGTAATCCAAAGCACGTGTTTACCTTTGGTCGTCTATTCGGAAAAATGTCGAGAGTGTTCGGTATTAAGCTTGAACTGCGCATTCCTGAAGACGCTTATAAACGTGGTCAGCATATCTATATCGCCAACCACCAGAACAACTGGGATTTGTTTACTGTCTCATCAGCGGTAACACCGAAAGTTGTGACAGTAGGTAAAAAGAGCCTAGCTTGGATGCCGCTGTTTGGTCAGTTGTACTGGCTAACGGGGAACATTCTTATCGACCGTGCTAACCGTTCTAAAGCAAAAGGGACGATCGATCAGGTAGTCGATAGCCTCAACAACAGTGACGTATCTGTTTGGATGTTCCCAGAAGGGACTCGTTCGCGAGGCCGTGGTCTACTACCTTTCAAAACAGGTGCTTTCCATGCAGCTATTGGCGCTAAGCTACCAATCATTCCTATTGTATGTAGCTCGACAGGTGGTGTTAAACTCAACCGTTGGAACAATGGCCACGTTATTATTGAAATGTTGCCTCCAGTACAAGTAGAAGATTACGGCAAAGAGAATGTTCGTGAACTCGCGAATACATGTCGTGAGCAGATGAAAGCTAAGCTAGAGTCGCTTGATAAAGAGGTCGCTATGCTAAACCAACAGCAAGGTGTGAAAGCCTAGCCTAGAGCAAGCGAATAGAGAGCCAGTCCAGAGTGACTGGCTTTTTTGTGTCTCATCGTCTACACCGCAATGCCCACATCGAGCTCATCAAGCCAAGCTAAGAAGCACTGGACATTATCACCTTTAAAAATCCCACCGTGCTGCGGACAAATCATATCGATATCAAGGTGTCGCACTCGTTCAATCCAAGCGCTCTTGGCCTTATTTGATGGCATCCAACGTCGATGGAAGTACTCCATCTTTGGAATATGAGCTTCAAAGTCTTCGACAAACAAGGGCGCATTGGGCACATCGAGCGCCGCCCCAATATCCCCCGACATTAAAATCTTGGCTTTACGATCATAGACGGAGAAATTCCCTGATGAGTGCATGTAGTGCGCGGGAATAAACTCGATGTCTATGTCAGCAAGAGATAAGCGCCCACCTTCATCTTTGATTGGTGAAAACGAGATAGACTCCATACCAAAGTGACGGATAAAGCCTTCCCATAGCCAAGGAGAGTATAAGGTTGCGCTTGGCAAAGCTTTATCCCATAAGCCGAGAGAGGAGATGATGTCCGGATCTTGGTGAGAAGCGAATAAATACTTAATTTGATCCGTCGGTACTTCCTTGACGACGCTGCTGAGCATGGAAGAAAACATCTCTATACCACCGGGATCAAGCAGAATCGCTTGTTGTTTGTTGACGATCATATATTGATTGGTATCGATGATCTTTTCCGGTTTATGAGGATCGCGGGCAAACATGATCCAACGGTGTTCATCATCTCTAAATAAGACTTTAGATTGCATAGTATTCCTTTACTCGAACAACGAGAATAATTTGAGGGATTGCAGAACATGGCTACGGATAGCTTCCGCAGACTCTTGGACACTGTCGGCGATAGAGTTCAGTTGCCCTTTAAAACGCTCTTCCACTTGTGAGGCTTCAACGCTTAGCAAGGTTGAAATAATTAAGGCAACTCTCAGCTCGCTATGGAGCGTATTAAGAAGTGTGCTGAGTTCTTTAGAGTCTTGGACAAAGGTCTGACTGAGCTGCTCTGCTTCTTCAAAACATCGAGAGCGGGTAGTATCAAGGCTATGAAGGTAAGCCGCCCCTTGTGAGCGCGCATAGACGGTTTCAAAATGATTCAGAACAGTACGAGAGCGCGCTTCAGCGGTGGCTATCTTGCTGAGCCTCTGCGCCTTTAGATTGATGCTGCTAGAAGCATTGAGAGTAAGGCGTACAAGTTCGTCAATGGAATCAGTGATAGGGTGGAAACCAGCCGCACTTTCCCCAGCACGTAAAGCCAAGGCGCGGGCATTGCTTGCAACAAGCTGGAGCTGTTTCGCAATAAGTACACCACGATTAAGTTCTGCAGAGATCTCCGCAGCAATGACAAACAGTTGCTTCCTAGCCATGATATTTCCTTATAAATATTATGGAGTAAATATAGGAAGCTAAGATGGCTTTTTCCAATGTGCTTAAGGAATTACCGACAATGGGGTAGGTGAGGGAGGGCTGACAACAAAAAGCTTCATCTTGCGATGAGGCTTTTTCTAATATGGTTCCCCCTGCCGGGACTCAATGCGGGCGGCTAGCTCTGAGACATTTACTTGGTACAAGTAAGTCGCAGTTAAAAACGAAAAAAGCCAAGTCTTTCGACTTGGCTTCTTGAAAGTGGCTCCCCCTGCGGGACTCGAACCTGCGACATACGGATTAACAGTCCGCCGTTCTACCAACTGAACTAAGGGGGAATTATGCTTTAAGAACGAATTCTTAAAGATAATAAATGGTGCCGACTACCGGAATCGAACTGGTGACCTACTGATTACAAGTCAGTTGCTCTACCTACTGAGCTAAGTCGGCACACTAAAAGTGGCTCCTCCTGCTGGGCTCGAACCAGCGACCTGCGGATTAACAGTCCGTCGCTCTACCAACTGAGCTAAGGAGGAATTGTCCATTAGGAAAAGAAATGGTGCCGACTACCGGAATCGAACTGGTGACCTACTGATTACAAGTCAGTTGCTCTACCTACTGAGCTAAGTCGGCGCACGTTATTTCTTTTCTTGTTGTTGTCTTGTTTAGACACCAACAAATAAATTGTGGTGCCCGGAGGCGGAATCGAACCACCGACACGAGGATTTTCAATCCTCTGCTCTACCGACTGAGCTATCCGGGCGACGAGGTGTATTAAACGGCTTTTCGTGCTTTAGGTCAACATTAAAATGCAAAAAAAATATCGTTTGTTGTTTTTCTATACTTAATGGGCTGTTTTTATCCATTTTGGATATTAAATGTATAGAGGACAACAGGCGTTATACGCTCTAATAGGTGAAATAGTCCAGTTTAGACAACAAAAAAGCACGCGAAGAGGCGTGCTTTTTGCTACTCCAAGCGGAATTAGTGCTTAACAGTAAACTTGCTAACCCAGTTTTCTAGCTCATTCGCTAATCTTGCTAGGCTTTGAGTGCTGTTATGACTCTCAGTAACGACGCCACTTAACTGGTTGCCGCTCTCTTCAATCATGTTGATTCGTTGAGAAATATCATCACTCACTTGAGTCTGCTCTGCCGCCGCAGTGGCAATTTGCTGACTCATCTGGGTAATAGACTCTAGAGCGACAACGATTTGCTGCAATGCCTCAGAAGCATTTTGCGACTCTTGAACAGTGCTTTCACTGGTTTCTGCACAGACTTCCATAGTCTGGATTGCGTTGCGTGAGCCTTCTTGCAGGTTGCTAATCATCTGCTGAATTTCTTTGGTGCTGTCTTGGGTTCGACCCGCTAGGTTACGAACCTCATCGGCAACCACTGCGAAACCACGGCCTTGCTCACCAGCGCGGGCTGCTTCGATAGCCGCATTAAGCGCTAGCAGGTTAGTTTGCTCGGCAATATCACCAATAACATCGAGAACCTTAACGATATTGTTTACATCGTTATCTAGATCTGCCACCGCTTGGCTCGCTGTACCTAATTGAGTGGCTAACCCTTGAATATTATCGACAGTATTATGAATCAGGTGCTGAGTATGTTGGCTCTGTTTGTCAGCTTCATCGGTGTTTCTTGCAGTATCACTGGCTGAATCGGCAACATTGCTTGCTGAAGAGGCCATTTCTGTCATTGCTGTAGCGATCATTGCAGTAGATTGTTGCTGAGAATCAGTTAGC
Source organism: Vibrio sp. R10-SG3-ISO10 (assembly GCF_059834185.1). Taxonomy (NCBI): domain Bacteria; kingdom Pseudomonadati; phylum Pseudomonadota; class Gammaproteobacteria; order Vibrionales; family Vibrionaceae; genus Vibrio; species Vibrio sp. R10-SG3-ISO10. Next base: position 24,917 of record NZ_JCBDHG010000024.1, read on the forward strand.
TGCGCAATACTTCCCGCGCGATCTTCTACGCTCGCCAACTCGCTGCGTAAATCATGCATAGAACTTTCAAGATTACCTACTAGCTGAGCTAAAGACTGGCTCATCTGCTGAACCGCTTGGTAAATACTGCCATCATCTGCTTGATTTTCAAACGTTGTCTGGATGTTGCCTTTCGCGACTTCTTGAACCGCTCGGCGCACTTCTTGTGGCTCGCCACCAAGAAGAGTGAGCATGCGGCGGATTGACACAATTAATGTGGCTAAGATAGCGCCCGCAATACCCAAACAGAGCACTAGCTGCCATTGCGCCGTAGACCAGAAGCGAGCATTGACTTCATTAAAGCCGATACCTGTGCCTACCACCCAACCCCAATGAGGTGTTTTCTCCGCGATAGACAGTTTCTCTTCGATGCTGCCATCTGGTTGTTTCTGCGTCCAAGTATACTCAACCATCTGTCCAGTTTTGCGCCCTAGTACGTCGAGAATGAGTTGCCCAACGCTGTTGCCGTCGCCATCTTTGAAGTCATGGAAACTCGTTCCATGAAGCTGCGGATCAAGAGGGGTGGCCACAAAGGTCATCTTCTCATCGGCAACGTAAACATACTCATTGTCTTTGTAGATGTTGTTGCGCAGTAAGCGTGTTGCTAGTGCTTTAGCTTGTTGCTCTTCAAGCGTACCGTCGATCGCCATCTGTTCGACTTCAGTAAGGATACTGTAGGCGCTGCGGAACAATTCTGTTACGCGAGCCTTGTTGTCTAAGTTACTTGCCACGCGAAGAGTCCAGAGACCTGTTGCGGTTAACGCAAGCAAGGCGATCAAGATAATTCCTGATAATAAATAAGCTTGTGTCTTAAGTTTCATAAAAATTGCTCATCAATAGGTCGATTTCGAACGAAAACGAAGTTGGTGTCTTATTGTAATATTCTTGTCATCTTATTTGAGATGCTCTAAACCTAATAGCAGACTGAGTTCAAACTATGATTTAGATTAAATTTTTAGCGTGAAATAAGTCGTTTTTTACGACAGCACAAGCATAAACTCGACGTAGGTGGCAATTTTAATAGTAAGAGAATTGAGTAGAACGACAAGCCAAGGTGAAACAACGACGGTGAATCTTGGCAATGGGAAATGAATACTTTGGGGGATATACGAAAAAAGCCAAGTCTTTCGACTTGGCTTCTAGAAAGTGGCTCCCCCTGCGGGACTCGAACCTGCGACATACGGATTAACAGTCCGCCGTTCTACCAACTGAACTAAGGGGGAATTATTTGTGTTAACAACAGGTCTTTAAGACCACTATTTGTTAAGCACCAAATAATGGTGCCTCGAGGCGGAATCGAACCACCGACACGAGGATTTTCAATCCTCTGCTCTACCGACTGAGCTATCGAGGCAAAAGAATGGTGCCGACTACCGGAATCGAACTGGTGACCTACTGATTACAAGTCAGTTGCTCTACCTACTGAGCTAAGTCGGCACACTAATATTCTTTTTGCTAACTTATTGATGTCTTAGACACCAACAATCAAATTGTGGTGCCCGGAGGCGGAATCGAACCACCGACACGAGGATTTTCAATCCTCTGCTCTACCGACTGAGCTATCCGGGCGACGGAGCGCTATTAAACGGATTTTCGGTCTTGCCGTCAACTTGTTTTTAGAAAAAAATTCAAAAAAGTGGTTGAGTGCCGATTATTTAGGCGTTTTTGATGATTATGTTTTGCCTGAGTTAAAATCCTTTTTGAATTTGGTAACTTTTTCGAGATAACGACGTGCTTCCGCATTAGGGTGCTTTTTGGTTAATGCCCAATAAACTTGATTGGGTTGCAGGGAGTTAAGATCGCGCATTGCACGTTTACGGTCATTGCGATTGAAGGTATTGAGTACCCCACCTGTGCCTCCGTTGTAAGCAGAAATCATGCTGTACTCCAAAGAAAGTGGGTGGCTGACATCCTTTAGGTAGCGATTTTTGAGAATATAGAAATAGGCGGTACCTGTATCGATATTGTTCTCTGGATTAAACAGGTATTCCGGTGAAGGTTGCCCCGATTTTTTCTTTACTAACTTGAAGACGTCTTTTCCGGCTGTTTTTGGCACGACTTGCATCAAGCCATACGCATTCGCCCAGCTAACCGCATATGGATTGAAGCTACTTTCTGTTTTGATGATTGCGTAGATCAGGTCTTCTGGGATGTCATATTTACGTGAAGCGCGCTGAACAATGTCGGCGTATTTGTAACTACGGATCTCAAATTGCTCTTCGACCATCGGAATTTCAACGTAATACGCTTTCTTAAAGTCGACATTTTTCACTTTTAGCTTATTAGCGATCAGATAATCAGCGAAACGATTGGCGCGCCAAGACCATTGAATTGCCTTTTTGTCTTGATCGACCACTTGTCGGTAGAGAAAAGGTTGTCCTTCAAGTTTGACGTCTTTGGAAGAAAACAGATCGACGTTAGCGGGATCATCAGGAGTGAGAAGAGTGGTAACGATCGCGTTTTTAAGATGTCTCTTTGGGTCAGTCGGAGAGACGGTTTCTATAGTAATTAAGCCTTTATCAAAGTTGACTTCGGAGCGGCTAAGATAGTTATCGATGTACTTTACGTAATTGCTTTTGCCAGCAAATTTAATTTCGCCTCGTCCCCAGCGTTTTTCAATGTTGCCAGAAAAGCTGCTGATGAGCGCATCGAGAGCTGCAGTATCTTTCTGAAATTGCCCCGGTAGCTCTGCAAGGTTCTTTGCAAATCTATTGGTCGGTTCGTAATTGACATCATAAAGGCTTTCAACAAACTCGCGGCTACAGCCTGTCAGTGTCACTGCAATTAAAAAGTATGCTAACTTTCTCATAACTCTCCTAAAAAAATGACATCACTGCGGGCAATGATGTCATTTCTCTGTTTCAACTTGGGCTATTCGTTACTCGCTTGGTGGAGTGTAGCCTTCGATATGAACGTCTTTACCTTCAAACAGGAAGTTAACCATTTCGGTTTCGATCAACTTGCGGTGCTCAGGATCCATCATGTTGAGCTTCTTTTCATTGATCAACATGGTCTGCTTGTGTTGCCACTCAGCCCAAGCTTGTTTTGAAATGTTATCAAAAATACGTTTGCCTAGCTCGCCTGGATAAAGTTGGAAATCTAATCCATCGGCTTCTTTTTGTAGTCGAGCACAAAATACAGTGCGGCTCATAACGACTCCTTAACAATAATTAGCTTTGAAGTTCGAATGGTAAGCTTTCCAGTAACTGTTTTACTGGTGCGGCTAAGCCAATCTCTTCAGGTTGCGATAAGTTATACCAAAGACCTTTGCTTCCTTCCATTATCACATGAGGTTGCTTTGATAGGTCTACCAAAATTGGTGTGATATCGAGGTGGTAATGGCTAAAGGTATGGCGAAAGGCAATCAGCTGAGTTTGCTGCTCAATCATTTTCGAAGACACTCCTCGAATATCAAGCTGATGCGCAAGCTCTGCATCTGGATTTTCAGGGAAGCAGAACAAACCACCCCAAATACCGGATTGAGGGCGCTGTTCTAGCCAAACTTGCCCTTGGTAGTGCAGCATGACAAACCAAGTTTCTTTTATTGGCTTGTCTTTCTTAGGTTTTTTACTCGGATAATCGAGTGGGTTACCTTGCTTATTAGCGATGCAATAAGATTCAACCGGGCACAATGTACATTTTGGTTTGCTGCGCGTGCAGACCATCGCCCCCATATCCATCATGGCTTGGTTATACTTATCGACATCGACATCCGGTGTGTGTTCTTCGGCGTATTGCCAAAGTTGATTTTCGACCTTCTTTTGCCCTGGCCAGCCTTCGATGGCAAAACTTCGCGCAAGGGTTCTTTTGACGTTGCCATCTAAAATAGCATGAGGCTGTTTGTAAACCGATGATAGGACAGCCGCAGCGGTCGAGCGGCCGATTCCCGGCAAGGCATTCATCTTCTCGATATCTAATGGAAAATGACCATCATATTCTTGCGCGACAATTTTGGCGGCTTTGTGCAGGTTTCTAGCACGAGCGTAATAACCTAAACCTGTCCAGAGGTGAAGAACCTCATCTTGCTCTGCATTGGCAAGATCAACAACGGTCGGAAAGCGCTCTAGAAACCGTTGGTAATAGGGAATCACGGTCGCAACCTGAGTTTGCTGCAACATGATTTCTGATAGCCATACGCTATAAGCAGTTTTATCCTGCTGCCAAGGTAGGCTCTTACGTCCATAGTTTTCGTACCAATCTAAGATGGCACTGGCAAATGGGGTCACGATATGCTCAATATTATAGTTGTGTAATTAAACAAAATTGCATCATAAGTTGAGGGTAAAGTACAACCGATAAAGAGTAAGGATATAAGCGAACCAAGCTGAAATTCGCTAAAAAACTTGCACCGATAGCAATTCTTTGGATAATCACAATCCCTTTGAGGCGAGACCAATTTTTAAACAGGCAAAATCATGAGTGAAGTGACCACTAACGAGTACAACGAAGACGGTAAACTGATACGCAAAGTTCGCAGCTTTGTTCGACGCGAAGGTCGTTTGACCAAGGGTCAAGAAAACGCGATGAATGAGTGCTGGCCGACGATGGGTATTGATTACCAAGAACAGCTTCTTGATTGGAAAGAAGTGTTTGGTAATGACAACCCTGTCGTTCTAGAAATTGGTTTTGGCATGGGCGCGTCGCTAGTAGAAATGGCGAAAAACGCTCCTGAGAAGAACTTCATCGGTATTGAAGTGCATAGTCCAGGCGTTGGTGCATGTCTTTCAGATGCGCGTGACGCAGGCATTACTAACCTGCGCGTAATGTGTCACGATGCGGTAGAAGTTTTCGCTAACATGATTCCTGACAGCAGCTTAGCGACTCTACAGCTATTCTTCCCAGACCCATGGCACAAAAAGCGTCACCACAAGCGTCGTATCGTTCAGTTAGACTTTGCTGAGATGGTTCGTCAGAAGCTTATCGAAGGTGAAGGTATCTTCCACATGGCAACAGACTGGGAGAACTACGCTGAGCATATGATTGAAGTGATGAACGAAGCGCCGGGATACGAAAATATTGCAGAACAAGGCGATTTTGTACCTCGTCCAGATGAGCGCCCGCTAACAAAATTTGAAGCACGTGGTCACCGTTTAGGTCATGGCGTTTGGGATATTAAGTTTAAACGCGTAAAATAACCAAAACGAATGCAATGACTGCTTTCTGAAGACGAGAGCAGCGCATCGAATAGAATTTAAAAGCCAACATGCCTATGTTGGCTTTTTTGACCCTACAAGAAAATAATAATAACTGATTGATTTTTAAGGTTGCTGATGAAACCGACACAACAAATATTACAAGAGATTCTAGAAGAGGTTCGCCCACTTATCGGTCAAGGTAAGGTTGCTAACTACATTCCTGCTTTGGCGAAAGTACCAGCTTCAAAATTTGGTATTGCTGTTTTTACCAATCAAGGTGAAGTGATCAAAGCGGGCGATGCGGATGAAGCTTTTTCTATTCAGTCAATCTCTAAGGCGCTTAGCCTGACGCTAGCGATGTGTTTGTATAAACCTGAAGAGATTTGGGCTCGTGTTGGTAAAGAGCCTTCAGGCCAAGCATTTAACTCTCTTATTCAGCTTGAAATGGAGCAGGGCATTCCACGCAATCCGTTTATCAATGCCGGAGCCATTGTGGTGGCGGATTTGCTCAATAGCCGCTTGTCGGCTCCTCGCCAGCGTTTATTGGAGTTTGTTCGCCAGTTGTCTGGTGATACTCACATCTGTTACGACAAGGTTGTGGCTGCCTCAGAGATGATGCACAGCGACCGCAATGCGGCAATTGCCTATCTAATGCGCTCGTTTGGTAACTTTGAAAATGAAGTCATCCCTGTACTAAACAACTATTTCCACGCGTGTGCACTTAAGATGAGCTGTGTCGATTTGGCGAAAACCTTTAGCTACCTTGCTAACAAAGGAACTTCAGTTCAAACCGGAAAGCCAGTGATTACACCAACGCAAACCAAGCAGCTGAATGCTTTGCTCGCGACCTGTGGTCTATACGATGGTGCAGGTGAGTTTGCCTACCGAGTGGGCATGCCAGGTAAATCGGGTGTCGGTGGCGGCATTATGGCCGTTGTTCCCGGCGAAATGACGATTGCTGTTTGGTCACCAGAACTGGATCCATCAGGAAACTCTTTAGCAGGAACCAAAGCGCTAGAACTGTTAGCAGAGCGTATTGGGCGCTCGATTTTTTAGAGGTTTGAAGAACGCTTTGCTCCGAGATCGGGCTGCGCCCGCGAGAATCGGGAACGGGCTTCGCCCTTCGAGAGAATCTCCGTGTTATTAATCGGTCATTCCATAGAGTGACGAAGGAGCGAGTAGGGAATCTCATTAAAAGTTCGATTCGCTTCAAGAGATCCCCAACTCACTCGTTCCTCGTTCTTGGGGATGACAAAAAATAAAGGGCTAGCGCAAAACGCCAACCCTTCAAACTCTTCCGCTCTCCATAGGACGAAGTCCGCGCACCCTATTTACGCTCTACTCTTCCACCATAAACGCTTCTAACAAGTCATTGAGGAACAGTTTGCCTTTCTCGGTGATCTGCCAGTGGGTCTCACTCTCGTAGATGTAGCCCATCTCAATAGCCCAGTCTATGGTCTCTTGAATGGCTGCAAAGCCAAGCCCTGTCGTATCTAAGAAGTCTTGTTTTGGGCATGCTTCTATCAGGCGGAAGCGATTCATAAAGAACTCGAAAGGGCGATCCTCATAAGCGACTTCTTGCTCGCTGTTGAGATAAGGCTTAACCATATTATCGTACGCGGCAAGATAGCCCTTAGGGTGCTTAATCTTGGTAGTACGTACAATGCGACCATCCGCAAAGCTTATCTTACCGTGCGAGCCACAACCAATCCCGAGGTAGTCACCAAAACGCCAGTAGTTGAGATTATGCTGACATTGATAACCGGGCTTGCTGTAGCCAGATATCTCGTACTGCACATAGCCTGCGTCAGCTAACTTTTTATGCCCTAACTCAAAGATATCCCACAAATCATCGTCGTCAGGCAAAGTTGGCTGCTTGTAGTAGAACATGGTGTTTGGCTCGATCGTCAACTGATACCAAGATAAGTGTGGGGGATCGAGTTCGATCGCCTTTTCCAGATCGCTTAGTGCTTGACCGACAGACTGATCCGGTAAGCCATGCATAAGATCGAGGTTGAAGCTGTTGAGGCCAATTTTATGGGCAAGCTTAGCTGCATTTACCGCTTCATCTTGACCGTGAATGCGGCCAAGCCTTTCTAGTTTCTGCTGCTCAAAACTTTGTACACCAACAGATATTCGAGTCACCCCCGCCTTTTGGTAGCCAGCAAAACGCTCTGCTTCTATGGTTCCGGGGTTGGCTTCCATTGTGATTTCGATGTCTGACTTGAATGGAATTCGTGCCTCGATACCTTGCAACAAGTCTGCGATCCCTTGGGCTGAAATCAGACTTGGCGTTCCGCCACCAATAAAAATCGAGTGCAGTTGGCGCTGATTGTCTGCAATCTGGTAGCGCTCAATATCTGCATCTAAATCTTGTAGCAGGGCCGCAATGTACTCTTGCTCTGGAATATCTGCTTTGAGCGCGTGCGAGTTAAAGTCGCAATAAGGGCACTTTTGTACACACCACGGGATGTGTACATAAAGACTCAGTGCTGGTGGAATTAACTGATTCATAGTGGTGAAAAAGATGACCTAGACCGCTTGCTCAGATAGCGTCGCAAAAAGCTGTTTCAATGCTTTGCCGCGGTGCGAAAGCTGCTTTTTACGTGCAGGTACTAGCTCTGCTGAAGCGCAATTATCTTCAGGCACAAAGAATACAGGGTCGTAGCCAAAGCCATTCTCGCCGTGTGCTTTAGTTAAGATACGGCCTTCCCATTTACCGTGACAGACGATTGGGGTTGGGTCGTGCTCATGACGCATCAGCACTAGCACGCAGTGAAAGCGAGCAGTGCGTTGTTCTTCTGGGACATCTTTCATTGCTTCAAGCAGTTTTTCTAGGTTCTGCTGATCACTCGCATCTTCACCTGCATAACGAGCCGAGTAAATACCAGGAGCACCCTTGAGAAAATCAACTTCGAGACCGGAATCATCGGCGATAGCGGCAAGCCCAGTTTCTTTAGCAGCATGACGCGCTTTGATGATAGCGTTTTCAATGAATGTTGTTCCTGTCTCTGCTACTTCAGACACATTGAACTCGCTTTGAGCAACAACATCAAAACCAAAGTCAGACAGTAAATCCGCCATTTCGCGAACTTTGCCTTGGTTACCGGTCGCTAGAACAATCTTATTGCTTTTCATCGTATCGCCTTGTCTATTTCTCGACTGTCGATTTCTATTCTTCGACATAAAATTTTTGGGTGAACTTTAATGCCCCTGCGCCTTTATTACCAGCGCTAACGTCAATGTTGAAGGTGAGTCGCTCTTCGTCTGAGATCGGAAACTCAGCAAGATAGTAAATAGCACTGCCTTCTTTCACTTCGCGGAAGCTGAGTTCGCGCGTTTGACCAATCAGGTTTTTTGCGCTGCCAGAAAGCTCTGCGGTGATCGCAGGTTTGCCCACTTGAGAGTTATCTAACACGCTTATATTGAGAATAGCTGAGTAACCGTTACGCTTGAGTTTGTAGCTGCGCGCGACTTGAGGGGTTAAAAAGGTTGAGTTAAAGGCTGAATAATGTACTTCAACATCTTTAATGGTTTTAAACTGACCTGCCCATGCAGGTAGGGCTAAGGCTGTAGCAAGAATAAGAGTGATCCATTGTTTCATAATGCTTCCTTTGTATTGGGCGTGTGCTCTAGATGAACACAAATAAAAAGCCATCACAGGATGGCTTCTATCTCGTTAGGTATTTGGGATGGAGAGCTGATTCGGACTTGTTTATGTCTGCCCAGCTCGCCTTTTTCTATTGTTATTAATCCCTTTGCCACCTTAAATTGCTTGGCGAGATACTTACTCAGATGAGCGTTGGCTTTACCATCGACAGGAGGCGCTGTAATCGCTATTTTCAGCTCCTCGCCGTGTTGACCTACAATCTTATCTCGACTTGCTTTCGGCTGAATATAGAGCCGAATAACAAGGTCTTCACCATCAAACCAAGCTGCTTGTGACATTATAGTTGGAACCAGATAGGGCCGATCAGGTCACCCATCAAGAAATTGGCAAACTGTAGCGCAATAAACAGCACCAGTACGCTTAGGTCAAAGCCACCCATCGCAGGAATAATACGACGAATCGGCGCTAGCATAGGCTCTGTTAGCTGATGGAAAACATACTCAATCGGGCTACGGCCTTGGCTCACCCAGCTTAGAATTGCGCGGATTAATAGCACCCAGAACAATAAGCCGCCTGCTGCTTTAGCCAATGACAATAGGCCTAAGAATAGGAAGTCAGCACTGAATGAAACGGAGCCATTTGAAGCGACTAGAATAAGCGCGACAAATTTAAGCACACAAAGCACATAGGCAAATAGCAGAGTCGCTAAATCAAGGCTGCCGACAGAAGGGATTACACGACGTAGCGGTGCAATCACTGGTTGAGTAGCCTTGACGATAAATTGCGAAAACGGGTTATAGAAGTCTGCACGGGCAGCTTGTAACCAAATACGTAAGATCACCACCATGATGTAGAGATCAAACAGGGTGGAAATCAGAAAACTCATTGAATTCATAGGTTACCCTTATTGTCTAGAGACTATTGCTCTGGTCATTTAAAATAATTTTTCCATCTCTTCAGCGCGTGAAACCGCGGCTTGCATCGCTTTGGCTACTATATCTGAAAGTTGATGTTGGTTGAATGTTCGCAGCGCTTCTGCGGTGGTGCCACCTTTTGAAGTCACGTTCTCACGCAGGGTTGAAAGTTCAGTATCGGGATTACCTTCAACCATGCTAGCAGCGCCAAGAGCCGATTGTTGTACCAGCAAGCGAGCCGTTTGTTTATCAAAACCTTGAGCGATGGCTTCAGCTTGCATTGCTTCCATAAACAAGAAGAAATACGCAGGTGCGCTGCCGGCCGCCGCAATAATATTGTTGATGCCAGATTCATGTTCAACCCAGCATACTTTGCCGCATGATTCCATTAGCGCAGCGGCGAAGGTTTTGTCTTGCTGCGATACTTTTTCTGGCGCATAAAGGCCACTCATACCTAGTCCGAGTTGCGAAGGCGTGTTCGGCATGACGCGTACAAGGTTAAGTTCACAATCAAGCATTTGGTCAAAGCGAGCACTTTGAATACCAGCAGCAATGGAAATCACCAGTTTTTGTGACCAATTGATGTCTTGCAGTGGTTTACACACTTCTTCCATCATTTGAGGTTTTACCGACAGTACGACAACGTCTGCTTGCTGCGCAGCTAGGGTGTTGTCATCGGTGGTACGAATTCCAAACTCTTGCTCTAAAGGCACTCGGCGTGTCTCTGACGGCGCAGTCGCTGTAATGAGCTCCGCTGGATAACCATCAGCCACTAAGCCCGACACTATGGCTTTAACCATGTTTCCTGCGCCGATAAAGGCAATTTTCTTATGTTCCATTACTGTTGTGATCCTTGTGAACCGCTTACGCTTTGTTACTGTAATCTCGTGCGCCAAATATCGCTGTGCCGATACGTACCATAGTACTGCCAGCTTCAATTGCTGCTTGCATATCGCCGCTCATCCCCATTGATAAGGTATCGATGTTTTGCTCTGGAAAACGCTGCGCAAGCTTCTCTTTGAGTTGAGCTAGCTGAGTAAAGGCGTCTAGCTGAGAGGCATAGTCTGAGACGTTAGCCGGAATTGACATCAATCCTCTTAAAGTGAGGTTGGGCAGGCTAGAAATCAACTCTGCTAGCTCAAAGATTTCATCATCATTGATGCCTGACTTCGAATCTTCACCACTGGTGTTAACTTGGATTAGCACTTGTATTGGTGCCATACCATCTGGCCTTTGTTCGTTGAGGCGCTTAGCAATCTTGGCTCTATCAACGGTATGAACCCAAGCAAAGCTCTCAGCAACATGGCGTGATTTATTCGACTGAATTGGACCGATAAAGTGCCACTCAAGCTCTAACTGTGGATGGTGCTCGGCAAAATACTCGACTTTGTTTGCGCCTTCCTGCACATAGTTCTCGCCAAAAGAGACTTGCCCGGCTTGAGCTGCCTCTAAAATTGCCTCGACTGGCTTAGTTTTACTGACTGCCAGAAGTTGCACTGTGTCTCGACCGCGTCCACACTTTTGTTGTGCGCCCTCAATCTGTGAGGTGATCTGTTCAATATTTTGTTGAATACTAGTCATAGCAGATTTTACTTAAGGATTTTAAATGGATATCGCCGAATTACTGGATTTTAGTGTAAAGCATAATGCTTCAGATCTACATCTTTCTGCCGGAGTATCTCCAATGGTACGGATAGATGGTGAAGTAAGAAAGCTTGGCGTACCTGCTTTTAGCCATGCAGATGTGCATCGTTTAGTATTCGAAATTATGAATGATGGTCAACGCAGTGAATTTGAAGAGCGCCTTGAGGTCGACTTTTCTTTTGAGCTGCCGAATGTTGGTCGCTTCCGTGTTAATGCATTTAACCAAGCGCGTGGTTGCGCAGCGGTATTTCGTACCATCCCGACCGAGATTCCGACCTTAGAGCAATTGTCAGCCCCGCAAATCTTCGAAAGCATCTCCAATATGGAAAAAGGCTTGGTACTGGTGACGGGCCCTACAGGCTCGGGTAAGTCCACTACTTTGGCGGCGATGGTTGACCATATCAACCGCAACCACAATAAACATATTCTGACGATTGAAGACCCAATTGAATTTGTTCATAGCAATAATAAGTGCTTAATCAACCAACGCGAAGTCCACCGAGATACCCATAGCTTTAATAATGCGCTGCGCAGTGCATTGCGTGAAGATCCAGACGTGATCTTAGTGGGCGAGTTGCGTGACCAAGAGACAATCAGCCTAGCACTGACAGCAGCAGAAACCGGGCACTTGGTGTTTGGTACTTTGCATACCAGTTCAGCGGCAAAAACCATCGACCGTATTATCGATGTTTTCCCGGGGAGTGATAAGGACATGGTTCGCTCTATGCTTTCTGAGTCATTACGCGCAGTTATTGCACAAAAGCTGCTGAAGCGAATTGGCGGTGGCCGGACCGCGTGCCATGAGATCATGATGGCCACACCGGCAATCCGTAACTTGATCCGTGAAGACAAGGTTGCTCAGATGTTTTCTGTGATTCAAACCGGTGCGGCACATGGCATGCAAACCATGGAGCAAAATGCCAAGCAGTTGATTGCACAAGGTCTTGTTGATCAAGATGAAGTAGCGAAGAAGATCGAACTTGAAACTTCAATGTTCTAGTTAGGCGGAAAGAGTTATGGATATTGATGTTTTTTTGCAACAGATGATCGACCAGAATGCGTCTGATCTTTACATCACAGTTGATGCGCCAATTCTTTACCGTGTCGATGGAGAGCTGCGTGCACACGGGGACAAACTATCGCACGCTGTTGTGAGCTCTTTGTTGGATGGGATTATGGATCATGATCGCCAACACGAGTTTCATTCGAGCAAGGAAGCGAACTTTGCCATTGTGCGTCACTTTGGTCGATTCCGTGTCTCTGCATTTTATCAGCGCGAATTGCCCGGGGCGGTGATTCGCCGAATTGAAACCAAGATACCGACCTTTGATGAGCTTAAGTTACCGGATGTTTTGCAAGACTTATCGATTGCGAAACGGGGTTTGGTGCTGGTGGTTGGAGCGACGGGTTCGGGTAAGTCAACAACCATGGCTGCAATGACTGGGTTTCGTAATAGTCAGCGGACAGGGCATATTTTGACGGTGGAAGACCCGATAGAGTTTGTTCATGAGCATCAGCGTTGTATTGTGACGCAACGTGAGGTGGGGTTAGATACCGAAAGCTATGAAGTGGCGTTGAAGAACTCACTGCGCCAAGCTCCAGATATGATCTTAATAGGTGAGATTCGTACACGTGAGACGATGGAATACGCGATGACCTTTGCTGAAACTGGGCATTTGTGTATGGCAACCCTTCATGCAAACAATGCCAACCAAGCGTTAGAGCGTATCCTCCATCTGGTGCCTAAGGAACAAAAAGAGCAGTTTCTATTTGATTTATCGATGAACCTACGTGGTGTGATAGGTCAGCAACTTATTCGAGATAAAAATGGTCAAGGTCGGCACGGCGTGTTTGAAGTTTTACTCAACAGCCCACGCGTGTCGGATCTGATCCGTCGTGGCGAGCTGCATGAGCTCAAAGCGACCATGGCTAAATCGAAAGAGGTTGGCATGCAAACCTTTGATCAGGCGCTTTATCAGCTGGTAGTTGAAGACAAGATCAGTGAAGAAGATGCCATGCACAGTGCGGATTCAGCTAATGATTTACGCCTAATGCTTAAAACACAACGTGGTGATGTATCTAGCTCAGGATCACTCAGTGGCGTGAAGATTGATATGGACTAGTCTTCTAGCCTCTAGCGATTACTATTTTTAACTCTGTGATATTAAAATAAAACCCAGCCGTACTGGCTGGGTTTTCTCGTTTAAGTTGTTACTTCTTTTTAGTTTGAGAGGCGCAGTCACCGCCACATCCATTGCCACAACTACCTTTCTTTTTCACCAAACGGAAGTAGAGGTAACCCACGGCGATGGCGACAACGACCACTAGGGTTAGGATGTCCCACATTTCTACGTTTTGTTGATACATGGCTATTTCTCAATCATCTGAATTGGGATCGGTTTACCCTGCTTTTTCTGTTGTGCACTATCGCGTATACCTACCATAAGTAATGCCAATAGAGCGGAGAAGTAAGTCAGCGACATGACTTGAATGCCACTGAGTGCGAAGCGAGTCCCAATGGTGTACACCGCTGTTGCAACAGTAAAGCCGAGTAAAGTGGGTAAGAAAATCGATAGCAGCAGCCATCTGTACTGACCCGTTTGGACCTTAATCATCATCACGGTCGCTAGGCAAGGCGGGTATAGAATGAAGAACAGAATAAGTGCCACTGCCGCAACCTCACCATGGCCCGCCAGTTCATCTGATTCTGCCATTCGTTGCTCAAGCTTTTGATTACTGTCCTCTTCTGGTTGGAACAGCACCCCTAAGGTTGCGACACTGCTTTCGCGCGCTGCAAAGGAAGAGAACAGCGCGACGTTGATTTTCCAATCAAAGCCAGCAAATTGCGTCACAGGTTCAATGGAGCGACCAAAACTACCCAGTAAGGAAGCTTCTAAGCGTCGCTCTTTCATTTCGCGACGAATTTTCTTACGTTCGGAAGCAAGCTTGCGCAGTGGTTTGTTAAGCTTCTTGGCATCTTTATCACCCTTACGAGCAGTAATCGCAAAGTAGAGCTCATTGCTAGCTTGAAAATCGGCGTTTACCTTCTGCGAGGCTTGTGCGCCTTTGGCATTCAGTTTTGCTTGACGATAGTCGGTGTAGAAGTTGACCAGATCCGTCAAAGTCTGTTGATTAAAAGCATCAGCATATTGCGTTTTGTTGGCTGCTTTTTGGAATTGAGCCACTGCTTTTTCTGCGCGTAGTTGATAATCATTGAGCTCCTGTTGAGGAATACCCGGGAACTGGAGCAGAACGAAGATGACGGTTGAAACCGCAAGCACTATGGTCCCGACTTTGCGAACGTACATCCAAGTTCGCTCCATAGCACGAGTCACGACACTGCGAGCTGTAGGCAGGTTGTAGCGCGGCAGTTCCATGACAAATGGTGCTTGTTCAGTACGTCGCAGCACCGATTTCGTCAGTAGTTTAGCGACCAGTAGGGCGGCAATAATAGAAATTGTTGAAATATAAAATGTCATCAACGACTTATCTTCAACAAAGAAGATCCCGAGCAGTAGTGTATACAGGGGAACTTTAGCCAAACAGTTCATATAAGGAACCGTTAAGATGGTCGCGATACGGGCTCGGTTATCCGGTATCCCTTTGGTTGCCATAACGCCGGGTACTGCGCACCCTCCGGCGAATACGCCGGCTAAAATCATCGGTAGGGTGCTTTGTCCATGGAGGCCGAATCGGTTCAAGACTCGATCAGAAATAAACGCGATTCGAGCCATATATCCCGAGTCTTCCAATATTGCGATTAGGGCAAAAAGGATCAAAAAGATCGGGATGTAGTTGAGTAGAGTGTTGGCTGAATCGACGATCCATAGCCCTAGTGAGCGAACATAAGGGTCGTGCAAGAAGCCCGCTTCGGGAAGTAAGCTTGCCACCA
This sequence comes from Vibrio sp. R10-SG3-ISO10, assembly GCF_059834185.1. Classification (NCBI taxonomy): domain Bacteria; kingdom Pseudomonadati; phylum Pseudomonadota; class Gammaproteobacteria; order Vibrionales; family Vibrionaceae; genus Vibrio; species Vibrio sp. R10-SG3-ISO10. Next base: position 40,151 of record NZ_JCBDHG010000024.1, read on the forward strand.
ACTCACGAAATGCAGCAAGGTATGGCCACCAATAGTTGGTCAGCTCATAGCCGTAGACAATAGAGCTCTGGTAAATGATAGACACAGTGGCAATTAAGAACAGCGGGGCACCGAACTTGTTGAGAACCACCCTATCGATTTTGTCGGTGAGTGAAAGCTGATTACTTTGGTGTAGGGATTGAGTTGTGCAGCGCTGAATAATTGTTGATACACGCTGATGGCGCTGAGCTACGATATAATCGCTGACGGTCCCACTCAATGTCTGTGTAATTTTGTCTAAGTGTTGTTCAACTCTAGTACTTAGCTGCTTAAGCTGTGGCTCGGGCATCAAATCTTCTAACCACTTTCCGATGTGGCTATCACCTTCAAGTAGTCGTAGAGCAAGCCAGCGGTTACTGTAGGTCTGTGGCTCAATATAGGTATCTATCCACTGGGTTAAAGAGGTAAGCTCTGGCTCTAAGAGAGGATATTCAACAGGTGTTGAGCCAATTTGGGCCTCTACTAACGCAGTAGTGATGCCCTCTACGCCTTTACCTTTTCGGCCTATACATTCAACGACAGGGACGCCGAGTTCCTGACTTAAAGAGTGTGAGTCGATAGTAATTCCTTCGGCTTGTGCGACGTCCATCATGTTGAGCGCGAGGGCGAGTGGGAGTTCCATCTCAAGTAACTGCATGGTGAGATGTAAAGAGCGATTAAGGTTTGCGGAATCAACAACATTCAAGACCACATCTGCCGCTTCGTTTCGCAATGCGTCGCGAGCGACCCTTTCTTCAAGTGAAAAGCAGCTTAAGCTGTAGGTGCCTGGCAAATCGATGAGTTGATAGGCACCATTATCGTTAGAGAAGTATCCAGTTTTCTTGTCTACGGTCACTCCAGGGTAATTGGCGACATGCTGCCTTGCTCCTGTCAGCATGTTGAAAATGGTTGATTTTCCGGCATTTTGTTGGCCAGCTAATAATACTTTTTTCCGTTGCATTACTCTTCCTCACTACCAGCGCTTAATCTAAACGCACGATTACAGTGTCTGCTTCTGTTTTTCTGATCACGACGCTGGTGGCTCCGACGCGAAACTCTAGTGGGTCGCCTAGAGGTGCTTTACGCACAAATTCAATAGTGGTTTGTGGAATTAGTCCTAAATCGAGTAAGCGTTGACGAATCGCTCCACTGGACTGGTGAGCAGTGATAGTTGCATGCGCCTTAATGGGTAGTCGGCTTAGAGTGGTTTCCATAAACGTTATTTTTTATTAGTTTCATTTCAATATTGTAATTAAGGTGGCTGTTATTAAATCAAAAATAAACCTAAAAAACATGATTTAAATCAAAGAAGGTGAGTTTAAGAATTATTCTCACTTTCATTTAAAGGGTTAGATCGTTAGTCTTCACTCAATCAAGCTGAGAGTTAATCTCAATATTTGTCTATTTGCGTAAGCTTAAAGTGGAATTAACAATGAAAAAATCGACCCTGCTACTACTGATTAGTGCAGCTGTACCTAGCATGGCACTTGCACATACTCCTTTATTTTCCTGTTATGACTTCGGAGATAACACCATTCTTTGTGAAGGTGGCTTCTCCGATGGTTCCTCTGCTGCTGGTGTAGAGATCCTAGTTGTTGATGGTTCAGGTACAGAGTTAATCAAAACTGAAATTAACCAAGATGGTGAAATTGAATTTGATAAGCCTGAAGGCGCTTACAAAGTGCTGTTTAATGCAGGTCCAGGACACTCCATCGAAGTCGATGGCAAAGATATTGTTGAATAGTTATTGATATTTAGGGAAATAAAAAATGAAAAAGCTATCTTTAGCTGTTGGTATGGCAGCACTCTCTTTATCCGCAGTTTCTCAAGCACACTTTCAATTGATGTATACACCAACTTCTCAGCTTGAAAAACCAGCAACTGTCGACATGAAACTTGTGTTTGGTCACCCGATGGAAAATGGTCACGTGATGGACATGGGTCAACCAGAAGAGTTCTTTGTAAGCTTCAAAGGTGAAAAGACAGATCTACTAAAAGATTTGAAGAAAATCTCTTGGGCTGGACACGATAACAAAGCAGATGCATACAAGGTAGACTACAAAATCCGTCGTAACGGCGATTACATCTTTGGTCTAGTACCAGCACCTTATTATGAAGGTGGCGAAGACATTTATATCCAACAGATCACTAAACGCTACATCAACAAAGGTGCAATGCCAACAGGTTGGGAAGAGCCCCTAGGCCTTAAGACAGAAATCGTTCCTAAGAACAAGCCTTACCAAGTGTTTGCAGGCAGCACATTCACTGGTCAACTTCTATCTGAGGGTAAGCCAGCAGCTGGCGTTGAGTGTGAGATTGAATTCCTCAACACTGATATCGATACTAAAGCAAATGCGTTTGGTAAAGACACTCACCGTGCGACTCCAGCTTCTGCTATCGTTGCGATTACAGACGACAACGGTATGTTCACTTTCGGCATCCCAACAGCAGGCAAGTGGGGCTTCGCTTGTCTAGGTTCTGGTCCAGATACCGAGTTTAAAGGCAAAGAGCTATCGCAAGACGCTGTACTTTGGATTGAAGCTCAGGACTTATAGGCTTAGTTGAATGAAAAAGCTGGCATCGGTGCCAGCTTTTGTCGTTTTGCAAATAGTGGTGTAAGTGATTACTCACCCCATTGGGCTTCAAACCAACTTTCTAAAATGACTACCGCAGATTGGCAATCAACATTGCCTTTGCTCAAGGCTTTATAGCCGCCCATCTCGAACAGATCGGCGCGTGCTTCCATGGTAGATAGCCTTTCATCATGAAGTTCAACAGGCAGACCAAAACGTCCATGTAGGCGGTTGGCGAACTTTTTTGCTCTTGGCGTAATGGTTTCTAAATCTTTGCCATACAGATCGGTGGGTAAGCCAACAACCAGTAAATTGGGTTGCCACTCTTTAATCTGTTTCTCGATATCATCCCAGTTTGGAATGCCATCATTGGCTTTAAATGCTTTTAGTGGTGAAGCTGTGCCTGTGATCTCTTGCCCAATCGCACTACCAATGCTTTTGGTGCCGAAATCAAAGGCCATAATTGTTCTAGACATAAAAAGGTATCTTATTTGTTATGCGTGGCCGATATCACTTGAGAGCTGCGAGACGTCAATACCTAGCATTTGCACCGCTTTCTGCCAACGTTCATTGATTGGAGTATCGAACATCACGTTTGGATCCGCTTCTACGGTTAACCAAGAGTTTTCAGAGAGCTCAATTTCTAGCTGACCAGCTTCCCAGCCTGAATAACCTAAAGCGACGATATAGTGGTTTGGTTCAGCCTCTGTCCCAAGTACGCCAAGAATATCTTTAGAGGTGGTGACAGAGATGTTATCCGTCATCTTGATGCTCGATTCATATTCATCTTTAGGCTGATGAAGAATGAAACCGCGATCTTCAGAGACAGGGCCGCCGTTAAGCACTGGCTTGTCTAAACTCTCGGTCACAAGTTTCGGGTGAGAGGGCTCTACATCGACTCGTTCCAACATTTTACCTATGGTGATATCGATAGGAGCATTAATCATTAAACCCATCGCGCCATCTTCATTGTGCTCGCACACATAGATAACACTGCGCTGGAAGTAGGGATCTTTCATCCCCGGCATTGCCACTAAAAAATGGTTGGTTAAATTCATAAAGACTCCCACTTACAAAAGGAGGGCAACCAATAGCGTTGCCCAAATATGATTAGGCCTTTAAGCGGCGCTCAATGGCATCCATTAGCTTGCCTGTAATTGACACATCGAATGCAGCCTCGATTTCACGAATACATGTTGGGCTTGTTACATTGATTTCTGTCAGCTTGTCACCAATAACGTCGAGACCAACAAAGATCAGTCCTTTTTCTTTAAGTGTAGGCGCTACAGCCTCAGCGATCTTTTTATCTGTCTCACTAAGTGGCCGAGCTTCACCTGTACCACCTGCCGCTAAGTTACCGCGAGTTTCACCTTTGGCTGGAATTCGTGCTAAGCAGTAAGGCATTGGTTCGCCGTCAACGACAAGAATACGCTTGTCGCCGTTGCTGATATCAGGAACGAAAGTCTGTGCCATTGCGTAGTTTTGACCATGATTGGTCAAGGTTTCAATGATCACCGAAACGTTAGGATCGTTCTCTTTAACGCGGAAGATCGAAGCGCCACCCATGCCATCAAGAGGTTTTAGGATCACATCACCATGCTCTTCACGGAAAGCTTTAATCTTATCTGCTTTACGCGTCACAATCGTAGTCGGAGTGAGCTCAGGGAACCAAGCCGTGAATAGCTTTTCATTACAGTCACGTAGGCTTTGCGGCTTGTTGACGATCAATGTACCTTGCTCTTCAGCGCGCTCTAGAATGTATGTCGCGTAGATGTACTCAGTATCAAACGGAGGATCTTTACGCATCAATACGGCATCTAACTCAGACAGTTCAATAGTTTGCTCCGACTTGAACTCATACCAAGCGTTTGGATCTTCTTTTAGTTCAACAACTTTGGTATCTGCGATGGCTACACCTTGATCTAGATGTAGGTCGTGCATTTCCATGTAGTGAATTTCGTAGCCGCGGCGCTGCGCTTCAAGCATCATGGCAAAGCTAGAGTCTTTTTTGATGTTAATGGACGAGATTGGGTCCATTACGATACCTAATTTGATCATGTATTTTCTCCGTTTAACCAAGATCGCCGAAACGAACTTGCAAGGCTGTAATTGCAGTGAGAGCCGCTGTTTCTGTACGTAATACGCGCGGTCCAAGCAGCGTCTCTTCAAATTTGTATTCTTCAGTCATGCAGATTTCTTCTGCGGACAGCCCACCTTCAGGGCCAATCAACAGGCGCACTTTTTCAACAGGTGCGGGTAGGGTATTGATTGAGTATTTTGCGCGAGGGTGAAGATTGAGCTTCAAGCCGTCATACTCTTCAGCGCACCACTCTTCAAGCTGCATAATTGGGCGAATTTCAGGTACGGTGTTACGTCCGCATTGCTCGCAAGCACTAATAGCAATTTTTTGCCATTGAGCGAGTTTTTTTTCAAAACGCTTTTGATCAAGCTTAACGCCACAGCGTTCTGATATGAGAGGAGTAATGGTGTTTACACCCAGCTCAACAGATTTTTGAATGGTGAACTCCATTTTGTCACCGCGTGAAATGACTTGACCAAGATGTAGGTCGAGCGGTGATTCAGAGCTGCGTTCGATTCGTTCCGTGACGTCGACTTCTACTGATTTCTTCGACACATTCGCTATGGTTGCTGGAAACTCAGCCCCACTACCATCAAACAGTAAAATATCTTGTCCTTCCTTCATGCGCAGCACGCGGCCGATATGGCCAGCAGCGTCATCACTGAGCATCAAAGAGCCTAACTGAGAAATGGCTTCTGGGTGGTAAATTCGTGGGATTCGCATGGTGTCTCGATTTCCAACAAGAGATTTGAAGTTCTCTCTAACATGGATGCTTTAGGTTTAAAAAACAAGGGTTAGAAAGAGTTTCCAACTAATTACCAGAAACTCTTTTGAGCTAACTTATAACGCTTGGCAAGCTTGATACACAAATGGGTTGTGATTGCCTTGAATCTTGAAGATGCGTTGTTCACGCTCGCATTCCCAAAGGTCGACAGGGAACTGCTTATTCCATGCGTTCATTAACTGTGTTTGCTGCTTAGAGAGGCGAAAGCCATATTCTTGGCTCATGTACAGATAGGTACGGGCGATGGAACCCTTAGCGCGATCCGGTGGCATCACCTTGCGCTGCTTAAAATTGACCTGCATTTCACAGCGACCATAGCTTACGCCATCGACACCATGCCACTGACTGAAGTTGTAATTGGAACGGTCACCGTTAACTTCACCAATCGCAGGAGTCAGGTTATGTAAGTCAGCCTCCATCATACGGAAGGCTTTATCATTCTTGGTGCAGTTCTTACGTCCACCATTTTGCCAACATTGACGTTGGTGACCAAACTGCCAAGCCGGAACAACATGTTCCCATTCGATGCGTGATGCTCGTTTTTGCTGTTTACGTACCTGATAACCACACGATTCTAAGTCAGGTATTCCTTTGCGACCTTGCCATGAAATATTGCAGCCACAGTAAAAACTGGTTGGATGGTCAGCGTAAATCTTTACCGCTTCTTTTTTGGCTTTAGAGAAAGATGAAGGGGGCGCAGCAAGTACAGCAGTAGTGCACAACAAGCCGATAGCAGATAACCACAGAGATTTGTTCATGAATAAGTGTTAGAAAAGTAGTAATAACTACAGTTTAACACGCAAATCTAGCTATAAATTAATGATGCTTTACTTAATTATGACAGTTGCTTGCCGGTAAAGCTGAGTGGTTGTTGGCACTGCTGGCAACGGTAGCTTGCTTGATTACGTAGCACTTTGTTGTGACGACGAATGGATAACGGATAAGTGCTACAGCCACAGTCGTACTCAAAGGTTTTCCCTTGTACTGATGTTGTTTCGAAGCTGTGGGTGGTGCGGGCTGGCACGTTAAATACGGCTTCCATCACTCCTTGCCACTCTTTACCATGTGGTCGAACGCGGCCATAGACTTGGTAGGTAATCAGATGAGCAACTTCATGAGGAATAACTTCCGCTAAAAATGCTTGCTGGTTCTCTGTGAACAAAACAGGGTTGAGGCGAATCTCATTCAGCTGTAAATAGGCTTTACCTGCCGCTTTGCCGCGTAGATTGAAGCTCAATTGCGGGAGAGGAAATGAGCGCTTAAATGTTTGTGATGCGGTCTGGATACAGTCAGCCATGACCTTATTTGCTCGGTATTCAAGTTCCAAATCCAACGCACACCCCAAATAAAAACGCCTCTATAGTGAGAGGCGAATCATATACTGGTTCAGCTTAGAGCGCGACTTATGGGTGATGCTTTTTCTTGATCGTTTCGTGATAAGCATGCCAAGTACCATAACCAAGAATTGGCATGGTAAACAGCATTCCGATTCCATAGGTCGCAAAGCCGACGAGAATACCGCCACAAATGAGGGCAGCCCAGACAATCATGGCTGGAATATTCGATTTCACTGCATTAAAGCTTGAGAAAACTGCAGTCATCATATCAACTCGGCGCTCCATCATTAATGGAATGGAAAACGCGGAGATACTGAATACGACACATGCTAAGACAAAACCAACCAGTGACCCTATGACTAAGAAAGGCAGAAACTCTGTTAGCGGTGCGCCTTGGACGGATGGATATAGAGCGTGTAGAAGTGCTGCAATTCTCATCCAGAAGATCATGCATACCGCCAGTAACACGGCGAATGCCCATTGAGAAGAGGAGTTGCGACCAATCGCTTTCATTGAGTGAAGTAGGCTTGCACTATGGCCTTTTTCTCTTTCCCAGCTCGCGTCATAAAGACCAAGCGCCAAGAAAGGACCAATAAGCATATACACAACGAGACTTGGCATCACGACTAAGTGAGTGCCCTGCCATTGGACAAGTAAAACAATACCTATTGCGGCGGCCATAAAGCACAAACCGTAAAAGGCGCTGATAAGTGGCATGCGGACAAAGTCATGCAGACCGAGCGACAACCAGTGGAACGGGGCAGAAATACTGACCTGATTACACGGAATCGTGCGGGCGTATTCTGAGTCTTTGACTTCTTTTTTCTTGTCATCGAAGTCGTGTGGATTCACCGTACGAGGCATATATCCTCCTTGATCGATTCTCTACCTACACTGTGCTCTTGAGCGACAGTGAACGAAACTCGATGCCCGGCTTGGCGACCTCTAATAATGTAAGCGGCGCATCAGTTAAACAGCTTACGAAACAAAGTCGATTTTCGATTTGTTCGTTAACATATTTTTAACTATTGACCGCATGGCAAAAAAATACAAATTTCTTGATGTTTTTTTGCGCATAAAAAAAGAACGTCTGGTAATCCAGACGTTCTCAATATTTTTATAGTTTAATCAAAGATTACTTCAGACCAGCGAACTCACGTAGAAGAGCGGCTTTATCTGTCGCTTCCCATGGGAACTCTTCGCGACCGAAGTGGCCGTATGCCGCAGTCTTCTTGTAGATAGGCTGAAGTAGGTTCAGCATCTCTTGTAGACCGTATGGGCGTAGGTCGAAGTTTTGACGTACAGCTTCAACGATAACGTCTTGCGATACTTTTTCAGTGCCGAAGGTTTCAACCATGATAGATGTTGGATCAGCAACACCGATTGCGTAAGAAAGTTGGATTTCACAACGATCCGCTAGGCCAGCAGCAACGATGTTTTTCGCAACGTAGCGTGCTGCGTATGCTGCAGAACGGTCTACTTTTGATGGATCTTTACCAGAGAAAGCACCACCACCGTGACGAGCTGCGCCGCCATAGGTATCAACGATGATCTTACGACCTGTTAGACCACAGTCACCCATAGGACCACCGATTACGAAACGGCCGGTTGGGTTAATGAAGAAGTTTGTCTCTTTGTTGATCCACTCAGAAGGCAGTACTGGTTTGATGATCTCTTCCATTACTGCTTCACGTAGGTCAGGAGTCGAGATTGAATCACAGTGCTGGGTAGAAAGAACAACTGCATCAATACCAACGATCTTACCTTGGTCGTACTGGAAAGTTACCTGAGACTTCGCGTCAGGACGTAACCATGGCAGTGTACCGTTTTTACGTACTTCAGCTTGCTTTTGAACAAGAAGATGAGAGTAAGTAATCGGAGCTGGCATTAGGATGTCAGTTTCGTTAGTCGCGTAACCGAACATGATACCTTGGTCACCAGCGCCTTGCTCTTTAGGGTCAGCTTTATCAACACCTTGGTTAATGTCTGGAGACTGTTTGCCGATGGTGTTTAGAACTGCACAAGAGTCAGCATCGAAACCCATGTCAGAGTGAACGTAACCAATTTCACGAACAGTCTGGCGAGTTAGCTCTTCAATATCGACCCATGCTGATGTCGTGATTTCACCACCAACCATCACCATGCCGGTTTTGACGTAAGTTTCACACGCAACACGTGCTTTTGGGTCTTGCTCGATGATTGCGTCTAGAACTGCATCAGAGATTTGGTCTGCGATTTTATCTGGATGACCTTCTGAAACAGACTCAGAAGTAAACAGGTGCTTAGCCATGTGAGCTCCACTTTTAATTTTAGAGAGTGCTCCGTTATCAATCGTGGAACACTTATAAATAATCTTGATATCTGTAGGTGTATCTACATCTAGACGTCTATTCTAATTTTTATCGCTCGAATTACAAGCTCTTTTTCAAAACCTAACAAGACAATCGTTTGCTTTAATTGTACGAAATATTAGTAACTTTTATCGATTTGCTGCGAAAGCTAGGAAATTTGTGAGCTTTTGACTTGGAAAACGATTGCAGTGCTGGTGGCGCTTTGAGAGAATTATCGCCCATTTTATTTCGATTCGCTTAATGCACTCAGGAGCTGACATGTCTTCTCGTCAACATCTCGCTAATGCAATCCGCGCTCTAAGCATGGATGGTGTTCAACAAGCTAACTCTGGTCACCCAGGCGCACCTATGGGTATGGCTGATATCGCTGAAGTTCTTTGGCGCTCACATCTAAACCATAACCCAGCTAACCCAGAGTGGGCTGACCGCGACCGTTTCGTACTATCAAACGGCCACGGCTCAATGCTGATTTACTCGCTACTGCACCTAGCTGGTTACGAGCTGTCTATCGATGATCTGAAAAACTTCCGTCAACTACACTCTAAGACACCAGGTCACCCAGAGTACGGTTACGCACCAGGTATCGAGACAACTACGGGTCCACTAGGTCAAGGTATCACTAACGCTGTTGGTATGGCGCTAGCTGAGAAGACACTTGCAGCACAGTTCAACAAAGAAGGCCACGACATCGTTGACCACTTCACTTATGCATTCATGGGTGACGGCTGTCTAATGGAAGGTATCTCTCACGAAGCATGTTCTCTAGCCGGTACGCTAGGTCTTGGTAAGTTAATCGCTTTCTGGGATGACAACGGCATCTCAATCGATGGTGAAGTTGAAGGTTGGTTCTCTGACGATACGCCTAAGCGTTTTGAAGCGTACGGCTGGCACGTAATCCCAGCAGTAGACGGTCATGATCCAGAAGCGATCAACGCGGCTATCGTTGCAGCGAAATCTGACCCACGCCCAACTCTAATCTGTACTAAAACGATTATCGGCTTTGGTTCACCAAACAAGTCTGGTTCACACGACTGTCACGGTGCACCACTAGGCGCTGAAGAAATCGCAGCGACTCGTAAAGAACTTGGTTGGGAGTACGGTCCTTTTGAAATTCCTGCTGACGTTTATGCTGAGTGGGATGCAAAAGAAGCAGGCGCAGCTAAAGAAGCAGCTTGGAATGCTAAGTTCGATGCTTATGCAACGGCATACCCAGCAGAAGCAGCAGAGCTTAAGCGTCGCCTAAACGGTGAACTACCAGCACAGTGGGAAGAGAAAGCAAACGCAATCATTGCTGACCTTCAAGCGAATCCTGCAAACATCGCATCACGTAAAGCATCGCAAAATGCGCTAGAAGCGTTTGGTGCTATGCTACCAGAATTCCTAGGCGGCTCTGCTGACCTTGCGCCTTCTAACCTAACTATGTGGTCTGGTTCTAAGTCTGTGTCTGCTGAAGATGCGTCTGGTAACTACATCCACTACGGTGTACGTGAATTCGGTATGACAGCTATCATGAACGGTATCGCTCTGCACGGTGGTTTCGTACCATACGGTGCAACTTTCCTAATGTTCATGGAATATGCTCGTAACGCAATGCGCATGGCTGCTCTGATGAAAGTTCAGAACATCCAAGTTTACACGCACGACTCTATCGGTCTTGGCGAAGATGGCCCAACTCACCAACCGGTTGAGCAAATGGCTTCTCTACGTCTAACGCCAAACATGAGCACATGGCGTCCATGTGACCAAGTTGAGTCTGCAGTCGCTTGGAAACTGGCTATCGAACGCAAAGATGGTCCAACATCGCTAATCTTCTCCCGTCAAAACCTTGCACAGCAAGAGCGTAGCGAAGAGCAAGTAGCAAACATCGCTCGCGGTGGTTACATCCTGAAAGATTGTGAAGGCAAGCCAGAGCTAATCCTTATCGCAACTGGTTCTGAAGTTGAATTAGCGGTTAACGCGGCTGCTGAACTTACAGCTGAAGGCAAGAAGGTACGCGTAGTATCTATGCCTGCAACTGACGCATTCGACAAGCAAGACGCTGAGTACCGTGAAGCTGTACTTCCATCTGACGTAACGGCTCGTATCGCTGTTGAAGCTGGCATCGCTGACTTCTGGTACAAGTATGTTGGCTTTGGTGGCAAGATCATCGGTATGACTACATTCGGTGAATCTGCGCCAGCAGGTGAATTGTTCAAGATGTTCGGTTTCACTACGGAAAACGTAGTAAAAACAGCAAAAGAGCTTCTTGCTTAGTATGCTCTTGATAGTTGAAGCTGCAGCGTAATTGCAGCTCCAATAATTTGAGTAGCTGGACAATGAAAACCGAGCCTAGTGGCTCGGTTTTTTATGCGTTCAATCTGAGAATAAGTAGCGACTACTCAAACTCGTTACCCCAATTATCCTTCTCTTTGTGGCCGCAGATTTTACACGTGACATATCTGTCCATGTCATAGTAGTGACCACCATTAATAAAGGCATGAGCCATCAGTTTGACTCTACCTAACAAAGAAGTATCCGTGTCGTAGCTGCTGGTCTTTCTTACAAGCATTTCACTATGGGGTGTTTCTTGTTCGCACTGTTTACAAAAGTGAGTGGCTGGGTACCCAGACATAGTCATTTCCTTTGGTTGATGAAACTAGATAAGAAACAGCCATAAGGAAAACAACCTCACACAGTGACTATCTATATTGCTGGCTTATTAATCAAGTTATACAGTTTCAATTGTTCGGCACACATCACTAACTTAATGCGCTTTGGCCTACTATCGGGTAGTATTTGTGACACGAAAATGATGTAGGGCGATGGAGTTATGCTGAAAGTTGCGATCAACGGGTTTGGACGTATTGGCCGTAATGTTTTGCGAGCGGTATATGAAAGTGGCAAAAACCAACAAATAAAGGTAGTGGCGGTGAATGAACTGGCGCAACCGGATGCGATGGCCCATCTACTTCAATATGATACTAGTCATGGTCGTTTTGGTAGAAAAGTGACCAACGATCAAGAGCACATCTATATCCACCATGATACTCCTCATCAAGGCACTGGTGAGTTTGATTCCGTCCGTATCCTTCATCTTAATGATATTGAGCTACTGCCTTGGCGTGATCTCGAAGTGGATTTAGTTCTCGACTGCACAGGTGTATTTGGCACTCAAGCTGATGGCCAGGAACACATCAAAGCAGGAGCCAAGAAAGTCTTGTTTTCACACCCAGGGGCTAACGATCTAGATAACACTATTATCTATGGCGTCAATCATGAGACGCTCAGAGCGGAGCATAATGTAGTTTCGAATGGTTCCTGTACCACCAACTGTATTGTTCCCATCATTAAAGCGTTGGATGATGCATTTGAGATTGAGTCTGGCACAATCACTACTATCCATTCTTCCATGAATGATCAGCAAGTCATAGATGCCTACCATTCAGATTTAAGACGTACCCGTGCAGCGAGCCAATCGATCATTCCTGTGGACACTAAGTTGCATAAAGGGATTGAAAGAATCTTCCCGAAATTTTCCAACAAATTTGAAGCAATTTCTGTAAGAGTACCGACAGTAAACGTCACAGCGATGGATTTAAGTGTCACAATTAATACAAATGTGAAAGTTAATGACGTAAATCAAACCATTGTTAACGCATCTCAGTGTACATTACAGGGCATTGTTGACTATACTGAAGCGCCGCTCGTTTCGATCGACTTTAATCATGATCCCCATAGTGCGATTGTCGATGGTACACAGACTCGAGTGAGTAATGGGCACTTAGTAAAAATGCTCGTTTGGTGTGATAACGAATGGGGCTTTGCGAACCGTATGTTGGATACAGCGCTCGCAATGCAATCTGCTGAGTAAGTTGTAAAGCAGAAGCTGGGAGAAATGTTTATTTTAACCCTTGAAATAAATATTGAGCATCTCCACTATACCAACAGCGTTTGAAGAATTAATAGGTCTGGCAGGGTTGCCGGGCTACTGAAAACTTTACTTATTGAAAATTTGAGAGGACACAACATGTCTGTAATCAAGATGACTGACCTGGACCTAGCAGGTAAACGTGTATTTATCCGTGCGGACCTAAACGTACCAGTAAAAGAAGGCAAAGTGACTTCTGATGCACGTATTCTAGCGTCTCTACCAACAATCAAGCACTGTCTAGAAGCAGGCGCGAAAGTTATGGTTACTTCTCACCTAGGTCGTCCTACTGAAGGTGAATACGCAGAAGAGTTCTCTCTACAACCTGTTGTTAACTACCTAAACGATGCTCTAGATTGCGAAGTTAAACTAGCAAAAGATTACCTAGATGGCCTAGAGCTAAACACTGGTGAGCTAGTTGTTCTTGAAAACGTTCGCTTTAACAAAGGCGAGAAGAAGAACGAAGAAGAACTATCTAAGAAATACGCTGCATTGTGTGACATCTTCGTAATGGATGCATTCGGTACTGCTCACCGTGCTCAAGCATCTACTCATGGTGTTGGCATGAACGCACCTGTTGCGTGTGCGGGTCCTCTACTTGCTGCTGAACTGGAAGCACTAGGCAAAGCAATGGACAACCCAGAGCGTCCACTTGTTGCTATCGTAGGTGGTTCTAAAGTTTCTACTAAGCTAACAGTTCTAGAATCTCTATCTAAAGTTGCTGACCAACTTGTTGTTGGTGGTGGTATCGCAAACACATTCATCGCAGCTGATGGCCACAACGTAGGTAAGTCTCTATACGAAGCTGACCTAGTTGAAACAGCGCAAAAGCTAATGAAAGAGTGTTCAATCCCAGTAGCAACTGACGTTGCATGTGCGAAAGCATTTGATGAGAACGCAGAAGCTGAAATTAAGCACGTTTCTGAAGTGGCTGACGACGATATGATCTTCGACCTAGGTCCAGAGTCAACAGCGGCTCTAGCTGAAATCATCGGCAACGCGAAAACTATCCTTTGGAACGGTCCTGTAGGCGTGTTCGAATTCAAGAACTTCGAAGCGGGTACTAAAGGTATCTCTGAAGCAATCGCTCAGTCTGCAGGTTTCTCTGTAGCAGGTGGTGGTGATACGCTAGCGGCTATCGACAAGTTTGGTATTAAAGCTGACGTTTCTTACATCTCTACTGGTGGCGGTGCATTCCTTGAGTTTGTTGAAGGTAAAGTACTACCAGCGGTTGCGATGCTTGAAGAGCGCGCTAAGTAATTAAACGAAAGCGGGGGAGTGACTCTCCCGCTTTCTTGTTTGCTGCACATCACACTTTTTTGCTAGAATAGCGCGAGTTGTGAGCAAACGTTTGCAAGAATTTAAACTTAACAAGTTTTATTTTTAAAACGACAGATAAATAGGATTAAATCCATGTCTAAGATCTTCGATTTCGTAAAACCAGGTGTTATCTCTGGCGACGACGTACAGAAAGTATTTGAAGTAGCAAAAGAGAACAAATTTGCACTTCCAGCAGTAAACGTTGTTGGTACTGACTCTGTAAACGCAGTACTAGAAGCAGCAGCGAAAGTTAAATCTCCTGTTGTTGTTCAGTTCTCTAACGGCGGTGCAGCTTTCTTCGCTGGTAAAGGCGTTAAACTTGAAGGTCAAGGTGCTCAAATCCTTGGTGCTGTAGCGGGTGCTAAATACGTTCACGCTGTTGCTGAAGCTTACGGTGTGCCAGTTATCCTACACACTGACCACGCTGCTAAGAAACTTCTTCCATGGATCGACGGTCTACTAGACGCTGGTGAAGAGTTCTTCGCTCAAACTGGTAAGCCTCTATTCTCTTCTCACATGCTAGACCTTTCTGAAGAGTCTCTAGAAGAGAACATCGAAACATGTGCTAAGTACCTAGAGCGCATGGCTAAAATGAACATGACAATCGAGATCGAACTTGGTTGTACTGGTGGTGAAGAAGACGGCGTAGATAACTCTCACATGGACGCATCTGAGCTATACACTTCTCCAGAAGACGTTGCTTACGCATACGAGAAGCTAAACGCTGTTTCACACCGTTTCACTATCGCAGCATCTTTCGGTAACGTACACGGCGTATACAAGCCAGGTAACGTTGTACTAACTCCAACTATCCTACGTGACTCTCAAGCATACTGTGCAGAGAAGTTCGGTATTGCACCTAACGCTCTAAACTTCGTATTCCACGGTGGTTCTGGTTCTACTGAAGCAGAAATCCAAGAGTCTATCGGCTACGGTGTTATCAAAATGAACATCGATACTGATACACAGTGGGCAACTTGGGATGGTATCCGTCAGTACGAAGCTGACAACCGTGACTACCTACAAGGTCAAATCGGTAACCCAACTGGCGAAGACGCGCCAAACAAGAAGTACTACGATCCACGCGTATGGCTACGTGCTGGTCAAGCTTCTATGGTTACTCGTCTTGAGAAAGCATTCGCTGACCTTAACGCAGTAGACGTACTATAATTCGTCTTTACTAAGTTAAATAAAAACCCGCTCCCTGAGCGGGTTTTTTTATATTTGTCATTTACTCACGCTAACCAAGTGCTAACCAAGTGCTAACCAAGTGCTAACCAAGTGCTAACCAAGTGAAGCATTAAAACTATGGCACAACAGAGATTTGTTGCGTAACCTGTAATATGCCGATATCAGAGAATTCTGATAAGCTTTTGTTTTTGCTATATTTGCATAAACATAGCTTTGCGAATAGTCAAAAATGAGATATCGTGCCAAAAAGCTGACATTGCTTCAGTGAATGTATAGGGATGTTGTTTCTGATTGGTAATTTAAAGCAGTTTGGTTCATAGAATCATTTAATTGAGAGGATAGAAATTATGGCAGGTGAATCAGCAGGGATTGAAACTCCTTTAGTTGATGGTTTAGGTCATGCCGAGCAGTGGTTGACTAACAATTCCGATCTTTTGGTGCAGTATGGCGTGAACATTATTTCCGCTGTTCTGATCTTATTTATCGGTAACATCATAGTTAAAATGGTCGCCAATAGTGTGGCTAAAGTTTTAAACAAGAAGAAGATGGATAAGGCGGTTGTTGAGTTTATCCATGGCTTGGTTCGTTACCTTCTATTTGTTATTGTACTGATCGCGG
This sequence comes from Vibrio sp. R10-SG3-ISO10, assembly GCF_059834185.1. NCBI lineage: Bacteria > Pseudomonadati > Pseudomonadota > Gammaproteobacteria > Vibrionales > Vibrionaceae > Vibrio > Vibrio sp. R10-SG3-ISO10. Next base: position 56,330 of record NZ_JCBDHG010000024.1, read on the forward strand.
CACTAGGTCGTTTAGGTGTGCAAACAGCGTCTGTGGTTGCTGTTATCGGTGCGGCTGGCTTAGCCGTAGGTTTAGCTCTACAGGGCTCACTTTCTAACTTTGCTGCTGGTGTGCTTATTGTTGCTTTCCGTCCATTTAAGTCGGGTGACTACGTGGAAATTGGTGGTGTGGCAGGCTCGGTAGATTCAATCCAGATTTTCCAAACCGTGCTAACTACGCCAGACAACAAAATGGTCGTAGTGCCGAATGGTAGTGTAATTGGTAGCCCAATCACTAACTACTCACGCCATGAAACACGCCGAATTGATCTGATGATTGGTGTTTCTTACAGCGCAGATCTACAGAAGACCAAAGAGCTACTGACAAAGATTTGTGAATCAGATGAGCGCATTCTTAAAGAGCCTGGTGTACAGGTTGGCGTGCATACACTAGCTGACTCTTCAGTTAACTTTGTCGTGCGTCCTTGGGTTAAAACCGCCGACTACTGGAATGTCTACTTCGATTTGATGCAAGCGATCAAAGAAGGCTTAGATAAAGAAGGTATCGAGATTCCATTCCCACAAATGGATGTTCATATGAACAAAGTGGACGCATAATCTCTAAGCGTAGATTGAACAAAGCGAGGCAAACTGCCTCGCTTTTTACATTTCTAGCACTTTATTTTCTAGCGAGCTTAAGACGGTTTTTAATTGGTTGGCTGGGATGCCAAAGGTCACCTCTGGTTTACCCGGTGTATATAAGATTTCATTGTGTTGATACAGTTTGCTATCCACAATAATTTCTACTTCAGTAGGCAGACCGAAAGGGCACACCGCTCCCGGTACGCAACCAATCTGCTCAATCATTTCCTCATTGCTGACTATCGAAGGTCGCTTCCCGGTTAGGGCTTTAATCCCCTTAGTGTCTAAACGACTATCTTTGTCGGTGAGAAGCAACGCATAGCCAGAGCCTTTTAGCTTGAGAAACAGGCTTTTACTATGAGTGCCTGTCCAACCTAATTGCTCTGCTACCCTCTCGTCGGTGGCAAAATCTAATATAGGCTCGTGTAGCCACTCTTGATAATCAACATTCAATTGCTCTAAGAGCTGTTTGTTGAACTGATAAATAGCATCCAGCTTGTTCATATCTCACCTACATTAACTGATTGAATAACTCTTTTGCCAACAAGGCGGCAATCACGTACATCATAATCGCAACCACAATATCAATACCTTGCTTAACTCGCGGTTGTGACAAAGTGGGACCGAGTTTGGCCGCACCAATTGAAAGAGAGAAGAACCACACCAGTGAAGCCATCATGGTGCCGATGGCAAACGCAATACGATCTTGGCCCTCAAATTGGCCGCCTATTGAACCGAGAATCACCACTGTATCAAGGTAGAGGTGAGGGTTAAGTACCGTCACTGCTAGCGCGCCTAGAATGACAGCACGCTTGCCTCTTAGCGTTTGATTGAGCTGAGTTTCTTCCTCTTGAGGTGTAAATGCGCTTTTGAGTGATAATGAGCCATACACTGCAAGAAAAGCAATGCCGCCGATAGTGACCAACATGAGCAAGGTTTCATTTTGTGATAGCAGAGCGCCACCGCCGAAGATCCCCAAAGAAATAAAAACAATATCAAGCACACTGCAGATCGTCGCGGTTGTAAGGTGGTGATGGCGCTTAATACCTTGATTGAGCACATACGCGTTTTGAGCGCCAATAGGGATGATCATGCTTGCGCCTAGGCCAAAGCCTTGTAGTAATAGCCAAAAGTTCATGGCTTTCTCTCCAACAAATTAACTGATATGGCGAGAAGATAAGTAAACTGTCAAAATAAGTATATTTAATAATTTTTATACTATATTAGAGATTCTAATGAAGTGAGCATTGAGAGGAATAAAAGATGCGTGGCTTGGATTATCGATGGATAGAGGCTCTAGAGGCGGTGATCAGTAGTGGGAATTTTGAGCGTGCCGCTGAAGCATTGTTTGTCTCTCAATCGGCAGTATCGCAACGACTAAAACAGCTAGAAAAGTTTCTAGCTCAACCCGTTTTAGTGCGCGAGCAACCACCACGACCTACCCCTATTGGGCAAAAGCTTCTTGCGCTCTACCAACAAGTTCAGCTGCTTGAATCTGAATTGATACCAGAGCTAGATAATGAGACGGCTGAGCGCTTACAAACCGCAGCGATTGCGACTAATGCAGACAGCTTAGCGACATGGCTGCTGCCCGCTTTAGCGCCAATTATGAAGTCACGCCGGGTTCAGTTTGAACTTGAGGTTTATGGTGAAGCGAGAACGTTAGATAAATTGAAAAATGGCGAAGTCTTGGGCGCTTTAAGCATGGAGCCCAAAGCTATGGTCGGCTGCGAGGCGAAATACATTGGTCGGATGGATTATGTGTGTGTGGCAAGCCCAGAGTTTGCTCAGGAGTATTTTCCAGCAGGCGTCACGCGAGAAGGGCTAAAACAAGCACCTGCCGTCTCTTACGATCAACATGATGAATTGCATCGTGACTTTCTTAAGCAGCATTTCAATATATCCCCTAACTCTGTGCCGCATCATCATGTCGCAAGCTCAGAGGCATTTGTAAACTTAGCTTTGATGGGCTGTGCTTACTGTTTGATCCCTAAGCTGCAAATAGAACAGGAACTTGCCTCCGGAAAGTTAGTGGATTTGATGCCGGGCTTTTTTATGAGTTTTCGTATTTACTGGCATCATTGGCAACTTGAAACTGGTCTGCTAAAACAGGTGACGCAGGCGATTGTCGAATACACAGAGGATTTACTGCCGAAATAGCCGATATGTAGCCACGTAAATGCTCAGTTAATTCTCTGTCAGAACTGATGGCGATATCTTGGTGTCTTTTTATTCCATGCCTATGATGTATTGAGTTAATGGCATATGGTAATTGAGTATGAAAGCTATCTCTTCAGTTGTTGCAGCTTTATCGCTGTCTTTAAGCAGTTTTGGCGTGTTGGCCAATAGTCCCGATTTTCCACATTTATCAACAACAGGTTATGGTGAAGTGATCGCCAAGCCAGATATGGCGCAGTTCTCGGTTAAGGTTGTAGAGTCAACCATGACGGCAGAGCAAGCAAAGCAGTCGGTTGATAAAGTTGTCCGTACATTTCTCGATGCATTAAACAAAGAAGGCGTAGAGAAGCAGGATGTGACTAGTTCAAACCTCTATATAACGCCTCAATATCATTATCCTAAAGACGGTAAGCCAGAGCTGGTTGGTTACCGAGCTTCACGCAGTATCACAGTGACGGTCGAAGACTTAGCCGACTTAAATCAATACTTAGATCTGGCCTTAAACTCAGGGATTAATCAAGTTGATAACATTCAACTAAAAGTCAAAGACCAAGCTAAGTATCAACAGCAGGCACGAATGGCAGCCATCAAAGATGCCAACAGCAAGGCTGAGTCGCTCGCAGAGGGCTTTGGTAAAGATCTCAACGGTGTTTGGCGTATTGATTATAAAATGTCTGGTCACCAACCTGTTTTGATGCGCTCTATGGCTATGGATGCGCGTTCAGAATCGAATAGTTACCAAGACTCTACCATTGTTATCCGCGATAGCGTTGATGTGATTTATAAGATCGACTGATCAGACAAACGATTTCATTACTGATCAAGCCGCCCCTATTCTACTTCTTTCGGTAGGGGCTTTAATCCTATTTCGATTAAATGATATACTGCTCAGCCACATCGACCCGAGCCTTTTTCACCTAATGCAGCGTAAATCCATATTCTCATATCTGTTCATCACTACGCTGATCTTCTTTTCACTTGTCACTATTTACTATTTCAATAAACATCAACAACTTGAAAAAGATATCATAGCTCAAAATGCTGAGTTGGCGATTCATCAGCTCGCCTACAGTGAGCGTGAATATCAAAGCGTTCGTAGCCAGTTTATCTCAATTATTGAGTTGCTTTCACACAGTCGTAACCTTTATGAGTATGTGCTTGAGCCGACGCAAACAAATAAAGCCGTTGTTGAAGAGGTTTGGTCTTCGGTTGCGAGCAATCAAAAGTGGTATACCCAGATTCGTTTTTTAGACGTCAACGGAATGGAGAAGATTCGCCTTAACTACACCAATGGTGACGCTGAGGTAGAGAGCGATATAAATCTTCAAGATAAGTCACAACGAGATTATTACCAGTATGCCCAAACTCTGAATGAGAATGATATTGGCGTATGGGGAATCGATCTAGAATACGAACATGGCAAACTTGTCGAGCCTTATCAGCCTGCATTACGCTTGCTTACGCCCGTTTATGTTGCCGGAAGCCGCGCTGGATACTTGGTCCTCAATATTGATGTTCGCTACCTTTCATCTCGGTTAAATTACTCACCCGATGAGCGATTTAGCCCTGAGCTCATTGGTGAACAGGGGTTTTATTTAGCAGGTGCAAGCCTAAGCGAGTTATATGGTCACCTGGTCAAAGAGCGTAATGAGCATAATTTTGCGCGCACTTTCCCTGTAACCTGGCAGATGATGCAGCACAATAAGTCAGGTTACCTGATGGAGAGTGGGGGACTGATTGTCTTCAATCAGATTTACCTTTCGCCTCAGCAGACCTTGTATCTGGTGATTGAGCTTGAAGGGCCTGAACTAGCGACGATAACTAAGCATGAAAGTGAAGCCTTGATGCAAGAGGCGACTTTGGTGTTTGTCTTAATGCTTGCGTTTGTGATTCCAGGCACCTTGCTTGTGGTTCACTACCGTAAGCGCAGTATTGAGAGTCAATTAGCCCGTGCAGCACTAAGTGGTATGTCTGCGGTGATTATCTCCGATCGTAATCACCGTGCGATTATGGTTAATGACCAATTTTGTGCGCTCACCGGACTTGCACATCGTGATATTCAATCACGTAATATCATTAAGCAATTACTTGGCGAGGAACAAATTGAGCTATCGCTAGAGATTTTTGAGCAAGTGGCCCACCAACAGCTATGGGAAGGTGAAATTAGCATTCACAGAACAGGTGATGAGCGAGTTGTCACTGCTTTGCTCAGGGTCCAAAGTGTGTTGGCAAAATCAGGTCGGGTTAGCTATTACATTACTTCAATTGTCGACATTAGTGATCGCAAGGAACTGGAAGAGCGCCTGCGTATTTTAAGCGAAAGAGATGAGCTCACTCAGCTGTGGAATCGCCGTAAGTTTGAGTTAGAGCTGCGTCGTTATGCCCGTCTTATTGAGCGCTATCCATCAACCTCGAATGCCTGTTTAGCTTTACTTGATATCGACTTTTTTAAACGCATCAATGATGAACTTGGTCATGATGAAGGAGATCGCGTGATCACCAACGTGGCTAAGATGCTTGAAGTTGCTTTACGCGAGACGGATTTTGTGGCTCGAATTGGTGGTGAGGAATTTGCGATTATTATGCCGCATACATCGATAACAGAAGCCGAACTTGCATTGGAGCGCTTACGTATAGCGATCGATTTAGCAGTTAATATACCAGTGACGGTTAGTATTGGTGTGACCGATTTTATTGCTGATAGCACACGTTGCTATAAGTGCGCCGATATTGCGTTGTACGACTCAAAGTCTTCCGGTCGCAATCGAGTGTCGGTCTGTTTTAGCTCCGAAGAGGTGGCATAAAAATCGAGCCTATAGGCTCGATTGTTGTTTAGCTTCGTTACGCAGCGACGGCTTGTTCATCAATAATGGCTTGGATTTTTTGTCGATTCTGGTCTAAGTGATTATCTAGTGTCTCAGCGGCTTTTTCTCCATCCTTGGCTAATACCAGCTTCATAATTTGCTCGTAGTCATCTAGACAAGATCTGCCATAGTCTAAACCGTTAACGATTGCGTAGTAGCGATAACGTTTAATTTGAGTGATGAGATCGCTGAAGAAACCAAGCATGTTTTTCGAACGCGCCCCCTCTAGCAGGGAAATATGGAACTGATGCTGACGCTCTTCCCACTCTTGCCAATCAAAGCCCTCTTTAGCGTGTTGTACGCGCGACAATTTATGAAATGAAGTCAGTACTTCTAACTCCCAGCCTTCATCGCCAGTTTCAATCGCTTGCTTGAGGAGAATGGAAGAGATAAAGCGTAAGCTTTCATAGAGATCGTTCAGTTCATCAATAGAGACAGGCGCAACCCAACAACCTTTTTGCGGTTGTAAGCTGACATACTTGCTCCAAGAAAGTTGTACCAGTGCTTCTCTGATAGGAGAGGCACCGACGTCGTATCTCTGTTTAAGCTCTGCAACCACCAGTTTCTCATCTGGTTGAAGTTGCCCATTCAAAATATCTTGCACAATCATTTTAGCGACTTTGTCTGTTAACGTCGGGCTAGACACGATGTATTCCTCACTACTTACACTACTGCTAAGACACCACTAATAATTATTAAACGGTATGTGGTACTGAATTTTGGTTGATAATACAGCGTACGGAATGGGTGGGCAAGAAAAATATATAAAAAAAGAGGGCATAAGCCCTCTTTAATAGAATGTGCAATTGTATGCGTTTTATTATAGAACGTGTACAGATGCAGTGTTTGTTGTACCAGAAGCCACAAGTGCACCAGATACCATAACAACGATGTCGCCTTTGTTACCTAGGCCAGATTCTAGAGCAAGTTCTTTACCTGCTACGTAGAACGCGTCTGTGTTCTCGATAGAGTCAACTACAACTGGAGTAACACCTTTAGTTAGAACTAGCTGTGCAGCAGTCTTAGTGTTAGTCGTTAGTGCTAGGATGTTTGCAGTTGGGAAGTACTTACGTACTGAACGTGCAGATTTACCGCCTTCAGTTGCAACAACGATAAGTGGAGCCGCTAGTTTCTCAGCTGTATCTACTGCGCCTTTACATACTGCTTCAGTGATGCGTAGACGTGGGCTGTCTAGGCGAGAACCAAGCTCAGCTTTTAGAGCTGAATCAGTACGGTTCGCGATTTGAGCCATGATAGTTACCGCTTCAACTGGATACTTACCTTTAGCTGTTTCACCAGAAAGCATTACTGCGTCAGTACCGTCCATTACAGCGTTAGCAACGTCGCCTGCTTCCGCACGAGTAGGACGTGGGTTGTTGATCATAGAATCAAGCATTTGAGTTGCAGTAATAACCATCTTACGTGCACGGTTACACTTCTCGATCATCATTTTCTGAGCGAAGATTACTTCTTCAGCTGGGATTTCAACACCTAGGTCACCACGAGCAACCATGATGCCGTCAGAAAGCTCTAGGATCTCGTCGAAGTTATCAACACCTTCTTGGTTTTCGATCTTAGAGATGATGTGGATGTTCTCGCCGCCGTTTGCAGCAAGTACTTCACGGATTTCTTGAACGTCAGAAGCTTTACGGATGAAAGAAGCAGCTACGAAGTCAACGCCTTGCTCACAACCGAATTTAAGGTCGTTCTTATCTTTTTCAGATAGTGCAGGTAGGTTTACAGAAACGCCAGGAAGGTTAACACCTTTGTTTTCACCTAGTGCACCGTTGTTAAGAACTTTACACTTAACTTCAGTTTCAGAAGTAGCAAGTACTTCCATTTCGATTAGACCGTCGTCTACTAGGATAGTGTTACCAACGTTTAGGTCTGCTGCGAAACCAGCGTAAGTCACTGCTACTTTATCTTTGTTACCTACAACTGAGATATCAGTTGTGAAAGTGAACTCTTGACCAGCTACTAGATCAACGTCATCGCCGTTTTCTAGTTTGATAGTACGGATTTCTGGGCCTTTAGTATCTAGAAGGATAGCAAGCTGCTTACCAGACTCTTCCATTACTTTGCGGAAGTTCGCGATACGAGTGCCGTGCTCTTCGTAGTCACCGTGAGAGAAGTTCAGGCGCATTACATTCATGCCTGCATTTACTAGTTCAGTTAACTTCTCTACAGATTCAGTTTTAGGGCCAATCGTACATACGATTTTGGTCTTTTTCATGGAAGATACTCTCCGGTCGATAATAGTTACAATTTGAAAGTCGGTTATTGGTCTGAAACCAAGGCTGTCGAATAGGCATTTTGTGCCTGCCAACTCTTCATGACAGCATTACATCTAGTTGGCTCCAGAACTGAAAGTCTTTCACATAGTTTAGTCATTTTATGACCAACTTAATGCCGTTCAACGCCGTAATTTTGTGACAACACTAGGATATAGTGGCTAGATTGCAAAAAAATAACGGTCAATTCTGTAATTTTTTTTCTTTTAGGGTGCGAATTCTACCACCTAATGATTTCAATATCACTGCTTAACAATTGTCTTAGGACAAGGTTTTTGCGCTAAATATTAATTTTTTGGATCGAAATAAATGGACATAAATGTTTCGACTTGACTATAATTCCTTTCAGTTCGAAACTTGAATATATGAATTAAATGTCGAAACGAAACACTCAACTAAGAAGACACGCTATTTCTAATCTAGTTAATGAGAAAGGAGAGGTCAGCGTAGAAGCACTCTCTGTTCAGTTTGAAACCTCTGAAGTGACGATTAGAAAGGATCTCGCTTCACTAGAAAAAAATGGTCAGCTTCTTCGTCGCTATGGTGGTGCGATTGCCTTACCGAAAGAAGTGGTAAGCGATGAAATGAACGAAAATGTTTCGATTCGAAAGAACGAATTGGCGGAGGCGGCGGTTAAGCTGATCCGCGAGCATAACCGTATTGTGATCGACAGTGGCAGTACAACTGGCGCTCTGATCAAAATGCTCGATGGTATGCGCGGTTTGGTTGTGATGACTAATTCTCTTAATGTCGCTAACGCGCTGAATGAGCTTGAAAGCGAACCGACTCTATTGATGACAGGCGGAACTTGGGATGCACACTCCGAGTCGTTTCAAGGTCAAGTTGCAGAATCTGTTCTACGCTCATATGACTTCGACCAGTTATTCATTGGCGCAGATGGTGTCGATCTTGAGCGCGGAACCACCACCTTCAATGAGCTCGTTGGCCTAAGTAAAGTGATGGCTGAGGTGTCTCGTGAGGTCATCGTCATGGTCGAGTCGGAAAAGATCGGCAGAAAGATCCCTAACTTAGAGTTAGCTTGGGATGCCATCGATATCTTAATTACCAACAAAGACTTAGACCCAGAGTTAAAAACAAAAATTGAATCTCATGGCGTCAAAGTGCTTTGTGCATAACGTTAAACAAATTTTTTAATCTTACTTCTCCGAATCTGGCCTTTGCTTGCTGCCTATCGGAATCAACAAATTGGAGTTGAATATGTGTGGAATCGTCGGTGCAGTTGCACAACGAGATGTCGCTGAAATTTTAGTAGAAGGATTACGTCGCCTTGAATACCGCGGTTATGATTCTGCGGGTGTGGCGATTGTTGATGGAGAGTCAAACCTAACTCGCGTTCGTCGCCTTGGTAAAGTGCAAGAGCTAGCAGACGCGGTAGATTCGGCACAAGTTGTCGGCGGAACAGGTATTGCTCACACTCGCTGGGCTACTCATGGTGAACCTTCTGAGGCGAATGCCCACCCACATATGTCAGGCGACATCGCAGTGGTGCACAACGGCATTATTGAAAACCACGAAGAACTACGTGAGCTACTTAAGTCTCGCGGTTACGTTTTTGAATCTCAAACGGATACTGAAGTGATCGCTCATATGGTTGAGTGGGAGCTGCGTAGCTCAGAAACACTGTTAGAAGCAGTACAAAAGACCGCAAAGCAACTTGAAGGTGCCTACGGCACAGTGGCTCTGGATCGTAAAGATCCTTCGCGTATTGTCGTTGCTCGTTCAGGTAGCCCAATCGTGATTGGTTTTGGTGTTGGTGAGAACTTCCTTGCCTCTGACCAGCTTGCTCTGCTTAATGTGACTCGCCGCTTTATGTATCTAGAAGAAGGTGACGTTGCAGAAATCACTCGCCGCGAAGTAACTGTATTTGATGCTTCAGGCGAGCGCGTAGAACGTGAGATTACCGAGTCTAACGCTGAACATGATGCGGGTGACAAAGGCCAGTACCGCCACTTTATGCAAAAAGAGATTTATGAGCAGCCAACGGCACTGATCAACACCATGGAAGGCCGTATTACATCAGACTCTGTAGTAACCGAAGCCATTGGTGTTAACGCGGCGGAAATCCTAAGCAAAGTCGAGCATGTACAAATCGTTGCTTGTGGTACTTCTTACAATGCAGGTATGACCGCTCGTTATTGGTTTGAAGATCTTGCTGGCGTAAGCTGCGACGTAGAAATTGCTTCTGAGTTCCGTTACCGCAAATTTGTGACGCGTCCTAACAGCCTGTTAATCACGCTTTCTCAATCGGGTGAAACGGCTGATACCTTGGCAGCTTTGCGCCTAGCCAAAGAGAAAGGCTATATGGCTGCAATGACTATCTGTAACGTTGCTGGCTCTTCGCTGGTTCGTGAGTCTGATTTTGCCTTTATGACACGTGCTGGCGTAGAAATTGGCGTGGCGTCAACCAAAGCCTTTACCACTCAGCTTTCAGCTTTGCTGATGTTAGTGACTGCATTAGGTAAACAACAAAACCGTATCAGCAAAGAAAAAGAGCAAGAGATTGTTGAAGCGCTGCATGCACTACCTAAGCAAATCAACGCTGCTCTCTCTTTTGAGAAAGACATTGAAGAGTTGGCGACAGATTTTGCTGACAAGCACCATACATTGTTCTTAGGTCGTGGTGAGTTTTATCCAATCGCGATGGAAGCCTCGCTCAAACTAAAAGAGATCTCTTACATCCACGCTGAAGCCTACGCCGCTGGTGAACTAAAGCATGGCCCACTGGCACTGATTGATGCAGATATGCCAGTTGTTGTGGTCGCGCCAAGTAACGAGTTATTAGAGAAGCTAAAATCGAACGTTGAAGAAGTTCGTGCACGTGGCGGTTTACTGTACGTGTTCGCCGATGCAGATGCTGGCTTTGAAGCTGATGAGACAATGAAGATCATCACTATGCCGCACGTTAGCGAGATCACGGCACCGATTTACTACACCATCCCGATGCAACTACTGTCTTACTACGTTGCCTTGATTAAAGGGACTGATGTTGACCAACCACGTAACTTAGCGAAAGCGGTCACGGTAGAGTAAGAGTCTAAATAACGATATTAAGCCGAGGCAATGTGCCTCGGCTTTTTGTTATTGGTGAAGATTAAAATGAATCAAGCAACGGGATGAGTTGTTCCAAGCTCTCTACTACGGTTATCTTATCGATGATTTCTGTCTGGGGTGGTAACAGATCTGGCACCATGACCACAGGACAACCCGCTGCCAATGCCGCTTTGACTCCGTTATTTGAATCTTCTAAAACTAAGCATTCTTCAGCTTTGAAGCCGAGACGAGTGTAAGCCATTTGGTAGCAGTCAGGACAAGGTTTACCGCGCTCTACATCTTCTGCTGTGATGACTAAATCAAATTGAAGCAAGTAGTCGCTGGTGGTGAAATTGTATTTGACCTCAGCAAGGTGTGAGGAGGTGACAATGGCTGTTGCGAGTCCACGTCGCTTAATGTCTTGGAATAGTTGGTCAAAACCGGGTTTGAAAGCGATGCCATTGGATCTTAAGCGATGAAAATGGGCGTCACGAGCCTGTTTATAGCGAGATAGATCGAGTGCATCTTGAAAGTATTCCGCGAGAATCCGTTCGCATTCAGGGTCTTGAACACCGATGAATTGCTGATAGAAGTCGTCGCTTAAGTCGAGATTTTGTTCACTAGCGGCATACTGCCAGCTCAGTTTGTAGATGGACTCGGTATCAAAGATAAGCCCATCCATATCGAAAAGAACCGCTTTTAACATGATGTCTCCTGTTGTAAGTCAATAGGAGGCTGACAAGGGGTAGTCGTCGTTGTTATTAGAATGGGCTCTCTTTGCCGAGTTCATTACATATCTCGACAATTGCCAGTGAGAGCCCTGATTTTATGATCTGTTGTTGACGTTGAAGCTGTAGCTGGTAGAAATCAAGATCTATGTCGTCATCAGGTTCGGCGACTTCAAGCTGTACCATGCCCATTTTTTTAACCAAGTTGAGCTTTTTGATTGGTTGTAAAACGTTAGGGTCAGTGAACTGATAATCAGCAGCGTCACTGTTAAGTTCATTTTTAATTTTGATGATGTCTTCTATGTCGTGATAGACATCATTAGGTAGAACACCTAAGCCAAACAGTAACTTCAAACGGACAGATAAATCGCCTAATGGACCGGAGTCATGGAGCAACGGACCAACAACCGACTGCACCGCAAAGTTATCTTTCTGAAAGATTCTTTGCATTAGTGCATCAATTGAGTCATTAAATACGTCAACGGCAGCAATAAAAAAGCCGCGTACCGATGGGGCGCTATTTAATCGCTCTATAATGTCGGTTTCATTAATTTTGTCTGCCATATACTGAACTAAAACTTTTTGTTGATAGAGGAGGAGAGCTCTCCTCCCCGTATTTGTTGTTATAGTGCTGCGAAAAAGGATTCGATTTGCGCAACTTCTTCGCTGTTTTCATCCAAACCTGTGTACCTTGCTAGCGTGTGGCGAATGCCATGTTCTTGCAAAGAGGTTTGTAGCTCAACTGCTTGCGGATCATCCTCACTCTTATACTTGAGAGCTGCGGCGATACCCTTTAAAAGCGTTTGATTTTCAGTGCCATACTCAATTGTACCTAGTAATGGCTTCACTAATCTATCATTTGCACCTAATTTGCGAATTGGTTGGCGGCCAACGCGGTCGACTTCATCAACCAAATATGGATTAGCGAATCGACTTAGAATTTTTTCGATATAAGCGATGTGTAATTCGCGATCAAAGCCATAGCGACGAATCAGGACTTCACCACTTTCGAACATTGCTTGTTTTACATCCGCTCTAATTTCTGGGTCTTCAATAGCCTGACGTATGGTTTGGTGGCCTTTCAAGCAACCTAAATAAGCCGTGATGCAGTGACCAGTATTGAGAGTAAACAACTTACGCTCAACGAAGGCCATTAGGTTATCGGTTTTCTCCATGCCAGAAATGTCGGGAATTTCACCTTTAAACTGCTGCTCGTCAACAATCCACTCGCTAAAGCTTTCAACAGTGACTTCAAGTGGATCATCGTTGGCGGCTTCTGCGGGTGGCACAATGCGGTCAACGGCTGAATCGACAAAGCCAACCAACTCATCAGCTTTACCATGCAGTGAGCTATCTAGGTGTTTATAGACTTCACCTTTGAGGTGAGTGGTGCCACGAACCATGTTTTCGCAGGCGATAATATTAAGCGGTGATTCATTACCAGATTCAAAGCGCTTTGTGATACCTGTTGCGATTGTTTTCGCAATGATATCCAACACATTTGGACCAACGGCGGTGGTGACCAAATCGGTTTTCGCTATACGCTCAATCACATCTTCACTTGCTGAGTTGACCGCTGTCACGTGAGTAACGGTCTCGATTTGGCACTCAGTGCCCACAACTTTAACCTTGTACTCTTGTTTGTGACTGAGTTGATCGACAAGTGGAGTATCCACATCAGCGAACGTGACTTCAACATCCGCGTCAGCAAGTAGCTTTCCAATAAAACCGCGACCGATATTGCCTGCACCAAAATGAACTGCATTTTTCATAATTTACCTACCAAATAAAAGAATAAAAATTAACGACTCTAGGGTGAGGCCAACTGCATAGGGGGTGACAGTCGACCTCGTTTGCTCTCAGGAGCAAAGGTTTTGAGTGAAGGATTAAGCGGCTTGTGGATTCCCTAAAATATTGAGAATCTTGGCCACATCTTGAGTGCTGGTTAGCGTTTCAATCGCTTCAGGTTCATCGAGTGCATTAGTGATGGTAGTGATCACTTGAATGTGTTCATCATTTTTAGCGGCAATACCAATAACCAGTTTGGCGACATCATCTTGGTCATCAGTAAATTGAATACCTGCTGGATATTGGCAGATGACAATTCCGGTTTTCTTTACTTTGTCTTTTGCTTCAATGGTACCGTGAGGGACAGCAATAGACTCGCCTAAATAAGTTGGGACCAATTTCTCGCGCTCAAACATGGCATCAACGTAGTCTGGTTCTACGTAGCCCATTTCAACCAGTTTGTTACCTGCAAAACGAATCGCGTCTTCTTTGTTGCTAGCGGTTAATCCTAGATGGATGTTTTCTGGTGCGATTTGGAAAACAGAAGGCTGCTGAGGCTCATAGCTGTCATCGTTGGCTGCGAGTACAGAGGCTTTGACGTTGTGCTCGTCATTTGCGGCAGCCCCTTTTTGAGCGGCAAGAAGCTTAGTGACGAGTTGGTTGTACATTTCACTGTCTAAGAAGTTAGTCAGAGAAATATGGTGGGCATTCGGAGCATGCTTGCGAGCACGATCCGTTAGATCTTTGTGGGTAATCACGATATCAGCGCTCTCAGTTAGGTTATTAATGGCTAGATTGTTTACATCAATGCTTAGACCTGCATCTTGGACTTTTTTACGCAGCATGCTCGCGCCCATTGCGCTAGAGCCCATGCCTGCGTCACAAGCGACAATAATGCTGGTTACGTTTGCAAGGTCGATGTTGCCTTTGTTTTGAGCGTTGACCGCTGAATCTGATTTTGCGCCAGACTTCATTTCTTTCATTTGCGAAGTAGCTTTTTGTAATGCCGCTTTGTCGCCATCTTCTTCCGTTGAGGTTTGAGTCTTCATCAGCAAGGCAGCAACTGTAAATGAAACACCAGTAGCGGCTGCAATAGAAGCTAATACACCAACGATAGAGCCTTTCTGCGTCATCAATAGAATGGCAAAAATAGAACCTGGAGAAGCTGGAGAGACGATGCCCGCATTAAACATGACGAGGACGAATACGCCTGTCATACCGCCAGCAATTGCAGCTAGGATAAGACGCGGATTCATTAAGATATACGGGAAGTAAATCTCGTGGATACCGCCAAAGAAGTGAATGATTGAAGCGCCACCTGCAGTTTGACGAGCAGTCCCTTTACCGAAAACCATGTAAGCCAACAGAATACCTAAACCAGGGCCTGGGTTTGCTTCGATTAGGAAAAAGATCGACTGACCGGCTTCAGAAGCTTGCTGAATACCTAGTGGTGAGAAGATTCCATGGTTGATCGCATTGTTGAGGAACAGAATCTTCGCCGGCTCAACAAAAATAGAGGTCAAAGGAAGAAGGTGTGCTGAGACTAGGAAGTTAACGCCAGCCGCTAGGCCACCAGAAAGAACTTTGACAAAAGGTCCAATGAACATGAATGCCAAAATTGCACATAGCATACCGATGATGCCAGCAGAGAAGTTGTTGACCAACATCTCAAAGCCGCTTTTCACTTTGCCATCAATGTAGTTGTCGAATTTTTTAATTGCCCAACCACCCAGAGGGCCGACCATCATCGCGCCCATAAACATTGGTATATCAGTACCAACGATGACGCCCATGGTAGTGATGGCACCAACAACCGCACCGCGATCGCCACCAACAAGTTTACCGCCGGTATAACCGATAAGGAGCGGTAGTAAGTAAGTGATCATTGGGCCAACCATAGCCGCTAGCGTTTCATTAGGTAGCCAGCCAGTTGGAATAAAGAGTGCCGTGATAAAGCCCCATGCGATAAACGCACCGATGTTCGGCATTACCATGTTAGACAGAAAACGACCAAAATTTTGTATCTTGATCTTAGCATCTGGTGATATCATAAGAGTTCCCCGTTCGATGTTCTGATGAATATTGTAGTAGTACGGTTCGCCAAAACCGCTTGATTGCTTAGTACCCAATCAATTTACCACACAAATTCACTTTGGAACTGACAACGGGTTTTTTGTGATTAGTCGCAAATAAAACACTTCTACCTAATAGTATTTAAGCGATCTAGTTCAAGTATTTTGGGTGTAACTTTTTTACAAATTAGAATTCACTCTTTTGTCAACAAATATTAATCGATCAATGTCTTGTTTTTGGTTTTTTAATATCCCAATTCTTTGTGATTTAGATCACTTTGTATCTTCTTTGATTATTCAAATTAACTATTAATGTGATCTCTGTTTGATTTTGTTGTGGGGAGGAAAGGTGCTTTGTTGTGACTAATGTCACATTGAGCTTCTTTCTGTAACTAAGTAACACATCCTAGCCAGGCAAGTTTGTATCTATTTAAGGCAGATCGCGTGGCAGAGTCTCCTCTGCCACAAAGTTGAGTTAGTTGGTATCTAGGTAAGCTTTAGAAGAGATGTCAGTCCATGCACGTACTTTAGTTAAGTATTGTCTTTGTGACTCAATAATTTCTTTCGCTAATGCGTCGCTGCTAGCCTGCTGTTCAAGCAATTCGGTGGTTGCGGTTTGCATCGCTTTTAACACTTCTGGTGGGAAGTCCCTTACTTTTATATCTGGGTACTCCGCACTCATTGTCGCCCAACTATTTGCATTTGCATCGACTGCCTGAGTGTACATATCAAATGCTGCCACTCGGAATGCTGTTTCCAATATTGTTTGTAGATCTTTAGGTAGTGAATCCCATTTCTTTTTGTTCACTAAGAACTGAGTTTCCGAACCCGGTTCATGCCACGCCGTGTAGTAATAAGGCGCGATTTTCTGAAAGCCCATTCTAAGGTCAAATGCAGGACCTACCCATTCCAGTGCGTCAATGGTTCCTCGCTCCAATGAGGTATAGAGTTCTCCCGGAGCAATGTTGGTTGGTTTTGCACCTACTTTTGCCATCACTTCACCAGCAAAGCCTGGAATACGAATTTTAAGTCCTTTTAGATCGTCTACTGAGTTGATCTCTTTTTTAAACCAGCCACCCATCTGAATGTCAGAGTTACCGCCTGGGAAAGAAAGAAGGTTGTGTGGTGCATAGACTTTTTCCATTAACTCCATACCGCCACCGCGATAAAACCAAGCATATTGCTCAGTAGAGATCATACCAAATGGCATGGAGGAGAAGTATAACGTGTTAGGTACTTTACCTTTCCAATAGTAGGAGCTTGAGTGGCCCAAGTCGTATTGCCCAGACTTGACCATATCGAATATCCCTAACGGGGCTTTGTGTTTGTTAGCGGAATCAATACGAATTTTTAGGCGACCGTTTGACATCTCTTCGGCGAGCTTGGCCATGTTCTTGGTGGCATCACCTAAGATGGGGGTATTCGGTCCCCAAGTTTCGGCAAGTTTTAAGCGATAGACTTTCTCTGCTGCAAGTGCAGAGAATGAACTAAGAGCAAGTGATAATGTTAGCATTCCTGCTAATAGTGAGCGCAGTTTCAGCTTGGATGGCAACATAACTAAGCGACTTCCTTATTGTTGTGTTTTGTTATCTCACCTAGCTTTTATCTTGTTGTTTTTTTCGTCAATCTCATTTGTAACTGATCCTGAAAGTAATCTTAGTTTTAATCTCTATAACTGTGTTCTCATCCAGTTCAATTCCCTAGGTGTAAAGGTCGCTTCTATTGCAATCGAACGATTAGTGAGGTGTTGTAAGCAGATAATCTGGATAACAAAAGTGCTGCCTTGGTCACGCAGCACTTAGGGGAGGGAGACATGACTTCTCTAGATCTCAAGATGATGGGATTTTAAGTAAGCCTCAGCTTGGCTAGCACCCATATATCTCGCTAAGGTTTTGAGTGGAACATCTCTAAGATCAACCATGATCAAGCCATCAAGTGCGTTATTAAAGGCTGGATCAACGTTAAAGGATACAAGCTTCCCATTTAGTCCAAGGTATTGCCTCAATAGAACAGGCACGCCTTTGCCATCATCGATTCTGGCAATGACCCGTGATAATAGATGCAGATCGGCAAGGGCTGTGAGCATGCTTGTATTCCAGCTCGGAGTGCTAGTTGATAATGGGTTAGAAGGGGTGACGTACTCGGCTTTTTCGGAGTCATAGTGATGAAGAGTCATGGTCTCTGCGAGTAATTGCCGTGTTTGTTCACTATAATCGTTGCTAATACTGACCGGGCCAAACAGGTGGGTATACTCTGGGTTCCTATCTACATAAGCAGCAATGCCCTTCCAAAGCAGCAATAGTGGCGCCATACTCTTCTGATACTTTTTATCGATTACAGAGCGCCCCATTTCTATAGATTGACTCATGGTATCGATAAAAGGCTGTTCAAAGTTAAACAAAGTTCTCGAGTAAAGCCCCTTAATTCCATGCTTACTAATGAGTTGATCTACCAGTCCTAGTCGATAAGCGCCGACGAGGCATCGATGCTCTCTATCCCAAATAAAGAGATGTAAGTAATCACGATCAAACTCGTCGAGATCAAGATCCAGACCTGTTCCTTCCCCAACTTGGCGAAAGTTATATTCTCTCAGGCGCCCAATCTCATGCAATATCGAAGGGATATGCTCGGCGGTTGTACAGTAGACGTCAAACTCCGCGCTCGAAAGCAATAAATGATCTTTGGGCATAGTGCTGAGATCCGCTTCGAGATCATCAATGGGGAGTTGAGTGGCGATAGGTAGAAAAGAGCTAGAGGGTAAGCTTTGTTTTTGCTGCGTCAGTATCTTGCTTTGTAACAAGTAGGTATTTAAGCGCAGGTAGTTGACGATTTGAGTGTCTGTGAGCCCATTGACCTCTTTGTATTTGATCGCTGAGCCGATAGAGATTTGAATCTTCTGATGCGTTTTATTGAGCAACTCTCGGCCAAGCATCAAGGTGCGCAGTAAAGGATGTACTTTCCCCGCGAGATAAAAGCGTTGAGAGTTTTGACCATCGATAAACACCGGAATGGTGGTTGCTCTTGATTTACGAATCAAACTACTGACTGAGCGACTCCACTCTTTGTCTTCAAGGCGCTGCGCTTTTCTATCGACTAACTGTGAGACCTCTCCAGCAGGAAACAGCAGCAGTAGACCACCTTGCTCTAAATGCTGGTGGGCTTTACGAAGTGCTTTTAGGTTGGCCTTGTGAGCATTCTGTCCTTCGAATACATCCACGCCAATAAAGAGCTCATCGAGTTCAGGAACCGTTTTTAGGTATTGATTGGCGAGGATCTGAACATCACTTCGTATTTGCAGTAGCAACTCGGCGAGAATCACGCCTTCGACGCAGCCTAGCGGATGGTTGGCGACAATTACAGTCGACCCCGATTGTGGAATATGGCTTAGCGAACCTTTACATACCTGATAGTCAATACCCAGCACTTCAAGAGTGAAGCGAAGAAAGGCTTGAGTATCACAGCCAGCAGGGCGCTGGGCATAAAATTTATCGAGCTTATTGAGACCAGTTGCCCACTCAGTAAAGCTCTCTCCTAAGCGAAATGGGGTCTTTTTCGGTAAACGAAACGGACTAGAAACTTCCATAGCATCCTCAAAATGTTAGTGGGTCGAAATGAGGATAGGTATGGGATGTTGCAGAAAGGCTTCAGCGAGATGAGAGTTAGATGATCCCCTTATGACGTTTTGATTACTAAAGGCGAACTTGGGGAGGTGATGAGCAAAGAATGCAACAATGAATTATTTAAGCGTCCTAAAAAATATATTGCTCACAAAATGTACTAAGGTCATGTTAAAGATCAACCTTTAGTGCTAGGTTTTAATAGCGGGTGAGGTTATTAAAGCTTTGGAGCGCAAAGACTCTATGCATAGTAACCAGTCAATTTACCTTCGATTTGCTGAACTGGAACTCTCTCTAATAAAGAGAGAAACGGGAACCTAGAGGTTCCCGTTGTTGTATATGCTGCTATATTACTGTCGCAAAAATTAGCTCGTGCGATGAACAGCCATGTGAGCAAGCGTGACGAGTGCTTGTTTATATTCAGACTCTTCCAATACCTTGAGCTCAGCAATGGCTTTATCTGCCTCCTGGTAAGCTTTTTGGCGTGTGTACTCTAAAGAACCGGTTTGTTCCATTGCTTCGAGAATATCGTTCAAGCGTTCCATGCCATTGGATTTTTCAATTGCTTCACGAATCATCTCCGTTTGTTCTGCACTGCCGTTACGCATTGCATAAAGAAGAGGTAAGGTCGGTTTACCTTCAGCAAGGTCATCCCCAACATTCTTGCCCATCTCTTTACCATCAGAAGTGTAATCCATCACGTCGTCAATCAGCTGGAATGCGGTTCCGAGGTATTTACCGTAATTCTGTAAGGCAAGCTCTACCTCTTCAGGTGCTTCATTTAGGATGGCACCAATCTGGGTTGCCGCTTCAAACAAGCGAGCCGTCTTAGAGTAGATCACTTGCATGTAGCTTTCTTCGGTGGTGTCAGGGTCGTTACAGTTCATCAGTTGTTGAACTTCACCTTCAGCAATGACGTTTACCGCGTCACTCATTAGCTTAAGGATCTTTAATGATCCTAGCTCCGTCATCATTTGGAATGAGCGTGTATATATAAAGTCGCCCACCAAAACGCTCGCGGCATTACCAAAGGCAGCATTGGCTGTGGCTTTACCACGTCGCATGTCTGATTCATCGACGACATCGTCATGCAGTAGAGTCGCGGTATGAATAAACTCAATAAAAGCGGCTGCGGTGGTATGAGCCTCTCCTTTATAGCCAAGTGCTTTAGCTGACAGAACAGCTAAAAGAGGACGTATACGCTTGCCGCCACCGCTAACGATGTAGAAACCCAGTTGATTGATTAAAGAGACATCAGAGTTGAGTTGTGCGTGAATTGTTTCATTCACTTTTGCCATGTCATCGGCGGTGAGTGCTTGGATAGCTTTAAAATCCATTGTAATTCCGGCTGAAGTTAGAACTAGTAAGGTATTCTTATCTGTTTTAATTGCTGAATAATACACTAAAAAACGTTGATTAATACATGGTTAAAGGGCATCATCTGGGCACTTTTCATTGGCGATTAGCTTTTCGCCAATTTTTTCAAAATATGGCTTGTCATAGGTGCGACCTTTCTGTAGAATCTGCGCCCTATTGATGATTAGTTTAGCGCACACCCTTGATGCTCAAATAGCATACGGCTGTGCGGAAAAAGCGGAGTAAGATATGTACGCTGTTTTCCAATCTGGTGGTAAACAACACCGTGTAAGCGAAGGTCAAACTCTTCGTTTAGAGAAATTAGACGTTGAAACTGGTGCAACTGTTGAATTTGATAAAGTTCTTCTTGTTGCTAACGGTGAAGACATTAAAGTGGGTGCTCCTCTAGTAGAGGGCGGTAAAGTAGTTGCTGAAGTTGTACAACACGGTCGTGGCGATAAAGTTAAAATCGTTAAGTTCCGTCGTCGTAAGCACTCTCGTAAGCAACAAGGTCACCGTCAGTGGTTCACGGAAGTGAAAATCACTGGTATCAACGCTTAATCGATTAGGAGAGTTTAACAATGGCACACAAAAAAGCTGGTGGTTCTACTCGTAACGGCCGCGATTCAGAAAGCAAACGTCTAGGTGTTAAGCGTTTCGGTGGTGAGTCTGTTCTTGCAGGTAACATCATCGTTCGTCAACGTGGTACTAAGTTCCACGCTGGTACTAACGTTGGTATCGGTAAAGACCACACTCTATTCGCTCTTACTGAAGGTAAAGTGAAGTTCGAAGTGAAAGGTCCTAAAAACCGTAAATTCGTTAGCATCGAAGCTGAGTAATTTAAACCTAGTTTAAATCACTTATTAGCTTTCAAGCTGAATTCAAAAGCCCTGCCGATTCGGCGGGGTTTTTTATTTATGGTAGCTCAAGAGATAGCTTTGAAACGTGGAATCTATACTAAGGCACTTTGAAA
Source organism: Vibrio sp. R10-SG3-ISO10 (assembly GCF_059834185.1). Taxonomy (NCBI): domain Bacteria; kingdom Pseudomonadati; phylum Pseudomonadota; class Gammaproteobacteria; order Vibrionales; family Vibrionaceae; genus Vibrio; species Vibrio sp. R10-SG3-ISO10. The sequence goes on from NZ_JCBDHG010000024.1 coordinate 77,868, forward strand.
AAAGTCCCTCAATATGTATTCCTAGTTGGCAGAACGATCGAAGATCAAGGTGATCGATCTGAAAATGGAATCTGCTAGAATTTATATCATTCACTTCTCCCTAAAAAATAGGGTGTTTTGAGATGATATTTGCAACGCAGCTGCGATAAGTAGCACAAGGGCGGAGTAAGAGATGAAATTCGTTGATGAAGCGGTAGTAAAAGTTCAAGCCGGTGATGGCGGTAACGGTGTAGTGAGTTTCTGGCGTGAGAAATTCGTTGCGAAAGGTGGCCCTGATGGTGGCGACGGTGGTGACGGTGGTGATGTATACATCCAAGCAGATGAAAACCTTAACACGCTAATTGATTATCGCTTCCAGCGCTTCTATGAAGCTGAGCGTGGTGAAAATGGTCGTGGCGGTAACTGTACGGGTAAGCGTGGTAAAGACAAAGTGCTTCGCGTGCCTGTTGGTACTCGTGCTGTTGACATTCACACCAATGAAATCGTTGCTGAAGTTGCTGAACATGGCAAAAAAGTCATGGTGGCAAAAGGCGGTTGGCACGGTTTGGGTAACACCCGCTTTAAATCGTCAGTAAACCGAGCACCACGTCAAAAGACGTTAGGTACTAAAGGTGAAATTCGCGAAGTTCGTTTAGAGCTATTGCTACTTGCTGATGTGGGTATGCTTGGATTGCCGAATGCAGGTAAGTCGACATTTATTCGCTCAGTATCTGCAGCGAAGCCAAAAGTGGCGGACTACCCATTTACAACGCTGATCCCGAGTCTTGGTGTAGTGAGTGTTGTTCCAGAGAAGAGCTTTGTTGTTGCGGATATTCCAGGTTTGATTGAAGGTGCTGCTGATGGTGCTGGCCTTGGTATCCGTTTCTTGAAGCACTTAGAGCGTTGTCGCGTTCTGCTGCATATGATCGATATTATGCCGATTGATCAAAGCGATCCTGTGCAAAATGCACTAACTATCATTGATGAGCTAGAGCAATACAGCGAGAAGCTAGCAGACAAGCCGCGTTGGCTGATCTTCAACAAGGTTGATCTGATGCCTGAAGAAGAAGCGAACGAAGTAATTCAAAATATTATCGATGCTTTAGGCTGGGAAGAGGATTACTACAAGATCTCTGCAGTGAATAAACAGGGTACCAAAGAGCTTTGTTATAAACTGGCTGACTTTATGGAAAGCCTACCGCGCGAAGAGGAAGAAATCTCTGAAGAAGAGAAAGTCGACTTCATGTGGGATGATTACCATAAAGATGCAATCGCAGGTGACGATGTTATCACTGAAGATGATGACGACTGGGATGATTGGGACGATGAAGAAGATGACGGTCACGTTGTCTACGTCCGCGAATAACAGTGCATAAAATTTATAGCCGCAATATCTATTGCGGTTTTTTTGTGTCTAAATCAAATCACTACAGTGAATTTCTCTGCACAATAAAGAGCATTCTAAAGGAGTAGGATAGAATCATGGCATCTAAACAACGGGCGGTGTCTCGTTTAATCGCCCAAGCTGGGCAAATGCTTTTGGCACATGGCGCTGAAAGTACCCTCGTTGGCGATCTTATGCGCCGCTTCGGTTTCGCCGCAGGTATGGATGAAGTTGAAGTTTCATTATCTGCAAGTTCATTAGTCGTCACCACCGTTTACCAAGAACACTGTATTACCACCGCCCGTCGTTGCCCTGATCGCGGTATTAATATGCGAGCAATTACTCAGGTGCAACGAATCTGCATTATGCTCGAACGTGGCATTATTGATTACTCTTTAGCGCAGCAGCAGCTAGATAAGATTAGCCCTGAACGATACAACCGCTGGTTAGTTGTGTTTATGATCGGGCTGTCATGCGCTGCATTCAGTCACTTAGCGGGTGGTGACTGGGTCGTGTTTGCGATGACTTTTATTGCTTCATCGGTCGGTATGGTAGTAAGACAAGAAATTGGTCATCGCCATTTCAATCCATTAATGAACTTTACCGCAACGGCATTTGTCACCACGGTAGTTTCAGCGCAAGCGGTTATCTACGAGCTGGGTAATTCTCCTTCACTGGTCATGGCCTCTTCGGTTTTGATGCTCGTCCCCGGTTTCCCTCTAATTAACTCAGTCGCAGATATGCTTAAGGGCTATATCAACATGGGCATAGCACGCTTTGTGATGGCGAGTTTACTGACTCTGGCAACAAGTCTCGGTATCGTTGCAGCGATGAGCTTAGTGGGTGTATGGGGGTGGGTAGCATGATCTCTTTAGAGCTAACAATGGGCTTACTCAATGACATGTTGTTTGCTGCCATTCCTGCTGTCGGCTTTGCCTTGGTGTTTAATGTGCCGCAAAAGGCGTTAATTTATTGTGCTTTGGGGGGATCTATTGGTCATGGTTCGCGTTATTTGATGATGCATTTTGGTATTCCCATTGAATGGGCGACTTTCTTTGCGGCTATGATCGTCAGTATGGTCGGTATTCATTGGTCAGCGCGCTTTTTGGCTCACCCGAAAGTGTTTACTGTCGCGGCTCTGATTCCAATGGTACCTGGTGTATTTGCCTTTAAAGCCATGATTGCTTTAGTTGAATTGAACCATCGAGGATACAGTCCTGAGCTTGTCGCGATGTTGATGGAGAATTTCCTTAAAGCAATGTTCATTATCGCGGGACTAGCAGTTGGCTTAGCCATGCCTGGGTTGCTATTCTATCGCCGCAAACCCATCGTTTAGAATCCAAGGAGTTACTCAATGATCATCAGCATGATCGCCGCAATGGCCAATGATCGCATTATCGGCAAAGACAATCAGATGCCATGGCATTTACCGGCTGACTTCGCTTGGTTTAAGCGCTCAACAATGGGCAAACCGGTTGTGATGGGACGTAAAACCTATGACTCAATTGGACGTCCGTTACCGGGCAGACAAAATATTGTGATTAGCCGTGATGCATCTCTAGAGATTGAAGGCGTTGATACGGTAACTTCTATTGAAGAAGCACTGCAAGTGGCAGGGGATGTCGAGGAAGTGATGATCATTGGTGGTGGTACTATCTATGAGGCTTGCCTACCTAAAGCCAATAAATTATATGTCACTCATATTGAAGCCGAGGTTCAAGGCGATACCCAGTTCCCGGCATGGAGTGATGAGTTTAAAGAAACTTACTCCGAGTCGTATTCTGCCGATGAGAAGAATGCTTACGATATGCGTTTTGTCGTGCTTGAGAGAAATTGATTGGAACGGATTAACATTAGTAAAAACTAGAGTTGACTGCTGTTGTAAACTCTAGTTTTCTAGTTTTCTAGTTTTCTAGTTTTCTAGTTTTCTAGTTTTCTAGTTTTCTAGTTTTCTAGTTTTCTAGTTTTCTAGTTTTCTAGTTTTCTAGTTTTCTAGTTTTCTAGTTTTCTAGTTTTCTAGTTTTCTAGTTTTCTAGTTAACGCCTTTTGAGTAAAGAACTGCTTATCTTCCCATCGCAGCATAGTCAGATGACCGCCCCAGACACAGCCGGTATCTAAACCAATCACCTCTTCTCCGGCATAACCTTCAAGCGCTGCCCAATGACCAAATAGTACAGTCTTTTCGAGCGGCACTCTGTCTTTCACCTTGAACCAAGGCACGAGATTGTCGTTATTTATTTCGCTCGGTGGAAGTTTGCAGTCCATATCTAGTCGGCTATCTGCTGAGCAAAAACGCATCCGGGTAAAGGCATTAATAATGTATCGATAACGCTCGATACCTTGTAAAGAGTCTTGCCACAGGTCTGGTTGATTGGAGTACATGTTTTCAATCAGCCAAGGCCATTTTTCGCTACGCAATATGGTTTCCACTTCACTTGCTGCTTGGCGAGCATGCTCCAAAGACCACTGAGGGGAGATGCCTGCATGACACATCACAAACTCATCGTGCTCGGCTAACAGGGGTTGCTCTCTTAACCAGTCAAGCAGTTGTTGTTTATCATCGGCAGCAAAAATAGGCGCAGTTTTGTCTTTGTTTTTAACTTTGAATAACCCTAGCGAGACCGCAAGAAGATGCAAATCATGGTTGCCCAAAATGACCTTGGCAGAGGAACCTAAAGAACGAACAAAGCGCAGTACCTCAAGCGATTTTGGTCCTCTGGCAACGAGATCGCCAGCAATCCACAGCGTGTCGTGCTCCGAGTCGAAGGCGATTTTATCTAACAATAATAAGAGCTCATCAAGGCAACCTTGTAGGTCACCGACAATGTATGTAGCCACGGATGTACCTTAGTTAAGAATATTGGGGATGGCGAGCCTAAATGGTTCAATCTCAGCGATGAACTCATTGCCATCTTGGTCATGCATAATGTATTGCCCTTGCATCACGCCAACAGGAGTCTCGATCACCGTACCACTGTTATAAGTGTATTCGTCACTTGCTGGGATAACAGGCTGCTGGCCAACCACGCCTTCTCCCTCAACGGTCATTTGTTTGCCGTTGGCATCAGTAATCAGCCAGCGTCGGCTGATGAGTTGTACTGTTTGTTGGCTAAGATTTTTGATCGTAATGATGTAGGCAAAAACGTAGCGTTTTGCATCGGGTTGAGATTGGTCGGGAATGTATTTGGTATGGACTTGGACTTTAATACAAGGGGTAGCTTCCATGTAAACTCCTATGCAAAGCCAAAAAAAGGGTGATAAATCTGCAATTTATCACCCTTAATATATAGCGCTTATTTGTGGTTGGCGTCTAGCCAGTTTGCCATATCGACAAATTGTTCTAGGGTGAGATTCTCTGGACGCATACTCGGGTTAACTCCGAGTTGCTCAAGAATCTCAGCACTAAGTAGTGCTTTATAACAGTTGCGAACTGTTTTACGGCGTTGGTTAAAGCCTTCACGACACACGCGATCAAGCCATTTTAAGCTTGTCACTGGGTGAGGGATCTCTTCGTAAGGAACAAGGCGTACCACAGCAGAATCCACTTTTGGTGGCGGAACGAATGCTGTAGGTGGAACTTCTAGTACAGGAACAACCTTACAGAAGTATTGAGCCATTACGGTTAAACGGCCGTAAGCTTTAGTCCCAGGGCCTGCTGCTAAACGGTTAACTACCTCTTTTTGCAGCATAAAGTGCATGTCTTGCACATCTTTATGAAACTCAAATAGATGGAACATCAATGGCGTAGAGATGTTGTACGGCAGGTTACCAAAAATACGCAGCTTGTTGTTTGGCTTTACTAGCTGAGTGAAGTCGAAGCGCATTGCATCGCCTTCATGAATAGTCAGCTTGTCACCTAAATCAGGGTGGTTGCGTAGACGCTCTGCCAGATCGCGGTCAAGCTCAATAACCGTAAACTTGTCGACTTCTTTACCTACAGGCTCAGTTATAGCACCTAGGCCAGGACCGATCTCAACTAGGTTCTGACCAGGTTTTGGGTTGATTGCAGAGACAATTCCATCAATGATGTAAGGATCATTTAGGAAGTTTTGACCAAAGCGTTTTCTTGCTTTGTGTCCTAAGTGGACATCGTTTCTCATAGTATTCTCAAATTAATTCGATTTCTTATCGACTAGCTCTATCGCATGAGCCAAAGCCGTTCTAAAGCTTCCTGTATCCGCATTGCCAGTCCCTGCAAGGTCAAGTGCGGTGCCGTGATCAACGGAGGTCCTTATAAACGGCAAGCCCAAGGTAATGTTCACCGAGCGGCCAAAGCCTTTATATTTTAATACAGGAAGTACCTGATCGTGATACATCCCGAGCACTGCATCGGCATCTTGCAAATATTTTTCATTGAAGATGGTATCTGCAGGCAAAGGACCAATGAGGTTGATACCTTTCTCTTGGCGCAGTCTGTTTAGGGTTGGAGTGATGGTTTCAATCTCTTCCATGCCGAGCACACCATCTTCTCCTGCATGCGGGTTCAAGCCACAAACGTAGATTTTAGGCGAAGATATCGCGAATTTTTCCACCAAATCTTTGTTTAGGATGTTGATGATCTTCTCTAATCTTTCTTCTGTAACTGCCTGCGATACATAAGCAAGTGGGATATGTGTGGTGACTAAGGCCACTCTGAGCCCTTCGGTCGCTAACATCATTACCACAAGTGGTGTGTTGGATTTCTCGGCGAAGAATTCTGTATGACCGCTAAATGCCACACCAGCGCGATTTATCACCCCTTTATGCACAGGGCCGGTGACAATAGCATCAAATTCATTATTCATACAGCCTAATGCGGCTCTTTCTAATGTTTTTAATACATATTGACCGTTAGCTTCATCGAGCTGACCTGCAACGGCAGGATTAGTTAAAGGGATATGGTCAACCACTAGTGTTCCCGCTTTTTGAGCGACCACGTCACTATTGGCTTGATAGTCAATTAGTTCGACACAAATACCAAGCTGAGCTGCACGCTCAGCTAGCATCTGTTTGTCTGCGCAGACCACGATTTGATGGCTCCAATTTTCTTTGGAAAGAGCAAGAACCAAGTCGGGGCCAATGCCTGCAGGTTCACCTGCAGTAACAATAATGCGCTTAACGGTCATTTTGATCGTCTTCCTCAACCACTTCGACGAAGGCACTTGCACGGATCTCTTGCAGCCAAGCACTCGCTTCTTCATTGAACTTGCGGTTAAACAGAATTCGGTAAGCTTTGTTCTTTAGAGCTGAGTCAGTACGGTCAACCTCACGGCGATCGATAACTTCAACAATGTGCCAACCATGAACCGTTTTAAATGGTTCACTAATCTGGCCGACAGGTAAAGTGTCAACTTGGTGCTTAAACTCAGGGACGTAGAGATCAGAAGTTTGGTAGCCTAGCTCACCATCTTGAGCAGCAGAACCAGGATCTTGGCTGTATTGCTGCGCCATTTCACCAAAGGTTGTTTCACCAGCTTTAATGCGACGGATTATCTCGTTGAGATCGTTTTGTACACCCTCATCGCTAAGAATGACGGTTGGTTTGATAAGAATATGGCGGGCATTGACTTCGGTAACCGCGACAGTCTCTAGGCCTTTAACATCTTCGATCTTGATAATGTGGAAACCAACGCCGCTTCGAAATGGACCAATAATGCTGCCTTTGTTTTGTAGATTAATTTGATCAGCAAAGATGGTTGGCATTTCCTCTTTACGCATCCAGCCCCAATCACCACCTTGCAGTGCTTTAGGACCTTTTGAGTAGGTGTAAGCCATAGTGCTAAAATCTGCACCATTTTTTAACTCTTTAACCAGTTGGTTAGCTTCTGTTTCAATCGCTGACTTATCATCACCGTCATCGACGCGTAGCTGAATGTGACCGATCTTGTATTGAACCGTTGCATTCGTCTCTTGAGCAAGAATATTCGCTAGATTGTCTACTTCCGCAGGTAAGATATTGATGCGGCGACGTACCAGTGCATTACGTGCTTCACTGGCTGCTATTTCTTTACGAATTTGTTCACGAAACTCCGCGTAGCTTAAGCCTTCCTCCGCTATTGAAGTACTAAGCTGTTCAACGGTTTGGTCGTTGTTTTTGGCGATCTCAGTAATCGCTTCATTGAGGCGGTTGTCATCGATACGTACACCAATGCGTTCCGCTTCTTGTTGTTGAATTGTATCAACGATAAGTTTCTCGGTAACTTGCTCGATCAACACATCTTCATCAGGCAGCTGTTGGCCGTTCTTCTTTGCATTGGCTTTGAGCGTTTTAATTGATACATCGATATCACTTTGCAGTACCACGCCTTCGTTAACGATCACCGCCACTTTGTCTAGAGGAACAGGCTCGGCATGTACTGTGCTCATTGCACTCGCCGTTAGCAATGCAAGTAAAGTGTGTTTCCAAAATTTCATTGAAAATCCTATAAAAAATAAATAGCTCGCTACGGTTAGACAGCGAGCTACGCAATTAGTTACTTAAAGAGAATGGACGGCCATAACCAAGAGAGTTACCAGCATCATCGAGACCAGCCAAACCTGATCCCGCACCAATTCTGGTGCCAAAACCAATAATACCAAAGTTTAAGCTAAAGTTGTTTTCATATTCTGGCGTCGCATTTGGTGAGCTAGGAAAACCGTTGTCATTAAGGTTATTCCACGCTTTTAACTTATTACTATAGGTAAAACCGATATACCAGCAGTCAGAGGTATAGTTAATTCTCCCCAACCATTCAAGGGAGTTGTGGGTTGTTAGATCGTAAAAATATTGTGCGCTGGCATTCCATTTGCGGGTAATTTGATAGCCAGCCAAGAAGCCAGCTTGAGAAATACCATCTTTAGTAATACTGTCGAGATTGCCAATACTATCTCCTAGCGTAGCCTCGATATACTCTCTTGTTACGTAGCGGTAGTTTCCTTGGATATAACCATCACTAAAGCGGTATTCTAAGGTGCTGTTACCGAGTTGGAGTTCACTAGACTCAATATCATATTGAATGCCACCATGGTAGAAAAGGTAATCATCGTAGTTGAAGTCCATTTCTACCGCCCATGCAGAGAAGTTAGATTTTGAACCTGGGGCTTTGTTTTCTCGGTCCAAATAGAATATTTGACCAAACGAGAGATTAAGGCGTTCTTTGTAGGCGTCATCAAAGAAGCGTGTCGAAGCGCCGTAACTAAATTGATTAGCATCTTTGATTTCATCGACACCACTATACTTACGGCTACGGAATAACCCATAGTAATCGGTTTGCAACAAAGTGGTATCGTACTTACCAATGCTGGTTTGATCTTTTTCAGGCACGTATAAGTATTGAACCTGAGGCTCGAGTGTCTGAGTATAATTGTCAAAAATAACCGTATCTCGCTCTAGGACAATTCCAGCATGAGTTCTAAACTCCGGAATAACACGAGAAACGGTTTCTTCTAAACCGTAGTAAGGGTTGTCTACGTACTTATTAGAGGAATCATCCCAGATTCGTTTGTTGGTCGTATCCACCCCTTCTAAATCTTGCTGATAGTAAGTCCCTAGTAGGCGAGCTTCTGTGGTCCACGTCCCCCAAGTTGTACCGACGGGAATGGTTAAGCCAGGTTCAATATGGACACGAGTCGCAGAGGGTTGACCTTTGGCATCAGTATCGAAACGCGAAACGTGACTGATCATATCGAAGTCTAAATAGCGCATCAGCTCTGGCGCATAGTAATTAAAGCTCAGCTGAGGCAACAATCGATACGGAGTTGCACCTGTGGTTAGGGCTTGAAAATCTCGTGCCAAAAGCGATGCATCCCAATTTTCAGATCGGTAGGACGCACGCCCTTCTTGGATAAGTTGACCATCTTCTTGCTTACCAATGCTCGAATCCATATCCGAGAAATAGCTAATATCACTGACCTTTGAGTAGTCAATTTCAAACTTCCAGTTTTGCTGGAAAATGCCTGAGTGTTGCCATTGAAATCCCCAGCGATCGCCGAGCTCAGGGTTTTTCTTATCATCAACCAGGTATTCAGACTTAATCGTGCTGTAACCCAAATCAGACAAATAGCGGAATTCACTATCCAACTGGTTACCACGTTTTTGCATATGCTTGAAGGTGGTCTTCAAATCATAATTGGGTGCTAAGTTCCAATATACAGGCACCTCCATCTCAAAGCCGTCTTTAGAACCGTAGGAGACTTTCGGGTATAGGAAGCCTGTTTTACGCGTATCGCCAATCGGCACTGTTAAGAAGGGGAGATAGAACACTGGGACATTGACGATCTCAAATCTCGGATTGTAGAAAATCGCTTCTTCTTCATTTTGGTCGATATCTATGCTCGATGCGCGCATACGCCATGAGCTATCCCCTTCAGGACAAGAAGTGATAGTGCCATCTTCGATTTCGTATACTGCTTTGCCCGTTTTCGCAACGTATACTGCTTCACCGCGTCCCGGTTCACATAGGAACTTATAGTTGGTATTTTCTAGCGTGACTTCTTCGGTGTTGAGGTTATTGGTGGCTTTCTCTGAGATGGTTTTAACTTCACCATCACTAAAGGTTACGTTCCCTTCTGCGACAACAATGTTTTCTTGTTGATGCATGGTGACATTATCAGCCAACATGCGTTTTTTGCCTTGAACGACAACTACATTGCCACGATAGGTCGCTTTATCGCCGTTAATGGCTTCTAAGCTGTCTGCTTCAACGTTAACAGGCAGTTGATTTGGATTTTCTGCTTCAGGTTCGTTGATCAAACATTGATCTATAGTGGGCAGTTCCTGCACACTATCGTCTGATATAGTTTCTGCTTGAGTCTGAGGCACTACGAAAGCTGCACTGATTGAAGCGGCTAGCAAGGTGCGGGGAAAACGTAACATCGAGTTTTACTATCCTGTTGAACTTGATATATCCGGTGAATAGGGACCGAACGTAAAATAAATCGGCCCTTATAATAAAGTAATTTACAGCTTACGGCACTATCAGACCGCGACACGAAGAAAAAATTCAGAGATTGAGAGCACATAATGCATATTTTTGGCAAAATTCTCGGCACATTCTTTGGTTTCCTATTTGGAGGCCCATTTGGTGCTGTATTCGGTTTATTTATAGGCCACCAATTCGATAAAGCGCGCCGTTTACGTCAAGCGGGCTTTAATTCTAGCTTTGGCAGCGGGCCAAGTCAGGCTGAGCGTCAGGAAGAGTTTTTTAAAGCTGCATTCGCAGTGATGGGCCATGTCGCAAAAGCGAAAGGGCAAGTGACCCGAGAGGAAATTCAGCTAGCGACCACTATGATGGAGCGCATGAATCTTCATGGTCAACAACGAAAAGCTGCTCAAGATGCTTTCAGAGAAGGTAAAGAAAGCGACTTCCCACTTGAGACTGTATTAGAAAGAGTGCGAATTTCATCTGCTGGTCGCTTTGATCTGATGCAATTCTTCTTAGAGCTACAAATTTCTGCAGCTTTTGCTGATGGCGATATTCACCCAAGTGAACGTAATGTATTGCATAAAATTGCTCGCGGGCTTGGCTTTTCCTCAGAGCAACTTGAGCAACGTTTACGTATGCAGGAAGCGGCGTTCCGATTCCAGCAAGGAGGGTTTGGTGGTCAGTCGAGTGGTGAACACTCTCATCACTCAGGGAGCAGTTGGCAACAAGCCTCTACCGCAGATCAGCTCAGCGATGCCTTTAAGCTGCTGGGCGTGGACGGCAGTGCAGATTCGAAAACAGTCAAACGAGCCTATCGTAAGCTGATGAATGAACATCACCCAGACAAACTGATGGCAAAAGGTTTACCACCTGAGATGATGAATGTTGCAAAAGAAAAAGCGCAAGAAATTCAGAACGCTTATGATTTGATTAAGAAAACGAAAGGTTTCTGAGCGCTGCTAGTTTATACTCATAAAATCCCCCCAGAGAGTACGAATTAGTACTCTCTTGTTCCCTTCCTCACAGTAATATCATCGAATATATCGATGTTTTAATCGGTTAGATGGTTAGTTATTGAAGCTCTTTCTATGACGCTTTTTGTGTTGGATCAATTTAGTCTAAGATTAGGCAGCATCTTCTTGGTAAGGAGCAGAAAACTGCATCTACACTTACCTTTGAATGGAAGCTAGAGCGGTTAGAAACAATGGAAGTAACAACTAGGAAAGTAGAGGCAAACATCACTTGTCATCACCTGCTTAATCGGCAGTTAGCTCACCTCCAGGAGCGAATAAAAGTCCATCTACCGAAATTAGATAAAATATGTTTTGCACTTTATGATACTCGAGATCATCTGCTTAGAAGTTATGCCGATAGCTCTTCTCTGTCCTTGAGTCTGATACATTTTGAAGCTCCACTGAGTTCACTACCGTATCTTAAACAGTGTATAGAAAGTAGAACAGTGACGATCCTGCCAGATATCGATTGTTTGCGTTCGTCCCCTTATATCAATTCACTTGTCGAAGACGGTTATCAATCTTCAGTCGCTATCCCTGCGTTTAATGCTCAGCAATTTAGAGGTTTTGTTTTCCTCAACTCTCATCACAAAGACGCATTTAATGAAAATGGGATTGAAGCTGTTAAGCCTTATCTTAACATGCTTGAAGCGACCATATTTTCAGAGTATCAGTTGGTTGACCGGTTAGTTGAAAAAGCTAACAAACTAGTGGCGCGCTCTCCTGTGTATCAAAGAGAATCAATTAGCCATAAGCAGCGTGTTTCAAGCTACACCAACCTCATTGCTTTAGAGTTGGCGGATAGATACGACTTTGACGATGAGTTTGTGGAACACTTAACTTTGTTCTCTCAATATCATGATTTGGGTAAAGTAATGATATCACCTGAATTACTTTGTAAGCAGCAAGCGCTTGCAGCGGAAGAAGTCGCTGAGTTACGTCGCCATGTTATCTATGGTGAAGATTTAGTAGCGAAATTTATCACTGAGCTTGAAGCTGACAATCACCGCAGTGCTCAGCTGTTTCGCGATATTGTTTCTTTTCACTACGAATTTTTAGATGGGAGCGGTTACCCTCATCAATTGTGTGCCGGAGCGATTCCTATCAGTGCGAAGATAGTGTGTGTTGCTAACATATTTGATGCCCTTACCACCCATAAACCCTATAAACAGGCTTGTTCCGTGCCTTACGCTCTTTTAGAGCTGGAGAAAATGGTTTTTGATAACAAACTAGATACGGATTGTGTCAACGCTTTACGTAAGCACCAAGCCCAACTTGATACGATCATCCAACGTTATCCAGAGAGAGACCCATTAGAAGGGCTGTATTAGAGAATGGTACTTACTGGAAAAATGAAAAAAGGCGTAGTAGGAATTAACCTGCTACGCCTTTTCTAATATGGTGGCCCCTCGCAGACTTGAACTGCGGACCAATCGATTATGAGTCTATAATTTAGCGAAATTACGGTGAACGACCATGTTACATGGTGATGTTTAACGTGTTGTTTTTTATTTTGTTTTTTATAAATTAACATTCATTAGTATTCACTGAAGTACATCACTTTCTATTATTTCTGCTACATATTTGCTACACAGAAAACGTGTCCAAGGAGTAGTTGCATGGTGATGAACCAGAAAATTACTACAAAAACGATTAAGGAGCTTAGTCCTGAAGATAAGCGTCTTAACGATACAGTGGTTAGTGGTTTTCACGCCAGAATTTCAAAAAGTGGTGCTGTTAAATATTATCTCTACTATCGAATACAAGGAAGACAGGTAAATTACTTTCTTGGCCCAGCCTCAGTTTTGACTCCAACACAAGCAAGAGATCTTGCAACAGAAAAGTTAGCCGAGGTTGTCAAAGGGGTTGATATTCAACGTCTAAAATTTGAAGAGAAAGCGATTCTAAACCAAAAGAGAGTTCTAAAGTTAAGTAGCTTTCTCTCTGAAAGGTATCAACCATTCCTGCTCACACGTAACCCAAAGACCGCAGAAAAAATTATTAAAGATATCCGCTCCTCTTTCAGAGATTTCCTCGATAAAGAGCTGACAGCTATTACTGCATGGGACATTGAATTGTGGCGGAATAAGAAAACCAAACAGGGTAGAGCTCCTGCAACAATCAACTATGCAGTTAACTCTTTGAAAGGTGCTTTATCAAGGGCAGTTGAATGGCAGATTATTGAAAGCCACGAGTTAACGAAAGTTAAGTCTCTGAAGTTTGATAATACGAGAATTCGCTACTTATCTGTTGAAGAAGAGATGAGGCTCTTATCTGCTATCCAGCTACGAAATGAAGAGATCGTTAGAAAGCGCGAGTCAGCGAACCAGCATAGAAGCATTCGAAGAAAGAAACTGTTTCCCTCTTTTAACGCTCAAGAGTTTGTTGATTATGTTGAACCTCTGGTTTTAACCGCGATGAATACAGGACTGCGAAGAGGAGAGCTATTACAACTCGTCTGGAGTGATATTAATTTGGATCAGCGATACCTTTCCGTAGCGTCTAAAAACTCCAAAAGTAAGAAGACTCGTATTGTCCCTCTTAATGACTCGGTCTATTCAGCATTGATGCAATGGCGTAGCCAAAACCTCAACAAAACTTTTGTTTTTCCAAGCCACGTTGATGCTCCACTGAGCGACATCAAAAAACCATGGCTGCGATTGCTTAACAAAGCTCAGATATCAGACTTTAAGTTTCATGACTTGCGGCACCATTTCGCAAGCAAATTGGTAATGGCAGGAGTGGACTTGAATACAGTTCGGGAACTGTTGGGGCATTCTGATCTCAAGATGACATTGAGGTATGCCCACCTAGCTCCCGAACATAAACATGCTGCTGTAAACCTAATAGGCTGAGAGGCTACGATGAGAAATAGAGCTTACTATCGAATTGATGAGTTATCAGATGTTGCCCAGATAACATTGGGCGACTTGAAGCATGCAGTAGAGAATGAAGGGTTATCTCTTCATGCATGGATAAAAGCGGAAAACTTAGGCTACGTCCATTTCTGGACTAAGAAAGGAGTAGGCCAAAGTGTGGTACTTCGAGGTCACTTCACATACAAGGGGTTAATCAAGCTAAGTGCAGAAAACTCATTTGATCTATTAGTTCGTGAGAAAAAATCACGTGTTAAGTATTTTTTAATTGAAGAACCTTGGCGTTGCTCAAACTTCAGAAAGCCGTATATAGCCCTTGAGGATTACTCTAGATCTGATTTTGAATTTGTTCAGGATAACTATTTATTACCTGAAGAGCCCTTTTATGCATGTGGAGAAGTTCAGGTTGGTAAAGATTTGTTCGGCGCTCTTAAACGTGCGACTAAAAAGCCAGCAGGGACATTTAGTGATTTTTTCGAAAACGTAAATGCTGATGATAAGCAATCTGTTCATATAGTGCAGATGGCTTTAGAACCGCAAAACCTTCGCTTTAAATTAGATAAGTTAACCGAGCATTTCGGTTTGGATGTTGGTTTAGCAAGTGGTTTGAAAACTGCTCACTCTCGGTTACCCAACAGTTTAAAAAGCGGTTTGTTAACCGAAGATAAGCAGTTACCAAACCTAAAAGGTTCTGAGGAAAGAATTGTCACGAATCCGATAGAGCAGATCATGGTGCGTATTCTCAAGGATAAAGGTAAGGACTTGTCGTCAGATCAGGTATGGAGATGTTTGAGGGTTGATGTCAAAAATGAGGATGAGCGGATTTACGACACTGACTTTGTTATAGAGTGCATGGATCAAAATGAGATAGTAAGGCGCTCTTTGGATGGAGAAAGTACTGTTACTACAGGTAGGAGACGATTTAGAAATTTACTTGTGGAAGTGAAGAAAAATTTTAAGTTCTACTAGGTCAATCAAAAGCTGGCAGCGTTGATATTGCATGGTGGTCTAATGTACGCAATTCAATCCGGTATAACTTCCAGTTAACCCACTATTGTCCAATAGTTTGCTATTCTGTCACATTACAACAGGCATGATTATTTATCGAATAAATGTACTAGGACTTCACAATGAAGACCATTTTTTATACTGTTGCGTACAAGTATGAATGTAGGAGTTTGAAATGGCGTATATATCTTCTGAGCAGAGGGAAGCAAACAAGCAAAAGTATGATGAAGTTGTTTATCAAATTTTCATAACAGAGGGTTGGGATGCCGTCACATACCAAAATGTAGCAAACAAGTTGAGTGAGGGCGGAAAGAAACTGCCTAGGTCAACGCTACAGCGCTATTACCCATCGCGTATTGATTTCGGTCGCTCGTTGCAGGGAAAGGTTGCCCCCCACTTAATCAAACAACTAGATCTATCCTCGAAGGAGGCTTTTATTCAATCATGGATGAAAGCATTGGATGATAAGTTGTTTATGATGGTCGTTCGTATGTTAATTGAGAATGCCTTTGCATCGGGAGAAAAACAAGGTGCAAAAATTGGTGTAGGGAACTTTATGAGGTTGATGTCAGAGAGAATATCAAAAGAAGAAGTACAAGAAGCATTAGAAATTTGTCTAGGAAAATCAATACTGTATGTATTGGAGAAAAAATAATCAAAAAAAAGCTTGCGTACATGTATGAATTAAGTAAGATGCGCTATGTCGAAGGGGAGCTGCAAAGCAAGCGGTTCCCCAAAATTTTAAACTTTATGCGTACATGTATGCAATGGTGGGTGTGATGAATAAATCTCTTTTTGCTTTAGCATTTCTTTCTGTATCTTCACTATCGATGAGTGCAGACCTTAAAACAACAGAGACTGTCGGTGAGTTTGGTAGTGAGGGCTGTCCAACTGCCACTTATTACACAGACGTTTGTTACGCTCTCGTAGGTGAAGAGTTAATTGCATACAATGCTAAAGGTTCGCTTGTTTTTCCTATGAGTATTTCTGATAACAATTCAAGCGACAAAGCTAGGTCTAAGCCAAAGCCAAAGCCAACGTTACCTGTACCAGTTCAGCCAGGTCTACCGAATGACCCAGAACTGCCACCGCGTGAAGAAATTATAGTGGGAATCGTAAAGGGGTACGTAAAGTTAAACAATGGAGATGTAGGTGGTGTTCCACTTGAACACGAACTAGATCTAAAACCTCTTTTGTCAAAAAAAGACAAAGAAGCATATGAACAGTTAGCAGATTTGGGTTGGGATGTAACTCGCGTTCAAGAGTTTCATGACATTATGGAAAAGCAGGGTGAGTATGCTGATCCAAATGTTGATCGCAATGCAGCGCTTAAGGAGCTAATGCAGGGCTTACAAAAAGACATTAGTTCTATGTCCAGCGGTGACAAAATCAAAGCATTTGGTGCTCTGAATAACATTAGTGTTAACAATAAATATGGTGGTTATGATTCAGTCCTAGACCAATTGGTTAATGGTTGGGGGTTAGGTACCAAAGAGCAAAAAACAAAATTCAACACGTTTAATGACATGTCGGGTAAACAAAAGGCTAATGCAATCAAAAATAGTGACTACGCAAAAAAACGTGATAAATCACTCGATGGCAAACGTGTTTCAAAACAAACTCGCGAACGCATAAAACGTGAGTACCTAAAACGCAACGGTTAATCTCTAGAAATTTAAATCCAGAGTCTCGACAATAGAACTCCAATCAGAAATGGTTGGTGTTCTGTTGAGTGTCACTGAACTGACATTAGTAAATTTAACCCCTCAACTAGGGTATTTCCCAACACTTGACTTTATTTGTGTATTGCTAAGTTAGCAAAGTACCTAGAGTGCTTATGCCTAGTACCTAGCTAGCCGCAATTTTAGAAATGGAAGATTATTTTCTTAAACACATCTAATAGAACCCTGCAAAAACCTTCTATAGATATTGTTAAACTCTGATGAACCCCAATGATTAATTAAGTATTAATTAAGGGATTTACACGTCCATCCAATTTGTAATGTTCTCTGAATTTTGCACGTCTGCAAAATGGTCCTTCTTTTTATTCAAACAATACGGTTGAGCTAAGTCGTACAACTCAGTAGCTAATATAGGAAGCTATTGAAATGAGAGAATACTTATTACTAAAACCGCAATTGCTGACGACTTTCGTAGCCGCAATTGCACTAACTATTACCAGTGAAGCCCGCTGTGCGGAACAGAAAACTGTTGGCGTTACCGGTGACTACTATGTATTTGGACTAGCTTCCAATGAAACTCTTTCAGGAAAAGACAGTAGTGCTGCGGCTGGGATTGCTAGGGTAACCATCGATTGGTTGGCCTATCAGGATAAGACTGACTTAGATACGGGGTCATTTAGGTTGAGAGTCGATCATAAGCATGATTATACTGACGATGCTCCTTCTAAGTTTGTTATGGGGAATGTCGGTGGTTTTGGCTTAATACAACCCGCTTTTAGTGACATAGGTTTAAGGTTGACTAACCTATATTGGAAACAGGAATTTAATGCGCAAGATACAGAGGTGATGGTCGGTTTTCTAGATAGCACTGACTACATTGATACTTACGCGCTTGGTAATCCCTACTCTGGCTTTTCTAACATCCAATTCAGCACGGGCTCAGGCTCTATTGCGATTCCTGATGAATCGACACTCGGGGTTTCTGTTCGACACATGATGTCCGAAAACTATTACGCCTACTTAAGCTTCTCGGATGCAAAAGCAGACTCAACCGAACCGTTTGAAGGGTTCGAAAACTTCTTTAGCGACAACCAGTATTTTAAATCACTCGAAATAGGGTGGGTGCCTAGCAAAGCTTCATTTTATATGCAGAACTCTCACTTGACGGTTTGGCATAGTGACGGGCCTAAAGCTCAATCCACTGAGAACTATGGGGCCAATTGGTCAACGATTTATAAAGTGGGGAGTTGGGTTCCCTTCTTCAGAGCAGGTGTCGCAAAAGGGCCAGAAGCGCTCTATAAATCGTCTGTTGTAGCTGGTACGGGCTATCTGGGGTTAGGACCAGGAACTCTTGGCTTAGCTGTAGGATGGGTTAAGCCTAACGCCTCGTTTGATGATACCTACAATTCTGAACTTTACTATCGAATGAAGTTTGGGTTTGTCTCGGTAACACCCAATGTTCAGTACCTAAATACACTTCCGTTTAACTCTCAGGCAGACAGTGCTTGGGTATTCGGTATCCGAGGAAACATAAAAATGAGTATCTAGGTGCTAGTTTTTAGCTTCCAAGTAACTCAAAGAAAATAATGTCACGCTCAGCGTCACGTGACGTTTTTAATGTTCTAAGGTGTCTTTCGTAGTCAAACGGAGGACACATTATGACAACTATCAACTTAGATAAGCGTGTACTGAACGAAGAAGAGACATCGGAATACATAGGCATGAGCCGCTCTTATCTGCGCCAAGCAAGAATGGAAGGCATTCGGAATAATCGTAAGGTTGCCCCACCATTTATAAAAATAGGAAGAGCAGTTCGATATCTGCGTGAAGATCTCGATCAATGGTTAAGTGAACAGGTGAAGTTGCAGCATCTCCCATGCAATGGAGGTGATCATGCTTAATCCTAAACAGCAAGCCATCATGATTTGGCTTCAAAAGGGAAACTATTTTGAAGTCTGTAGTGAACATTGCAGTCATTGGGGGAAACTTTATTGCTCTTCTCCGCCTCCTCATCGAATCTTTGAAAAGACACGATGCAAACTCATCAAGGAAGGTTTTGCTGAATACACCACTCAAAGAAAACACGGCATAAGGTGGGATAGGTTTTCTCTGACAGAAAGGGGGAGAACATGGAACAAGTAGCGAACCTTTTAGCTCAAGTTGATTGGGATGATAAGGGGTTTGTTCGAGACATGATTAATCCATTCCCCCAGGAATTAAGACGCTTGTTACTCAAAGAGTATCTTTCTATAGCTAACAAGTTCGAGCGTAATTGTCATTTGCGAGAAACGATTCAAGCCATAGAAAGTAAACTAACCCTGCCTTTGAAAGAGCTCTCACTGGACTGGTCAGAAGAAGAGCTACGAAAAGAAGCAAAAAGGTGTGTTGATACATGCCTTTCTCTTCGACGTTTATACTCTGACGGTAGTGACTTGTTATTTCAGGGAATCAAGGCCCTTCTTCGCAAAAAGGGAATTCCTACGAAAAAGTTGGAAAGCTTTTCCCATAGAGGCCAGATAGGACGATTATCTAATGAGCAATGGTGGTTAAGACAGATTCGACGAACTCAGAGAAGGCACGTTGAAACGGTTTTCCATCTCATGAACCAAATTAGTCGGATTAAAGGGCTATATTGCTCGAGGAATACACTTCGTGCTCGAATTAGACAAAAGGAGTTTCAAAAAGAATTTTTAGGAGCCTCTTATGTTACTAACCAGTTCGGGCAAACTTTTTCCTTGCTCGAACTATCTCAAAAGAGTGTCTCCAATCCTAAATTACGTAAAGCAGAGCTTATGGTAAGAGCGAGAGGCTTTGAAGATTTAGCGAAAGAGCTCGGGCACATGGCGACGTTTTTAACTATCACATGCCCGTCCAAATACCATCGGTGTTATTCAGCGAGTGGTGATAAGAACCCTTCATGGGACGGTATGAATCCACTAGATGGGCAAAACTACCTAAATACGCTTTGGCAGCAAATACGTGCGAAGTTAGATCGGCTTAAAGTTCGATTTTATGGCTTTCGTGTCGCCGAACCACAACATGACGGTACGCCTCACTGGCATTTGTTACTTTTCGTTGAGCAAGAAAACTATCAAAAGTTAGTGGACGTTATCCGGCATTACTCATTGCGCGAAGACCGCGAAGAATTAGGTGCTAATGAGCATCGATTCAAGGAAGTAAAAATAGATCCAGACAAGGGCTCGGCTACAGGTTATATCGCTAAATATGTCTCGAAGAATATTGATGGTGAAGGGTTGGATTTTGGAGTATATGGAGAGGATCCAACCGATGCTGCGGCTAGAGTTGACGCTTGGGCTTCGTGTTGGGGAATAAGGCAGTTCCAGCAACTGGGTGGTTGTTCAGTAACAGTCTGGAGAGAGCTACGAAGACTCAGAGAACTTATGCAGCTACCAGAACCAGCTCGTAAGGTAGTTGAGGCTGCTGATAAAGGTGATTGGTGCGAATTCACCAAAGGCATGGGCGGAGTATTTTGCCTTCGAAAACAGCAACTATTCCAACCGTATTATGAGTTCTCGGTTGATACAGACACTGGGCTCGTTAAAACCTCTCGTTACTGTTCAGAAGAACTCATACGTTCTTTAAAGGGCGTTGTAGTCGGTGGCTTGGAGTTAATGACAAGAATGTTTGAGTGGCGCGAGTGTGTACAGCGTCAAGCTCTATAGACACCTAAGTGCGATAAATAATATTTACTTATTAGTTTTATATGCACTTGTACGCATAAATGGTTTGGTTAAAGATTTAGTATTTACTTGTTCATGTTACTTAGAACGGTGAAAAGTTATGTCTGTAGCAAAGAGAACGTCAGAGCGGGTTGCTTTTAGTGCGCAATACCTACCACTAGCTTGGTTTGTTCTTCTCGTTGTTTTCCACTAACCAAAATTAGTAAAAAGTAGTTGTAAACATAAACACCCCTCATCATTGATGAGGGGTGTTTTACTTGGAGTTCTGTGAATAAGTGTACGTAGTATAATTTTGTCAGGTTTCGCTTTACCGTTTTACTAGCTTTTGAGAATCTCGGTCGTAGCGATATAAATGTATTGTTAGGTCTTGTATGAGCGTCACAGCATCATCAATAGCTTGAATTGGCACATTGAACCACTCTTTCGCTTTGTATGCTTTACCATCGTTTCCTACAACATCAATATCTAAACGGACTCGCCCAAATAGAGCGTGCAATGCACTTTCCACTGAGTTGAGATTCAGCCCCTTCAGAGGGATAACTTTGACCTGTTCTGCGCTATACATCAAAAAAGCTGGATCTTTTGCTGCCTCTTTGAATCTGGCGCTAACATCTCGTTTAGTTAAACCTATTTTGTACAAATGTTTGTACTTATCTCTTAAATCGGGCTTGTTAGTTTTTGCAATGTATATGTAACCAGTAGATTTCGACTGAGAGTATATCTGCATTCGAGGATCTGACTCTTCCGCTGATTTCACACGTTTTGCGTTAAACACCGAGCCATCAGTATTTAAGATTCGTTTTGCGCCTTCATCTTCTCGTATCCTTTTGGTTAAGGATCTGAGGAGCATTGTAGATTGAGTACCATTTTCAAAAATAATGAGTAGTCTTCTATCATCTCGATCAGTGCCACGGAATATTTCACTCATATGATCAATGAATAGCAACATTCCTTTAAGTAGATAGAAGTTTCCTTCTTGGAACTCAAATACGGATAATTCTGATTCTGCTGTAGTACCTAAGCCTTTCGTCTCAGAAGTTAACCCTTTGTGAACGTCCTTGAAAAGCGGATCGAAAACCTCAAAGTTTGGACAAGGCATTGTTTGCCCAACTTGTTCCGCTTTTTTGCGTTCTCGAATGCGTTCAGGATCAGTTACATTTTTAATATCAAAAATACTCGCTGAAACAGAACTCGATGGGGAAAGTTGTTCTAGTAGTTTTGAGTTCAATATATCTTCGAACGTATCAAACTCTTCTACTTCCTGAACTAACACCTCTTCAGAGCTACCACTTTCACCTAACAAGTTGAACTCATCATATTCTTTCAAGGATTCGTGGCTACCGATGTCGCCTCTGATTTTTTCGAGTTTTATGCTTAGTTTAAACTCGATCATATCCCCTGATTCGTTCGGTTCTCTTTGGTGTTCACGATAAAACTCTATGATTTCTAGAAAACTATCCAATTCGGTAGATTTAACCGCTTTTGTTTTCTCTTTGGGCTTAGATATCCAGCCATATTTATCTGCATTTAACACAGCATCGAGAAATGACAAATCATCCATTTATCATCTCCCGTGTTGCTGGCGCATTTTTTCAACAAATACAATTGCTTCTGCAAGCCTTCTTTCTAGCGGATCACTTGACTCTAGAGAAGGCTTTCTTTGATGGGTCGCCATGAATTCTTCTATTTTATGCTCTTTGAAGAGGATAAGAACTTCTTCTTTAGTAATGGTTATTTTCTGTGAGTCGATTTCATTCTTGATTGCTTTAAGCACAGGAGCATCAACAGATTTAGATAGCACGTCAAAAGCGTTCTCGTAAATGTTGCAAGAATCAATCAAGTCAATGCTTAAATCATCTAAGTCAAATCGCTTGTTTGCCATCTCGATGAATCTAGATGTTGTTCCATCAGCATTTTTCTGCTCTTTAATGCGTGACGGCTTTATCAGCGCTTCTGCGACAAAGTGTTGACGAATCTGTTCCACTTCTTCATCCGATAGGCCTAGCCCTTTGAATTTTTCAGCAATGATTCGAGGTAGGTGGACTCGGTTTGCTACTTCAGCGTCAATGCTGCCTGCCATTGCTTTCTGCATAACATTATCTTGCAATACAGCGGCTTGAAGCTCAGTTATATCTTCTTGAATAATCTGCTTAACTTTGTCTGTAGATGGCTCTGCAAATCCTTTAATTTCAACTGTCCCAGATTTTTTCTGCTCATTTAATTTCTTGAGTGCTTCTTGCTCTTTTTTATAGTCGTTGTCGAACTTGTCTTTGTTAATGCTATCGTCAGAGTTCTCTTTAGACTGTGGAGAGCGGAAATTAAGCCTTGGCTCTAAGATTTGCTCCATAAGCAAAGAGCAAGTGATAGCTTTTAGCATATTGTTTACGGAATCTTTGATCAGAGTGTCACTAACATCGGGGTTTACAATGAGGTTAGTAAACTGAGCGTGAGTCTTGTTTTCTGAGTCACGGGTACATCGCCCGATAATCTGAATAATTTCAGTCAGTGAGCCTCTGTATCCGATGGTTAGCGAGTGTTCACAATACGCCCAGTCGAAACCTTCTTTTGCTGTACCAAGCGCAATGATGAGATCCATATCATCGACACTTGATATATCACGGAGAAAACCTTGGATTTTTTCACGTTCTTTAGGGTTGTCATTAACCAAGTCAGCTACACGAATAATTTTCCCATCAGTTTTGCGCTCAACAAAAATTACACCCGCATCATAGGCTTTAGGGTCAATACTTCGAGCATCAATAATTTCACCAATTGAGTCAATGATATAGTCGACTTCTTGGTACTTATTGCCTGTTGATTCCATTGAGTTAACGTTAGGAATATGAAGAATGGTTTTTTTATCAGTATCAAGAACTTGCTCGATCTCAGAGAGATAAGAACCTTGATAGAAATGGTAGCCAATCCCCAATGATTTTAGGTGCTTATAACCATTTAACTGCTCGTAGTAGTTGTAAGTCACCTTATCAAAACGATTCTCATACTCTGGAAGTAAAACAGGCTCTGCATCACCTCGGAAGTAAGAACCTGTCATCGCAACAATATGTGCATTAGAGGAGTTCATTAGAGCTTGCAGAACACCGCCTAGAATGTTGTCGTCATTTGCAGACAGGTGATGGAACTCATCAATTGCGATTAAACAATCGTTAAAGTCCGAAGGTTCAAGAGATTTGAACGAGTTGCGTAAGGTTGAATGAGTACAAACTAGAACATCGTCACCTGACAGCATAAACTTTTTGAAAGTGCCAGATGTATCGCTAGCGTCTATACATAGATTGTTTTCTTTTTTGACAGTCCAGTCAGCGAAAAAGCCGTAAGTTGATAGGTCGGTATCTGAAAATGAACCACCAATGGACTTTTCAGGAACGGCAATGATCGTCTTCTTGATGTGTTGGTTCTGCATTTTATCAAGAGCGATAAACATCAGTGCACGAGACTTACCAGACGCTGGCGGTGACTTTAACAATAGGTATTGTGACTGACGAGCTTCATAAGCTCGAGCTTGCATCTCCCTCATACCCATTGTGTTTGTATTTACGCTATCGGAGCTTGTTTGATATGTAACTTCAACAAAGTTTGTAGTCATTATTGTTGCTCCTTCATTTCAGCATACATTTTGAATAGTACTTCAAGACGTTCAGCGTCAGTAGTGATAGGCTTCGAGCGATTTGTGGCTTTTTGGTATAGAGAGTCAACAAAAGTGTCTAACTCTCGGTGAGCATTGCACAAGTCATCAGGCATCTTTTTTGGATCATATAGTTGTGCTAATGTCCCACCGTTCATAATTCGAGACCTAATAATGCGGGTTGCATATGAACGCAATTCTTCTTTATCAAGATCTGACAGTGTGGGTATTGGAAAAGTGTTGTAGCATAAGGTATTGGAATACCTTAGCCGTGTTTCTAATGCACCACCCACAGTTTTTACCCAAAGGGTGTGTAAACAACTACTTAATATGGCAAAAGCATATTCAGGAAGGTTATACGCAGCAAAATTAGCATTACTAGCTACAGTGTTTTTATCTTGATATTCCATTGGGATATACAAGCGGTTTTCGGAGGATACTGAGGGTATAAAAAGAGCTGTCTCAGGTTGATACCTATCTTGTTCAAAGTGGAATGCTGTTTCAGCATACTTTCGTGTCTGTATTTTTGAGCTTGCTAATCTCATTTGCCTAACTAATTCAATGCGCTGTGCTATCGGTGGTATTGATTTGGCAAGTTCAAGATCAGATTCATATATCCAAAGGCACCATCTCACTTTGCCTTTTATCAACTCGTCTGATCCTAGGTATTTTTTGATCAACAGGGAAGATTGAGGATATTTGTTAATGATTTCGTCTTTCTCCTCTGTCGACATAATCAAATGACCTCCATCTGTTGCTTTACTTCCATAATCAATTGAAGGAAGAGCAAAGAGAGGCTTTTTTTCTTTCCCTACAAATACATTGCTACCATCAAGAAGGTACCCGTTAATATTTTTTGCGTTCAGTTTTATCTGACCTTGATAGATGTATTTATTGTCTGAAGACGTATTTCTTAACCCAACAACGATACAAGATACGCCAGCATTATACTTAGCGTTATTTGACCACTTAAAAGAACGGTGAGCGAAGTCAATCTCTATTGGAACTTTAAGAATGTGAGGCCAAAGAAGAGCAACTTGCTCTCCTTGACAAATGGAATCTGTTGATATGAACGCACACTTGGATGTTGAGTTTGCAAGTAGATAGTCGTGACCCTTTTTGAACCAACAACTGACATAGTCCAATTTTTTGATATTTTTTATTTCACCAAAAACAATATCCATATCAGCCTTTTGCTCGGCAGTTTGCATGGATGTTCCGTAAAATGGTGGATTGCCAACAAGATATACATCTCCTTCATTTGGCATCACCGTATTCCAGTCAATGCGTAAGGCATTGCCATGAATGATGTTATTGAATGATTTTAGAGGGAGGGTCGCTTCACTAGCTCCAAACTCTTCGTTGAACTGTTGGTTCATTTGGTGCTCAACAAGCCAAAGAGAGAGTATTGCAATACTACAAGCGAAATCATCATACTCGATACCATAGAACTGACCGAGGGAGATTCCACACTGTGGAGCACCGAACATAAGGTTCATTTGGTCGTCAGTACCTTCAAGGTGGCGAATCGCTTTAAGGATCTTCATCTCTAGCTGACGCAGCTCCTTATACGCAATGATCAGGAAGTTACCTGAACCACAAGCCATATCTCCGACTTTTATCTTCGAGAGCCTTGCACAAAGAGCTTTTAGATTTTTGACCTTGGTTTCATCTTTAACGTCAGTATCTAGGATTTTTAGATACTCTTCGGTTAGCTTGTCCAAAAAGAGAGGGCTTAACACCTTCATAATATTTTGAACAGATGTGTAGTGCATCCCCATCTCTGAACGTTTTTTTACGTCCATTACGGCTTGGATCATTGAACCAAAAATATCTGGGTTGATTGCAGACCAGTCTAACGAGCCACACTCAATAAGCGCCCTACGAGATCGAGTATTAAAGTGAGGAATCGAAATCGTTTCAGCAAACAATCCACCATTTACATAAGGGAAAGATTTGAAGTTATTTGAGCAGTTTTCACGGTTGGTAGTGTCGAGAACATTAAACAGCTCTTCCATTACAGTATGAACATTGGAACCGTCATCGTGCGAAAGCGAGCCAAGTGTTTTAGTAAACTGATCTTTGGCGAATATCCCAGTATCTTCTGCAAAGAAGCAGAATAATACACGAGACAGAAACACGTTCATTGCGTGGATCTGTTCTTCTGTTTCGATAGCATTTTCGACTTTTAGTAAGTCAAAAAGCTTTGCCATTTTCTCGGCTGCTTTAGCATCCGCAACTGACTCTGTAGCTAGGCTAGCACGCTCCATCCCTGCTAGGGGTAAGAAGAGCTCGAACTCATCGTGTAATTCTTCGATCTTGAGTTGAATCGTGTCGTCAGCTTTGACATCACGAGCAAACACGGTTTTAAAATCAGTAACAAAAACAAAACGGATCTTGTTCTTCTTGAGTGACTTTTGTTGTGACAGGGCATCAAGCTCTTGCTCTAGGTTACTGCTGGCTTTCTTAAAGTGTATTTGTCCGTTAGAGATAACTTCATCGCTATCAGCAAACTTCTTCTTTAATCGAGTGATCGATGCTTTTGCTGTGCCAAAACAGTTTAGGAAATCATATACGTATGATTCAGGCGTAATGCTTGTCGATAACTGACGCAGGTTATCGTGAACTTCAGTGTATGTAATTTTCATTTTCACTCGTGATAAGCTATCTAATAACGAGCGATATTCTACATTAAGAAGCAGATATAGGTGTGAGGATTAATATGAATACTTGCCTGAAATCAAGAAAGTAGCTTCTTTCCAATTTCGGCAGTAAAACTAAGAAGGGTGTGTTGGGCTACTCTAAACACGCTTTTCTACTTGAGCTGAAAAATCTGCTACATATTTGCTACACAGCAGCTAAAAAAGCAAAAGGCCTGAGAAGCGGATTCGCTCTCAGGCCTTTCTGTATATGGTGGCCCCTCGCAGACTTGAACTGCGGACCAATCGATTATGAGTCGACTGCTCTAACCACTGAGCTAAGGGGCCGTGTAGGGCAATGATTATAGGGGATGCAGATCTAGCTGTCTAGACGCTATCTAGGGTAAATGCGCTTAGATTTTATCCACTTAAATCGATAGGCAATAAAAAAGGTGAGCCAGTGCTCACCTTTTCATCAATCTTAGCAAAACTGAAGAGTTTACTCGTCTAGGAAGCTGCGCAGAGTTTCTGAACGGCTAGGGTGACGAAGTTTACGCAGCGCTTTAGCTTCGATCTGACGAATACGCTCACGTGTTACATCAAACTGCTTACCCACCTCTTCTAGAGTGTGGTCAGTGTTCATATCGATACCGAAACGCATGCGTAGTACTTTCGCTTCACGTGGTGTAAGACCCGCAAGAACGTCTTTGGTTGCTACTTTTAGACTGCCTGCAGTTGCAGAGTCTAGTGGTAGCTCAAGCGTCGTATCTTCAATGAAATCACCTAGATGCGAATCTTCGTCATCACCGATTGGTGTTTCCATTGAGATCGGCTCTTTGGCGATCTTCAGTACTTTACGGATTTTGTCTTCCGGCATTTGCATGCGTTCAGCCAACTCTTCCGGTAGCGGCTCACGACCCATCTCTTGCAACATTTGACGAGAGATACGGTTAAGCTTGTTGATCGTTTCGATCATGTGTACTGGGATACGAATCGTACGAGCTTGGTCTGCGATTGAGCGAGTGATTGCCTGACGGATCCACCATGTCGCGTAAGTCGAGAACTTGTAACCACGACGGTATTCGAACTTATCTACCGCTTTCATCAGACCGATGTTACCTTCTTGGATCAGATCCAAGAACTGTAGACCACGGTTGGTGTATTTCTTCGCGATAGAGATTACTAGACGTAAGTTCGCCTCAACCATCTCTTTCTTCGCTCGGCGAGCTTTCGCTTCACCGATAGACATACGACGGCTAATGTCTTTGATGTTCTGAACAGTTAGTGATGTCTCTTCTTCGATCACTTTCAGTTTCGCGATAGAGCGACGGATATCGTCTTCGCTGCGACGAATCTT
The DNA here is from genome assembly GCF_059834185.1 of Vibrio sp. R10-SG3-ISO10. Lineage (NCBI taxonomy): Bacteria > Pseudomonadati > Pseudomonadota > Gammaproteobacteria > Vibrionales > Vibrionaceae > Vibrio > Vibrio sp. R10-SG3-ISO10. The sequence continues at coordinate 106,032 of NZ_JCBDHG010000024.1, forward strand.
TTCAGCGTATGGCTTATCAGAAGATAGGATTTCGTCTAGCCATGCTTCGCTTGACTCATTGCCAGTGAATAGCGTGATGAACGATTTCTTCGGCATCTTGCCGTACTCAACAGACGCTTTCATTATTAAGCGTTCTTGAGTACGTACACGTTCCATAGAAGTGCGTAGCTCTTCAACTAGGTAGTCGAACTGTTTAGGCGTTAGACGGAACTCTTTGAAGACGTCGATAACCATCTCATGAGCCAGTGTCGCTTTCGGGCTTTCATTGCCGTACTCGTTACAAGCAAGCTGGTAGTTCTGGAATGTGTTACGTAAAGCCGTGAACTTCTCTAGAGCAAGCTCAGGATCGATGCCTGTATCTTCCTCTTCTTCTTCATCGTCTTCAGACTCTTCCGCGTCTTCTTCTTCAGCATCTTCATCTTCAAGATCTGATTCAGCAAGCTCAGAACCGATGTGAGTTGCTGTTGGAGCAGCCGTCTCATCAGCGTCTGGGTCTACAAAGCCTGTGATTAGGTCAGTTAGACGTAGCTCTTCAGCTTGAACCTTGTCAAATTGCTCAAGAATGTATGGGATAGTACCTGGATACTCCGCCACTGAGTTTTGAACTTGGTTAATACCATCTTCAATACGTTTTGCAATATCGATCTCGCCTTCACGAGTCAATAGCTCAACGGTACCCATTTCACGCATGTACATACGTACTGGGTCAGTGGTGCGGCCGATTTCGTTCTCTACGCTTGAAAGCGCAGCAGCAGCAGCTTCCGCTGCATCTTCATCGGTAATTGTATCGTCATCGTTCAGCGCTAGATCATCAGCATCTGGAGCAGTTTCTACTACTCGAATGCCCATGTCGTTAATCATCTGAATGATATCTTCGACCTGCTCTGAATCGACGATTTCTGCTGGCAGGTGGTCGTTTACTTCTGCGTAGGTCAGATAGCCTTGTTCCTTGCCTTTAATGACAAGTTGTTTTAGCTGTGACTGCGGATTTTGATCCATAGACGGTATCCAACTTAGTATCTGGTGAAGGAATTAGTATGCGAGTTGCAAACCACACATCTTAACAAATTTATTTATTGCTGACTATTCGAACAGGGTTACGCTTTTAAATCTAGCATCAAAGCTAGCAGCTCCCTTCTTTCTTCGGTTGATAAACCGACACTTCTTTCTCTGGCCTGCAGGTTTTCAATTTGCTTTTCGACGCATTGGGCAAGAATCTTGTCCAATGAATCTAAAAATATATCTTGTTGATTATCTTCGTCGAGGGGGATTTCCCACCCAGCGAGACGAGATAAAAGTGCCTCATGGCTACTATTTCGCCAGCGTTCTAATAACTGACCCGTAGTGATATTGGGATGCTGATGACAATAATCAAGCACCTCAACAAATAAACTTAGTCCCGGTACTGTTAACTCTCTCACAGTAGAGAGGTCTGGTACCATTTCAGCATAGCTCGGATTTTGAATAAGCAAAGCGATCACTTCGCGCATAGGCGTACGTTTGATCTCTTTATGCGGTTGAGGTCGAGTTTCGCTGGTTTTCTTACGTGTCTGGCGTAGACGATTGTCAAAGCCGGTACGCTCATCCAATAGTTTTTCGAGCAGTTCTTGGAAGTAAGGATCAGGAATTTTATCAATCAATGCACTGGCATGAGCTCGAAGTGCGGATTTACCTTCATTGCTTCCAAGATTCAGATTGTGGATTTCAATCAAGTTGTCGAACAAGTAGCTCGAAAGCGGCGTTGCTTGTTCTATTTGTTGCTCAAACGCTTCTTTGCCGAATTTACGGACATAGCTGTCTGGGTCTTCACCATCGGGCAAAAACAAGAATTTAAGCGTATTACCGGTTTTTAGGTATTGCAGAGCGTTCTCTAACGCTCGCCATGCGGCTTCTTTACCTGCTCGGTCACCATCGTAGCAACAAACCACGGTATTGGTCTGACGGAACAGCAGCTGAATATGATCACCTGTAGTTGAAGTACCCAGTGAGGCAACTGAATAGTCGACGCCATATTGCGCCAACGCAACCACGTCCATGTAGCCTTCCACTACGAGGATTTGCGCAGGCTCGCGATAGGCTTGCATTACCTCGTAAAGGCCATAGAGCTCTTTACCTTTGTGGAAAATAGGTGTTTCAGGAGAGTTAAGGTATTTTGGTGTACCGTCACCAATCACTCGACCACCAAAGCCAATCACTCTACCGCGACGATCACGGATAGGGAACATCACACGACCACGGAAACGGTCGTAGCGGTTACCTTTGTCATTCTCAATCAGCATACCGCCAGAGACTAACATCTCTTGCGTTTGCGGTGTTTGACCAAAGTTCTTGCGTACAAGGTCCCATTCATCGGCTACATAGCCAATACCAAACTTCTGAACGATTTGACCAGACAAGCCACGTTCTTTGAGATAATCAATCGCGACCTTGCTTTTAGGTTGCTTAAGTTGGTCACGGTAGAACTGACCAATGCTGCCCATTAAGTCATACAGATTGCGCTTCTGTTCGGAGTTAGCTTTGGGTTGGTTGGATTGAAAGCTGCCGCCTTGGCGTTGCTCTCGCGGAACTTCCAAGCCTAAGTAAGAAGCCAATTCTTCAATCGCCTCAACAAAATCGAGACGTTCATACTCCATCATAAAATCGATGGCGTTACCGTGTACACCACAGCCAAAACAGTGATAGAACTGCTTTTCTTGAGAAACGCTAAATGATGGGGTCTTTTCGTTATGGAATGGGCAACAAGCGCCGTAGTTTTTGCCTTTTTTCTTAAGTTTTACGCGAGCGTCAATAATGTCGACGATATCAAGTCGAGCAAGGAGATCATCAATGAAACTTCGAGGGATGTGTCCTGCCATAAAACCTTAGAAAAATGCACTAACAATAAGAAAGGGTAGATACAAACAAGCCGCGCATTCCGAAGGATAGCACGGCTTGTTGCAATTGGGTTGGGTTATTAAGCCAGTTTAGCGCGAACTAAACCGCTAACTTTACCCATATCTGCGCGCCCTTGAATTTGAGGCTTAAGAACGCCCATCACTTTACCCATGTCTTGCATGCCCGCAGCACTAGATTCAGCAATTGCACTATCAATTAGCGCAGCGACTTCTTCGTCAGTAAGCGGTTGAGGCATAAAGTCCTCAAGTACAGTGATTTCAGCCTTCTCAGCATCTGCAAGATCTTGACGACCTGCTGATTCAAATTGAGCCACAGAGTCGCGACGTTGTTTAACCATTTTGGTCAACACAGCAAGAATGTCATCTTCGCCCAGAGTGATCCGTTCGTCGACTTCACGTTGCTTAATTGCTGACAGAGCTAAACGAATAGTGCCAAGGCGCATTTTGTCCTTGGCTTTCATCGCTAATTTTTGCTCTTCTTTGAGTTTGTCAATCAGAGCCATAACTATAATCCTTTAGGACTTAGTTATTAGTACAGGCGAACGCGACGAGCGTTTTCGCGAGCTAGCTTCTTAGCGTGACGCTTTTGAGCTGCTGCTTTAGCGCGTTTGCGAACTGTAGTTGGTTTTTCGTAGTGCTCACGACGACGCACTTCAGAAAGGATACCTGCTTTTTCGCAAGAGCGTTTGAAACGACGTAGAGCAACGTCGAACGGTTCGTTTTCACGTACTTTAACTACTGGCATATGCCTTTCACCTCAGGGGTTAATTCGTTAATGCTGACTTCACAGTACTTAGCTTAGCAGCTAGGTCTACAATCAGCTTGATCAAAAATGGTGCGGAATTTTAATCTGATCACACTGGCTTTGTAAAGTATTTTGTTGGGTAGAGTTTGCACAAAATTTGTTTGAGAAGCGAAGGCGCGGTAAGATTGCGCCAATTTTGAATACTAGACAGAGACATCCAAGGTAAACCATGCGCATTATTGGTATCGAAACCTCTTGTGATGAAACAGGAATTGCTATTTACGATGATGAGAAAGGACTGCTTTCGCATCAATTATATAGTCAGGTAAAACTGCACGCTGATTATGGTGGTGTAGTGCCAGAACTGGCTTCACGCGATCACGTTAAAAAGACGATTCCGTTAATTAAAGCGGCAATGGCGGAAGCGAATCTGACGCCAAAAGATATTGATGGCGTCGCTTATACCGCAGGTCCAGGTCTTGTGGGTGCCCTGTTGGTTGGTGCCACCATAGGCCGCAGTATCGCTTACGCTTGGGGTGTGCCTGCGGTGCCTGTCCATCATATGGAAGGACATTTATTAGCACCAATGCTTGAAGACAATCCACCACCTTTCCCGTTTGTTGCGGTATTGGTTTCTGGTGGTCACTCGATGATGGTTGAAGTGAAAGGTATTGGTGAATACAAGATCCTTGGCGAGTCAATCGATGACGCGGCTGGTGAAGCATTTGATAAAACTGCTAAGTTAATGGGCTTAGATTACCCGGGCGGCCCTTTGCTGTCTAAACTTGCGGAAAAAGGTACGCCTGGTCGCTTTAAGTTCCCACGTCCTATGACGGATCGACCAGGACTTGATATGAGTTTCTCAGGTCTAAAGACGTTTACTGCCAATACGATTGCCGCCAATGGTGATGATGAGCAGACCCGCGCGGATATCGCGTTAGCGTTTGAAGAAGCCGTATGTGCGACTCTAACGATCAAATGTAAGCGAGCGCTAGAGCAAACAGGTTTTAAGCGTATCGTGATTGCTGGGGGAGTGAGCGCCAACCGTCGTCTGCGCGCTGATCTTGAGCAGCTAGCAAAGAAAATTGGTGGCGAAGTTTACTACCCACGCACGGAATTCTGTACAGATAATGGGGCAATGATCGCGTATGCAGGTATGCAGCGACTAAAAAATGGTGAAGTGGCCGATCTTTCGGTTCAAGCGACACCACGTTGGCCTATCGATCAACTAGAACCAATTGCCGAATAAGAGCAGAGTCGCCCAGTAAGGCGACTTTTTTGTATCTAAGCTCCGAGCTGTTAACGATGTAAAAAGTGCTACGCTTTGGACTTTATAAAACAAATGGATAAATAGAGATGAATAAGTTTGCGATCGACGGGCGTGAAATGGCGTACCAAGATATTGGTCAAGGTCCAGTGATTGTTCTCGGCCACAGTTATCTTTGGGATAGCGAGATGTGGGCGCCACAAGTCGCTGCATTGAGCCAAGATTACCGCTGTATCGTTCCAGAGCTATGGGCGCATGGCCAATCAGACTTTGCACCAGAGTCGACGCGTTCTTTAACGGATTACGCTAAGCAGATAGTGGCATTGATGGATCATCTTGATATCGAATCCTTCTCAATTGTCGGTCTGTCGGTGGGCGGAATGTGGGGCACTGAAGTGGTTAGCCTAGTACCACAACGCGTTCAGTCGCTAGTATTGATGGATACTTTTGTTGGTCTAGAGCCTGAAGTTACCCATGCGAAATACTTCGGTATGCTCGATACCATCAGCCAGCTACAAGCGGTACCAGAACCATTGGTTGAAGCGGTGACGCCACTGTTTTTTGCCAATAACGCACAGCAAGATAACCCTGAATTGGTCAAGAGATTCACTGAATCTTTGCGCAGCTTAAAAGGTGATAGAGCGGTTGAAGTCGCTCGTGTAGGGCGCATGGTATTTGGTCGTCGCGACCAAATTGAAGAGATCGAAAAATTCGCTCTACCCGTTTTGATTGCGGTAGGCCAAGAAGATAAACCTCGCCCAGTTCTAGAGTCATACCTGATGCACGATACAATTTCAGGTTCTGAACTCATTCAGATTCCGAAAGCGGGTCATATCTCTAACCTAGAGCAAGCGGATTTCGTTACTGAGATGCTTAAGAGTTTCTTAGAGCGCGTATACTCTTAATTAGACTAGAAAACCTCTATAAAGCCTCATAATTATGAGGCTTTATTTAATCCATTCTTCTTTTCACCTACTTTAGGTTCCGTTCCTTCAAATAGACGCTTAATGTTTTGGTGATGACGGAAAATAATCAAGCAGCACAGCATGGCTACTGGCAGTGTGTATTGCGGCTTAACCATCCACGTATAAAACGGTGCAAGTAACACAGTGATAATGGCTGCCAGAGACGAGTAGCGGAACAAAAACGCTACGCTCAGCCAAGTTGCGATGATCATACCCGTTAGATCCAATCCAATCGGAGCAATAGCGCCCAAGGCTGTGGCTACCCCTTTGCCGCCCTTAAAGTGAAAGAACAGCGGGTACATATGACCTAAGCAGGCTGCAATCGCGATAACGCCAAGAATGATAGGATCAATATCAAGGAAGTAACCGCCCCAGACAGGAATGGTGCCTTTCAACATGTCACATAGAAGAACTGCAACCGCTGCTTTCTTTCCGCCAATTCTTAATACGTTGGTCGCGCCAGGATTGTTTGAACCAACACCACGAGGATCCGGTAAACGCAGTACACGACAAATAAGCACAGCACTCGATATCGAGCCTAGCATATAGGCAAAGATGATCATGATCAGTGCTAGTGGGGTCATAGTAGAGTAACTCGTCCGAAACAGGTGTTAGCCAAGCAAGTAACTGATATCATATCGCGCCTGACGCTCTCAAACTACAAAATCAGTCTAGTTTGAGCTGCAAATAGTACGACTTTTTACTTAAATTGGGTATCCGACCTCTAAAGGAAGCAACAAATGGATAAAGTATTTATTGAGCAACTCGAAGTGATTACTACGATTGGAGTGTACGATTGGGAGCAAGAGATTAAGCAAAAACTGGTGCTTGATATCGAAATGGCTCACGATAACCGTCCTGCGGGTAAAAGCGATGATGTGGTTGATGCGCTTGATTATGCTCAGGTTAGCCAAGCGGTGCTCTCTCATATTGAAGGTGGTCGATTCCTGTTAGTCGAGCGTGTTGCAGAAGAAGTCGCTGAACTGATTATGTCTCGTTTCAATGTTCCTTGGATTAAAATTCGTCTTACTAAACCGGGGGCAGTCCCTCAAGCAGCAGGCGTAGGTGTGGTGATTGAAAGAGGCACTGCATGATCACCACCTATATAGGTATTGGTTCAAACATTGACAGGCGCAAACATATCCAAGCTGCCATTACTGAACTGGGCACGCTCGGTCGCGATATTCGTCTATCGACGATTTATGAGTGCGAGTCTATTGGCTTTGAGAGTAATGCTTTTTACAACCTTGTCGTAGAAATGAAAACATCGTTAACTTTAACGGAATTTTCACGACAGCTGCGTAAAATTGAGCTCAAATGGGGGCGAGCTGAGAACGCTGGCAAGTTTGAGCCTCGTACTGTCGATCTCGATATTATCTTGTTTGGTGATCAAACCTGTTCATCTAAGCCTGAGATACCGCGTGGTGATATTTTTAAATATGCCTTTGTACTTAAGCCACTGTTTGAGCTTTGTCCACAATTAGTTGTCCCTCAAGATGGACGGACTATTGAGCAAATTTGGCAGCAGACCTCGTTCGATACCGATTTAGAAGCCATTCCCTTATGGTTTAACTAAGGTCACAAGACCTGAAGACGTTATGAGATTTTAATGAGTTATTTTGAAGCTTTTGTTCTTGCTTTGATTCAAGGACTAACCGAATTTTTGCCTATTTCTAGTTCTGCGCATCTGATTCTACCGTCGGCCGTTTTGGGTTGGGAAGACCAAGGGCTAGCGTTTGATGTCGCAGTGCACGTTGGTACTTTAGCTGCGGTGGTGATCTATTTCCGCAAAGAAGTGATCAGCTTACTCTCAGCATTCTTAGGCTCTATTTTTAGAGGCGAGCGAAGCAAAGAAGCTAAGTTAGCGTGGATGATTATCTTGGCGACCATTCCTGCCTGTGTGTTTGGCTTGCTGATGAAAGACATTATCGAGCTGTATTTACGTAGTGCTTGGGTTATTGCGACGACCACTATCGTCTTTGGTTTACTGCTTTGGTATGTCGATAAAAATTCTAAGTTGGCCGATGATGAGTATCAAGCAGATTGGAAGAAAGCGTTGTTTATTGGTATCGCTCAAGCAATGGCAATGATCCCTGGCACGTCTCGCTCTGGTGCAACTATCACTGCGGCTCTGTATCTTGGTTTTACCCGTGAAGCGGCGGCACGTTTTTCTTTTCTAATGTCGATTCCAATCATTTTGTTAGCGGGCGGTTATCTAGGTCTTAAGCTGGTGACGAGTGGAGAACCTATCCACTTAGGCTTTTTACTGACAGGGATTGTGACTTCATTTATTAGTGCTTACATCTGTATCCACTTCTTCTTGAAGCTTATTTCGCGCATGGGCATGACACCATTTGTTATCTACCGTTTGATTTTAGGTGTCGGCTTGTTCGCGTTTTTAATGATGAACTAAGTCTTTCAAACAGATACACAATCTTTACCTAGACCACATAGTCCAATCTCGCTTGAACCGCGACATTGTGATATATATGTGGTCTTTCTTTATCTCTCTTCTTTGATTGACGGTATGCGGATTTTTGCACTGACCCTAACCTTAGTTTTAGGCTGGCTACAATTTGAACTGTGGTTCGGCAAAAATGGTATTTCCGATTTTCAGGCCGTGAATGCTGAAACCCAAGTTCAGCACCAAGTTAATGGCAACTTAAAAACTCGCAATGATGAAATGTTTGCGGAGATTGATGATTTACGCCAAGGGCTTGATGCGATTGAAGAACGCGCTCGCCATGAGCTTGGTATGATCAAAGAAGGGGAAACTTTCTATCGTATCGTTGGGGAGGACAATTAAATGTCTTCGACCCGTCAAATGTCTGTGGTAGCTGTTGTCCCCGCCGCTGGTGTGGGGAGTCGCATGAAAGCGGATCGTCCTAAGCAGTACCTCAAGATCCAAGGTCATACAGTATTAGAGCATACTGTTGAAAAACTTTTGCTCCATCCTATGGTCAATAAAGTGGTCGTCGCTATCACAGCCAGTGACCCATACTATCCAGAGCTTTCTTTAGCAGATCACCCGAATGTCATTCGAGTATCAGGTGGTAAAGAACGGGCAGATTCCGTGTTATCCGCTTTGCAGTACATCGAGCAAAATCAACTCGCCGAATGGGCGTTAGTACATGATGCGGCGCGGCCATGTTTCGCACTAGAAGATGTCGATCGTTTGATGAGAGAAGCTGATAACAATCAGTTAGGTGGTATTCTCGCGGCGCCAGTGCGAGATACGATGAAACGAGCGGATAGTGAGCAAAATATTGATCATACTGTCGAAAGAGAAGCATTGTGGCATGCACTTACTCCACAACTGTTTAAAGCTCAGCCGCTAACACAAGCATTGACGAAGGCGCTCGCTAGTGGTGTTGCTATCACAGATGAAGCGTCAGCAATGGAATGGTTAGGAGAAAAGCCCGCCTTAGTTCAGGGACGCGCTGACAATATAAAAATAACCCAACCAGAAGATTTAGCGTTAGCTGAGTTTTATCTAAATAGAAACAAAGGATAACTCATGATTCGAATTGGCCACGGCTTTGATGTGCATAAATTTGGTGGCGAAGGCCCTGTTATAATTGGTGGTGTTGACGTTCCTTATGAGCAAGGGCTGATTGCCCACTCGGACGGTGACGTCGCTCTGCACGCATTGTGTGACGCATTGCTAGGTGCAATCGCTGCCGGTGATATTGGTCGTCATTTCCCTGATACTGATGACAAGTGGAAAGGAGCCAATAGCCGAGATTTATTACGCGATGTTTACCGTCGAGTACGAGAACAAGGCTATATTCTTGGTAATGCTGACGTTACGATCATGGCGCAGGCACCTAAAATGGCGCCGCATATTGAGTCTATGTGTCAGGTGATTGCCCAAGATCTGGAAACAGATATCGGTAATGTGAACGTGAAAGCAACGACGACTGAGCGTTTGGGTTTCACTGGGCGCAAAGAAGGTATTGCAACTGCAGCGGTTGTGGTGCTGATTAAAGAATAAATAGATTACTGGTTGGCTTGAATTGTTTTGGCTGCCAAGTAACGGAAAAAACTATGTCTGATATTTTATCTCCATTGGCTTACTTAAATGGTAAGCCAGTAGCAAAGGGCAAACTAAAAGTTGAGCCTGAGCATTTTCAAGTCAACGAAAATTTAGGTTTTGACTTCACTGGTAGCGGCGAACACCTTATGGTGCGTATCCGTAAAACGGGTGAAAATACTAGCTTTGTCGCTAATGAATTGGCCAAAGCATGCGGTGTCAAATCTAAAGATGTTAGCTGGGCTGGTCTTAAGGATCGCCACGCAGTTACAGAGCAGTGGCTGAGTGTCCATTTGCCAAAAGGAGAGACACCAGACTTTAGTGCTTTTCTCGCCCAATATCCGAGTATTGAAATACTGGCAACAAACAGACATAACAAAAAGTTGCGCCCGGGTGACTTGGTTGGCAATGAATTTACGCTGACCATCACAGAAGTGAGCAATGTTGAAGATGTAGTGTCACGTTTAGAGTCTGTGGCGAAAACAGGGGTGCCAAACTATTTTGGTAGCCAACGCTTTGGTAATCAAGGTAATAACCTTAACGAAGCTCGTCGTTGGGGGCGAGAAAACGTCCGCACTCGCAACCAGAACAAACGTAGCCTCTATTTGTCTGCTGCACGATCTTGGATCTTCAACACGATTCTATCAGAGCGCATTGAGAAAGACCTTTTCGCTCAGCCAGTGATGGGTGACATCGTTTTGCAAGGTGATGAGCGAGTGACTATCACTCAGGACAATCTAGCCAGTGTGACGGAGCAATTGAGTTTTGGCCAAGCGCAAATTACTGCCGCAATGGCGGGCGACAATGCTTTACCGACTCTAGAGCAAGCACTTGAGCTTGAGCAACCGCATTTGGATGCAGAGCCTGACTTAATGGCTTTGATTCGCGGTAATCGCATGCGTCATGAGCGACGTGAGATTTCACTAATGCCTCAAGACCTCACTTGGGAAGTTAATGGTGACCAAGTGACTTTGAAGTTCTCCTTAGATGCAGGCTGTTTTGCGACTGCCATTGTTCGAGAGCTAATTGAAGAGGTCGAAGTGGAGCGTCACTATCAATGAATGATAAGCCACTAAAAATCCTAATTAGTAACGATGATGGTGTTCATGCTGAAGGGATTCATGCCTTAGCCGATTCGTTAAGAGATATGGCAGAGGTGACGATCGTTGCGCCTGACCGTAACCGCTCTGGTGCTTCTAACTCATTGACGTTAGAGCAGCCCTTGCGCGTGACCGAAATTTCACCGAAGATTTTTTCAGTCCAAGGGACACCAACAGATTGTGTCCACTTTGCACTCAATGAGTTGATGAAAGATGATTTGCCAGATCTCGTGCTAGCAGGAGTGAACCACGGTGCAAACTTGGGTGATGATGTACTTTACTCGGGGACTGTCGCCGCAGCAATGGAAGGTCACTTTCTCGGTGTGCAAGCGATAGCTTTCTCGCTGGTGGGCAAACACCATTTTGCAACCGCAGCGACCATTGCGCGCGAGTTAGTCTCTCAGCATGCAGCTAAACCTATTCCAACCAACAGGCTTCTCAATGTTAATATTCCGGATGTTGAGCTGTCTCAGTTAAAGGGAACTCAGGTAACTCGACTGGGTGCGCGCCATCACGCTGAAGCAATGATTAAGCAGAAAGATCCACGTGGTCATGATATTTATTGGTTAGGCCCCCCAGGGAAAGAACAGGATGCCGGAGAGGGGACGGATTTCTTCGCGATTGAACAAGGCTACGTATCAGTTACACCACTGCAAGTTGACCTGACTGCACATGAATCTCTGACAAGTATGGATCACTGGTTAAAGGAACAATAAGAATGGTAAACCCACATGCTGACAGATTAATCGACTTTCTTGTCGCGAGTGGCATTCAAGATCAGAAAGTACTCGATGCTATCTATCGTTTACCTAGAGAGCAGTTCGTCTCTCAAGCGATGGTGCATCAAGCTTATGACAACAATGCATTGCCAATTGGGCAGGGGCAAACCATCTCTCAGCCATATATTGTCGCTAAGATGACCGAGATATTAGGTCTGACGAGGCAGAGTAAAGTCCTTGAAGTTGGCACAGGTTCTGGTTATCAGACTGCTGTGTTGGCCCAACTAGTTGAGCATGTGTTTTCAATTGAGCGGATTAAAGCGTTGCAATGGGAAGCAAAGCGTCGTCTAAAGCAGCTCGATATCTACAATGTTTCGACTAAGCATGGTGACGGATGGCAAGGGTGGGCTGCAAAAGCGCCATTTGATGCGATTATTGTTACCGCAGCAGCTGAATCAGTACCCGCGGCATTACTTGCTCAATTAGCAGAGGGCGGTGTTATGGTGATTCCTGTAGGTAACGAAGAGCAGCAGTTATTGAAGATTACCCGCAATGGTGATGAATATCTTTCCGAAGTGGTAGAGATGGTAAGGTTTGTTCCTTTAGTTGCAGGTGATCTGGCGTAAAGATGAAGCAGCAGTCTTATTTTCTTCTGGTGTTGGCCTTGTGCAGTGCATTGATAGGATGTGCGGCGCATACTCCTGCGCCAGTGACCGGACTGAAAAAAGACTACAGCTCAGTTTCAAGGGGAAGCTACAGAGGTAGCTTCTATGAAGTTGAAAAAGGCGATACGCTGTATTTTATAGCCTATGTCACAGACAAGGATGTAAAAGAAATCATTAGTTACAATGGGTTAAAAGCACCTTATACCATCTACCCAGGGCAAAAATTGAAGTTATGGCAGCCTGCTTATACCGCACCGGCGTACGGTGGCACTGGGGCGGGCGCTGTTGTCGCTGCTACAAGTACTCCATCTACCTCAAGCAATAAGTCAAGTTCGAGTAAAAACTCGAATCAAAAGGTTAGCTCAACTCAGGCTAAGAAAGATCACAAAACGGTGAAAAAAGATCCACCGAAGAAGGTTGATCAATCGAAATCAAAGGAGTATGTTGGTTCTACAGGTAAACAAAATGTTAACAAAACTGTTAGCAAACCAACTACCAACAACAATAAAATTTCCAAGTGGTTATGGCCAACAAAAGGGAGAGTAATCAAAAACTTTTCTGCTGGAGATCAAGGGAATAAAGGTATTGATATCGCAGGACAGCGAGGTCAATCCATCGTATCGACAGCAGGTGGCACCGTCGTTTATTCAGGCAATGCGCTACGTGGTTACGGTAATCTTGTGATTATAAAACATAACGACAATTACCTCAGTGCATATGCACATAATGATCGGTTGCTAGTACACGAAGGACAAAGTGTAAAAGCAGGCCAAAAGATTGCAACAATGGGCAGCTCAGGAACAAGCAGCGTTCGTTTGCACTTTGAAATTCGCTATCAAGGTAAGTCAGTAAATCCAAAACGCTACTTACCGTAAATTTACTGTTAGGTAAAATAGCGACATTAGACGTAGTAATGTCTTGCTAGCTCGCCAGGGGGAGGCGCTATGAGTATCAGCAATACAGCAACGAAAGTCGAAGAATTCGAAATCGGTCAAGAAACAACGGAAACGTTTCAAGCCGTAGAATCCGCAAAACCCGCACAAGAAACCAAAGAAGAGTTTGATGCATCGACCAAAAGTCTTGATGCTACCCAGCTTTACTTAGGTGAAATTGGTTTTTCTCCACTACTTACCGCTGAAGAAGAAGTTCTGTATGCGCGTCGTGCCTTGCGAGGTGACGAAGCTGCGCGTAAACGAATGATCGAAAGCAACCTTCGCTTAGTAGTGAAAATCTCACGTCGATACAGTAACCGTGGCCTAGCGCTTCTTGATCTTATTGAAGAAGGGAACCTAGGATTGATCCGTGCGGTTGAGAAGTTCGACCCAGAGCGTGGTTTCAGATTCTCTACCTACGCAACATGGTGGATTCGTCAAACTATTGAACGAGCATTAATGAATCAAACTCGCACGATTCGATTACCTATTCACGTCGTCAAAGAGCTTAATATTTACCTGCGTACTGCTCGTGAACTTTCACAGAAACTTGACCATGAGCCTACTGCAGAAGAGATAGCAACTCAACTAGACAAGCCAGTCGATGATGTGAGTAAAATGCTCCGCCTTAATGAACGTATCAGTTCTGTTGATACACCCATTGGTGGCGATGGTGAAAAGGCTCTGCTTGATATCATTCCAGATATTAATAACTCAGACCCTGAAGTTTCAACGCAAGATGACGACATCAAAAACTCTCTAATCCATTGGTTGGATGAGCTTAATCCAAAGCAAAAAGAAGTCTTAGCGCGTCGCTTTGGCCTTCTTGGCTATGAGCCATCGACTCTTGAAGAGGTCGGTCGCGAGATTAACCTTACTCGTGAACGTGTTCGTCAAATACAAGTAGAGGGCTTACGTCGCCTACGAGAGATATTGATCAAGCAGGGACTAAATATGGAAAACCTATTTAGTGTCACTGAAGATTAATCTTCAAACTGATAGAAAAAAGCCTTGGAATTCCAAGGCTTTTTTGATCTTCTATATTTTGTACTTGCTACTGCGTTTTGAGAACAGGAAATACTTTTACTAGCTTGATGCGGTTCTCTTCGAGCTCAACGATTTCCATCGGATGACCAGAGACTTGCACACTGAGGTGGCTTTCCGGGATATCTTCTAAGTGTTCGAGAATCAATCCGTTCAGCGTTCTTGGCCCGTCAGTAGGCAATGTCCACTTGAGCCCTTTGTTGATGTCTCGAATATTGGCACTGCCCTCAATAAGGAAGCTGCCATCACCTTGTGGGGTAATTTCATCAGACAAGCTTGGTGCAATAGAGGTGGTAAACTCTCCCACGATCTCTTCCAAAATATCTTCTAGAGTAATCAAGCCGATAATATCGCCGTACTCATCAACGATTAAACCAATGCGCTCTTTGTTGCGTTGGAATTTAAGTAGTTGCACGTTGAGCGGGGTACTTTCCGGAATGAAATAAACTTCATCAGCAGCACGGAGCAAGGTTTCCTTGGTAAACTCGTTCTTCTCGAGCATTAATCGGTATGACTCTCGTAAGCGCAGCATACCAACCACTTCATCAATCTGGTCGCGATATAAAACCACTCGTCCATGCGGGGAGTGAGTTAACTGACGTACGATAGATTTCCAGTCGTCATTGATATCAATACCGGTAATCTCATTACGTGGCACCATGATGTCGTTTACCGTCACATGCTCTAAATCGAGAATGGAGATCAACATATCTTGGTGGCGACGTGGAATCAGGCTCCCCGCTTCATTGACGACAGTACGCAATTCTTCAGAGCTTAAGTGATCGTCACCACCATGATCGGCTTTGATTCCAAGAAGGCGGATGAAACCGTTGGTGATAAAGTTAACCAAGATAACCAGCGGAGAAAGAACCTTCATCAAGATAGTCAGTACAACGCTGCTCGCGTATGACACTCTCTCAGGATAGAGGGCTGCAAGGGTTTTTGGCGTGACTTCGGCGAAGACCAGAATGACTAAGGTGAGCGTACCAGTTGCAATGGCGACACCTAAGTTACCAAACAATCGCATACCCAGAATGGTGGCAATTGCAGAAGCAAGAATATTGACGAGGTTGTTGCCGATGAGGATCAAACCTATCAAACGATCGGGGCGGTCGAGTAGTTTTTCAACACGTTTAGCACCTTTGTGACCTGTGTTGGCTAGGTGCTTTAGGCGGTATCGGTTCAGAGACATCATCCCTGTTTCTGAGCCTGAAAAATATCCTGAAATAACAATAAGACACGCGAGTAGCGCAAATAAGATACCCGTTGATATGTCGTCCAAAGCTTATCTTTTCCTTGTTATGTTTGGTTAATTTATGACCTAATTTCTGGGTTAAGTCAATTTCAAAAAGAGAACTGAATACTGTAAAAAAAAGGTGCATTCGATGCACCTTTGTTGATACTAGTTAGCTAGCGAAGAATGATTTCTCGTACAAATCGGCTGCCAAAATAAGCTAGGGTCAGTAAAGTGGCACCTGCCACGGCAAACCAAGTCACTTTCCTGCCGCGCCAGCCTTTCTGGTAGTGTCCCCAAAGCAGTACTGAATAGACAACCCACGCAATAAACGAAAGGATGCCTTTATGCGCTTTCCCTTGAGCAAACATATCTTGGACAAAGATAAAGCCAGTCAGTAGTGTCCCTGTCAGTAGTAGATTACCAATTAAGATGATATTGAATAGCTGACGTTCAACCATTAATAGTGGTGGTAAGTTGGGGTTTATCGCCAAGGCTTTCTTGGTTTTGAGTTTATGGTCAAGCCATGCCAACTGTAATGCGTACAGAGCGCCAATGGTCAAAGTCGAGTATGAGAACAGTGCCAAGGAAATATGGATCAGCAGCTTAGGGTCTTGTTCTAGATGAGTAATAAAAGTGCTTGGCAAAAATGCAGCCGCAACGAGATTCATTGCAGAGAAACTATAAACCACAGGCAATAAGAACCAGAGGCGAGTTTTTAGCATCGCGCCACTCATGACTAAAGAGATAATAAAGCCGATTAATGAGGCGACATTCAGAATACTGAGGTTTTGCCCGGAGCTGCCCAAAATAAGATCGCTTAGTAACCACGCATGAAAAGCCAGCGCTAGAATGGCACTAACGAAGACTGTTTTTACGCGGATCCCTGTTTGATGTACAAGTCCCGGAACGATGGTTGCAATCGCTAATAGATAAAGTATGGCTGCAACAACGGCGATTAGGTTATCCATTATTCTCTAGAGCTGGTGAATTTTTAACAAATTATACCTTGCATCAACGGCTTGAGCTATGACTTATCTCGCTCATTTGCGTGACTTGAGATATCAAAAGTTATCTAGGCAGTGTCAAGCATGGGTTGGCTAAGGTATACTCATAGTAATTTTTCGCCAATATTGACGGGCGAGCCTCCTTGCACACCGTCTGGGTAAAGAGACTAAGATGTTTGAGAATTTAACGGATCGCTTATCCAAAACGCTGAAAAACATCAGCGGTAAAGGTCGTCTGACCGAAGACAATATTAAAGAGACGTTGCGTGAAGTGCGTATGGCGCTTCTTGAAGCTGACGTTGCTCTTCCGGTTGTACGTGAATTTATTAAGCGTATTAAAGAGAGCGCCGTTGGGGTAGAGGTTTCGAAATCTCTAACACCAGGCCAAGAGTTCATTAAGATCGTTCAAGCTGAACTTGAAGCGGTGATGGGTGAGTCCAACGAAGCGCTTAACCTAGCTGCTCAGCCACCTGCTGTTGTATTAATGGCTGGTCTGCAGGGTGCAGGTAAAACCACTTCTGTTGGTAAGCTTTCAAAGTTATTAAAAGAGCGCGATAAGAAGAAAGTGCTGGTTGTATCTGCCGACGTTTACCGTCCTGCGGCGATCAAACAGCTAGAAACACTGGCTTCAGATGTGGGTGTTGATTTCTTCCCATCTTCAGCTGATCAAAAGCCGATTGATATCGCTAATGCCGCTATCGACCATGCGAAGAAGAAATTCTACGACGTACTTCTTGTCGATACGGCGGGTCGCTTAGCTGTTGATGAGCAGATGATGGCTGAGATTCAAGAGCTGCATACTGCGATTAACCCTGTTGAGACTCTGTTTGTTGTCGATGCGATGACAGGTCAAGATGCGGCGAACACGGCCAAAGCTTTCGGTGATACGCTGCCTCTAACGGGTGTGGTTCTGACCAAAGTAGATGGTGATGCACGTGGTGGTGCAGCGCTGTCGGTTCGCCATATCACTGGTAAACCAATCAAATTCCTCGGTGTTGGTGAGAAAACCGACGCACTAGAACCGTTCCACCCGGATCGTGTCGCATCTCGTATTCTTGGTATGGGTGACGTCCTGTCGCTTATCGAAGATCTGCAACGTAATGTTGACCAAGATAAAGCAGAGAAGCTGGCTAAGAAGTTTAAAGAGAAGAAAGGCTTTGACCTTGAAGACTTCCGTGAACAGCTTGGTCAGATGCAAAACATGGGCGGCATGATGGGGATGATGGACAAGCTACCAGGCATGAGCAATTTACCGGACAACGTGAAAGACAAAGTTGACGATAAGATGTTCAAGCAGATGGAAGCGATCATCAACTCGATGACGATGAAAGAGCGTCAGCGTCCTGAGCTCATTAAAGGCTCACGTAAGAAACGTATTGCCGCAGGTTCTGGTACCCAAGTACAAGACGTTAATCGCCTGCTTAAACAGTTCACTCAGATGCAGAAGATGATGAAGAAAATGCAGAAAGGTGGCATGAAAGGCATGATGCGCAACATGCAAGGCATGATGGGTGGTATGGGCGGAATGGGAGGCGGTGGCTTCAATCCATTTGGACGCTAATTTCACCCAGCAACAAAAAATTCAAGGTGTTAGCTAAGTCACAAACTTAAATCTCATTTTATGGTGGTGAAAAAGTAGCTAAATACCTTGCATTGCTCCGGAATAAGAGTAAAATTCCGGAGCTTTATTTTGGCACGAGCCCCAAACTGTTTAGCGATAAATGGTTTCTGGGGTTAATTTTATTTTTGAGAAAGCAAAGAGGACGACATGGTAACCATTCGTTTGGCACGTCACGGCGCTAAGAAGCGTCCATTTTATCAAATCGTAGTAGCGGACAGCCGCAATGCAGCAACTGGCCGTTTCATCGAGAAAGTTGGTTTCTTTAACCCAACTGCTCAAGGTCAAGAAGAAGGTCTACGTCTAGACCTAGATCGCGTTAACCACTGGGTTGGTCAAGGCGCATCTGTATCTGACCGCGTAGCTAAGCTAGTTAAAGACGCTCAAAAAGCGGCTTAATTCTTATTTTAAGAAGTAGAAATTAGCTTATGTCGATGAAAGGTAAAGAAACAATGAGCGATGACAAGATTGTTGTAGGCAAGTTTGGTGCTACTTATGGCATTCGCGGTTGGCTCAAGGTTTTTTCCTACACAGACAATACTGAAAGCATATTTGATTACGCACCTTGGTTTATTAAGCAAGGTGAAAAGTGGGTCGAGTACAAAGTAGAAAGCTGGAAGCGCCATAACAAAGGTTTGGTGGTAAAGCTGGAGGGTCTTGATGTGCGCGAAGAAGCGCAGCTCATGACTAACTTTGAAATCTCAATTGACCCTGCGGTATTACCAGAATTGCCATCAGACGAGTTCTATTGGCGTGATTTGATTGGTATGCAGGTAGTAACCGACAAAGGTTACGATCTAGGTGTCGTTTCCGACATGCTAGAAACTGGCTCCAACGATGTTCTCGTAATTAAAGCAAATCTAAAAGATGCTTTCGGACAAAAGGAACGATTAATTCCGTTCCTTGAAGAGCAAGTGATCAAAAACATTGATCGTGAAGCTCAACGGATCGAAGTTGACTGGGATCCTGGATTCTAAACTCCAAATTACCAGAGCGAGATAAACATGTGGGTTGGCGTAATTAGCCTATTTCCTGAAATGTTCCGTTCTGTTACTGATTTTGGAGTAACAGGTCAAGCGGTTAAAAAAGGTCTTTTGTCGATTGAGACTTGGAATCCTCGTGATTTCACGCACGACAAACATCGCACTGTTGATGATAGACCTTACGGTGGCGGCCCTGGCATGCTTATGATGGTTCAGCCTTTACGCGATGCTATCCACGCAGCCAAACAAGCGTCACCGGGTAAGACGAAAGTCATCTACCTTTCTCCTCAAGGTCGAAAACTTGACCAACAAGGAGTAGAGGAACTGGCAACAAACGAGAACTTGCTTCTTATTTGTGGCCGTTACGAAGGGGTAGATGAGCGTATCATTCAATCTGAAGTTGACGAAGAATGGTCAATTGGGGATTTTGTGATGACGGGTGGTGAAATACCAGCCATGACGTTGATTGATTCAGTGTCTCGGTTTGTTCCGGGTGTACTAGGAGATTTCGCGTCAGCAGAAGAAGACTCTTTTGCTAATGGCTTGCTAGATTGCCCTCACTATACGCGCCCTGAGGTGTTAGACGATAAAGAAGTACCTGCGGTACTCAAGTCTGGTAACCATAAGGACATTCGTCGCTGGCGACTAAAACAGTCGTTAGGCCGTACTTGGCTAAGAAGACCAGAGCTCCTGGAAAACCTAGCTCTGACTGACGAACAGGAACAATTACTGGCCGAGTTTATTAAAGAGGCCCGAGCTAAGTAACCTATTAAATTTAGTATCAGTTTATTCTAGGAATATTGAAAATGAGTAACATCATCAAGGCTCTTGAAGAAGAGCAAATGAAAAAAGACCTACCTAACTTCGCACCTGGTGACACAGTTGTTGTTCAAGTTAAGGTAAAAGAAGGTGACCGTGAGCGTCTACAGGCTTTCGAAGGCGTTGTAATCGCAATCCGTAACCGTGGTCTACACTCTGCATTCACTGTACGTAAGATTTCTAACGGTGAAGGCGTAGAGCGTACGTTCCAAACTCACTCTCCAATGGTTGATAGCATCGAAGTTAAACGCCGTGGTGCAGTACGTCGTGCCAAGTTGTACTACCTACGTGAGCGTTCTGGTAAGTCTGCTCGTATTAAAGAGAAACTTGCTAAGAAGTAATGCTATAACTAGCGTTCTCATAGTATTAGCGGAGACCAATCGGTCTCCGCTTTTTTATGCGCTTCGCTTAGAGAAGCGAGATTCGAGAACGGACTTCGTCCTATGGAGAGCGGGAGCGCTTCGCTTTTGGAAAGCGGGATCGGGCTTCGCCCTTCTGGAAAAGAGTGTTGACTACTCAACCAGAGCGGAACAACCTTAGTTATCCAGTTATCCAGTTATCCAGTTATCCAGTTATCCAGTTATCCAGTTATCCAGTTATCCAGCTCTCCCAAAAAGCAAAAAAGCCGATGCTCTAATCACATCAGCTTCTCTTTAATCTCGCAGCGCAGCGTTCTCGAATCTCGGAGCGTAGCGTTCCTTATTTTCAGTACTGATCTTCCGACCAGCCGTCAGCATCAGACATATCCGGTGCGCCGGGGATCGTGTTCTCTTCGTCAGCCCACTCGCCGAAATCAATCATCTGACACTGCTTACTGCAAAACGGGCGGAAAGGGCTCTGCTCGCCCCATGTAACATCTTGGCCGCATTGAGGGCAAGGAACGACGGTAATCTTAGACATGGTGTTTCTCTGAACTTAAACAAAGGTGAGGGCTTAGTATAGCTTGAATACGGAATCTATTGTTAGCTACTTAGCTACACACAGCGAGTTTGAACTCAACGTTAGCTACCGATGCTTGACCCGATTCAAACTCAATGAATTTTATCGCGAAGCGGTTCTTATGCCCTGAAATCATAGGGTAGACGCCAAAGTGCATCGGGATTTCTAAGCGAAGAATGTTAGCTTCATCGGCGTCACTTTGATAGAAACCTGAATTGGCTTGAATTGCTCGGAAGTGACCCGTTTCACGTGTGAGTTTAAGCCAAAGCTTGAGGGCTTCAGCGAGTGGTCTTAGGGTTGAAAGCCACTGAGATGCATCGGCTTTTTTATTTTCAAGTGGTAGGTGTAGCCAGTGATGAAGTGCTGGTAGGTCAAAGCAGCATGAACCGCCTGGGAGATTGAAACGTTGCCTAATCGCGCTTAGGAAGCGGTCTTCCTTAAGACTTTGTCCGAAACGTTCAGCACCCATTAGATCACTGTGTACCGCGTCGACTTCATTTAAGATATTCTGCAGCATATCTTGATCAACTCCCTCGACATTGAGCCAAGAGCGGTACGTTAATCTTTGCTTTTCGATATCTTTGGCTAGCTCGCTCTTGAGCTGAATTTGCTCGAAGATTTCAAGCAGATCAAACAAGGAGCGATAGAAAATTAGATGCTGCATATCATCACTAAACTGAGCTGCTACATCTAGTTGATTCAGCAAGGCTTCAACTCGGAGGTAAATTCGAGTTTTCTCGTTCAGTGGATGTTCAAAATAATGCGTGGTCATCAATATGCGGCTCTGTATTCTTCAACCTTTATTCTCACCGATTTTCCCTACTGATTTCTAGGAACTTTTTATGTAATTCTGTGATTTGAGGCAAAAGTTTTTGGTTTTCTGTATTATTTTTAATCACATAATCCGCTATGGCCAATCTCTGCTCTCGCGTTGCTTGAGAAGAGAGAATAGCTTTCGCTTGAACGGCATCAACTTGGTCTCGCTCAACGGTGCGCTGAATTTGCGTTTGTTCTTCAACATCAACCACTAGCACCTTATCTGCGAGTGCCTGCAGGTTGTTCTCTACCATTAAAGGGATGACCAGCAAGGCATAGTCCGATTGCACTTGAGCAAGTTCAGCAAGCATTCTAGTTCTAATCATAGGATGAAGAAGATTGTTCAACCATTCCTTTTGGCTCGGATCGCTAAAGATGATTTCTCTTAGTGTTGCACGATCTAATGTTCCATCTTGTTGAATAACGCTTTGACCAAAGTGTTGCTCAATGGCCTTTAAGCCTTGGCTTTTGGGCTCAACCACTTGCCTAGCAACAATGTCAGCATCCACAATCTCAATACCAAACTCTTGATGGAATAAGTCTGCAACCGTTGTTTTACCACTGGCTATGCCACCAGTCACACCAATAACTAGTGCCATGTTAGATTCCTAAAAAGTTACTTAAATACCAATTGAGAATGTCATTTCCCCACATCATGCTCAACCAACCTGCAATAGCTAAATAAGGACCGAAGGGGAAGGCTTTGTCGATTCCTTGGCTTTTCAATTTGAGCTGAATGAGACCAAAGATTAAGCCAACTAAAGAAGAGAGCAAAATGATCATTGGCAAATACTGCCAACCAAGCCAAGCGCCCAAGGCGGCAAGCAATTTAAAGTCTCCGTAACCCATTCCTTCTTTGCCTGTGGCTAGCTTAAACAGCCAGTAAACTGACCATAAAGCAAGATAGCCAGCCATTGCACCGATCACCGCGTCTTGTAGAGATACAGGGCTAATCCCAATCAGTGCGAGTGCAATTCCTGCCCAAGTTAGAGGAAGAGTGAGTTGGTCTGGCAGCAGCATGGTATCGAGATCAATAAAGGTCGCCGCGATAAGAGTAAAGGTGAAAAACAGTAAGGCAATCGAGAAGTAGCTCAACGCAAACTGATTGGCGATAGCAAAGCATAAGCCTGCTGATAGGACCTCAATTAAAGGGTAGCGTATGCTTATTTTATTATCGCATTGACGACATTTCCCTTTCAGTATCAGCCAACTAACAACAGGAATGTTGTCAATCATGCGAATGGGGGTATCGCATTTGGGGCAAGTTGAATTTGGAACGCTGAGGTTGTAAGTCCCTTCTGGGGGGGATATCTGGTATTCAGGAAAGCTTTCCGCACATTCTGCTCGCCATTCACGTTCCATGATGATCGGTAGGCGATGGATAACCACGTTTAAAAAGCTGCCTACGATAAGACCAAACAATGTTGCTAGTGTAGGAAAAAGCCAAGGGTAATAGTCAAAAACGTCCATAAAGTAGGTACAGCTCTTTAAGTAAAAGCATTCAGTTCAATTAGATAAGCCTTGTATCTTATCCTAAGACACTCATCAAATTAAAGATAGGTAAATACATTGCGACAATCAGACCACCGACAACAATACCTAGAAAGATGATAATCGCAGGCTCTATGATCTTACCAAGATTACCAACCGTGTCATCGATCTCAAACTCATACACATCGGCAACTTTGTGTAGCATTTCTCCGAGCCGACCTGACTCTTCACCTATCATTATCATCTGCAAAACCATTTCGGGAAAACAGTCAGAGTTGCGCAGTGAAAGATACAGCGGCATGCCCGCTGTGACATCGAGCAAAGCCGCTTTGATTGCTTGATGATAATGCTGGTTACCAACCGTTTTAGCGGAGGCTCTTATACCTTCTAGAATTGGGATTCCGGCGTTAAAGCTAGTGGCAAGTGTCCGGCTAAATTTAGCAATTGCCGCTTTAGTCAAGATGTTGCCGAGGAGCGGGATCTTGAGTAGGGTACGACTAAACAGTAATTGAAGTCGGTATGATTTTGTTAAACCGAGCTTAATGACCCCTAACATCAGCATCAATCCAAGTAAGCTAGGCCCCGAATAGGTTTGTAGCCAAGTGGATAAGGCCAGCACTTGTTGGGTAAGCCAAGGTAACTCAGCACCAAAGCCTGCAAACATGGTTTCAAATTGAGGTATCACCATCGTCAGCATTAGATACGTAACAGCGAAAGCCGTGGTCATCACCATAGTGGGATAGATGAGCGCTTTGGTTACCTTGGTGTTTAGTCGTTGCGATTTTTCCCGATAGTCAGCAATACGTTGGAGTACTTCCGCTAAGTTGCCAGACTGCTCTCCAGTAGCAACGAGGTCGGTGTAAAGGCTATCGAATAGTGGGCTAGCGGCGCCTAAGCTCTGAGATAGCGGGTTTCCTGATTCTACCTCCTTGCTTATGTAGCTTAAGACCGATTTCATCTCAGCTTTGGGGTGGTTAAGAGTAATAAGCTTGAATGCTTGAAGAAGTGGCACTCCGGTCGCAAGCATAGTGCTCAATTGTCTAGTGAGCAAAGTGATGTCTTTCTTTTTGACTCTTTGCGTTAGGCGAGTGACTAGAGACAGTGACTTTCTTCTTAGAGATTTAACACGGATCGCTTGCTCACTCAGTCTAATCTTTACTTCGTTGTCATTTAAGGCGAGCGTAGAGCCAGAGACGAGCTTTCCTCGCTGGTTAACCCCTTTCCAGCGATACTGTTTGAGCTGATGAGATGTTGCTTTCATTTCAGATCACCTACAAGTAAAGAACACGTTGCAACTCTTGGTAACTGGTGATTCCTGCGAGTAGTTTCTCCGTTCCAGACTCTTTAAGCGTCTGCATTCCTTGCTTTATCGCGACCTTTTCGATGGCTTTAGCATCCGCCTCTTGATTGATGGCTTGCACTAACTCGTCGTCTATCTGCATTACTTCATAGATTCCGGTTCGCCCAAAATAGCCTTGATTGCATTCACTGCACCCTTGCTCATTCGCAGAAAAAACCACGCTGTTGTTTGCTAGTTCCAGTTGTTGGCAGTGTGTATCGGGCAAGGTTTGCTGCTGCTTACAATGGTTACACAGCTTTCGTGCCAAACGTTGGGCAATGATTAAGCTCAGTGATGAAGAGACATTGAATGGGGAGATGCCCATATGTTGCAAGCGAACGACGCTTTCGGCAGCCGAGTTTGTATGCAATGTTGATAGCACTAGGTGACCTGTTTGTGCCGCTTTGACTGCGATTTCAGCCGTTTCAAGGTCGCGTATCTCACCGACCATGACAATATCCGGGTCTTGGCGTAGAAAGGCGCGCAACGCTTGGGCGAAGTCTAATCCAATTTTTGGGTTGATTTGAACTTGGTTAACGCCCGCTAAATTAATTTCCACCGGGTCTTCTGCGGTTGCAATGTTCACTTGTGGGGTATTGAGCATGTTTAACCCCGCATAAAGTGAGACTGTCTTACCGCTGCCCGTTGGCCCGGTCATCAAAATCATGCCTTGGGGTTTGCTCAGTGCTTTTTGATACAAAGCTTGTTGGTGTTGGTTGTACCCTAGTGATTGAATGTCTAACTCGGCACTGCTGCTATCAAGAAGACGTAGCACTATCTTCTCGCCCCACAGGGTTGGTAGGGTTGAAATTCGAATATCAACAGCGGTACTTGCACTTAGTTGAAGCTTGATGCGCCCATCTTGAGGTAAGCGGCGCTCAGCGATATCGAGTTTGGCGATGATCTTTAGTCTTGCGGATAAACGGCGACTTAATGTATGGCTAGGTTGTTGAGTCTCAATCAAGATGCCATCGCAGCGAAAGCGCACACGATAAGAGGCTTCATACGGTTCAAAGTGAATGTCAGACGCCTTTTTCCTGACCGCATCCAATAAGATTTGATTGATATAACGGCTGACTGGTGAGTTATCACTACTCAGGTCTTCGACTGGGTTAATCTCATCATTAGAGAGCTCGACTAAGCTGACGAGCTCTTGTTCGCTCAGCTCTTTTGTATGACCCGCTTCTTCACCACAGATCGCACTGCCATACAAGCGACGTACCGCGCCATTGAGCTGCTTTACGTCAGCTAAAACTAACTCAATCTGCTTTCCGGTCGCAAAGCGAAACTCTTCTTCGATTGCGATATTGGTCGGGTCGGTAACGGCGATAAGCAGTTGGTGTTCACTTTGCCGAATAGGTACCGCGCGGGAGCGGGTGATCAGTTCACGTAGGCCTAAGTTGTGGCATACCGTTTGATAGTCGTAATTGGCGAAGTCGATGATGGGTAAGGCAAAAATTCGCGAGAGTTGTGAGGCTAGCTCTGCATGGGTGAGCCAACCTCGCTCTATTATCGCTTCGGCTACAGTAAGATTTGTGTCCTTAACCATTTCCACCAACTGAGCTTCTTGAACAGGATCAAGGAGCTCAGCTTGGCGCAAAATAGAGGGTAGGTTGGTTAGCATATTGCTTATGAGCATCCATCTAGAGAAGGAACTGCTCCCGCGTTTGCGCAAGACCAACCGGTACTCGGATCTCGAGAATAGGTAATGGTGTCACTGCTTCCCATTGAGCTGTCGGAATCGAATGTGAACTTTAATGTTGGAACAGCTGCTGAACCTGTTCCAGTTATTGCTGAGGCAATGGTTCCTAAATTATTAGCGCCGCTATCGATGCCTAAATTAGATAAAGCTGCGGCCGATGCGGTGCCGTTTTCTTGATAGAAAACTTCAGCTGGCGTAATCAGGCTTTTTAACGTCGCTAGCGCTGAAGCCGCCTCAGATTTCCTAACATAGTCTTGATAAGCTGGTATTGATATTGACGCAAGCACGCCAATAATTGCTACCACAATCATCAACTCAATTAAGGTAAAGCCTTTGGTTTTGCGGCTTTGTAAACTTTGCATATTTCTCTCCATAGATAAAAGACGAATTGTCCGGAGAGAGTATTGAATGGGCTGCTAAGCAGAAATGTTGGTACAGGTTGTTTCCGAGTAAGTTAGGAAAAAATAGTCCTTAGTTTCATATCAAGTACAATTTGATCCGAGCTAGGGCATGAGTTTAGGTAGGTTAAATACAAAAATAGAGGCTTGGAGCCTCTATTTTTCTTTGATAATGCGTCTGTTCTTCAGCTGATAGCTACTTAAAGCGCATGGATAAATCCATTGCTTTTAGGTGTTTAGTCAGAGCGCCAACCGAGATGTAGTCAACGCCAGTCTCAGCGTATTCGCGAATAGTCTCTAGTGTCACATTGCCCGAGTTTTCTAGTGCAGCGCGGCCTGCGTTAATTTTTACTGCTTCACGCATCATATCGGTGGTGAAGTTATCGAGCATAATGATATCGGCACCTGCTTCAATCGCTTCTTGCAGTTCTTCAAGGCTCTCTGTTTCGACCTCAACCGGCTTGCCTGGGTTGAGTTCTTTGGCCGTTTTAATGGTTTGAGAAATACCACCGTTAGCAATAATGTGGTTCTCTTTGATTAGGTAAGCGTCAAACACACCGATACGATGGTTAAAGCCACCGCCACAGGCAACAGCGTACTTTAATGCACTACGTAGACCAGGAATGGTTTTGCGGGTATCAAGTAGGCGACAACCAGTGCCTTCAATTTTTTCAGCATATTCAGCTACGGCCGTAGCACAGCCAGAAAGAGTCTGGATAAAGTTCATTGCATTGCGCTCACCAGTAAGAAGAGCACGAGAAGGGCCTGAAAGCGTACACAGTACTTGGTTAGGCGCTACTTTATCACCATCTTCCACATTCCACTCAATCTGTACTTCGCCGCCTAGCTGTTTAAACACTTCGTTAGCCCAAGCTTTGCCGCAAAAAACACCATGTTCACGAGTGATAATGGTTGCTTCGTTATGTGCATCTGCTGGGATTAGACTTGCGGTAATATCTGCGGCAGGGTCTAGAGTACCACCCAGATCTTCCTTGATGGTATCCGCGACAGCGCGGGAGATCTCTAAAGGAAGTTGCTGTTTCAAATATTCGAGACGTTCTTGGCTATTGTGTGTGTTTTTCATCGCAAATCTAATACGCAGTTGGACAAGAGGTGGGCATGATACGCTGACTGAGTGTGAAATTCAGCCATTAATCTCGCATTTCATCGCCAAAGGGATAAAATCAGAGAGTTAGTCATGATAATGAGCCGCTTATGATCGATGAAAATGGTTGGTACAACAAAGCTAGACAGGTGCCATCACCTTTTTTTGACCACAGAACAGACGCTACAGACATTTCTCTTTTGGTTGTGCATAACATCAGCTTACCGCCGGGTCAGTTTGGTGGTCCGTATATTGAACAGTTTTTTACTGGGCAACTAGACCCGAATGAACATCCGTTCTTTGAAGTGATCCATAATATGGGTGTTTCGGCTCATTGCTTGATCAGACGTGATGGGGAAGTGGTTCAGTTTGTGCCGTTTATTGCCAGAGCATGGCACGCAGGTGTCTCGAGCTTTGCCGGGCGAGATAAGTGCAATGACTACTCTATCGGCATTGAGTTGGAGGGTAGCGACTACGTTGCCTACACTGATGCGCAATACCAAGCTCTAACGGAGTTAACCAAGCAGATTCAAGTCAGCTACCCGAAAATCACCTTACCGCGCATTACTGGCCACCAGTACATTGCGCCACTGCGAAAAACCGATCCAGGTTTGGTGTTTGATTGGGGGAGATTTAGGGGCGGGCTGCGCCCTTAGAAATAGGAACGAGCTTCGCTCTTTGAGAACACTGCGTTCCGAGAATCGAGACCGGACTTCGTCCTTCGAGAGTTATTAGTTCCCACATCCCGATTCCATAAGCGAAGCGTTCCTAAATAAAAAGGATTGACACATAGTGCCAACCCCTTAATTTTTCTCGCTTCTCGCTTCTCGCTTCTCGCTTCTCGCTTCTCGCTTCTCGCTTCTCGCTTCTCGCTTCTCGCTTCTCGCTTCTACAGCGTCTCTTGATACTCAACCAAAATCTGCTCAACCCAAGTGGCGATACGTTCATCGCTCAGTTCATATTGGGAATCTTCATCAAGTGCTAAGCCGACAAATTGACTGCCATCTTCGGTTAGGGCTTTTGAGGCTTCAAACTCGTAGTTCTCGTCGTTTGGCCAGTAACCAACAAAGTTAGCTCCGGTCTTTTTCAGCTCGTGGTGCAAGAGTCCCATTGCATCCAGATACCACTCGCCATAGCCTTCTTGATCGCCTAAGCCGAATAGTGCGACGGTTTTGCCATTTAGCGATACGCCATCGATTTGATCCCATAACTCATTCCAGTCTTCTTGGATCTCACCAAAATCCCAAGTCGAAATGCCGATAATCAGAAAATCATAATCTTCCATCAAAGAGAGTGGTGACTCTTTAACGTTGTGAATATCAACGAGGTCTTCACCAATGATAGCGCGGATTTTTTCTGCCGCCATTTCGGTGTAACAAGTTGTTGAGCCGTAAAATAGACCGATTTTCATAGCATTGTTTTATATTTTGAGAATTGATGGTGAATTCTAACCACAAAATGGCGAGCTTTGCAGCGAATATCCACTTTCACTAGCAATTTTTATAGCTTTATTGTTTTGTGGCACTTACATTTGACCGCAGAAAAAATTTTTGAGGTTTGCCGTGTCACAACAAATGTCGCCTGACCAAGGGCTAGTGGAACAGTTTTTAGATGCGATGTGGATGGAGCGGGGCTTATCTGAAAACACCCTTGCCTCATACCGAAATGATCTCTCAAAGCTAATCCAGTGGATGACCGCCAATAATTATCGTCTCGACTTTATCAGTTTGTCTGGGCTGCAAGACTATCAGACTTGGTTGGTTGATGAAGGTTATAAGCAAACTTCACGAGCAAGAATGTTGTCCGCGATTCGGCGCCTGTTTCAGTACTTGCATCGTGAGAAAGTTCGCAGTGATGATCCGAGTGCGCTACTGGTAAGCCCAAAACTACCCAAACGCCTACCTAAAGATCTGACCGAAGAACAAGTGGATGCGTTGCTTAATGCACCGGATCCGAATGATCCGATGGAGCTGCGCGATAAAGCCATGCTTGAACTGCTATATGCGACCGGATTGCGAGTTACTGAGTTAGTCAGCCTGACAATGGAAAACGTCAGCTTGCGTCAAGGCGTTGTTCGGGTAACGGGTAAAGGTGGTAAAGAGCGTTTGGTGCCGATGGGAGAAAATGCCGTTGAATGGATTGAAACTTTTATCCACCAAGGCAGGTCTGAATTACTTGGAGAGACAACCTCTGATGTGGTGTTTCCAAGCAAACGCGCGCGACAAATGACTCGCCAGACGTTTTGGCATCGTATAAAGCACTACGCGGTGATAGCTGGGATTGATACTGAGCTACTTTCTCCTCACGTGCTAAGACACGCTTTTGCGACCCATTTGTTGAACTACGGCGCAGACTTACGTGTAGTACAGATGCTTTTGGGGCATAGTGACTTGTCTACAACACAAATTTATACTCATGTAGCAACTGAACGATTGAAACAGCTACACAGTGAGCATCACCCAAGGGCTTAAGCGCTCATGGTTATAACTAAATCGATTTAAGGTGAATTGAATGAGCGTATTACGCCGAATGACTCTACTTACATTGCCATTTCTACTTGCTACACAAACCGTATCTGCAGGCGATGTGAAATTTGATAAAGCACAGCTAGAAGAACATTTTGCCAAGCTTGGATTGGAAGTGAAGGACGTTGTTCCAGCTGATATTGATGGCTTAGTTGAAATACAAACCAATGGCGGAATCCTGTTTGCTTCACCAAATGGCGAGTACTTTATCACAGGTACCTTGTACAAGCTGGACTCAAATGGCAAATACGAAGATGTGCTGGCTAAACGCCAAGCGCCAATCAATGCGGCGAAAATTGAAGCCTTTAAAGACAGCATGATTGAGTTTAAAGCTAAAGATGAGAAGTACGTGATCTCTGTGTTCACTGATATTACATGTGGCTACTGTGTTCGACTTCATAGTCAGATGAAAGACTACAATGACCTAGGGATTACTATTCGTTACCTTGCTTATCCTCGTCAGGGTGCGACAGGCTCAGTCGCTGATCAAATGGCATCGATTTGGGGCGCAGAAGACCCACAATCCGCGATGCATAACGGTAAGGTAAAGCGTGAGTTCCCTGAAAAGAGTAAAGACTTTGCTAAGTATCAGCAGATTATTCAGGACCACTATGCGTTAGGCCGTGAACTGGGAATCAGTGGTACGCCAGCGATCTTCTTACCTAATGGTGAGATGGTGGGTGGTTACTTGCCACCAGAGCAGATGCTGCAACGCCTGCAACAAACTCCAAAGTCGTAACTTAAACGAATCAAGTAACCAAACTAAATATCCTCAGTTTAGTTTGGTTGCTGCTATGATTGTCCCACTTAACTTATCATCATCCGATCTATTGCCATGATTGAAATCCAACGTCGTCCTGAACCTGATTTATCCTCTCTGCCAGATACTATTGCGCCTTTACTTAAACGTATCTACGCCAGTCGAGGTATCACATCGCAGCAGCAACTAGATACTACAGCGCGTGCGTTGCATTCCTATCAAAAACTGCATGGCATTGAAGCGGCGGTTGAGCTGTTATTTGAGTCTATTCAGCACAACAAGCGGATAATCGTGGTGGGTGATTTTGATGCAGATGGGGCGACAAGTTCGGCTTTGTCTGTGTTGGCGCTAAGGATGTTAGGTTCGAATAATGTCGACTACCTAGTCCCAAATCGTTTTGAAGATGGCTATGGCCTAAGTCCTGAGGTTGTTGATCAAGCGATTGAGATTGGCGCTGAAGTGATTATGACCGTCGACAATGGGGTCTCTTCGATTGATGGTGTGCGCTATGCGAAAGAACAGGGATTGAAGGTATTGGTGACTGACCACCACTTACCTGGTCATGAGCTGCCGAATGTTGATGCCATGGTCAATCCCAACCTCCAAGAGTGCGCGTTTCCCTCCAAGGCTTTAGCTGGCGTTGGCGTTGCCTTTTACTTGATGATGGCGCTTTGCGTTCATATGCGTAAAACCGGCTGGTTTGCCGAGCAAGGGATGGCAGAACCTAAGTTAATGGAGTTGATTGACTTAGTAGCACTCGGTACGGTTGCTGATGTTGTACCTCTAGATGAAAACAATCGTATTTTGGTTCATCAAGGTTTGCAGAGAATTAGGGCAGGTAAAGCGCGCCCGGGCATTCAAGCTCTGATAGAAGTGGCGAAGCGAGATTCCCGTCGCTTGGTGGCTTCTGATTTTGGTTTCGCGTTAGGGCCGCGTATCAACGCCGCAGGTCGTTTGGATGATATGTCGTTTGGTGTTGAGCTATTAATGGCAAACAACATTCATGCTGCACGCCGTATGGCGAGCGAGTTAGACGGCTTGAACCAAACTCGTAAAGAAATTGAAGAGGGAATGAAGCAAGAAGCGATGGCTTTTTGTGAACGTCTGCAGTTCGGCGATCAAGATATGCCTCATGGCTTAGTGCTTTTTCAGCGTGATTGGCATCAGGGCGTGATTGGTATTTTAGCCTCACGCATCAAAGAGAAGTTTCACCGTCCTGTGATTGCTTTTGCTGATGGTGGTGAAGGTTCGATTAAAGGCTCATGCCGCTCGATACCGGGTCTGCATATGCGTGACACCTTAGATCGCATCGATACCCAGAACCCAGGTTTGATACTCAAGTTCGGTGGGCACGCGATGGCAGCGGGTCTAACCATTTTGGAGAAAGATTTTGAACGCTTCTCTAAACTGTTTGATGAAGCAGTAAAACAGGACTTAGATGAAGCGGCACTGAAAGGTGTGATTTTGTCTGATGGCGAACTCAAGCCAGAAGAGTTCTCTATGCATGTCGCCGAGATGCTTCGTGCTGGTGGACCTTGGGGGCAAGCTTTCCCAGAACCTCTGTTCGACGGTGAATTTAAAGTGCTTCATCAGAAGCTAGTTGGCGAAAAGCACCTGAAACTTATGCTAGAACCTCTACACAAAGGTCATCCAACCAATATCATGATTGATGGTATTGCATTCAACGTTGATCTGCGCCGCTGGCCTGATGCTTCAGTAAAAACGGTGCGTCTAGCGTATAAGCTCGACATTAATGAGTTCCGCGGCAATCAATCGTTGCAGCTGATGATTGATCATTTAGAGGCGAAGTAGAATACGGGCATAGCCCTACAGAACGCGTTGCTCCGAGATCGGGCTACGCCCGCGAGAATCGGGAACGGGCTCCGCCCTTCGAGAAAAGAGTCTTACGACTATTTCTGATTCTTCTGCTGGGTTGTTCCATAGATCGAGTAAGGGGTCTATTCGCTTTAAGAGATCCCCAATTCGTTCGTGCCTCACTCTTGAGGATGACGTTGTTTGGGATGGCCTGATGTACAAGCGGTCATTCTATAGAACGACGAAAGAGCGAGTAGGGAATCTTTATGTTCTCGACTGGCTATCATAATCCTCAACTCACACGTCTCTTGTTCTTGAGGATGAATGTTCTAAATCAAAGTAAAAGGGTTGACGAACAAACCTCGACCTTCAAAATCAATCTCGTTTCTCGTTTCTCGTTTCTCGTTTCTCGTTTCTCGTTTCTCGCAACTTCCCATCTTTTCACGACATATTCTGTTCATATTCCTTTAAAACTTACCAATTAAACTGTGATGCCTAGCACGGTTTATTCCCATCTGTTTATATTTTGTAATTGGTCAGACCAATTTGATTGCTGTTTTAATCAGCTATTGTTATCAAAGTGTTGGTACATGACTCGTTCTATGATTTGGGTCAATTTTTGTCTGGAACTTGCGTTTTAATTATGTTAATTTTCTCGCCAACTTAAAATTGGTATTACCAATTGACTGCAAAGAGTAGAAGAAAAACAACTATGGCTTATCAAAGGATTCGTCAGCCAAAACTTTCTGATGTGATTGAACAAGAGTTAGAAAGGCTGATTGTGGAAGGAACATTGTCTCCGGGGCAGCAGCTGCCTCCAGAGCGCGAACTGGCAAAACAGTTTGATGTTTCCCGTCCTTCAATCCGAGAAGCGATACAACGTTTAGAAGCTAAACGTCTTCTTACTCGCCGTCAGGGTGGTGGCACTTTTGTTAGCGAGAACATCTGGACCAGCTTTTCAGATCCTCTGCTAAATTTATTGTCTAGCCACTCCGAAACTCAGCTGGATTTACTGGAAACGCGTCATGCGATGGAAGGTATAGCCGCTTACTTTGCAGCAGTTCGTGGTACCGAGGAAGACTTCGCTCGTATTCAGGCTTGCCTGAAAAACATCAGTGAAGAGCAAACTAAGAAGAATGTCGAAGCAGAATCAGCTGCGGTTATGCAGTTTTTGATCGCTTTAACTGAAGCTGCCCATAACGTGGTACTTCTGCACATTGTTCGCAGCCTTGCCCCTTTGCTAGAGCAGAATGTCTTGCAGAATTTAAAGCTCTTACATCGCCGCGATGAAGTGGTCGAAAAAGTAAGTAAACACCGAGCTAATATTGTGGATGCGATTGTTTCTGGTCAGCCTGAAAAGGCGCGTGAAATGTCTCACTCACACTTAGCTTATATTGAAGAAACATTGTTGGATTTGACTCGTGAAGAGTCTCGCAGAGAGCGTTCTTTGCGTCGAATTCAGCAAGGTAACGATTCTTAAAACAAGAAACGGTTACTTTAAATAAGTAGATCCAACCAATAGAAGGATAGATCGCCATGTCTGATATGAAGCATGACGTAGATGCACTGGAAACTCAAGAATGGCTACAAGCACTTGAGTCAGTTGTACGTGAAGAAGGTGTAGAACGTGCTCAGTTCCTACTAGAGCAAGTTCTAGACAAAGCACGTCTAGACGGTGTTGATATGCCAACAGGTATCACAACGAACTACATCAACACGATTCCTGCAGATCAAGAACCAGCTTACCCAGGTGACACAACTCTTGAGCGCCGTATTCGTTCCATCATCCGTTGGAACGCAATCATGATCGTTCTACGTGCATCTAAGAAAGACTTAGAGCTAGGCGGCCACATGGCGTCTTTCCAGTCTTCTGCTGCATTCTACGAAGTATGTTTCAACCACTTCTTCCGCGCTCCAAACGAGACGGACGGTGGCGATCTAGTATACTACCAAGGTCACATCTCACCAGGTATCTACTCTCGTGCATTCGTTGAAGGTCGTCTAACTGAAGAGCAGCTAGATAACTTCCGTCAAGAAGTAGACGGTAAAGGTATTCCATCATACCCACACCCTAAACTGATGCCTGAGTTCTGGCAGTTCCCAACAGTTTCTATGGGTCTAGGTCCTATTTCTGCGATCTACCAAGCGCGTTTCCTTAAGTACCTAGACGGTCGTGGTATGAAAGATACGTCGGCTCAGCGTGTATACGCATTCCTAGGTGACGGTGAGATGGATGAGCCAGAATCACGTGGTTCACTATCTTTCGCGGCGCGTGAGAAGCTAGACAACCTGTGTTTCCTAGTTAACTGTAACCTACAGCGTCTAGATGGCCCTGTAATGGGTAACGGTAGCATCATCCAAGAGCTAGAAGGCCTATTCAAAGGTGCTGGCTGGAATGTTGTTAAAGTTATCTGGGGTAGCAACTGGGATGCACTACTTGCTAAAGATACGTCTGGCAAGCTTCTACAGCTAATGAACGAAACTGTAGATGGTGACTACCAAACATTCAAATCTAAAGACGGTGCTTACGTACGTGAACACTTCTTTGGTAAGTACCCAGAGACAGCTGCACTAGTTGCAGACATGACTGATGACGAAATCTTCGCACTTAAGCGTGGTGGTCACGAGTCTTCTAAGCTGTACGCAGCATACAAAAACGCGGCAGAAACTAAAGGTCGTCCAACAGTAATCCTAGCTAAGACTGTTAAAGGTTACGGCATGGGTGAAGCGGCTGAAGGTAAGAACATCGCGCACCAAGTTAAGAAGATGGACATGACTCACGTACTACACCTACGTGATCGTCTAGGTCTTCAAGACATCCTAACTGACGAAGCGGTTAAAGAGCTTCCGTACCTGAAACTTGAAGAAGGTTCTGCGGAATACGAATACCTACACGCTCGTCGTAAAGAACTAAAAGGTTACACGCCACAGCGTCTACCTAAGTTCACTCAAGAATTCAAAGTACCTGAGCTAGAAGAGTTCGCACCGCTACTAAGTGAGCAAAAGCGTGATATCTCTACAACTATGGCTTACGTTCGTACTCTTAACATCCTGCTTAAGAACAAGAACATTGGTAAGAACATCGTTCCTATCATCTGTGACGAAGCACGTACGTTCGGTATGGAAGGTCTATTCCGTCAGATCGGTATCTACAACCCGCACGGTCAGGAATACACACCAGAAGATAAAGGCATTGTTTCTTACTACAAAGAAGCGACATCTGGTCAGGTACTACAAGAAGGTATCAACGAGCTAGGCTCTATGGCATCTTGGGTTGCTGCTGCTACTTCTTACAGCACAAACGATCTGCCAATGATCCCGTTCTACATCTACTACTCTATGTTCGGTTTCCAACGTGTTGGCGACATGGCGTGGATGGCTGGTGACCAACAAGCTCGTGGTTTCCTACTAGGTGCTACTGCTGGTCGTACAACGCTAAACGGTGAAGGTCTACAGCACGAAGATGGTCACTCGCACATCATGGCGAACACAGTACCTAACTGTATCTCTTACGATCCAACATTCGCATACGAAGTTGCAGTTATCATGCAAGACGGTATCCGTCGCATGTACGGTGAGAACCAAGAGAACGTGTTCTACTACCTAACTGTGATGAACGAAAACTACGCAATGCCAGCAATGCCAGAAGGCGCTGAAGAAGGCATCCGTAAGGGTATCTACAAGCTTGAGTCTTACGCAGGTGACAAGTCTAAAGTTCAGCTAATGGGCTCAGGTACTATCATGAACGAAGTACGTAAAGCAGCGACTATCCTAAGCGAAGAGTACGGCATCGCTTCTGACGTGTTCTCTGTAACGTCGTTCAACGAGCTAACTCGTGACGGTCAAGACGCAGAGCGTTACAACATGCTTCACCCAGAAGGCGAAGCAAAAGTACCTTACATTGCACAAGTAATGGGTACTGAGCCAGCTATCGCAGCGACTGACTACATGAAGAACTACTCTGAGCAAGTTCGCGCGTTCATGCCTTCTGAGTCATACAAAGTGCTGGGTACAGATGGTTACGGCCGTTCTGATAGCCGTGAGAACCTACGTCGTCACTTCGAAGTTAACGCAGGCTACGTGGTAGTTGCAGCGCTAACTGAACTAGCTAAGCGTGGTGATGTTGAGAAGTCAGTAGTAACTGAAGCTATTGCTAAGTTCGACATCGACACTGAAAAAACTAACCCGCTATACGCTTAATTAAGAAGGTAAATAAGAAATGGCAATCGAAATTAATGTACCAGACATCGGTGCGGATGAGGTTGAAGTTACTGAAATTCTTGTAAGCGTTGGCGACAAGGTTGAAGAAGAGCAGTCTCTTATTACAGTTGAAGGCGATAAAGCTTCTATGGAAGTTCCTGCTTCTCAAGCGGGTATCGTTAAAGAAATCAAAGTTACGGAAGGTGACTCTGTTTCTACTGGTTCTCTAATCATGATTTTCGAAGCCGAGGGTGCAGCTGACGCTGCACCTGCTCCTGCGGCAGAAGCAGCTCCAGCAGCGGCTCCAGCTCCAGCAGCAGCGGCAGAGCTTAAAGAAGTTCACGTACCAGATATCGGTGGCGATGAAGTTGAAGTGACTGAAATCATGGTTGCAGTTGGCGACAGCATTGAAGAAGAGCAATCTCTTCTAACGGTTGAAGGCGACAAAGCTTCTATGGAAGTACCTGCACCATTCGCAGGTACGCTAAAAGAGATCAAAGTAGCAGCAGGCGATAAAGTTACGACTGGTTCGTTAATCATGGTATTCGAAGTAGCAGGCTCTGGCGCTCCAGCGGCACCTGCAGCAGTAGAAGCTCCAGTTGCAGCGGCTCCAGCAGCATCAGCAGCATCAGCAGCGAAAGAAGTTAACGTTCCTGATATCGGCGGTGACGAAGTTGAAGTAACTGAGATCATGGTTGCAGTTGGCGATACAGTGGAAGAAGAGCAATCTCTAATCACTGTTGAAGGTGACAAAGCGTCAATGGAAGTTCCTGCTCCATTTGCTGGTACAGTTAAAGAGATCAAAATTGCAGCAGGCGACAAAGTGTCGACTGGCTCGCTAATCATGGTCTTCGAAGTGGCGGGTGCAGCACCTGCTCCAGCAGCAGCCCCTGCTCAAGCGGCGGCACCTGCAGCAGCTCCAGCTCCTAAAGCAGAAGCTCCAGCGGCACCAGCAGCAACAGGTGATTTCCAAGAGAACAATGAGTACGCACACGCGTCTCCAGTTGTTCGTCGTCTAGCTCGTGAGTTTGGCGTTAACCTTTCTAAGGTTAAAGGTACTGGTCGTAAGAGCCGTATCCTAAAAGAAGACGTACAGTCTTACGTTAAAGATGCGCTTAAGCGTCTTGAGTCTGGCGCAGGTGCTGCGGCATCTGGTAAAGGCGACGGCGCGGCTCTTGGCTTACTACCTTGGCCAAAAGTGGACTTCAGCAAGTTTGGCGAAACTGAAGTTCAGAAGCTTTCTAAGATCAAGAAGATCTCTGGTGCTAACCTGCACCGTAACTGGGTAATGATCCCTCACGTTACACAGTGGGATAACGCTGACATCACTGAGCTAGAAGCATTCCGTAAAGAGCAGAACGCTATCGAAGCGAAGAAAGACACGGGTATGAAGATCACGCCACTAGTGTTCATCATGAAAGCTGCAGCGAAAGCGCTAGAAGCTTTCCCAGCGTTCAACTCTTCTCTATCTGAAGATGGCGAAAGCATCATTCTGAAGAAATACGTGAACATCGGTATCGCAGTCGATACGCCTAACGGTCTAGTTGTTCCTGTATTTAAAGATGTGAACAAGAAAGGCATCTACGAGCTATCTGAAGAGCTAATGGCTATTTCTAAGAAAGCACGTGCTGGTAAGCTAACTGCTGGTGATATGCAAGGTGGTTGTTTCACAATCTCTAGTCTTGGTGGTATCGGCGGTACTGCGTTTACACCAATCGTAAATGCTCCAGAAGTTGGTATCCTAGGTGTGTCTAAGTCTGAAATGAAGCCAGTGTGGAACGGTAAAGAGTTCGAACCACGTCTACAGCTTCCACTATCTCTATCATACGACCACCGTGTGATTGATGGTGCTGAAGGTGCTCGCTTCATCACGTTCTTGAACGCAGCGCTATCAGACATTCGTCGTCTAGTTCTTTAATTAAAGATTAGATGATTTAGAGGCGGCATTAGAGCCGCCTCTACTACTAATAATTATCAGACAATTTGATTGCAGACCTTAGAGTGAATAAGGTTTTCTCAAACGAATTGTTGTCTAGCTCACAGGCTAAATTGATTTACTTTTCACACCATTAACATCTCTGTAAACTGATGGCGGTCTGAAAACAACTGTTTAAAATAAACTGACTTGAACATATAGAATCAATACCCACTCAGCCTGTTAGGGATAATGACTACAAGAGGTCAAAATGAGCAAAGAAATTAAAGCCCAAGTTGTAGTACTTGGTGCAGGTCCTGCTGGTTACTCTGCCGCTTTCCGTTGTGCAGACTTAGGTCTAGAAACGGTTCTTATCGAGCGTTACAGCACTCTTGGTGGTGTGTGTCTAAACGTGGGTTGTATCCCATCTAAAGCACTACTTCACGTATCTAAAGTTATCGAAGAAGCAAAAGCACTTGCTGACCACGGTATCGTATTTGGTGAACCTCAAACGGATATCGACAAGATCCGTAAGTGGAAAGAGAAAGTAATTAACCAACTAACTGGCGGTCTTGGCGGTATGGCTAAGATGCGTAAAGTTAACGTGGTTAACGGCTTTGGTAAATTCACTGGTCCTAACACTATCGAAGTGGAAGGCGAAGAAGGCAAAACTGTTGTTAACTTTGACAACGCTATCGTTGCAGCGGGTTCTCGCCCAATCAAGCTACCATTTATCCCACATGAAGACCCACGTATTTGGGACTCAACTGACGCTCTAGAGCTGAAGGAAGTTCCAGGAAAACTTCTAATCATGGGTGGTGGTATCATCGGTCTAGAAATGGGTACGGTTTACCACTCTCTAGGTTCTCAAATCGATGTTGTTGAAATGTTCGACCAAGTTATCCCTGCTGCGGATAAAGATATCGTGAAGGTTTACACTAAGCGTATCAAGAACAAGTTCAACCTAATGCTTGAAACGAAAGTAACAGCAGTTGAAGCGAAAGAAGACGGTATCTACGTTTCAATGGAAGGCAAGAAAGCACCAGCAGAAGCTGAGCGCTACGATGCTGTTCTAGTTGCTATCGGTCGTGTGCCAAATGGTCAACTTCTTGATGCAGAAAAAGCGGGTCTAGAAGTAGACGAGCGCGGTTTCATCAACGTTGACAAGCAAATGCGTACTAACGTTCCTCACATCTTTGCTATCGGTGATATCGTTGGTCAACCAATGCTTGCTCACAAAGGTGTGCATGAAGGTCACGTTGCTGCTGAAGTTATTGCTGGTAAGAAGCACTACTTCGACCCTAAAGTTATTCCTTCAATTGCTTACACTGAGCCAGAAGTGGCATGGGTTGGTAAGACTGAGAAAGAAGCAAAAGCGGAAGGCATCAACTACGAAACGGCTACATTCCCATGGGCAGCTTCAGGTCGTGCAATCGCGTCTGACTGTGCAGACGGTATGACTAAGCTAATCTTCGACAAAGACACTCATCGTGTAATTGGTGGTGCTATCGTTGGTACTAACGGTGGTGAACTACTTGGTGAAATCGGTCTAGCGATCGAGATGGGCTGTGATGCTGAAGATATCGCACTAACAATCCATGCTC
This sequence comes from Vibrio sp. R10-SG3-ISO10, assembly GCF_059834185.1. Taxonomy (NCBI): domain Bacteria; kingdom Pseudomonadati; phylum Pseudomonadota; class Gammaproteobacteria; order Vibrionales; family Vibrionaceae; genus Vibrio; species Vibrio sp. R10-SG3-ISO10. The sequence goes on from NZ_JCBDHG010000024.1 coordinate 146,666, forward strand.
ACCCAACTCTACACGAGTCAGTAGGTCTAGCGGCGGAAGTGTTTGAAGGTACAATCACTGACCTTCCAAACCCTAAAGCGAAAAAGAAGAAGTAATCCACTCTTCTAGCTGAATCTAAAAACCGCTGAGCTTTCTCAGCGGTTTTTTTATGCTCTGCATACAACAAAGCCTGCTCGTTGAGCAGGCTTTGTCTTAGTGTGCGTCAGGCTTTTAGGTTACGCGTTTTTCGCGTGCTTGTAGATGCACAGCATGTCTAAGTAGCTTTCAGTTAGCTTCTTCATGCCGTCTTCATCTTGAGTACGGTTTGCTTGCACAAACAGTGAGTAGAAGATACCGTGGAACAGAGTCGCTAGTTCAGCAGGCTCATGTTCTTCACATACCTCACCACGTTCAATTGCCTTAACAAACATATTCTGAACCAAGAGTTGGTTAGTACGGTTTGTTGAAACAAACAGTGGCCATACTTCATCACGAGTTGAGGCACTCCATTCGAACCACACTTTAAGCCAGTGGCAATCGTTAAGTACCAGTTCAACCATTGCTGAAGTTAGGTTATTTAGGTTTTCTTTCGCATGAATATCTAAGTCGATATTGTCTGATAGGAAGTTCGAGAATTGACGAACAACGTAGTTTAGTACGTCATCAACCAAATCTTCACGAGTTGGGAAGTAGTTGAAGACAGTTGCAACAGAAACTTGCGCAATTTCTGCAATGTCAGCATGACCACCGCGGCCGATGCCACGACGAGCGAACACTTCCAGTGCGATTTCCATTAGTTGCTGTTTTCGTTTTTGCGGTGAAAGACGCGTACGCGGTCTTTTAGCAATTGAGTCCATAATTAATTTCCTTGCCAAATGAGTTGTTTATATTTGTTTGGGCTTTTTGCCCTATTTATTAATTTATAATTTGCTGACGCCCTATGAGTGTAATGGTGCATATAGTTAAGGTCAACGGTTTCAGTCTATTTTATAATCACTTTTGTTAATATCGTGCTAAAGATCAATAAGAAATAATCCTGTGTTTCATGAATTATTTAGGCAAACGTTTTTCCTTGGCGCATGCTGGTGGTAAACTACGCGCCTAAATCTTGAGTGACTATAATTACGCTCTATACAGCTAACGTGAAAAACGAGATTGGTATGAAACATACAGTAGAAGTAATGATTTCTGAGCAGGAAGTCAGTGAACGAGTTAAAGAGCTAGGCAAGCAAATTAGCGAGCACTACAAGGGCAGCGAAGATGTGGTTCTAGTGGGGCTTCTGCGTGGATCATTTGTATTCATGGCTGACTTAGCGCGTGCCATCGACCTGACTCACCAAGTGGATTTCATGACCGCTTCTAGCTACGGCAATACAATGGAAAGTTCGCGAGATGTTCGCATCTTGAAAGATCTCGATGACGATATTAAAGGCAAAGATGTCCTGCTCGTCGAAGACATTATCGATACAGGTAACACTTTAAACAAAGTAAAAGAGATTCTGAGCCTTCGTGAGCCTAAGTCGATAGAAATCTGTACGCTACTAGACAAGCCTTCTCGTCGTGAAGTTGCAGTAGATGTGAAGTGGATTGGTTTTGAAATTCCAGATGAGTTCGTTGTTGGTGTCGGTATCGACTACGCACAAAAATACCGTCACTTGCCTTACATTGGTAAAGTAGTTCCTCAAGAGTAACTCAACTCTTAAAGCTAGATACAGAAAAACGCCCGCTAAGTTAGCGGGCGTTTTTATTGAATAAAGAATAGGTAGCCGCTTAACGACACAGAAGCTTGTGTTGCGGATTGAGGACGCTTTCCATCGCTTTTTGGTAAGAGCTTTCAACGCTTTCACGAGAATTAGAACGAGCGCCTAAGTACTCTAGCTTACCATCACCGATGCCATAGACCACGCCATGAATCTCAATATCTTGTCCACGTTCCCAAGCGTTTTGCATAATGGTTGAGTTAGCAAGATTATAAACCTGCTCAACGACATTGATTTCGCCGAGTTTGTCCGCGCGATCTTGTTCAGGCATGGTTTCTAGGTAATCACGATGCTTGAAATACAAATCGCGAATATGCAGTAACCAGTTGTTGATCAAGCCTAGCTGAGGGTTATCAATTGCCGCTTTTACGCCCCCGCAGCCATAGTGGCCACAGACAATGACATGTTTTACTTTAAGAACGTCTACTGCGTACTGCACGACCGATAGGCAGTTAAGGTCGGTATGGATAACTTGGTTTGCGACGTTACGGTGAACAAACAGTTCGCCTGAGTAGAGCCCAGTCAAGCGTTCTGCAGGTACTCGACTGTCTGAACAACCAATCCATAAAAAGCCAGGGCTTTGTCCTTCTTCCAATTTGGCAAAGTATTCAGGGCGTTCCGCCTTGATTGACTCGGACCATTTCGAATTGTTCTCAAATAACTGTTTAATTTCCGGCATCTTACTCACGACCCTTAATAAAATCTTGCATCACTATACACAATGTTACAATTTCCTTCCCGTCAAAATTGGGTAAAACGGTACTCATCTGACGTGTTTGAGCGCGAAAAATCATAAACTTAGTCACTATCCTAACTAATGGTTATAACCTATGAGTGATGAGATGTAATTAACACTTATCTCTTTCAAGTAACATTTGTTAAGGTGATGGAGTTAGCTACATTTCGCAGCAAGTTTATTACATTTCGCGTGATATTTGGCTACAAAAACTAAGGTTATTTTTTTAACTTCTCTTAATAACCAGAATAACCTAAAACCAGTATGTTGTGACTAGGTCCAAATCAAATGTCTGTTGCTCTCTGTCGAGCAGCCGAAACCTTTTGGGCTATGACGTGTTAGACATGGAGTAACGTTTTGTTTGTTAGTCGTTTTGAAGATATGAATCTCAAAGGAGATTTATTTGGTGGTGTCACCACGGCTATTATCTCGTTGCCTTTGGCGCTAGCCTTTGGCGTGGCTTCCGGTGCAGGAGCTGAAGCGGGTTTGTGGGGCGCGATCATGGTCGGTCTGTTCGCTGCTCTGTTTGGTGGGTCAAACACATTAATCTCTGAGCCTACCGGTCCAATGACGGTTATCATGACCGCGGTGTTGACTAGCATGATGGCTAAATACCCTGAAACAGGGATGGCGATGACCTTTACTGTCGTCATGATGGCCGGCGCATTTCAGGTTTTATTAGGGACACTAAAGTTAGGAAAGTACGTAACTTTGATGCCATATAGCGTGATATCTGGCTTTATGTCAGGAATTGGCGTTATTTTAATTATACTGCAAATATCACCACTACTTGGGCAAGCGGCCCCTGCTGGTGGCGTTATGGGAACCCTGTCAGCGATCCCCGAGATTGTCGCTAACATGAAGTTTAGCGAGCTGTTTTTAGGCTTGTTAACGCTTGGTATTCTATTTTTCTTCCCCAAAAAGTATCGCCGCTATGTACCTGCACAGTTGGTCGCTTTGGTCGCGGTTACCTTACTGTCGGTCATCATCTTCGATACAGAGTCTATTCGTCGCATAGGTGAAATTCCAGCAGGTCTGCCATCACTGGTGATCCCGCATATCGATGCCGCGATGTTTACCGAGATGGTCATTGATGCCTTGGTGCTTGGCACACTAGGCTGTATTGATACCTTGTTGACTGCGGTAATTGGTGACTCTTTGACACGTAAAGAGCACGACTCCGACAAAGAGCTGCGCGGGCAGGGGCTAGCAAATATCATCTCTGGTCTATTTGGCGCTTTACCGGGCGCAGGTGCGACCATGGGAACAGTCACCAATATTCAAGTCGGTGCTCGCTCTCCTCTATCTGGCGTGGTTCGCGCCTTAATGCTCGCTTTGGTGGTACTGGTTGCCGGTGGGCTAACAGAACCTATCCCAATGGCTGTACTAGCCGGTATTGCGGTGTATGTAGGCTTTAATATCCTAGACTGGAGTTTTATCCAACGTGCTCACAAGGTAAGCTTTGCGGGCATGGCGGTGATGTACGGCGTAATGCTGCTGACGGTATTCGTTGATTTGATTGTAGCGGTTGGCCTTGGTGTATTTATCTCAAATATCATCATCATTGAACGCTTAAGTCGCGAACAAGCTCGTCAGGTTAAAGCCATCAGTGACGCGGATGAAGATGATGTGCCGTTGACTGATAGCGAACGTGGATTATTGGATATGGCGAATGGCAAGGTGTTGTTCTTCTATCTTTCTGGGCCAATGATCTTCAGTGTTTCAAAAGCGATATCTCGTCAACATTCCAGCATTTCAGATTATGAAGTGATGATCTTAGACCTGACTGATGTGCCTATGATTGACGTGACGGTTGGCTTGGCACTTGAGAATGCGATTAAAGATGCACTGGATGCCAATTGCCAGGTTTATCTGCTGTGCCCGAATGAAAAAACTCGCCAGCAGTTAGAGAAATTCCACGTAATAGACTTAGTTCCTCAGGACAATACCTTCAAGTTCCGTTACGAAGCGCTTAGAGCTGCAGTCAAGCACGTTGATACCGATGAGCATCAGTTAGAAGCTGTATAAGCAACGATTTATATTAAAACTTTGACGCCACTAGAGGAAACTCTAGTGGCGTTTTTTATTTCGATAAAGTTCATTTCTAAAATATTCGAAAGGTTTAATTGTAATCATCGTTATTCAACGATAAACTGATTTACAAATAAGATGTAGCAATGGCAACCGTAAATAATATGTATGCATTAGAAATTGAGCAGCTGCGTAAAACTTATGCTGGTGGGTTTGAAGCGCTTAAAGGCATTAGTTTAAATGTCGCCAAAGGGGATTTTTACGCCTTGCTTGGGCCAAACGGAGCCGGTAAGTCCACCACTATAGGTGTGATCTCTTCGCTAGTGAACAAGACTTCAGGCCAGGTTAAGGTGTTTGGCTATGACATCGACAAAGATTTAGAGCTAGCTAAGCAAAATCTTGGCTTAGTGCCGCAAGAATTTAACTTTAACCAATTTGAAACCGTCGAACAGATTGTTCTGCAACAAGCGGGTTACTACGGCGTTCCTAAACAACTCGCTAAAGAAAGAGCTCAAAAGTATCTCACTAAGCTTGATCTTTGGGAGAAACGTAGCGAACGTGCAAGAAACCTTTCTGGTGGTATGAAGCGCCGTTTGATGATTGCTCGCGCGCTCATGCATGAACCACAGCTGCTTATTCTCGATGAGCCGACTGCTGGGGTTGATATCGAATTACGTCGCTCAATGTGGGAGTTCTTGAAAGAGATCAACTCACAGCAAGGTATCACTATCATCTTAACCACCCATTACCTAGAAGAAGCGGAAATGCTGTGTCGTAACATCGGTATCATCAACAAGGGTGAGCTGATTGAAAATACCACGATGAAGGATCTACTCGGCAAACTCCATGTTGAGACCTTTATTCTCGACTTAGCTGAAGGTAGCTCAGAACCACAGTTGTCTGGGGTCAACAGCCAGACATTTATCAACGGGTCTTTGGAGATTGAGATTGAAAAGACACAAGGTTTGAATGCGATCTTTACCCAACTGACTGAGCAAGGTGTTCAAGTATTGTCTATGCGTAACAAAGCAAACCGTTTAGAAGAACTGTTTGTCAGTATTGTTAGAGAAGGAGGGCAGTAAGATGTATCAGCTATATTGGACAGCCTTCTGTAGCCTGCTGACAAAAGAGGTCAATCGTTTTACTCGTATTTGGGTTCAGACCTTAGTTCCACCTGCGATTACGATGACACTCTACTTCATTATCTTCGGTAGCCTGATCGGCTCACGTATCGGTGAGATGAACGGCTTTAGCTATATGGAGTATATCGTTCCGGGCTTGATTATGATGTCGGTGATCACCAACTCATATTCTAACGTCGCGTCGTCATTCTTCAGTGCCAAGTTCCAGAAGAACATTGAAGAGTTGCTTGTTGCACCTGTACCAAACTATGTGATCATTCTTGGCTTTGTTATGGGTGGTGTAGTGCGCGGTTTGCTTGTTGGTACCATCGTCACCTTTGTTTCACTTTTCTTTGTTGATCTTCAGGTCGATCACTGGGGCATTATTATTGCGACGGTATTTATGACCTCGGTTGTGTTCTCACTCGGTGGCTTGATCAATGCTGTGTATGCTAAGACCTTCGATGATATTTCGATCATCCCGACCTTTGTTTTGACACCTCTGACATACTTGGGTGGCGTGTTTTACTCAATTAGCTTGTTGCCTGAGTTCTGGCAAGGTGTATCTAAGATCAACCCGATCGTCTACATGGTTAACGCCTTCCGCTACGGTTTCTTAGGGGTGTCTGATGTCGGTATTGTGACTTCGTTTAGTGTACTGGGTGTGTTTGTCGTTGCTTTGTATGCGGTAGCCCATTACCTAGTGACTCGCGGAATAGGGTTGCGTAGTTAGTAGCGGACTGCGTCCTAGAGATCGGGCTGCGCCCGCGAGAATCGAGAACGGGCTTCGCCCTTCGGGATTAATTGTCATTCCCTAGACTGACGAAGGAAGGAGTAGGGAATCTCTTACAGCGAGTCGGTAGCTTGATGAGATCCCCAACTCGTTCGTTCCTTACTCTTGAGGATGACCATAAAAACAAAAAGGGTTGATACTTTCATATCAACCCTTCAAACTTTTCTCGCTTCTCGCTTCTCGCTTCTCGCTTCTCGCTTCTCGCTTCTCGCTTCTCGCTTCTCGCTTCTCGCTTCTCGCTTCTCGCTTCTCGCTATTCTGCGCTTTCTGATGGCGCTTCAGCAGTTTCTTCTTCTTTTGATTCAACCGCCATTTCGACAACTTGGTTATCGATCAGGCGAGCTTTACCTAAGAAAGCAGACATTAAAATGACCGCTTGAGTGGTATCGGCAGTGATCGCTTGCAGGGTGCGGGCATCGCGAATAAAGATCTCATCAGGCTGCAGGCCTGCTGCGCGTAGCTGATCATTCGCATCTTCAATCACAGATGCGTAGTCATCGCGTCCGCCTCGCATAGCGCTGCTAATCCAACGCATAGTACGAGCCAAGACTGGAGCTCGTTGACGCTCATCAATGGTCAGAAGGCCGTTACGTGAGCTCATTGCTAAGCCATCCATTTCACGCACTGTCGGCACGCCGATGATTTCGATATCCATAGCCAAGTCTTCGGTCATTTTGCGAATTACGGCTAGCTGTTGGAAGTCTTTCTCACCAAAGCAAGCGACATCAGGCTGAACAATATTGAAAAGCTTGCTCACTACGGTGGCAACGCCACGGAAGTGACCTGGGCGAGAGGCACCTTCAAGGATGTTAGATAGACCCGGAACCTCCACAGAGGTTTGATTCTCTACCCCGTTTGGATAGATGATTTCAGGCGTCGGAGTAAAGACAACTTCAACACCTTCACCGCCTAGTTTGGCAAGATCATCTTCCAAGGTGCGAGGGTAGTTATTGAGATCGTCCGCACGGTCAAACTGCATTGGGTTAACAAAGATGCTCACCACAACAATGTCGGCGTGCTCACGTGCTTTACGAACTAAGGTTAAGTGACCTTCGTGCAGGTTGCCCATGGTTGGAACAAAAGCCACCTTGCGTCCATCTCGCTTGTACTGCTTAATCTGCTCTCTAAGAGCGGCAATTTCAGCAAAAGTTTGCATGACTATAATCCTTACGCGATGGTATGTGCGTCGCCAGGGAAAGCTCCGCTTTCGACGTCTTCCTTGTATTTAGCTACAGCTTTACGCATGTCGCCAGTTTCAGCAAGGAAGTTTTTCGAGAATTTTGGCATGTAGTTCGCTGCAATACCGAACATATCGTGCATAACTAGGATCTGGCCGTCAGTGACATTTCCGGCACCAATACCAATCACTGGCACATCACATACTTCGGTGATGCGTGCGGCGAGTTCTTTTGGAACACATTCAAGCAAAATGATTTGTGCGCCTGCTTCTTGCAGAGCAAGTGCATCACGAACCATGCGTTCGGCTTTATCTTGCTCGCGGCCTTGTACTTTGAAACCACCAAAGATATTCACTGATTGTGGAGTCAGTCCTAGATGGGCACACACAGGTACAGCGCGCTCCGTAAGCATTTTCACAGTGTCGACTAGCCAGTCGCCACCTTCAATTTTTACCATGTTTGCACCAGCACGCATCAGAGTCGCGGCATTTTCACATGCTTGCTCTGGTGTGGCATAGCTCATAAATGGCATATCAGCCATCAATAAACAGTTAGGGCTGCCGGCACGAACACAGCGAGTATGGTAAGCAAGTTCTTCAACCGTCACAGGTAACGTTGAAGTTTCGCCTTGAAGAACCATACCTAGTGAGTCGCCTACTAGCAGTACTGGCATCTCTTGGCTTTCGAATAGCTGAGCGAAGCTCGCATCGTAAGCGGTAGAAGTTGCAAATTTACGACCTTCTTGCTTCCATTTCATTAGGTCGTTGATAGAAATTTTTTTCATGATTTTTCCTTACAGGAGTTGGCTATGATTGCCAAATACGCAGACCGTTTTGCTCAACGACTTTCAGTAAGTCTTCCAGTCTGGTCCCACATGGGAGGGTTAAATTTGGTGCGATTTCTGCGAGCGGGTAGAGTACGAACTCTCGCTCTTTCATTCCGTAGTGAGGAACGACTAGGCGCTCGGAATCCATCACCTCATTGCCATAAAGCAGAATATCGAGATCTAAGGTTCTTGGACCCCAACGCTCTTCTTTACGGACACGCCCTTGCTCTTGTTCAATAGCTTGAGTGCTATCAAGCAGTTCAAGTGGCGTTAATTCTGTTTTTACTTCAACCACGGCATTGATGTAGTCAGGTTGGTCTTGAGGGCCCATCGGTGTACTGCTGTACAATGATGAGCTACGCACGAAGTCTGACTTAGGAAGTTGTTTTAATGCATCAATAGCCGCATTGGCTTGAGAGACAGGATCGCTAAGATTGCTGCCTACTGCGATAAAGACCGTGATCATGACGATGCCTTAGGCTTTTTCTTACGGTAGTTCTTGCGGCGACGCTGCTTTGGTAGGCCTTCAGCTGAAGAATCTAAGTCGGCAACCATTGCCTGACGCATATTGCGACCTGCATTTTGGAAGGTTTCCCACCATTTGGCTAATAGCTCTGTATCGCCTTGTTCAATCTCACCACGCATCTCAAGGAAGTCAAAGCCTGCGCGGAATTTGTTGAGTTCCATTAGGCGGAAAGCGCGTTTACCGTTGCGACGGGGCATACGAAGCTGTAATTGCCAGATTTCGCGAATCGTCGCCGTGTGGCGGCGTGGAATGGCGATGGTGCGTACCTGATCATCAAGTACGTAGTTGCTCGCTTCCATGATCGCGTCATAGAAAGAGAGCTTACGCTTCTCCATTAACTGGTTAGCTTTCTCTTGCAGTGGGTACCACAGCATAGCAGCGAACATAAATGCAGGGTTAATGCGTTTACCTTCTTCGATGCGCTGATCGGTAGAATCTAATACCAGATCAAGCATCTGCTCGGTTTGTGATGAGTAATCTTCAGTAAAGAACTCTGCAATTGTTGGGAACAACTGTTGGAACAAGTTGTACTCACGCATCAGGTGGTAAGTTTCTAGACCATGACCTGATTGCAGCATCTTTAATGATTCCTCATAAAGACGTGCTGGTGGAATGTCTTGAAGTAAGGTTGAAAGCTCTTCAATAGGCTCAGCGGTGTCTTCTTCAATATCGAAGTCGAGTTTTACTGCAAAGCGAATTGCACGCAGCATACGCACTGGGTCTTCGCGATAGCGCGTTTCAGGGTCACCGAGTAAGCGAATTAGCTTGTCTTCTAAATCTTCAATGCCACCGGCGTAGTCGTGAATGGAGTAGTCACCGATGCTGTAGTACATAGCGTTGACGGTAAAATCACGACGTTCAGCGTCTTCATCAATGGTGCCGTAAACATTATCACGTAACAGCATGCCTTCTTTTGATTGCTGAGAGACATTCTTGCTTGGTTCTTGATGGTGACCACGGAATGTTGCCACTTCAATGATGTCGCGGCCAAACATAATGTGGGCTAGGCGGAATCGACGACCAATCAAACGGCAGTTCTTAAATAGCTGCCTGATCTGCTCTGGAGTGGCGTTGGTTGCAATATCAAAGTCTTTCGGTGCTTGACCGAGCAATAAGTCTCGAACCCCACCACCTACAAGATATGCGTCGAAGCCTGCACCATGAAGACGGTATAGCACCTTCAATGCATTATCACTGATTTTTTTGCGCGAGATGTTATGCTCTTGACGAGTAATAATATTTAAATCGAGTTCAGTAATTGCTCGAGATTCGCTTGGTGTATAGTCGTTTTTATTCATGTGCATTTGGCAATAATTGGTTAATCCAATCTTGCTTGAGTTTAGTTTCTTAGGCCCGCTAGGGGCGAATTTGCGGCTAATAATAGCTTACAGCGAGCGGTTTGAGAATAATGGTGTGACCTCAGTTGATGAAGGCAATTGAGTTAGGTGCCAATTCTGTACACCCCACTCAATGATTTCATCTATGCTCGAATGGCTAATTTCTTCCATAATATCAAACCCTAAGAACATCATGGCATCAAGCAATGCAGGTTTTGGGTTTTCGTTATCAATCGCTTTCGCGTGGTTTTGTTTGGATAACTTCTGACCATTTTTATCAAGTGCTAACGGAAGGTGTAAATAGTCTACCGGGGCTTTGTTTAGCATTTGATAAAGACTGATTTGTCTGCCTGTGGGTTCAATCAAATCTGCCCCGCGGACCACTTCAGTAATTCCCTGTTCAATGTCATCCAATACTACTGCAAGGTTATAGGCAAATAACCCGTCGCGGCGCTTTATAATAAAATCTTCATCTGCCAGTGCGTTTGGGATGCGCAAAATACCATGACGTTTATCATTAAACTCGTAAACCGGTTTGGTCATACGTAATCGAATTGCACACTGCTCTTGATTGGTTAAGCCAAGGTCGCGGCATGTGCCGGAGTAGAAGCCACCAAGCGCTTTGATTTGCTTACGTGTGCACTGGCAGTAATACGCTTGTCCTGTTGCTAACCAACGTTCAATTTGTGCTTGATATAAGTCGTGTCGTTGACTCTGGTATACCACTTCACCATCCCAAAACAGACGGTATGCTTCTAAGGTTTCTAAGATCAAAGAAGCAGCACCGGGCATTTCGCGTGGTGGATCTAAGTCTTCAATTCTAACCAACCATTGACCGTGATTTGCTTTCGCTTGGAAATAACTGCCTAAAGCGGCGATCAAGGAGCCAAAATGCAGTGGACCGGATGGGGATGGAGCGAAGCGACCAATATAACTCATACTATTTTTATGCCGTGATACAAACCAAAAAGGGAGCCAAAGCTCCCTTCAATAGTCATTGCAAGAGTGGTTAACCCTGCATTTGCTTCTCTTTGATTTCTGCAAGAGTCTTACAGTCGATACAAAGGTCTGCGGTTGGACGAGCTTCTAGGCGACGAATACCGATCTCGATACCACAAGATTCACAGAAGCCAAAGTCGTCTTCTTCGATCTTGTTGAGCGTCTTTTCGATCTTTTTAATCAGACGGCGTTCACGGTCACGGTTGCGTAGCTCTAAGCTGAACTCTTCTTCTTGAGAAGCACGGTCAACTGGATCTGGGAAATTTGCTGCCTCGTCCTGCATATGGTGTACAGTGCGGTCAACTTCTTCCCTGAGCTGGTTGCGCCAAGCTGATAGAATTTTTGTAAAATGAGCCAACTGCTCAGGTGACATGTATTCTTCACCTGCTTTTTCTTGGTATGGCTCAACCCCTGCAATGGCTAGGATGCCTAGCGCTTTTTTCTTTGAGTCTGGCATGCAGCATCTCCTACTAACACCTAGTCAACTGCGCTCGCAGTTATTTTTAAGGCGGGTATCTATAGCAAAAAGAATCTTTGGAGGCAAATACTTGAGGTTAAACTTACTGTCAATGTGAAGGTCACATCATTTTTGGCCGTTAATGGCTAAATTCGAGTGACTTGACCAGTTTAATCTCATCGCTTGAAAGCTCTGCCTTGTAGCACAGTACTTCCACCCCTTGTTCTTGAGCGTATTTCAGTAATTGTGAATATTTGGCGTCTATATGGAGTGCTGGAGCGACTTTTTCAATCCCTGAATGTAAAACAGTGAATAAAAGTACTGCTCTGCTTCCAGAATGCACCATTTCTGTGAGCTCTCTCAGGTGCTTTTGTCCACGAGTAGTGACTGCATCTGGGAAATACCCTTGGCCTTGTAAATCCTCATCCAATAAGGTGACGCTTTTAACCTCTATATAGCATTTTGGTTGATTTTCTGATTTGAGCAAGATATCAATCCGGCTATTTTCATTGCCATATTTCACTTCAGTTTGAAGTTGGTCATAACCTAGCAGTTCACTAATCACGCCAGCTTCTATCGCTTCCACAGCTAATTGGTTCGCTCGCGCGGTATTAATACAGATGCGATGACCTTGACTGGTCTCCGATAATTCCCAGCTATTCGGGTACTTACGCTTAGGGTTACCCGACGTTGAGTACCAAACTTTATTTCCTGGCGTTGCGCAGCCGGTCATTGCACCTGTATTGGCGCAGTGGATGGTGCGCTCACTGCCATCCGGTAAAGTAATGTCGGCGAGAAAGCGCTTATAGCGTTTGATTAGTGTGGCCGATTCTAATGATGGTTCAAACTTCATTTAGCACTGTTTTTATGTACAATAGTTGCCAACATTACACCACAAGGTTTCTCCTTTGTCACAATTGCCTATTCAGGGCGTGATGCCAGAGCTCATCTCTGGTGTGCGCAACAGCTCACAGCTCATTCTAAAAGCAGCCCCTGGTGCGGGTAAATCAACCCATTTTCCACTGCAATTGATTAAGCACAATGTGGTTAAAGGCAAGATTATTATGCTGGAGCCGAGGCGACTCGCCGCGCGTAACATTGCCCGTTACCTTGCCGAGCAGCTTGGAGAAAAGGTTGGACAGCGAGTGGGTTATCGCGTTCGTGGAGAAAACAAAACCAGTCAACATACCCAGTTGGAAGTGGTGACCGAAGGTATTCTGACTCGAATGATTCAATCCGATCCGGAATTGGCAGGCATCGATCTGGTGATCTTTGATGAGTTTCACGAACGCAGTATTCATGCTGATACCGCGCTCGCGTTTTGTTTGGAGATCCAAGAAGCATTGCGCGATGATCTTAAATTAGTGGTGATGTCAGCGACATTAGATCAACTCGCTCTATCTCGTTTGTTACCTGACGCTGAATACGTTGAATCTCAAGGTAGAAGCTTTCCAGTTGAGCACAGATATGTCCCAGCTAAGCCAAATGAACGCTTAGAAGAGCAGATGGCGAAGCAGATTACCTCGCTGATAGAAAACGAATCCGGTTCTTTATTGGCTTTTCTACCGGGAGTGGCGGCAATCAAACGTGTTGAAGAGCGATTGCAGCACCTAGCGAGTGGTGTTCAGATTTGTCCTCTCTATGGGCAGCTAGACTTTGCTCAGCAGCAAGCCGCAATCCAACCGGCTAAAAATGGCGAGAGAAAAGTTGTATTGGCCACCAATATTGCGGAAACCTCGCTAACCATTGAAGGTATTAGGCTAGTTGTTGACTCTGGTTATGAGCGCGTTGCGAAGTTTGATCTGAAAAGTGGTGTCACTCGTTTAGAGCAAACTCGGATTGCTCAATCATCTGCTGAGCAAAGATCGGGCCGTGCAGGGCGTTTAGAGCCTGGTATTTGTGTACGGTTGTATTCTGAAGGGCAGCTCAATCAACAGCCTTATGTGCCTTCACCGGAAATACTGCATTCAGATTTGTCGAATCTGGTATTGGAGCTTGCTCAGTGGGGAGCACAAACGCCTGCTGATTTAAGTTGGCTAGATATACCGCCTGAAAGTGCGATACACCAAGCCAGAGCCTTGCTTGTGCAGCTTGGGCTACTGGACAGCAAAGGGCAGCTAACAGAGGCCGGTAAACTGGCCGCGAAGCTGGGCTTAGAGCCAAGAGCTTGCGCTATGCTTGCCAAAGCGAAAGACTCAAGCGAGACCGCTGCGGCAATTATCGCCCTTTTGGAGGAGCCTGAACGCAACACATTGGACTTTATGCACAGCGTGCACCGTTTAAAGCTGGGTAAACACAGCAAGCAAAAACTGGTGATTGAACGCGCGCGAACCATTGCCAAGCGCATCGGTAGCGATTTCTTACTAACTAGCATCGACGAGTCATCAGTTGCCTGTTTGCTGGCGCTGGCTTTCCCTGATCGAATTGCTCAGGCTCGTAGCAATCAGTTAGGACGTTTCTTACTCGCCAATGGACATGGGGCGCAGATAGAAGACAGCCAAAGACTCGCTGCTTGCGATTATATTGTCGTGATTGACTTGATGCGCGGTCAATCGGAATCCTCACAAATATTTTCTGCCTTGGAACTTGATCTCGCGGCGTTGCAGCAGCGTTCTCCAGAGCTGTTTACATCGATAGAGTTGGTTGATTGGGATGAACAAAAAGGTCGTCTGATTGCTGAATGTCAGACAAAACTTGGCCGCTTAATCATTGAGAGAAAAGTGCTTCCGGAACCTCCACGTGAAAAAATGACGCAAGCTTTACTTAATTTCGTTCAACGTAAAGGGCTTTCAGTATTAAATTGGACACCGCAAAGTATCGAGCTTCTAGAACGTATGCGCTGTGGGCAGGAGTGGTTACCGGAACAAGAGTGGCCCCAGTTAGATGAGACGGGGCTATTGCACCATTTGTCTGATTGGTTAGAGCCATACCTAAACGGTATCGGTTCGGTAAAAGCGTTGGCAAAGGTGGATTTGAGCGCGGCGTTATTGGCTTATTTAGGCTGGCCGTTAAATCAAGAGATAGACAAGTGGCTGCCAACACATTACCAAGTGCCAACGGGAAGCAAGAAGAAAATTCGCTATCAGCAAGGCCAGGAGCCAGTCTTGTCGGTCCGGATGCAGGAAGTGTTTGGTGAACAGGCTTCACCTGAAATTGCTCAAGGTAGGAAGCGTTTGGTGTTAGAGCTACTTTCTCCTGCGCAAAGACCACTCCAAGTGACTCGAGATCTGGCGAGTTTTTGGAGTGGCGCATACAAAGAAGTGCAGAAAGAGATGAAAGGGCGCTACCCTAAGCACGTTTGGCCGGATGATCCAGCTAACCATGTGGCGACAACGAAAACCAAAAGACAGCTAAACTCATGACCAAGAAATCAACGTCGGCAGGCACTAAAAAGACAACCAATAAGCCTGTGCGCAAACGCGCGACCAAATCCCCTAAACGGAGCCCAAACAAGAAACAGAAACGTTCTTGGTTAAAGGCTATTTGGAGCTTGAGTTGGAAGCTTGCTTTAGCCGGTATCGCTGTGTTGCTAGTGGTCGGCATCTATCTTGATACTTTGGTGAAACAGCGCTTTGAAGGACAGCTTTTCGACCTACCGACAGTGGTCTACGCACGTATTCTTAACTTAGCTCCAGGCGACTCAATTACCATCCAAGAAGTACGCAATGAGCTGGATGTGCTTAACTATCGTAAGGTGCGCCAACCTCGTTATCCCGGTGAGTATTCCTCGTCGTCAACTAAGATTGAGCTTATACGCCGTCCATTTGAGTTTAGCGACGGCCCTGAGCCAGATCGCCACGTGATGCTCCACTTTTCGAAAAACAATCTTGAGCGAATTCAATCGTTAGAGAAGAAAGGCGATCTAGGTTACTTGCGCATTGAGCCTAAGATGTTAGGAATGTTAGAGAAAAACCACGATGAGCAAAGGCTGTTTGTTAAGCGTGAGCAATTTCCCGAGGTGATGATCGATGCCTTGCTGACTACTGAGGACCGTGATTTCTATCAGCATGATGGCGTGTCACCATTAGCGATAGCTCGGGCTCTGGTCGCGAATGTTAAGGCTGGGAGAACAGTTCAAGGGGGAAGTACCCTTACACAGCAATTGGCGAAGAATATCTTCCTATCGAGTGATCGCACCTTATGGCGAAAAATCCGCGAAGCGTATATTGCGTTAATTCTCGACCATCGGTACAGCAAAGATCGAATCTTAGAGGCGTATCTTAATGAAGTGTATCTAGGACAAAGCCGCGGACAAGCGATTCATGGTTTTGGCTTAGCGGCTCGGCTTTATTTCGGTCAACCTATTCAAGAGCTACGCATCGATCAGTTGGCTTTGCTAGTTGGCATGGTGAAAGGACCTTCCTATTACAACCCTGTTCGCTTCCCTGAGCGGGCGAAAAAACGTCGCGATTTAGTGCTTCGTTTGATGATGCAACACGATATTCTCACTGCGCGTGAATATGATATGGCTGCCAGTCGACCGTTGGACATTCAAGATAATCCACAGATAGCCAGTCGTCAGCCTGCGTATTTCCAACAGTTGAAAATTGAGCTGAGGGATAAAGTAGGTGAAGCTTTCCAGTCCGACGTCGGTTTGAAAGTATTTACCTCACTAGACCCTGTCTCTCAGCATGAACTAGAGCAGGCGATTGCCAAGAAAATCCCGCAACTTGCTAGCGTCGCGGGTAAGTCTTTAGAGGGTGCCGCTGTTGCCGTTGATCGTCATAGCGGAGAAATTCGCGCTATGGTTGGCGGTAAACGCACTGGCTATGACGGTTTTAACCGCGCGCTGAATGCGAGCCGCCAAATCGGTTCACTGGCTAAGCCAGCGGTTTATTTAACAGCGCTTGAGCAGCCGAATAAATACAACCTCGCCACCACCTTGCACGATAAACCAATAAGTCTAAAGGGCAGCAAAGGCAACGTTTGGTCGCCACGTAACTATGATCGTAAATTTCGAGGTGATGTGCCTTTGTATATTGCTTTAGCGAAATCACTGAACGTACCGACCGTTGAACTGGGCATGCGACTAGGCATTCCAAGTGTGGTGAAAACCCTAGAAAAACTTGGCGTCGATAAAAATGAGATTCGCCCTGTACCGTCGATGTTCCTTGGCTCATTCACATTGACCCCCTTCCAAGTGGCACAGATGTACCAAACTCTGACCAATTCGGGTAAGCAAGCAAGGTTGTCCGCGCTACGCTCAGTGATCGACTTAGACGGCAATGTCTTGTATCAGTCACTACCAAGAGTGTCACAGACCGTTGACCAACAGGCGGCATGGCTAACCACTTATGCGATGAAGCGTGGGGTACTTGAAGGGACTGGTCGCTACCTTAATAGCCAATTTGGCTGGGCGGCATTGGCAGGTAAAACGGGCACCAGTAACGATACTCGTGATAGCTGGTTTGTCGGTGTTGATGGGCGTGAGGTGACAACCATATGGTTAGGTCGAGATGACAACAAACCGACTAAGCTGACAGGCTCTAGTGGTGCACTGAGGGTCTATGCTGAGTACCTAAAACACCGAATCCCAGAGAAATTAACCCTGCCTTGGCCACAAGGTCTCAGTACATTAGGTTTTGCAAAAACTGCGCAGGGTAGTTTAGATCTTGATTGTTCCAATCAGTTTAAACTGCCTGTTTGGGATGTTGGCGGAAGCCTGAAAGAACAGTGCGAGAGTCAACCGAAACAGTGGATCAAAGAACTATTTAGTTGGTAGCAATCATTGTGTGGAATATTAATACTTTACGACGATCGAGTCTGCCAGTATAAACACAACATAAAGCTCTAGAAAGGAACTCGAATCGTGAGAACACTCATTGGCTTCCTAGCATGTGTTATTGGAAGTGTGGCCTTTAGTGCCGTGGCTCAGCCTGAAGCGCAGCAAGAAACAAGACCTAAAGTCGCACTTGTACTCGCAGGTGGTGGTGCAAAAGGTGCCGCGCATATTGGCGTGTTAAAAGCACTAGAAGAGCTAAGAGTTCCGGTCGACATCATTACTGGTACAAGTATGGGCTCTTATGTGGGGGGCTTATACGCCACGGGTATGAGTGCCGATGAAATAGAGTCTTTTATCTACACCGTTGATTGGAATAGCGGTTACCGCGATCGAGTTGATCGCAGCCAGCGTAAAGTTCAAGACAAAGAATACGAAGACAGATATCAACTTACCACCGACTTGGGACTTCGCTGGGGAGAAATTCGCGGAAAACGCGGCCTAGTTCAAGGTCAGGGAATGCTTAAGCTTTTGCGTGAAACCGCAGGTAACCTGCCCCCTTTTGAGTCTTTCGATGATCTCGCCATTCCTTACCGCTCTGTCGCTACGGATATTCTAGAGCTAGAACCTGTGGTTATCGACCATGGCTACTTAGTCGATGCAATGATGGCGAGCATGTCGGTACCTGGGGCTTTGCCACCATACAATCTCAACGGTCGTCTCCTGGTTGATGGTGGGGTAACCAACAACATGCCAGTGGATATTGCCCGAGACCTCGGTGCTGATATCGTGATAGCTGTCGATATAAGTACTGAGTACAAAAGTGAAGAGGACTTCACCACCCTGTTCACCGTCGCCGATCAGTTATCTAACTATCTTGTGCGAAATACGACCAACCAACAGGCTGAACTTCTCACTGAGCAAGATCTCTACTTACGCCCAGAAGTAGGGGGGATGGAAACGACTGAATTTCACAAAATGCCAGATGCTTTTGACAAAGGCTACCAAGTGACAATGCAAAGCAAAGATTTGCTAAAGCAATTCAGCCTTTCATCAGCAGACTATCAAGATTATGTGGATCATAAAGAAGATGTTCGTCGTGGCCTACGTTACGGCGATGAAATCACGATTCAAAACGTGGTGATAAATAACAACTCGCACTATGCAGATGAGTTACTTGCAAAGCGACTGAATCTTGAAGAAGGTAACAAGTATAGTTTGTCTCAAGTTGAGAAGAGTGTTCAGGATTTATATGCGTTAGATCGATTTGAATTGATCAAATACCGCTATGATGAAGTGGATGGACAAGACACGCTGATTGTCGATGTGAATGAAAAGTCCTGGGGGCCAAATTACGTTAATTTCCGCTTTTTCCTCGAAGATGATTTTTCGACTGACAGCCAGTACTCACTAGGTGTATCGAGCAACTTTACCGATCTCAATGATTATGGTGCAGAGCTAAGAACAGATTTTGAGATAGGTACGGATAAACGCTTTGAAGCTCTGTTTTATACGCCTTTTTTCTCGAGCCAAAAGTCCTTTACTACCTTTGGTGTGACTTATAGCGATGAGAAGCGTAATCTGCCGGCCACTGGATTTGAGGATACCACCTTATCTGCGACGAAAAACTACTTCCCACTCTCTTTCAGTGAATGGGTCGCTGAATGGGCTTTAGGCTATCAAGATACCTTATGGCGACGCTTTAAAATTGGTGCGAGGTATGTAGATGGCGAAGGTGAACTGTCTACACTCCCTTCTTATCTAGACTTGTCTTACAAACGTTTAGGAGTGTTTACTAACTACCGAATCGACACTCTCGATAATTACAGCCTGCCGCGTAAAGGCTTTTATCTAAACCTAGATTATTTGATCTCCCATGACGAAAGTACAGGTGGAAGCCCACTCACTGAAGCAACGGAAGATGAAGATACGGCTTACGAGTTTGGCGCTAAGATGATCGCGGCGCAGACTTTTTCTCGCCATACTTTGGTCGCAAATATTGATGTAGGGTTCGTAAACAACAAAAACTCATCTATCCCAATTGATCCTAAAGAAATTGGTGGTTTCCTAAATTTGTCGGGAATTCCACGTAACAGCTTGATTGGACAGAACAAACTATTTGGCAGCCTTGTCTATCGCTATCGTTGGTTTGATAATGACTTTGGCTTGTTCACTTCACCATTCTATATCGGTGCTTCAATGGAGTATGGCGGTGTCTGGAATGATCCCGAACTAGATATTGATGATGCGCCTTTATACGCTGCAGGCTCTGTGTTTGCTGGCGTTGACTCTCCGATTGGGCCAATAATGTTTGGTTACGGTCGCACTGAACAGAATTTTGATTCTGTTTACCTAATTATTGGCACTACATTTAAGTAACCACTTTCTCATTCAATATCACCATATCCTATTCTCAAAGAGTAGGATATGGGCTGAATTGACATGAAAAATCATAGAACTTTAGTCTTAAGTTGCTATGTTGGTCAAAATGATGAGATTTTAATTTAACGTTAAATTTGCTATTCTAACGCCCACAGTTTGGCCTCTCTGGCACTGTTTCTCAGTCAGCATTGAATGATAAATATGGCAAGGAGAGCCAAGTTTCCAAGGATGTTCACTCCCTTATTCTTTGAATAAATAGCATAAGAGGGAGGAACCGCAATGAGAGGAAAAAGTCGTGCTTGAAGCCTACCGTAAACACGTCGAAGAGCGTGCTGCTGAAGGAGTTGTTCCTAAACCACTAGATGCTGAGCAAGTTGCCGGCCTAGTTGAACTTCTTAAAACCCCACCTCAAGGTGAAGAAGCATTTATTCTTGACCTACTAGAGAATCGTATTCCACCAGGTGTTGATGAAGCTGCTTACGTTAAAGCAGGTTTCCTAACGGCTGTGACGAAAGGTGAAGTGGACTCGCCGCTAGTCAGCCGTGAAAAAGCAGCAGAACTGCTTGGTACCATGCAGGGCGGTTACAACATCGCTCCATTGGTTGATTTGCTAGACGATGACGCACTCGCGTCAATTGCCGTTAAAGCACTTTCACACACGCTACTGATGTTTGATGCTTTCTACGATGTAGAAGAGAAAGCAAAAGCAGGTAACACATACGCACAGCAAGTTCTTCAGTCATGGGCTGATGCTGAGTGGTTTACCTCGAAAGAGAAAGTTGCTGAGAAAATCACAGTTAAAGTATTTAAAGTTACTGGTGAGACGAACACCGATGACTTATCTCCAGCACCAGATGCTTGGTCTCGCCCTGATATTCCAGTTCACGCCAAAGCGATGCTGAAAATGGAACGTGATGGTATCAACCCTGACGAGCCAGGAAGCGTTGGTCCTATCAAACAAATCGAAGAGCTACAAAAAGATGGTATCCCACTAGCTTATGTGGGTGATGTTGTTGGTACCGGTTCTTCACGTAAGTCAGCGACTAACTCAGTGCTTTGGTTCATGGGTGAAGATATCCCATTTGTACCAAACAAACGTACTGGTGGTATCTGTTTAGGTGGCAAGATTGCGCCAATCTTCTACAACACGATGGAAGACTCAGGTGCACTACCAATCGAGCTAAACGTTCAAGACATGAACATGGGTGACGTGATTGATATCTACCCATATGAAGGTGTAGTACGTAAAGGCGGCGCAGAGATCTCGAACTTTGAATTGAGCAAGGTACTACTTGATGAAGTGCGCGCTGGTGGCCGTATTCCATTGATCATTGGTCGTGGCTTAACAAGTCGTGCTCGTACTTCTCTTGGCCTAGAAGAAACCGATCTGTTTGCTAAGCCAATTGATCCTTCTGCATCAGACAAGGGTTACACACTGGCTCAGAAGATGGTTGGTAAAGCATGTGGCGTTGAAGGTGTTCGCGCTGGTCAATACTGCGAACCTAAGATGACCACTGTAGGCTCTCAGGATACAACTGGCCCTATGACGCGTGATGAGCTAAAAGACCTAGCGTGTCTTGGCTTCTCAGCTGATCTAGTGATGCAGTCTTTCTGTCATACATCTGCGTATCCAAAACCAGTAGATGTAAACACCCACCACACGCTACCTGATTTCATCATGAATCGTGGTGGTGTCTCTCTTCGTCCTGGTGATGGCGTTATCCACTCATGGCTAAACCGTATGCTTCTTCCTGATACAGTAGGTACAGGTGGTGACTCGCATACTCGTTTCCCATTAGGTATTTCATTCCCAGCAGGTTCTGGTCTCGTTGCATTTGCAGCAGCAACTGGTGTTATGCCACTTGATATGCCGGAATCAATCCTAGTTCGCTTTAAAGGTGAAATGCAGCCGGGTATCACGCTACGTGATTTAGTTCATGCGATTCCTTACTACGCAATTCAGCAAGGTCTATTGACGGTTGAGAAAGCGGGTAAGATCAATGAATTCTCGGGTCGCGTACTTGAAATTGAAGGTGTTGAGCATCTAACTGTTGAGCAGGCGTTTGAGCTTTCAGATGCATCAGCAGAGCGTTCAGCAGCGGGCTGTACCGTGAAACTGTCTCAAGAGTCTATCGAAGAGTACCTAAACTCGAACATCACCATGCTTAAGTGGATGATCTCGGAAGGTTACGGCGACCGCCGTACTATTGAGCGTCGTATCACAGCGATGGAAGAGTGGCTAGCGAACCCTGAGCTGATGGAAGCGGACGCGGACGCAGAGTACGCACACGTGATTGAAATTGACTTGGCTGACATCGATCAACCGATTCTATGTGCACCAAATGACCCAGATGATGCTCGTCTTCTATCTGAAGTTCAGGGCACAAACATCGACGAAGTGTTTATCGGTTCATGTATGACTAACATTGGTCACTTCCGTGCAGCAGGTAAACTGCTAGAGCAATTTGGTGGTCAGTTAGATACTCGACTATGGGTTGCGCCACCAACCAAGATGGACCGTGATCAGCTAACTGAAGAAGGCTACTACGGCATTTACGGCCGTGCGGGTGTTCGTATCGAAACTCCGGGCTGTTCGCTATGTATGGGTAACCAAGCGCGTGTGGCAGATAAAGCGACAGTAATGTCTACTTCTACACGTAACTTCCCTAACCGTTTAGGTACAGGTGCGAACGTATACCTATCTTCTGCAGAGCTAGCGGCTGTAGGTGCAATTCTAGGTAAGATTCCAACTAAGGAAGAGTACTTAGAGTACGCTAAGCAGATCGATGCAACAGCAGCAGATACCTACCGCTACTTGAACTTCCATAAGATGGAAGATTACACCAAGAAGGCGGATGAGGTTATTTTCCAAGAGCCTGCATAATTAGCTTTGGAACACTGAATAGCTGACTAAGCGCCCACCGAAAGGTGGGCGCTTTTTTTGTGGGAGTGCCCCTAGGATATCTAGAACGCTTCGCTGCTGGAAAACTGGAACGAACTTCGTCCTACTGGAGGTGGGTGTTGACAGGAGTTGCTCCTAAATAGAGATAATAAATCAGCTCTCCAGCTCTCCAGCTCTCCAGCTCTCCAGCTCTCCAGCTCTCCAGCTCTCCAGCTCTCCAGCTCTCCAGCTCTCCAGCTCTCCAGCATCCCAATTCTCGACCCTCGATTACTGACCCTGTATACTCCCGCCCATTAAATTAGATAGAACCACAAGAGGCGCCCTATGGAATTCGAGTTTATTAGAAACACTTTAATGGGCGAATACTATGTGAAGTCCAGTATGGGGCACGAAATTGTTGCACGCTGGCTGCAGGAAGAAATTGGCAAGGATTGGCAGAAAATTGAGCGCGTTGATGATCTAATTCGCAAGGCACGATCTAATCCTCAACAAGAGCATAGCTTAGAAGGCACTGAAATTTTCCTGATGATTCAAGGTGATGAAGTCACGGTTCAAGAGAATGTGCTTGCTCATGGTCAAGAGATGGACGCAGAGAGTGAGTTTGATTTTTATGACAGTGAAAGTACAGCAAGCTGCGGACTGGAAGACTTTGAAGATCTTATTGAACAATGGAAGACCTTCCTTACGACCAAGTAATGCACTTTTGTGGTGAGTCATCTTAGGCTTGCTTTAAATTTGTGAATAGGGCGCACCGAATTGGTGCGCCCTTTTTGTTTATGGAGTAATGTTTAATGCTTGTTTTTATTTAAATCAATAACTTAACAAGTTGGCACGCACCTTGGATTACTAATAAACAAAAGGATGACAGCTTCAGAGAGGATGCGATGAAACTTATAAATGCGATTATTAAACCGTTCAAATTAGACGATGTTCGTGAGGCCCTAGCCGATGTTGGTATTGAAGGGATGACAGTATCAGAGGTTAAGGGTTTTGGCCGTCAGAAAGGTCACACTGAGCTATACCGCGGTGCAGAATACCAAGTCGATTTTCTACCTAAGGTGAAACTTGAAATAGCGACTCAGGCAGAAAACGTCGACCGAGTGATTGAGGCGGTGTCAAAAGCAGCGCACACGGGAAAAATCGGAGACGGAAAAATTTTCGTTTATGACCTCAGCCAAGCGGTGCGTATTCGTACCGGTGAAATGGACGCTGAAGCGCTTTAAGAATTCAAAGGACTGGAGACAATAAGATGGAATTAACAACTACAGTAACAGAGTTACGTTACGCACTAGACACCTTTTTCTTCCTCATTTCGGGTGCGTTGGTAATGTGGATGGCAGCAGGTTTTGCCATGTTGGAAGCTGGTTTGGTTCGCTCAAAGAACACAACTGAAATTCTAACTAAAAACATCTGTTTATACGCGATAGCTTGTACTATGTACCTCATCGTTGGTTACAACATTATGTATGTTGATAATGGTGAAGGCGGTTGGTTACCTTCATTTGGTGCACTCATCGGTACTCAAGGCGAAGGTGCAGATCACTCGCTAGAGTCAGACTTCTTCTTCCAGGTAGTGTTTGTCGCAACAGCCATGTCAGTTGTGTCAGGTGCCGTTGCTGAACGTATGAAGTTATGGTCTTTCCTTATCTTCTCGGCAGTGTTAACAGCGTTTATCTACCCAATGGAAGGTTACTGGACTTGGGGTGGTGGTTTCCTATCAGAGGCGGGCTTTAGTGACTTCGCAGGCTCAGGCATCGTTCATATGGCAGGTGCAGCCGCCGCTCTAGCTGGTGTTC
This sequence comes from Vibrio sp. R10-SG3-ISO10, assembly GCF_059834185.1. Classification (NCBI taxonomy): domain Bacteria; kingdom Pseudomonadati; phylum Pseudomonadota; class Gammaproteobacteria; order Vibrionales; family Vibrionaceae; genus Vibrio; species Vibrio sp. R10-SG3-ISO10. Next base: position 171,208 of record NZ_JCBDHG010000024.1, read on the forward strand.
TACTTCTAGGTGCGCGTAAAGGCAAGTACGGTAAGAACGGTGAAATCTACCCAATTCCAGGTTCAAACATGCCTCTAGCAACGCTTGGTACCTTTATTCTATGGTTCGGTTGGTTCGGCTTCAACGGTGGTTCTCAGCTAATGGTTTCTGACTTTGAGAATGCAACCGCAGTAGGTCAAATCTTCCTTAACACTAATGCAGCAGCTGCTGCGGGTGCTATTGCAGCGCTACTTGTTTGTAAAACAACTTGGGGTAAGGCTGACCTTACTATGATTCTTAACGGTGCATTAGCAGGTCTTGTTGCTATCACAGCGGACCCTCTATCACCTTCACCACTTTACGCAGTAGCAATTGGTGCAGTATCTGGTGCGCTAGTGGTGTTTAGCATCATCGGCCTTGATAAGCTTAAGATTGATGATCCTGTAGGTGCTATCTCAGTGCACGGTGTATGTGGTTTCTTCGGTCTGATGGTTGTGCCGCTAAGCAATGGTGATGCAACATTTGGTGCACAGCTTCTAGGCGCCGCGGTAATCTTTGCTTGGGTATTTGGTGCAAGTCTAGTGGTATGGGCTGTGCTTAAAGCGACAATTGGTATCCGAGTTTCAGAAGACGAAGAGATGGAAGGTATGGACATGCACGATTGTGGTGTCGGCGCTTATCCAGAATTCGTAACAGTGAAGTAATTACACTAGATGTGACGTTACATATAGTTACAAATAAAAGTATCAAAAACCTGCTCTCTAGAGCAGGTTTTTTTGTTTCGTGTCATTGTTTTCTAAACTATGATGAATATAATAACGCAACTGATAAACGTTATCATTACGAAGTTAAAGGACTGAACCAATGAAAAAACTGCTGACTCTTTCTGCATTAGCTTGCGCGACAATCGCACCTACAGCGGCAATCGCTGCAGAAGAAGTGAACGTATACTCTTACCGTCAACCTTTCCTAGTTGAGCCAATGTTCAACGAGTTCACTAAAGAGACAGGTATTAAAGTAAACGTTAAGTTTGCTAAGAAAGGTCTAGCAGAGAAGCTAGCACAAGAAGGTGAATACAGCCCAGCAGACGTGATTCTAACTGTAGACATTAGCCGTCTATCTGAGCTGACTAAGAAAAACCTTGTTCAAGCTGTTGAGAGCGAAGTTTTAGAGAAAAACATTCCTGCGCAGTACCAAGACTCGAACAACGAGTGGTTTGCTCTAACCACGCGTACTCGTAGCGTTTACTCTTCACGTGATCGTGTAGGTCGCCTAGGTGAAGACTTCACTTACGCTGATCTAGCTAAGCCAGAGTTTAAAGGCAAAATCTGTACTCGTAGCGGTAAGCACCCTTACAACGTATCTCTAGTATCTGCAATGATCGCTCACGAAGGCGAAGCAGCAACTAAAGAGTGGTTAGAAGGCGTTAAAGCTAACCTAGCACGTAAGCCACAAGGTAACGACCGTGCTCAAGTTAAAGCAATCAAAGAAGGTCTATGTGACGTTTCTCTTGGTAACAGCTACTACCTAGGCAAGATGGTTAACGATGCTGAGCAAAAAGCTTGGGCTGACGCCGTTTACATCAACTTCCCTAACCAGAAGACGACAGGTACTCACGTAAACATCTCTGGTATGGCAATGGCTAAGCACTCTCCAAACAAAGAGAATGCAGTAAAGCTTATGGAATTCCTTGCCGGTGATAAAGCACAAAGCATGTACGCTGAAGTTAACTTCGAATACCCAGTTAAAGATGGCGTTAAGCGTTCAGAACTGGTTGCGTCTTGGGGTGATTTCAAGCCAGATACTATTTCTCTAGATGATGTTGCTAGCCACCATGAAGCAGCGATCAAACTACTAGACGAAGTTAAGTTCGACCTATAATAGTTTTTGGTGAGTCATAGACTCATTAAATAAGCACAGCCTCAAGTCGCTCTTTTTGTAGGGTTACTTGAGGTTGTTTGTTTATAAGGGTATAAATACCCTAAACTATTAAAGGGATATGAGAGGTATTTGCAAACGCATTTATATTTCATGAATCCTGGTTGTAAGTAGGCGATGAAAGAAAAAAATTATTTATGGAAAACCAGTAGTGGAGCACTTGCTTTGCTACTGGTTTTGCCGATCTTAGCGATATTCATGACCGCTGTTGGTGAAACCAATGAGCTCTTTACTCATTTGATGTCAACGGTGATGCCGACTTACGCATTTAATACCGTGGTATTAGTTGTTGGTACCATGGTGCTGTCTCTTCTTTTTGGTATCCCTTCCGCATGGATAATGGCGATGTGCCGCATTCCTGGTGAACGCGTTTTGCAATGGGCGCTAGTTCTTCCTCTTGCGATGCCTGGTTATATCGTTGGTTATATATTTACTGATTGGTTCGACTTTGCGGGGCCTGTACAGATTTTGTTGCGTGACTTGACAGGGTGGGGGCCTGGTGAATACTGGTTTCCAGATATCCGGACCCTAAGTGGCGCGATTATCGTTCTTTCATTAGTTCTCTATCCTTATGTTTATTTGCTATGCCGCGCGGCTTTTATGGAGCAAAACGTCTCATTGCTTCAATCGGCGCGACTTCTGAAATGTTCTCCATGGGAGAGCTTTCGCCGTATTTCTTTACCTTTAGTCAGGCCATCTATTGCTGTCGGGCTATCGCTGGTGGCGATGGAAACTATTGGTGATTTTGGTACGGTGAGCTACTTCGCGGTTAATACCCTAACGACTGCGGTTTATGACACCTGGCTTGGTTACTCAAGCTTAACTGCAGCAGCGAAAATCTCAGCGATAATGTTGGTTGTCGTCATTCTATTGCTTAGCTCAGAACGTTATAGTCGCCGTAAGCAAAAGCTGTTTCAGAATCAGTTTAGTAGTCGCGAAGATTTTCGCTATGAGTTGGCAGGTTGGAGAAAGTGGCTAGCACTGTCTTGGTGTTGGGGACTTGTCTGTATTGCGTTTATTTTCCCGCTTGGTCAGTTGATTATCTATGCTTACAAATATTTCGGCCAAAGTTGGACGGCAGAGTTTCGTGAGTACGCGCTTAATAGCCTGTATGTTTCCCTTACCGCAGCTGTGATTGGTGTTGTGGTTGCACTGATTGTCAACTTCTGCCAACGCGTTAATCCCGGGCGTAAGAGCCTCGCATTTATGCGCTTATCCTCAATGGGATATGCGGTGCCAGGAACCGTTCTTGCGATAGGCGTGATGGTTCCGGTGCTATTCATGGACCACATGGTTAATGACATTGCTAAATTTATGGACTGGGGTCGACCTGGACTGATTTTCTCTGGTTCTATGTTCGCGCTGATCTTTGCCATGGTGGTGCGTTTCTCAGCAGTTGCTATTGGCAGTATTGAAAGCAGTTTAAGTAAAGTGTCTCCTTCATTGGATATGGCATCAAGAACCATGGGGTGCAGCGCCAATATCATGCTTTGGCGAATTCACTTACCACTGGTACGCAGAGGAGCTTTAATCGCGGGACTGCTCGTGTTTATCGAGTCAATGAAAGAGCTTAATGCGGCGCTACTGCTACGCCCTTTCAACTTTGAGACCCTAGCCACCTATGTTTATAACTTTGCCTCTGACGAGCATCTAGAGCTTGCGGCAATGCCCGCCGTTCTATTGGTCTTGGTTGGCCTAGTACCTTTAGTTATTGTTAACCGTTCACTGGAGCATTCCCACTAATGAGCTGTGCATTATCAATCAAAGACTTAACGTGTAAATACGATGAGCAAACGACAGTGCTTGAGTCGCTATCGCTAGAAGTTGAGCAAGGTGAAATTGTTTGTCTATTAGGGGCTAGTGGCTGCGGTAAAACAACTTTGCTCAAAGCGATTGCTGGATTGTTGCCTTTAAGCTCGGGCACCATGAGTCTGAATTGCATGACTATTGATGACGGAGCCAATTGGCTTCCTCCAGAGCAGCGCAACATCGGCATGATTTTTCAAGATTACGCGCTTTTTCCACACTTAACTGTGGCTGAGAATGTTGCTTTTGGCCTACGTAAATTGTCGCTTAGTGAGCAAAATACTAAAGTTGAAGAGATGCTAGCGCTAGTCCATTTGGACGGTTATGGCGAACGCTATCCTCACCAACTCTCTGGTGGTCAACAACAACGTGTCGCGATAGCACGCTCTTTGGCTTACAAACCAGACCTCCTATTACTCGATGAGCCGTTCTCAAACATTGATACTCAAGTGCGTCATGAGCTTATTGCTGAGATTCGCAAGATTTTTAAGGCACAAGGGGTGACGGCGATATTTGTTACTCATAGTCGTGAAGAAGCGTTTGCTTTTGCTGACAAGATGGCTGTGATGAATCATGGCGTGATTGAGCAATATGGCACCGCGAGTGAGCTTTATTATCAACCATCAAGCAAGTTTGTGGCAGACTTTTTGGGTGGTGGTAGTTACTTAACGGCTAAACGTTCTTCAGAGTCGGAATTTGAGACTGAACTGGGATTGGTTGAAGCCACTGCGCAGCAACATATTCAAATTGGTGAGAGCTGCGAACTCCTACTTCGACCTCAGCATGTACAGATTAGTGCGGCTGAAGAGAGTACGGTGACGGTGTTGGAACAACAGTTTATGGGTGATCACTGCCGTTACGTGATTGATGCGAGTGGCAGTCGATTGTTAGCAAGTTCAGCGGAGCCTTTGACCATAGGCCAGCAAGTGTCGGTCAAGGTTGAGACCCAAGGTGTGCTCGCTTTCTAGCTAAAAAAGTGCCCGGCTAAATCGCCGGGCTAATTGTATTCACCTATAGGGAAGTGAATTCAGTTAATTAGAGTTGTAAAAACGCTTTGACTTGTTGTACGACCTGCTCGGCGGTCTCTTTATCTGCCATTTCAGCAAAGATACGCAGTAGTGGTTCAGTACCCGAGAAGCGCGCAATCACCCAACCACCATTCTTGAAGTAGACCTTAGCGCCATCTTCATAGCTCACCTTGTCTATCTCAAACTCAAAATCAGGCAATTGTTTTTCAACGTAAATACGATTGTAGAGCACCTCTTTTTGGGCTGGCTTAAACGTACAGTCTCCCTCAGCGGTATAGGCATAGCCATACTTGCCATATATCTCATCCAGTAGCTCGGACAGTTTCTTGCCGGTCACAGAGATCATTTCAACCAATAGGCTAGAGGCGAAAACACCGTCTTTACCCTTAATGTGTCCACGGATGGTAAGGCCACCAGAACTTTCGCCACCAATCAGCGAATCATCGGCTTCCATTTGTGAACTGATATGTTTAAAGCCCACAGGCACTTCAAATGATTTCTCACCATGATCAGCGGCGATCTTATCGAGAATATGTGTAGTGGCAATATTACGAACCACGGAGCCTTTCCAGCCTTTGTACTCTAGTAGGTAGTAGTAGAGCAGGATCAGCACTTCGTTAGGGTGAATAAAGTGGCCTTTTTCATCGATGATGCCTAAACGGTCTGCGTCACCATCGGTTCCGATACCAATGTCGTACCCCTCGGCGGCTACAAGGTGTTTTAACCTATATAAGGTCGCAGCACTCGGTGAAGGCATCAAACCACCAAAATCTGGGTTCTTGCCATCATTGATCACATCGACATCACAGCGGCCATTAATCAGTACCGTTTGCAATGCGTTTTTCGCCACACCAAACATAGGGTCGATCAAAACACGCAAGTTGGCTTTTTTAATTGATTCAATATCAATGAAGTTAATGATTGAATCGACAAACTCGTTCATTGGGTTAATGACATCGATCAGTTTGTCTTCAACCGCTTGGTCGAAATCAACCGACTTAACCTGCTCAGCGCTTAGCTGGCTAATTTGCGTTTCGATCTTTTCAGTGATGATTTCATCAGCGTCACGCCCACCTTGAATAAAGACCTTAATGCCATTGTAGTCAGCTGGGTTATGTGAAGCGGTGATGCAGGCAGAGTAGGCACAGCCCATTTCTTTGGCCTTAAACATCACAATTGGCGTTGGTACGAACTTGTCGATAAAGCTGACGGTAATGCCGTTTGCAGCTAAAACCTCTGTAAACCAGCGGCCTGCTTTATCTGATAAAAAACGGCGGTCGTAACCAATTACGAACCCTTTTTCAGCCACTTGTTCTTGATTGATGATGTTGGCCAGAGCTTGAGCCACTAAGCGAACATTGTCTTTAGTAAACTCTTCGCCAATGAATGCGCGCCAGCCACCTGTTCCAAATTTAATCATAGTGATAATCCTTTAAGTAAAAGAGCCTCTCGAAAGAGGCTTATTGCTGGCGTTAACCAAGAACAACCACAACGTCGTTGACACTGCCTTCCGCTTGAACTGGAACAGCACCTGTCACTGCTTGTCCGTTAACCGTGATCGACTTAATGCCTTTGCTTACTGAGCTTGGGTTTTCGACCTTGATGTTGTAGGTCGCACCTAACCACTGACGAGTGACCTCAAAACCAGGCCAGTCAGTTGGAATACATGGATCTATGGTCAAACCATCAAAACCGGTACGTACACCTAAGATGAAGTTGGTTACCGCGAAGTAAGCCCAACCCGAAGTGCCCGTCAACCAAGGGTGGTTGGCACGGCCATGATCTTGGTGGTCACGACCCATAATGAACTGCACGTATGAGTATGGTTCAGCAACACGTTTTTCTATGATGTCGTTTTGGTTGTATGGGTTGAGCGCATCGTAGAATTTCATTGCGCGGTCACCACGACCAAGTTTCGCTTCTGCTACCCACGCCCACGGGTTTGGATGCGAGAAGATCGCGCCGTTTTCTTTTACGCCTTGGTATACACGAGTGACAAAGCCGATATCATCGTTAGGTGTTGCAAATGAAGGGGCGTTAAGATGTAGACCGTATTCTGAGAATAGATTCTCATCTACGGCATCCATCGCTTTTTCACCGCGCTCTTGCGATACCGCACCCGATAGAACGGCAAGAGTGTTTGACTCTAAATGGATACGGCCTTCGGTCTGTTGCGCAGTACCGATCTTGTCACCATTTTTGGTCAGGCCGCGGATGTACCAGCCACCTTCATCATCCCAAAGGTGCGTTTCACACGCTTCACGAACATTGGCCGCCATTTCGGTGTATTTCTCTACATCTGCATCGCGACCTAAGTATTTCGCTAGGTCAATAAACTCTTGCAGAGCCCAGAAGTGGAGGAATGAAACCATAGAAGATTCACCGCCGCCTAGGTTTAGACAGTCGTTCCAGTCTGCACGCAAACCTTTACAGATACCGGTTTGACCGACATATTCCGCCGAGAAATCGAGGGCGGCTTTCATATGCTCGTAAACTGTTGCGTCTCCGCCGTCTGCGTAAGGAATGACTTCCTCGAAGAAACTATGCTCGCCAGTTTCCATCACGTACTTACAGATGGTAGGAACTAGCCATAGATGATCATCCGAACAAGTGTCTTCGATGCCGTGGATCTTATCTTCATCCGATGGCGTTGGAACCACGGTTGGAGATTTTGAAGGCTCAACATCGGCTTTTTCAGGATCAAACCAATCAGGATCAAATAGGTGCAGACCGTAACCAGCTTTAACCTGACCACGTAGAAGATCAACAAGACGTTTACGTGTCATTGCTGCATTTGAATGAGGGACTGAAATCGCATCTTGAGCAGTATCTCGGTAGCCAAGACCAGTACGTCCACCGACTTCAATGAAAGAAGCAAAGCGAGACCAAACCACACAGGTTTCAGCTTGGTATAGAGTCCAAGCGTTGATCATAGTATCTAGGCCTTCGTTCGGCGATTTCACTTGGAACTTAGCACAGCGCTCGTCCCAGTGGGCTTTAATACCTGCAAACGCAGCATCGACATTCGCAAGGTCTTGATACTTTTCACGTAGACGTTCACCATTGCCTTTACCGATACCCAGAATGTAGGCAAAACGCACTTCTTCGCCAGGTTGGATAGTGAACTGCTTGTGTAACGAACCACAGTGGTTGTAACAAGTTTGCGCACTATTGGTACATTTACCTTGTTCAACGGCGATTGGATTCGCTTCGTCGCGGTATAGACCCAGGAAGCTATCACGTTGACCATCGTATGAGTCAGGGTCGAATGTAGAAGCTAGGTAATAGAAACCTTCAAAGTCGTTGGTGTTGTAATACAAGTCATACTCAATCACGCCATCTTTGTACTCAGTTCCTGCTGAGTAAAGAGACATTTGGTGGTTCTGGTTGTCAGACTGAATGTGGCTGAATGAGAACTCAACAAATGAGAAGGCACTTATAGTGCGCGGCTTATCAGAAGTGTTTTTAATCACAACATCCCACACTTCCGCATCTTCACCTTTTGGTACGAAGAGCGTTTTCGTTGCTTCAATGCCATTGTAATCACACTTAAACTTTGAATATGACAAGCCGTGACGCACTTCATAGCTTGCTTCATCTAAGCTTTTCGCGACTGGCTGCCATGAGATTGACCAGTAATCGCCAGTTTGATCATCGCGCAGGTAAACATAGTGACCCGGGCGATCGAAAGTTGCGTTAGGGCGGAATTTGGTAACACGGTTATATTCAGGGGAGTTGTAGAATGAATACCCCCCTGCGTTGTGCGAGATGACAGTACAGAACTTCTCTGTGCCTAAGTAGTTAGTCCATGGCGCAGGTACGTCTGGTCGGGTGATGACGTATTCACGATTGTCGTTATCGAAATAGCCGTATTTCATGTTGATTTCCTTTTTACCAAGCTGCCACTTTGGCAGCCAAAAATTTAAGCTAGTGAAAACCGCGAATGCTCACCATTCGCTCCAGTGTTATTTCCACGGTTGACGATAGTTAATGTCTTGTCTGTCGAGTAAAGGCAAATGGCCTTTTAACCGTGCTAAATAGTCTTCCCAATCCCGTTCGGATTTCTCTGTCCAACAAGCTTCTGCCATAGCAGTGAGCCGTGGGAAAACCATGTAATCCATGCGATTTTGTTGTGTGACGATTTCACTCCATAGCGCGCACTGAATACCCAAAATGCGTTTTCTTATTGGATCGTTGTCAGGGACTTGCGCTAGTGGCTCATAGCGATAAGCATTTTCAAGAGGGATAACTGCTGCCCAATCGACCCCAGGTTCCTCTGGGCTGTAGTCTTGGGTCATATCTAAATAAGTCGATTGACCCGGCTGTAAAATGACATCAAAACCTTGTTTAGCGCAGTTAAGAGCCGCCTCTTCACTGAGCCAAGAGTAGATAACCGTATCTTTGCTCACCTTATTGCCGTGTTGAGCCTCTTCCCAACCCACCATGCGTTTCCCCAGTGAGCGAAGCTTTTTCTCCGCATAGCCGAGAAGATGACCTTGGAGTTCTTTAGCGCTCTGATAACCCTTCTCTTGCATCAGTTTTTGGCAGGCAGGGCTTTCTAGCCACACGCCGTCAGGCACTTCATCGGCACCAATATGAACCCAAGGGGAGGGGAATAGCTCAGCGACTTCTTGCAAAACCTTGTCGAGGAACTCGTAAGTGCCAGCAAGGGCTGGCGAGAGCACATTGTCGTTGTAGTGCTGAATACTGCGATATTGAGAACGATCATTATGATCTTGTAATAGCTCTGGTAAAGACTTGATCGCCGCACGGCAGTGACCTGGAATATCGATCTCTGGAATTATGTTGATCCCGCGTTCGTCCGCGTAAGCAATCACTTCCTTGACTTCTTGTTGGCTGTAATAACCGCCATAGATGTCAGCTAGGTGACTGTACTGAGGTTCAAGCGCCGTCCCAACTCCGCGGTATCCGCCAGTCTTGGTTAACTCTGGTAGCGCTTTGATTTCCAGACGCCATCCCTCGTCATCGGTTAGGTGCCAGTGGAAGGTATTAAATTTGTAATGGGCGAGTTGGTTGATTAAACGCTTCACCATCTCAACTGAGTGGAAGTGGCGAGCACAATCCAACATCATGCCGCGATACTTAAAACGTGGCGCATCAACGACTTTAATACACGGGAGAGATAAGTTGTGGTCGCCATCTTGCTCAATTAATTGCAACAGGGTTGCGCTGGCATGAACAAAGCCAGAACGAGATCCTGCTTCAAGTCGAACGCCTGTACCACTCACCGTAAGTTGGTATTCACCTTCATCAAGAGTCGGATTATTGCGATAAACAATCTCGCTATGACCTATGGTTTGAGCTTTAAAATCAAACAGCCTTTCTAGCTCTAGCTGCAGCCATGTTGCGGCTTTCTCGGCTAGATTAGCTTGCAAAGTAATTTGACTAGAGCGAGTCAGTTGGAACTTACCATCAAATAGCTCGACCTTATTTGGCTTTGGAATTAGCGCAATTTCAGGCCTATCAACACTAGGTAACTCAGCGCGTTCACGATATGGTGAGGCAAGAGCTATCGGGGTGAGGATCACCTGATGCTTCTCTTGCCCATCATTAGCGATAATGACCGCGTCTTTTAGACCGTCTGTATAAAAGCGAAGAGGGGCAGTGTTAATGCTGAACTCACAGTAGTAGTGCTGATTTGCTTCAAGAACTTGTATGTCAGGTTTGACGGTGCAGAAACTACCAACTTGTTTGATTTCTCCATGAGTGAAGCTATCAGGCAAGATAAAGCGATCAATGATGAACTGCAGTTGCCAGTTGTCGAGTGATTGATCGGTGAGGTTATGCAAAGTTAAACCAAAACGGCAAAACTGCTTTTGTTCGGATAGGACAGCAAGTTCGACGCGAAAGCTCATAATCTTATCCTTAATACAGATTGTGCTCAGGTTGATCGGCAAACATGATTGCGCCCTCAATGGCATCAAATTGCGGTTCAACGATCCAAGACTGTACTGGTGGTGAAAGCCAAGCTTTGATGCGCTCGGCAATACTACCCATTAAACAGATGCGAGTGGCACCGTTACGATTAAGTGCTACTAGGAACATTTCAATATCTGCAGCTGTCTGCTTAAGCATATCGATTGCTAAGCTATCGCCTTGATGAGCGTGTTGAAAAATTGCAGGAGAGAATTGTCCGTAATCTCTTGGTAATGCCGATTTAGACCATTCCACTATTTGGTCAACATCATGGTTGAAATGAGCGAGAACATGCTGAACAAGTGGGGTCTTCTCGCCAATACCATCTTGAGCAAGAAGGACATTTTGAATAAGGCGTAGGCCCATAACAGCGCCACCACCTTGATCTGATATCGGGAATTCGCGACCCCCGACGACGTGTTGTTGACCATTTTCAAGGTAGATACCACATGAACCTGTGCCTGCTATCATAATTGCACCAGCATCACCATTATGAGCGCCAATACAGGCACCGTAAGCGTCGGTGTTTAGCACGATAGATGCGAATGGGTGTGGTAGATCCATAAAGGCTTGCCATGCTGATTTTTGCTCAGCACCTGCGAGAGCAAGGCCAAGATGCATACGAGCAAAATCATTGGAATTTAAGCCACCCTGAGCAGCGGCTTCGGTAATGGCTTGAACAATCGAAGCCATTGCAACTTCAACACCTAGCAAAATATTGGCGCTACCGCTTTTCGCTTCGCCGATTAAGTTGCCTTGTTCATCACGAATTCGGGCGCGGCAGGAAGTACCGCCACCATCAACACCAACAAATAACTTACTCATTGGTTGTCTCCTCAGTATTGAAGTGAGCGAATTGACTTACTATCGCGAGTAAATACCAAGCACCATGTGGAATCCATTGCTCTCCCCAACGCCAGTTTTGCAGCATGTCGTCTTTCTGTTTCTCTGGGTTAAAGGCGATGTCGTTTTCGTCTTCAAAGCCTGCGGTAATACCGTTACAAATACCGCCTTTTGCATTAAAGAATCCAAGCTGTGGCAGGTAATCTGGGTTGTTGATGCCATGCCCATCCAGCATGCACATATGGTAAGGGTTAAGGCCTAAGATCCAATTAAGACTGTTTTGGGCGAATGCGAGGAGCTGTTGCTTCGTTGTGTGATCTTCAATATGCGCAAGGGCAAAAAATGCCATGCTACTGAGAGAGCCTAAACGTGCATTCTCTCCTTGCCACCAATAACCGGTTTCATTGTTCTGCGCGACAAAGAATGCATCTCGCTTTTCACCATCAACAGATTTGACGTATTGGCGAGGATAACCAAACGGGTTTGCAACACTATTGCTAATCGTCAGTTCAAACTTCACCGCACGATTGAGCACTTCGGTCACTTGTGATTTTCGTTGAGCGTTAGGCTCAACATTGAGGTACTCACATAGAGCGATAACTGGCAGGCCGGCTTCAGCGGCGTGATAGTATGGGCGACTACCATCTTGGTTGGCTGCCCAGTAATGGTTGAAGTTTTGGTCACTTTGCTGACGTGAGACCAGTTGATTGCTCCAGTAGCGGCACTCTTCAAGATACTGTTCACTTTCTGTTGTACGCAGCAGCTCAGTCACTGCTAGCAATGCACAGTACTCATCAATGATGTTCTCTTGGCCGTCATCTAGGTATTGGCGGTTAAACTCTTTAAGGTGCCAATAGCCTTTCTCAGCAGCTGCTAAGTATTCTTGGCGAGTAAACTCACCGGATTCATCTAATCGAGCTGCCTGAGCTAAAGCTGCGATAGCGACACCGCCACCTTGTCTAAAGCCTGCTTGATAGTTTTCAGACTTGTGACCTTCTTGAGTGGCGTAGGCACAAATTTCTCGCTGTTTGGTATCTTTCGACCACTTATCAAAGACGGTCATGTAAAAGTAACCGGCTTCATTTTGCATTCGTACTAGGAAATCTGCGCCGAATAGCGCCTCTTCAACTAAGCGAACTTTAGAGAACGCGGGTAAAGCATCTCCGCTGCCTACAAGTTCTAAACCTTTGAGCATGTTCCAAACTACCATCGGAGTTTGCTGTGGGTTTAGATAATTGGCATACGACAGGTGACTTAGGTATTTGCTGACATCTCCTGAGGCATCATACCAACCGCCTTGAACATCGACGGTTTGATCACTGCCGAGAATAGGGATCTGTTTGTCTTGTTTGTCAAAGCGGCCACCACATCGCTGTGATTTGAAGTAGTGGAGCAGGTCGGAAAAGGTTGTGTTGAGCAGTAAGCCTTGCTCAATCGCAAACACTTCAGAGCGCAGGTTTTCAACTCTTAGATAGAAGCGTCCTGCTTGTTCAAAATCAGAGAATTCAATACGAAAAAAACTCCCTTGGTGCCAATTAGCGACCTTTGTGCCTTTCTCAATAGCAAAAGTTGCCACAGTTTGATGACTGTCGGCACAAACTAACAACGCAGTGGTAGATGAAAGTCGTGTCTTGCCGGTCATCAAAACAGCCTGCTTTGGCCCAAGGGCTTCATAACCAATATGGTTAGTAAGTAGCAGCATTAAAATCTCCGAAAAATCAATCTTGTTTGTTGAGCCAAGAAAATCTTGGCTCTTTAGGTTTTAGTTTTCGTATAGGTAACAGCGAACAAAGTGGTTATCAGAAAGCTGAGTCACTTCTGGTAACTGTTCGCGACATTTATCTGAAGCGTGTTGGCATCGACCGGCAAAAGGGCAGCCTACAGAGACTGGCGTCCAGAGTGGGATCTCGCCTTTGTTACCTTTGAGTTTCTCGTGAATCGATTTGCTCGGATCAGGTACCGCAGAAACTAATAGTTGTGTATATGGGTGCTGAGGGTTATGAATGATCTCTTCAGTGTCGCCCCATTCAACCATGTGGCCGACATACATAACCGCGAGATCTTCTGCGATGTAGCGTGCGGTAGCGATATCGTGAGTGATGTAAAGCAGAGACATTTGTTTCTCAAACTTCATCTCTTCCATCAGGTTAAGTACGCCAGCACGAATCGAAACATCCAGCATTGAAGTCGGCTCATCGGCCAAGACCACTTCCGCACCTACCGCGATGTTGCGTGCTAAGTTGACACGCTGACGCTGACCACCAGATAGCTGATGGGGGAACTTTTGTGCGGTCTCTTTCGGTGGGATAAGACCAACTTGTTCGAGTAAATCGTATACACGTTCTTCCTGCTCTTTCTTGTTGCGAGGATCCACTTTTTTATGGATCAGCAGCGGACGAAGAATGTGGTGGAAGATATTGTGGGTCGGGTTTAGCGAGCCAAATGGGTCTTGCCAAACCATCTGCACACCTTCGCGGTACGCCATTAAGTCAGAACGTGAGTCGATGGTTTGAATATCACGACCTTTGTACTCAATCACACCATCGGTTGGTGCATACATCTTTGCGATCATCTTGGCGGTTGTTGATTTACCTGAACCAGATTCACCAACCACAGACAGGCCGCGGCTTTTGTACATTTTGAATGATACGTCGTTGATGGCACGCATCATTGGCTGTTGTAATGCATTGCTACTGATCGGGAAATCTTTAACTAGGTTTTTCCCTTCTACCAATAGCTCGCCAAATTCTTTGCTCATAATTGTCTCCAGTAATCTTTATAGTTATTTCTCAATGGCTCGCTAGAGTTTGCTTTGAGCTATCGGGTCACCATAAAGGTGGCAATTTGAGAAACGATTAGGCTCGATTTGTCGTAGTTGAGTTGGTACGCGAGTACATGCCTCGTGAACACGGTCACAGCGTGCTTGGAAACGACAACCTTGTGGAATTTCCAGTAGGTTGAGAGGGTTTCCTGGAATACCAGTCAGCTTTGTTTTTGGCCCAGTTAATGGAGGGAAAGAACTACCTAACCCCTTGGTATAAGGGTGGTAAGGGCTTTCTAGAATCTGTTTCGAAGGCGCAACTTCAATTAACTCACCTGAGTACATGATGCCGATACGGTCAGAGAACTCGACCATCAAAGAGATATCATGGGTAATGAATAGGATTGAGAAGCCAAACTCTTCTTTCAGCGCATAGATCTTTTGCAGAATCTCACGTTGAACTACTACATCCAGTGCTGTGGTTGGCTCATCCATGATGATCATCTTCGGATTGAGCGCGAGAGCGATCGCAATCACCAAGCGTTGACGCATGCCACCCGAGAACTGGTGCGGGTAGTCAGTGAGTCGGCTAGGGTGAATATCGACAATCTCTAACAGACCTTCAGCGCGTTTACGAGCTTGCTCACGAGTCATGTTGGTGTGACGCATAATGACGTCACAAAACTGTTCTTCCATGGTCAGTACTGGGTTCAAAGCATTCATTGCGCTTTGGAACACCATTGACATCTCGCTCCAACGGAACGACTGCATACGCTCGTCACTGTACTTAAGGATATCTTCACCATTGAAGATAACCTCACCACCGGTAATGAATGCAGGCGGCTTATGCAGGCGCATTAGCGAGAAGGCAACGGTTGATTTACCACAACCAGACTCGCCTGCTAGGCCAAACACTTCACCTGGGGCAATGTCAAAGCTGACATTGTTACAAGCACGGACGTCGCCAGCATCAGTAATATAGTCAACGCAAAGGTTGCGGATAGAAATAAGTGGGCTAGTCATAATTATTTATCTCCGCTCCAAAGTGCATTTTGAGGTGGCATTTCAGGTGTACGTTCTTTCTTGTCTTGAGCTGCAAGCTTCTTCCAACGCTTCATGCCTTTATGTGAACGTAGCTGAGGGTTGGCAATCTCATCGACTGCGAAGTTAAGCAGTGCTAGACCAGTAACCAGTACAGTAAGTGCAATACAAGGTGTTAGAACTTCCCACCATGCGCCGATTAGCATCGCAGATGATTGGTTAACGTTGTAAAGCATGATGCCCCAACTAATGGTATTCGGGTCACCTAGACCAAGGAACGAAATGATAGATTCCATACCAATTGCGTACATCACTGAGCCAATAAAGCTCGCGCCAACGATTGGAATTAAGTTCGGCAGAATCTCAACAAAGATGATGCGGAAAGAGGACTCACCAAGCACTTCAGCGGCTTTAACAAACTCTTTTTCTCGCAAGGCAAGCGTTTGTGAGCGAATAACCCTCGCGCCCCAAGCCCAGGAGGTACAGCCGATAATGATGGCAATGGTTAGTGGTCCTGCTTCACCAATGAAGGCGGCTAAAACGAATAGCAATGGATATTGAGGGATAACCAGCATGATGTTCATCGCGGCGGTTAACACGTCATCAACACGGCCTCCGAAGTAACCTGCTGAAATACCGATGATGGTTGCAAGTAGACACACTGTGATACCCGCACCAAAGCCGACACCGAGAGAAATACGCGCACCGTGCACAAGCTGAGACCAAATATCGCGGCCCATACGGCTAGTGCCAAGAACGTGATCGGCTTTTTTCGACATGATCATAGTGCGGCGATCAGTGGCTAGGTTTTGTGCAATCCAACCATCTGGGTCAGCTTTTGCTGAGGTGACAACAAAACCTGGGTACTCATGTGGATTACCTGTTCTCTTATCTGGAGCATGCTTAGTCAGTACCGGAGCGAAAATCGCGACAAGTAAGAACACTGAGACAATGGCTAAACCGACACGTGCGTATGCGTTACCTAAGATTAGCTTAAATAGTTGTTTCATAATTATTTTCCTCCCTTGCGCAGGCGAGGGTCTAGAACGACATAAGCCATATCTGCAATTAAGTTAAATGACAGCATAAACAGCGTCATAATGATTAATTGACCTTGAAGAACCTGGTAATCACGTGCGTGAATCGCGTTAAGTAGAACCGTACCAAGCCCTGGGTAGTTAAAGATGATTTCTACAATTAGCTGACCGCCAATCGCCATACCGAGTGACATTGAAAGGGCAGTCACACTTGGCAGTAGTGCGTTTCGCGCTGCGTAGTTGAAAACAACGCGGTTTTCGCTCAAACCCTTACCTTTCGCCATGGTGATGTAGTCTTCGGCGAGTAGGTTAATCATGTTGTTACGCATGTTGATCAAGAAGCCACCGATCTGAACCACAGAAGCACAGAACAGCGGTAGGATGGCGTGGTAGGCGACGTCTTTGATGAATTCCCAGCTTGTCCATTCAGGCACTGTACCTGCTGTGTAGGCATATCCTGTTGGGAACCACTTCAAGCCGATTGCGAAAGTAAAGAGCGCTAGCATCGCAATAACAACTTGAGGGACGGCTTGAATAATGAGCATACCTGGCGTGACGAAAGCATCGTACTTGCTGCCGCGCTTCCATGCGGCGAAGATGCCTAAGATAGAACCTAACGAGAATGAAAGGATTACGGCTGAACCTGCAAGGAACAGTGACCAACCAAATGCACCACCAAGCAGTTTGTTTACAGATAGCGGGTAGAATTGGATTGAAGTACCCAGTTCCCAGCTAAGAATGTTTTTCATATATGCGATGTACTGAACAAATAGACCGCCATCGACGAAACCTAGCAGCTCTTTCATTGCTGCAATACGTTCAGGAGTTACCTGAACCGATGCGTTTGCAAACATCATGGTGACCGGATCGCCCGGCATCGCACGTGGAATAATAAAGTTTAGCGTCGCAGCAACTAACAGCGCGACCAAATAGAACGACAAACGTCTTAAAAAATAACCCATAACTTACACCTTACTTACCCAGATTTTCCCTGTTTCTGGCTTCAGGTCGCCCTAGCGAAAACGAAAATTTAGAGCGAACAATCCCCTGACGACTAGCGCCACATGACAAACTGGTAACAGTGAGGGGGATTTTGCGGCATACGGAATGTATGCCGCATAGTTAGAACAACTACTTATTTAACTGGTTTTAGGTCCAGTACGTGTAGTAGACGCTCTGGGATACCAGCCCAAATGTTTGGACGGCCTTTTGGATTTTCTTCGTTCCACCAACCAGTAAAGCGAGTTGTGTTGTATTGGAACATGTATGCACCAGACAGTACTGGAATCGTTACCTGGTCTTTAGCAATGATTTCCTGAATGCCGTGAGCGATTTCTAGCTGCTCGTTCTTATCAGCTGTTTTGTAGAAGCTGTTAAGAAGACCATCAAGTTTGTCGTTCTTGTAGTAGTGCATTGCAAAGCGAGGCATACCGTCACCAGCTTGTAGCTCAGAGTTGTAGCCACTGTTCCAGTATAGGTGTGGATCCGCACCGTGGAAGTAGTTGGTGTAAGCAACGTCATACGTAGCTTCTAGCATCGCTTGGTTGTACACAGAGAAGTCTGGAGTACGAGCTTTTGCTTTAATACCTACTTCAGCAAGTTGCTCAACCGCTAGTTGAACTGTGTTGTTGAAGTCAGTCCAACCGTTAGGAGATTGAATCAGAAGTTCGAAAGACTTACCTGATGGAGTGTCTACGAAACCGTCATTGTTAACATCTTTAAAGCCAGCTTTTTCTAGCAGCTTTTTAGCGCCTTCAACGTTGTAGGTGTTGTAACCTTGGTATTTCTTATGAATGCCTTCATCAGACCAAGTCTTAAATGCATAACCTAGACCTGAAGCGAAGTCATTCACTGTACCGCCGCCGTAGAATGCAATGTCGATAATCGTTTGACGGTCAAGTGCCATTGAGAATGCGCGGCGGAAATCAACGTTTGTTAACGCTTCATTTTTAGCTGCGTCAGGGTGCTTAAAGTTAACAACGAATGCTTGTGTACCTGCTGGCGGGTACCAATAGTGGTGCTTAGGACTTGCCGCTGCATAGGTACGATCGATGTCTGGAATGAATGATGAAGTCCAGTCCATTTCGCTGTTTACAACTTTACCAAGGAATTGGTCGTTGTTTGCGATCTGAGGGACGCGCAGACAGTCTACATCTAGGTTATCTGCATCCCAGTAGTTCGGGTTTTCACACTGAATGTAAAGTTGTGGAGTGAAAGTCGCGATTTCAGTAAACGGACCAGAACCTACTGGATTTTCGTTTGTGAACGTTGATGGATCTTTTACTTTACTCCATACGTGCTGAGGTACTACAGGTACTTTAACAATTTCGTAAGGAGCATTTGAGTTCGCTTCTTTGATATTGAATTTAACTTGGTAGTCGTTCAATTTCTCGACACTAGAAACCCAAGAGTTGATACCACTTTGATCAAGTTCAGGCTTCTCTTTCACTAGATTAAATGAGTAGATCACATCATCCGCGTTGAAGGTTTCGCCATCAGACCATTTCACACCTTTACGTAGGTCAAATACAACGCTAAGTAGATCGTCTGCAATGGTGTAGTTCTCTGCTAGACGGAATACAGGTGTATTACCATGCATCTCGTTGAAAACAACAAGTGGCTCGTATAGGAAATCTGTCGTTGTGTGTAAGTTCGTTGCACCTAGGTATGGGTTAAAGTTACGTACGAAAGTGGTGAACTCTTTAGGGTGGATAGTTAATTCACTGCGTTCAGCTGCAGCGGCTACTGAAGTAAAACCAGTTGCTGCTGTTGCGATAATTGCTGTTGCTAGTGCTGTTTTTTTAATGTTGGCAAGCATAGCTGTTCCTTACTATTTGCTTTCATTTCACTAATGGATGGAATGTCATCAATTGAATAACACTCACTAAGGCCTACCTCTGTAGGTAACTTTTCGCCGGAGGAGGCGAGTTGTCTAGAGTGGCCTGTAGGCCTTAGGCACAGTAAGAAAACACCTTAACGTCAATTTTCGCAATTGCTATTCCCGTCAAAATCGTCAAAACCCCTAATTATGACGTCAATAATGTTAAAAAAGCGTGGTGGGAGCGATTTTTGGGCAAATAATTGAGTTTGAGGTGAGTCGCATTAAGTTACCTATTGAACTTACCTTGTTAGTGCTTACTTACTCTACGGATGTTTAAACGTAAAAGGTATTCTTCCATTTATATATCTTGAGATCTTAGTCACGTGTGCCTTAAAGCGTTAATTTCTTCCACTAAATAAAAACTGCCGTCTTGTTGTGATTGGCTTCGCAATATGAGCTTTATTTGTTCAATAGAGAGAATAATAAGCCTGTTTCGGTAAAATAGAGCAAGTGATAAAGCTTGAAAATAACACCTTGTTAGAGTTGTTTTACGCAGCGTATTAACGTTATCAGCAGGTGCTGAAGTCATTGTAGTTAGGTAATAAAAAAGCCTGCACAAGCAGGCTTTGGTTGGTTTGTCGCTACACGTTAACTAGTGAGCAAATACTGCAATTTATCGCGTAATCCTTCTATATGGGTTCTCTCTGGACTTTGTTCATTGCAGTGTTCGAGAATGTAATCGAGAGAGCTTAATACGGTTCTCCAGCGTGGTGTTTTCGGCAGGGTTTCTGGCCGGAGGTATTTGTCCAAGGTACGGGTTTGCAGCGTACTCCGGTCGAGATAAACTCGCCACAAACCACTTTGTTCAGCAAAAGCAAACTTAGTTTGGCCGGTTACCGACTCCCAATAAATAAGCGCGCTGGTCATCGCTTCTACCAATACTTCGCGCATCACCTCTTGTTTTGATTTGTTGTCGCTTGTTGCTCGATCGGCCAAGCGAGTAAATTCTCCGCCTAATTCTTTAAGCTCTTGCAGTTTGGCTTTATCCCCTTCAAAAGCGAAGCTAGATAACGCCTCAATAGCGGTTTCTAGGTTGTTAATACGCGCCGCATTGATACCACCACCCACGTTAAAGATGTACATAGAGCGCAGTCCAGCACCTTCAGGTAGTTTAAGGATATCCGCCGATAGGTGTTGCCTCACATCTTCTACATAGACGTCAATGGTGCCGCAGTAGTGTTCCTGTTCTACGTTGAGGAACTTAGGTGCAATGATTTCGTCGGCGCTTGAACGTTTAAGTTGTTCGGTTGAGCGTTTAAACAGTCTTGATGCAGCCTCGTTGGCGAAGCGAATCTTATTGTCTTCTCGTACACAGACAATGGCTTCAGGAGCAGTCTCAAGTTGCTCAAGTAGTCGGCCTTGTGTTTCAAGCAAACTGGCTTCTACAATCGCCCGATGTTTTAGCTCTTGTTGAAGCTGCTGATTTTCGATTCGACGCTGTTCTGCTTTACTTGCTGTGAGGTGAGCGACGATCCGAGCAGCCAGCTCCTGCTTATTAAATGGCTTGGAAAGATAGTCGTTGGCACCCGCATTAAAGCCGCGTACCCGATCATCAGTTTGGTTTAATGCAGTTAACATGATCACGGGTAGTTGCGCATGATCGTAGGTCTCGCGGAGGGATTCACACACTTGGTAACCACTCATTCCCGGCATCATGATATCCAGTAGCAGCAGCTCAGGCTTTTCCTTAGTGATGGCTTCAAGTGCCTCATGACCATCTTTCGCAGTTCGAACACGATAACCTTCCAAACGTAAGAAACTATCCAATACTCGCAGGTTTACGGGTTCGTCGTCGACAACAAGTAATAGCGGTCCGTCTGGATTTTCGGGTAAGCTTGTCGGTTCTTCTAGTTCAACCTCACCAGAGTTTGGTGCTTTAAAATGAGCTGATTCATAATGGTTTGCTTGCTCAATTTGTTCCGTGTTGGCGATTGGCAAAGTGAAGCTAAAGGTGGTTCCAACCATAGGTTGGCTGCTGACGTAAAGCGTACCTTGCATCAGTTCAATTAGCTGACGGCTAATCGACAAGCCCAACCCAGCTCCTTGACGATAACGACTCGCGTCACTGCCGGCTTGAATAAGAGGCTCAAAGATGTGGTCAAGTTGATCGGCTGGGATACCTTGCCCTGTATCGACCACTTGAACGCGAATGTTGTCATCTACCACACTAGCAGAAATAACGATTTTTCCTTCGCTGGTGTACTTAATCGCATTGCCGACTAAGTTATAGAGAACTTGCTCTAGTCGTTGCGGATCAGCACTGACCCAGACAGGTTCATCTGGAACCTGATTAATAATCCGCAGAGGTTTGGAGCCTATCAAGTGAGAGGAAAGTTCTAATACCAAACGAGTAGAGCCTGATAAATCGACGGCACTGGTCTCGATATCTAGATTGCCATAGCGCATTTTGTGATAGTCGAGCAGGTCATCAACCAAGGTCGCTAAACGTTGACCACTATTGATGATGATATCGAGCTGATACTTATGCTCAGAAGTGATCGGGCCATTGGCACCAGAGGCGAGCGCTTCAGCAATGCCAACCATACCATGAAGTGGTGTGCGTAGCTCATGGGAAGTGGTGGCTAAGAACTCATCCTTGAGCTTATTTGCCAATTGCAGTTCTTCGTTTTGTTTTTGGATTAGCTGTAGATTGCTTTCTAGCTCTTCATTTTGCTGTTTGATTAACAGGATCTTCTCTCTAATGGAGCGCTGCATGCGCTCGAAGCTGATCGCCAAGCGCCCGATTTCATCTTTGCGCTGGGTGTTGTTCATGTCCGCATCAAGATCGCCCGCCGATACTTTCTCTGCTGCCCAAGTCAGTTGCAGCAGCGGGGAAGTGATGAAGTTCGACAAATAATGCGAGGCCATGACAACCAAAAGAATGGCACTAAGCATGGCGAAGATAAATAGGGTTTCGAGCTGGTGGACACGGGCGAAGGCGACGCTTTCTGGCACTTCTACCACGATAGCCCAATCAATACCTTTGAACGAAATTGGACTGTAAGCGGCAATAATCGCTTCACTTTCCGTATTAGTATAAGTGCCGACATCGGTTGCGCCTGCAAGGGCTAGGTCGACCACTTGACGACTTTTATCAATATCTTCTTGTTGGTAGGCAAGGGTACGTGATTGATGATCAGAGCCAACCAACAGCGTCTTCATCGACACTAAATTACTTTTGTCGGCGACCAATTTGGTGATGGCATTGTTTGGCAACCTGAACATCGCATAACTGTGTAGGTAGCCTTGCTGGATAATAGGAGCTCCAAGCCAAGCTACGGTTTTTCCTTGTTCATTAGAGAAGTCGGAAATGATCAGAGGGGTAAAATCTTCATTGGTTTTGCGTTTATCGTTGACCAGATTACGCAGCTTAGCAAAGGTTTTACCCAGGTTATCGTCTTTGTATTTACCCGTCAGAAGGTTAGTACCAAAGTTATCATGTTTGTAGATCGAGTAGGTGACGTTGCCTTCTCTATCGACAAGCAAAATATCATCAAAGTCAGAACGTTTTAGAAGTTCTAGATATGCCCAGTGATATCGTTTGTGGAGCAGGCGGTAGCGCTCTGTGCCGTTATAGACACTTGATTGAGGTAATATCGAGGTTTTGATTTGGTCACCAGAGCCTTGGATATAACGGCGTTGAGCGTACTCACGTGCTTGCTCCATGTCTAAGCCAAGACTGCTAAATGCGTTGACTAAACCGTAGAAACGCCCACCGCTGGCATAGGCTAACTCTGAACGGACAAAGCCCATTACCTCAGACTCCTTGGCGTATAAGTAATCGATCACTTGTTGGCGCTTACTATCTCGAACCGAGGTTAGGTGTGAGGTACTTTGCTCTTGAAGATCTTGAGTGTGGGATTGTAAGAAAAAGATCGCAATTACCGTCAGAGGGGTAATACTCAACACTAAAAATGCCAGCATTAAGGTACTCTGAAGGCGTTTAAACTTCTGTTTTCGATAAAACTTAAACATAGCCTGAGTTTAGTTTCCGTAACAATACTGCTTATATGGAAGAGGGCGCCCCAGATAAGCGAGACAAAACGTTATTTTCCTAAGATGACAAAATTAACGAGTTTTTTTACTTTGACAAGTAAGTTGCGATCAAAGCGTGGAGAGTGGCTCAAATTTAATGGCTATAGGTGGGATATTGCCCAATCCAAGTGAGGGATTGGGCGGTTAAATTACTTTTTCGCGTGGTAAATAGCGAATTTGCTGGTCTTATTTAGCGTCTCACAATTACCGTAAGCTTGCTCAATAATCGGTGGATACTTTAAAAAGCTATTGGCGACAATGTACAAGTGACCTTGGTTTGCGCTCTGCTTTGGACCTTCGGCAAGTAAGGTTTCTGTTGCGCTATAGCTAGTATCTAGTCCCGCGTGGAACGGCGGGTTACTAATGATAAAGTCATAATCGTTACTGGTATCAGAATAGATATCAGAGGCAAAGACTTTACCTGTTAAGCCGTTGGCTTCTAAGGTTGCTTTGCTCGATGCCACTGCTAATGCACTGATGTCGCACATTTCTAGCTCAATATCTGAATTCAATAGTGCCATCACACTACCGATAACACCGGCACCACAACCCAAATCGAGCACCTTGCCGCTTAGGTTAGGTAGCGTATCAAGCAGTAGCTTACTACCGATATCAAACTCACCATGACTGAATACACCTGGCAAGCTCTTAATCGTCAGCGAAGTTTGCTGATATTCAACTTGATAGGTTTTAAACCAAGCTTGCAGCTCAAACGGAGCGGGAGTTTGTGTACACTGTCCCCAGTAGAATGAGCAGCGACGTGCAGAATCGTATTTGGTAATCAAGCCATACGGCTTAAACATTTTCTCGATGCTTTTCACACCTGAACGGTTTTCCCCGACAACCACGATCTCTGTGTCTTTGCCAAGTTTTGCCATCAGCATAGCGAGCAAGTATTCCGCTTCGGCTTTTGCTTTCGGCCAGTAGAGCAGCACCATATCGGCTTGAGTCTGCTGATTAAATTCAGCACCAAAGACACTTGTCACCTGCGAGTATGCGCTCAACTGTCGATGGTAACCATAGTTAGTGGTGAAGACAGTGACAGAGTGGCAGTGTTTAGTAAGTTCGACGGGAAAAAGATCTTCAGCTTCTCCAGCGACCAAAACGTGCTTACCTTCGAAGTAGGCAAACTGTCTCTCAGCGATTTGACTTGGTGCAATATAAGCAGACATAGCAAACTCAGTATAAAAAAATGAGGGAGGATTTTCGCATAATCCTCCCTCATCTTGAAGTGATAAACTCGCTCAACAGCGCTTAACGTAAACGCTAACTGCGATCTTGTTGATCAAGGAAACCTTGGAACTCTTCTTCATAGATATTGAACAACACCATGGTGACGGCAAAGATGATTGGACCGTAGATCAAGCCAATTAAACCAAACAGATGTAGACCACCAAGCAGTGAGAAGAAGATCATCAACGTATTCATTCCCGCGCTGCCTTGCATTAGTAGTGGACGCAGCAAGTTATCGATCGAGCCAACGATCGCGACGCTCCAAACCGTTAAGAAAATCGCCCATGTGGTATCACCGATTAAGAACAAGTAAATCGCGGCAGGAATCCAGATTAGTGCTGTTCCTACTACAGGGATAAAGGAAGCAAAGCCCATCATGGTGCCCCAGAATAAGCCCGGGAATCCAGCAAGCCACATACCAATACCACCCGCAAAGCCTTGCGCAATGGCTGTTAAGAATGAGCCCATCACGGCAGATTTAGCTACCTGTTCCACTTCATCCAGTAGCTTGTCTTCTTGGCTACGTGACAGCGGTAAAATGTGTCGAATCGCACTGATGATCTTGTCGTGGTCGCGGAGTAAGAAAAACAACACGAACAACATCAAGAAGAAATCCATTAAGAAGTTGGTCGCATCGCCTAAGATTTTTGCGCTGATACCAACAAGGTTACTGCCAAAAGAAGTAGCAAATTGCGCTACCTTTTGGGCAATTTCTTGAGGGCTAATAGTATCAAACGGTAAGTAAGTATTGACTAACGACAGTCCATTCACCACCCAAGGATGTTCGAAAATCGTTTGAATACCGCCATGGGTTACCCACTGATAGACATTTTGTGAAAAAGCCGAGCCTTGCTGAACAATGGCTGCAAACACAAACAACAGCGGAAAAACGATGATAAAGGTGAGTACTATACATGAGAGTAGGGATGCCAAGTTGGTGTGCTTTGGCATGCGTTTTTCTATCCACTCATGAATAGGAAACATCAGTAGTGAGATGATAAATGCCATGACAATTGAGTTGATGTAAGGCTCAACTAACAAAAAGCACGCAAGCCCAGCAGCAAGTAAGGCAACAATCAATACCCAATGGCTGGAAGTTAATTTGACTTTATCTGACACTTTTCTTATCCAAGATTTCGATACTGTATCAGTATAATGGCGGTAAATGTCTGAGTGTTCAACGCAAAATCAAAATGTTATTCGCGGAGTGGAAAGAGTATGGGCTGTTGTGAGAAAGAGAAATGTTGCGATAGTAAGAGCGAGCCTAAGCGTAAAATACCTTGGTTTGCTCTGATGTTGTTAGGTTTGGCGGTGTTAGTGGTCGTTAACTGGCAATAAAAAAGGCTGCACCTAGCAGCCTTCAATCAGTAATAAGAGCTATGATTATGCTTCTTCAGCAATAATTGCGAAACAACGGTCAGCCGCTTCTAGGGTCGCTTCGATCTCTTTGCTACCGTGAGCGAGTGACGTGAAGCTCGCTTCGAATGCTGATGGAGCAAGGTAAACACCGTGGTCTAGCATTAGGTGGAAGAAGCGTTTGAAGCGTTCGATATCACATTTGGTCACATCTTCGTAGCGGGTAATGCTTTCTTGGTCAGTGAAGAAGAAGCCAAACATACCGCCAACTTGGTTAACCACTAATGGAATGTTGTGGTTGTCAGCCAGTGCTTTAAAGCCTTCTGCAAGTTGCTTGGTTTTTGAAGCTAAGCGTTTTTCATTGCCTTCTTCTTTTAACAGGTCCAAACATGCAAAGCCTGCAGCCATTGCCACTGGGTTACCAGAAAGCGTTCCCGCTTGGTAAACAGGGCCTGTTGGTGCGATATGTTGCATAACTTCTTTACGACCACCGAATGCGCCAACTGGCATACCGCCACCAATAACTTTACCTAGAGTTGTAAGGTCTGGCTTGATGTTGTAGTAGCCTTGTGCGCCGCCTAGAGCAACTCGGAATCCTGTCATTACTTCATCAAAGATTAACAGTGCGCCTTCTTCATCACAGATTTGACGAAGCCCTTCGTGGAAGCCTTCTACTGGCGGAATACAGTTCATGTTGCCTGCTACTGGCTCTACGATGATACAAGCGATCTCACCTTTATTTGCTGCAAACAGTTCACGTACTGAATCTAGGTCGTTAAATGTTGCGGTTAGCGTGTGCTTAGCAAAATCAGCAGGAACACCTGGCGAGCTAGGTTGACCTAGAGTCAGTGCTCCTGAGCCAGCTTTAACCAATAGGCTGTCTGCATGACCGTGGTAACAACCTTCAAATTTCATAATCTTGTCGCGGCCAGTGTAGCCACGCGCTAGGCGAATCGCACTCATTGTCGCTTCTGTACCTGAACTTACCATGCGCACTTGTTCCATCGATGGGACAAGTTCTGACACAAGCTCAGCCATAGCAATTTCCATTTCAGTCGGAGCGCCAAAGCTTAGACCACGCTGTGCTGCATCAATAACAGCTTCCCGGATGACTGCGTGGTTATGACCAAGAATCATTGGCCCCCAAGAGCCCACGTAGTCGATGTAAGCTTTACCATCAGCATCAAAAATCAATGGGCCGTCGGCACGTTCTACGAAGATTGGCGCGCCACCAACGCCGTTAAAAGCACGTACTGGAGAGTTTACGCCGCCAGGAATGGTTTGCTGTGCTTTTTGAAATAGATCAGCTGATTTGGTCATGGGATATCCTCTTTTGATTGCTCGGACCAATTTGGCTCGCATTGTACCTGCCCTGCTTGATTCAATAAAACGCTTTGCGCCACATTCTGAATACTTTGACAGCAAATAAACCTCAAATAGTGTAAAAATTGGCTTGAAAAGTGGTGAATACTTGAACGCTTCACTCAGGTATTAGATAATCACTGCAATATTAAAAGATAAGTTCCAGATGGTGAGTGCAGTCTGGATGCAGAAGACTGAGAGAGGTCATCGTGAGCGAAG
This sequence comes from Vibrio sp. R10-SG3-ISO10, assembly GCF_059834185.1. NCBI lineage: Bacteria > Pseudomonadati > Pseudomonadota > Gammaproteobacteria > Vibrionales > Vibrionaceae > Vibrio > Vibrio sp. R10-SG3-ISO10. Next base: position 198,664 of record NZ_JCBDHG010000024.1, read on the forward strand.
TAAATATCCCATTAACATTTTCAGATGCAGCGGCTCAGCGAGTAGGTGCTTTAATTGCTGAAGAAGAGAATCCAAACCTAAAGCTACGTGTTTACATCACGGGCGGCGGTTGTAGCGGCTTCCAATACGGATTTACGTTTGACGAAAGTGTCAATGAAGGTGATACCACGATTGTAAACAGTGGCGTTACCTTGGTGGTTGACCCTATGAGCCTCCAGTACCTAGTGGGTGGACAAGTCGACTACACAGAAGGCCTTGAAGGCTCGCGCTTCTTCGTGAACAACCCGAATGCGACCACTACCTGTGGCTGTGGTGCATCTTTTAGTGTTTAACCACTGACTGTTTTTGTCAAAGGCTGCATTGATTGCAGCCTTTGTTTTATCTGCCTCTCAGATTCCAGAAACTGAGACCTACTCTAAAATACTGTCCAACTGTATTTTATTTTTGTTTGGTTAATTTATATCCTGAATAATACTTCTCACGAATGAATATCGTGAGCCCCTATATCTAAGGCTTACCTAGTCACCGTTACCTAGGTTGTTACGGTTGAATTAGGATGCGATATAGAATTACTAAGGATAGTTATGGCTAGTATCTCTCCGTTGCGTTTTATCGCGACCAGACCTTATCTTGTATCTCTTTTTTTAGTCACTGTACTTACGCTCTGGCTTGGCGTTGGTATGTTGAATGCCGAAGACTCGACACCGCAACATAACGAACTGGAGATCCCTTTAGCTAAAGTCGCTTTCACTTCGTTTGTCGCCAACCCCACCCATAAAAGCATCGATCTCTATGGACGGACCGCTCCCAATAAGCAAGCAAAACTAGGCGCTGAGATCGCAGGTAAAATTACTCAGCTTAAAGTTTCCAAAGGGGACAGTGTTAAACAAGGGCAAGTGATTGCGTTGATTGATAAAGGCGATCTTGAGATTCAGCTTGAGCGCGCACAAGCCATGCTTAAGGTGAAAGAGAAAGAGTTTAAAGCGGCCAAGTCACTGCAAAGTAAAGGCTTACAGGGTGAGGTTGCCTTCACCAATGCTCAGGCGGGATTGGTTGAAGCTAAAGCTATGGTAAGCAATGCTAAAATTGCTTTGCGTAACACCTCGGTGACCGCGCCCTTTGCTGGATTTGTTGATCATCTGTTTATTGAAAAAGGGGATTTTGTCGGTGTTGGCGATCCAGTCGCAAGCTTGCTTGACTTGAGTATGATTGTGATTGAAGCCGATGTCAGCGAGCGACATATTCAGGATCTGGTTTTAGGCCAACAAGCGCAAGTTCGCTTTATTAATGGCCAACAGGCACAAGGCAAAGTTCGCTATATTTCGCGCGTTTCGTCTGACTCGACCAACACCTTTCCGATAGAAATCGAGCTGCCTAATCCTAAGCAGAGAATCCCTGCTGGTATCAGTACTGAAGTGACACTGAACTTGCAAGATCAACTTGCTATCAAGGTGACGCCAGCCATGCTCGCTTTAGATGAAGCCGGTAATCTAGGGGTTAAAACTCTAGTCGCAGATCGTATTAAGTTTGTTCCTATCAACCTAGTTAAAGCTGAACAAGATGGAGTGTGGCTAACAGGATTGGGCGAGAGTGTTGATATCGTCACTACCGGGCAGGGCTTCGTTCGCGATGGCGATCAAGTCATCGCTGTAGAACAGCAAGATTAGGAGGCGCGATTATGTTTGCATTGATTGATGCTGCGCTTTCTCGCACACGCACCATGATGGTGTTGTTGGTGTTTATTCTTTTTGCTGGCGCTGCGACTTACGTGACGATTCCCAAAGAATCGAGTCCAGATATAACCATCCCTATTATTTATGTATCGGTTGGGCACCAAGGTATTTCGCCATCAGATGCAGAAAGACTGCTAGTACGTCCAATCGAGCAAGAGCTAAGATCGATTGAAGGGGTCAAAGAGATGACCTCTACTGCATCTGAGGGGCATGCCTCTGTGATGCTAGAATTTAGTGTCGGTGTCGATCTCAACAAAGCGATGGCAGATGTACGTGAAGCTGTTGATCTCGCCAAACCTAAGTTGCCCAGTGATAGTGATGAACCCACTGTTAATGAAGTGACTTTGGCGTCAGAAGAGCCGGCTTTATCTATCGTGCTTTATGGTACGGTGCCAGAGCGTACTATTGTTCAGATTGCGCGCCAACTAAGAGATAAGCTTGAGAGCTATCGTCAGATCCTTGAGGTGGATATTGCTGGTGATCGTGAAGATATTGTCGAGATCGTGGTTGATCCGCTTTTAATGGAAAGCTATGGGCTTGATCAAGGAGATATCTATAATCTGATTGCCTTGAACAACAAAGTGGTTGCGGCAGGCTTTGTTGATACTGGTTATGGGCGATTTTCAGTGAAAGTGCCGTCAGTGTTTGATTCCTTAAAGGACGTGCTTGAACTGCCAGTCAAGGTAGACGGTAAGCAAGTGATCACTTTTGGTGATGTTGCGACTGTTCGTCGAGCTTTCCGAGATCCAGAGAGCTACGCCAGACTCGATGGTAAATCGGCGGTGGTGCTTGATGTGAAAAAGCGTGCGGGCGAGAACATCATCGAAACCGTTGCGTTAATAAAAGCGGTTTTGGAAGAGGCGCAAAAACGCCCTGACTGGCCGAATAATCTGTTAGTTAAGTACACTTGGGATCAATCCAAAGACGTTAAGATGATGCTTAACGATCTACAAAATAACATCCTGTCGGCGATCATTTTAGTTGTTATCGTCATCATCGCGATATTAGGTGTTCGAACCGCTTTCTTGGTTGGGGTGTCGATACCTGGCTCTTTCCTGACGGGCCTGTTAGTTCTGTCCGTATTTGGTTTAACGGTTAACATCGTGGTGTTGTTCTCGCTGATTATGGCCGTGGGTATGCTGGTGGATGGTGCCATTGTAGTGACTGAGTTTGCCGACAGGCGCATGCAAGAGGGGACGCCACGTCGTGAGGCGTATCGAGATGCGGCGAAACGTATGGCGTGGCCAATTACTGCGTCAACGGCGACGACTCTAGCGGCGTTTGCACCATTGCTTTTCTGGCCTGATGTGACTGGTGAGTTCATGAAGTACTTGCCGCTTACGTTGATCGCAACGTTAACCGCATCACTGGCAATGGCGTTATTGCTCGTTCCTGTACTAGGGAGCTTAATTGGTCGACCACAACACGTAACTAAAGCGCAGCGTGAAAAAATGGTTGCCTTGCATGACGGTGATTTCTCTAAAGCGACCGGTATTACTAAGCTCTATTTTCATACCTTAGATATCGCGATTCGCCATCCACTTAAGATTTTGTTGAGTGCAATTCTGTTAGCCATTGCGGTGGGCTTTACCTACGCCAAAGCGGGCTTAGGCGCTGAGTTCTTCCCTGAAGTCGATCCTCCTTTCTTTACCGTTAAAGTGCGCTCTTATGGCGATCTTTCCCTTGATGAGAAAGACGTCATCATGCGTGACATTGAGGCGGTGATGCTTGGGCATGATGAGTTTGAAAGTGTCTACACCAAAACAGGTGGCGACGACGAAATTGGACAAATCCAAATTACGCCAGTGGATTGGCAATATCGCCGTAAAGTCAAACAGATCATCGAAGAGCTCAAGCAGCAAACGGATCAATATGCAGGGGTGGAAATTGAGTACAAGTTCCCGGATGCAGGCCCACCCGTTGAGCATGACCTAGTGATTGAAATGTCAGCGCGGATTCCTGATCAACTCGATGGCGCCGCAAAGCTAGTGAGGCAATGGGCAGATAACTACCCTGCCTTTACTAACCTGAGTGATACCTCAAGTAAAGAGGGGATCGACTGGCAAATCGATATTCGTCGTGATGATGCTTCGCGCTTTGCTGCGGACGCCACGTTAGTTGGTAATACAGTTCAGTTCGTCACTAACGGCTTAAAAATTGGTGACTATCTACCCGATGACGCCACTGAAGAAGTCGATATTTTGGTGCGTTATCCGGAAGAGAAACGCGATATTGGCCGCTTTGATCAATTGCGAGTCAAAACTGCCGCAGGTCTTGTGCCGATTACTAATTTTGCCAATATCGTTCCTGAGCATAAGCAAGATACGATTCGTCGTATCGACGGACATCGCGTTATCAACATTATGGCTGATATGAAAGAGGGCTATAACCTCGCATTGGAGTTGCCAAAGATCAATGAGGCAGTTTCCAAGCTTGATCTCCCTTCGAGTGTTGAGTTTAAGATTCGTGGTCAGAATGAAGAGCAGGAAAACTCTTCTGCTTTCCTACAAAATGCTTTCTTGGTCGCCTTGGTAGTGATGGCGCTGATTTTGATTACTCAGTTCAATAGCTTCTATCAGGCATTTCTGATTCTAAGTGCCGTGCTGTTTTCTACAGTGGGGGTATTTGTCGGCTTGCTCGTATTCCAAAAACCATTTGGCATCATCATGTCAGGTATTGGTGTTATTGCTCTCGCAGGGATAGTGGTTAACAACAATATCGTGTTAATTGATACCTACAATCAGCTGCTTAAGCGCGGCCTCGATAAACGCGAAGCAATATTACGTACGGGTGTGCAGCGTTTAAGACCTGTGTTATTAACCACGGTGACGACTATACTTGGTTTGCTGCCTATGGTGCTTGAAATGAACATCGATCTCATCAATCAGAAGATCGAATTTGGCGCGCCAAGCACCCAGTGGTGGTCGCAATTGGCGACAGCGGTAGCGGGTGGATTAGCCTTTGCTACTGTGTTGACCTTAGTACTGACACCTTGTCTGCTGATGCTCGGTAGAGTGCATAAAGTGGAAGAGCAGGCCAACCTAGTCATCGAAGCAGAGTAGAAATACCAGCAAAAAACAAAGACCCGCATCATGCGGGTCTTTGGCTTTTATGGAGTAGCGAGCAACTCTCCGTAACGCTCTAACTTCTCTAGCCTTAATTTTGCGTTGGCAATATACGTGGTTTTCGCTTTGCCTGTCAGCGACTTAGATTGCGGTAGCTTAACCGTTCTTGGGTTTTTATGTACCCCGTTTACTAAGAACTCATAGTGTAGGTGAGGGCCAGTGACGCGTCCTGTTCCACCTAGCGTACCTATCGTTTGTCCTTGTTTTACTCGTTGCCCTGTTTTGACTTTACGACGCTGCAAGTGGAGGTACTTAGTAATATAGGTATTGCTGTGTTTGATAAACACATAGTTACCATTGAACTTGTTATAGCTTGATTTTATAACCGTACCGTCGCCGGCAGCCCATATTGGTGTTCCAACTGGCGCAGCATAGTCAGTGCCGCGGTGTGCGCGGACTTTCCCTGTTACGGGATGGCGACGGGTTGGGTTGAAGTTTGAACTAACGCGACGGAAATCGAGCGGAGAGCGCAAGAAGGCTTTCTTCATTGCACGACCATTTTCGTCATAATAGTTGCCAGTTTTGTCGTCGAGAATAGCTTTAAAGGTATCTCCTTGGTTTTTGAAGATGGCGGCAATGATCTTTCCTCGGCCAACAACTTCACCCTCTACGACTTTCTCTTGATAAAGAATCTTAAAGTTATCTCCGCCACGAATATCTAAAGCAAAGTCGATATCCCAACCAAAGATGCCCGCAAGCTCCATGATCTGGTTTGGTGTTAGACCTGCATTGACGCCCGCGTTCCAGAAGTTTGAAGTGATATCAGCTTCAGCATAGTTGTACTGATAGTGGACCTGTTTTTTATCAATCGTTGAGGTGTAGCCAGTCTCTGATTTGGTGACAAGAAAGGTCTCATAAGGGCTAATGACGCGTTTGAGCTGAATCAGTTGGTTGTCAGCATCGAAGCCTAGCTGGAATGAATCACCCGGTCGAACTCGGGTTAACTGCCTTTCAATATCTTTATTGGTTGAAGTCAGTTGATACAGCAGGCGAGAAGAAAGCCCTGCACGCTGAAAAAGGAGCGCCATACTGTCACCAGAGCCTATGGTATGTTTTTCCCATCGCAGCACTGCTAATTTTGGTACTGACTCTTGCAAAGCGAGCTGCTCAAGATCAATGGCTAGCGGGTAGGCTTTACCTACTTGATAATTGCTCTCCTCTTGACGGAGATCTTTCGGCGCTGGCAGAAACAAAGCAATGACGATAAAAGCGCTAAATAAGGCGATAAGGGCTCGGTGAATCCATGGCAATCGAGCGAAAAGAGACAACATCTTATGTCCGTTCTAAAAAATTCAGTAAAAAAGCTCAGCTGTTTAGTCTAACTGGTTTCAAAAAGCATCGCTATTCAAGTAAGATGACCAACTAACAAATTTTTGCCAAATCTGTGGGAGTGAACAAGAATGGCGAGCATTGAAGCTGCACTAGCCGAGATTAAGCGCGGTGTTGAAGAACTGATTCCAGAAGAAGAACTGATTGCTAAGTTGAAAGAGGGTCGTCCTCTTCGTATTAAGTTAGGTGCCGATCCTACTGCACCGGATATTCACCTTGGTCATACAGTGATTTTCAACAAGCTGCGTGCATTTCAGGAGCTAGGCCACGACGTTACCTTCCTTATCGGTGATTTTACTGCCATGGTTGGTGACCCTACGGGTAAGAACAACACTCGTCCGCCACTAAGTCGTGAAGATGTACTGCGCAACGCTGAAACCTACAAAGAGCAGGTATTTAAGATTCTAGATCCAGCTAAGACGAAAATTCAGTTTAACTCTGAGTGGTTGTCTGAGCTGGGTGCTGAAGGCATGATTCGCCTTGCTGCTAACCAAACCGTAGCACGTATGCTAGAGCGTGATGACTTTAAGAAGCGTTATGCTGGTGGTCAGCCTATCGCTATTCATGAGTTCATGTACCCACTGCTACAAGGTTACGATTCAGTCGCGATGGAAACTGACGTTGAGCTAGGTGGTACTGACCAGAAGTTCAACCTACTGATGGGACGCGAACTGCAAAAATCGAACGGTCAGAAGCCACAGGTTGTACTAATGATGCCACTTCTTGTTGGTCTAGACGGCGAGAAGAAGATGTCTAAGTCGGCCAACAACTACATTGGTATCAGTGAAGCGCCAAGCGAAATGTTTGGTAAGATCATGTCTATCTCTGATGACCTAATGTGGAACTACTACGACTTGCTTTCATTCCGTCCACTTGACGAAGTTGCTCAACTAAAAGCAGATGTAGAAGCGGGTCAAAACCCACGTGATGTAAAAGTGGCTCTAGCGAAAGAGATCATTGCACGCTTCCACTCTCAGGCAGATGCTGACGCAGCGGAGCAAGAGTTTGTAAACCGTTTTGCTAAGAACCAAATTCCTGATGAAATGCCAGAATTTGCTTTTGATGCAGGCCTACCGGTAAGCAATATTCTTAAAGAAGCGGGTCTATGTGCCTCTACTTCAGAAGCGATGCGTATGGTTAAGCAAGGCGCGGCTAAGATTGATGGCGAGAAGGTAGCAGACTCTAAGTTTGCTCCTGAAGCAGGGACTTACGTATTCCAGGTTGGTAAGCGTAAGTTTGCTCGTATCACGATCAAATAGTTGCAAGCCATTACCAAATATCGATTTGATAACAGCGCCTTTCGAGGCGCTTTTTTATACCTCTAGGTACAGGTTAAATATCTAACTTTTTTGCAAATTGGGGCTGTTTTAGTGGATAACTTTTGGTATTATCCTCGCGCTGCCAAAACGGCAGTTTTTTCGGAGACTTTTATGAACAATATCGACCATCCTCCTAGTATGAAAGGGGAAAAATAGTCCGCTTCGGTATTGTCGTCTCACGCCTCTGCCATTGCGGTAGAGTGCTTCTCATCTCTTTGTGAATCCTCACGTTTTTCTCCTCTAAATTCTAGAATCCAATGCAGCTTTTCTGTGCACTCGTGTACGGATAGACGTGTCTATTTTTTGATTCAATATCAGCTGTATTTGATGGTCGTTACCTATTGCCAATCGGGAGATTCGCCATGACGGTAATGAGCAATACTTACATTGAAAACACCCCGCACTTTTCTCAAGAGGAGATCGGTGCCGCTCGCAATGCGTTTTTGCAATACGAGCAAGCCCAGCAGGTTCATTTACTTACGGTTATGTCAGTAGAAGAAGCTGTTGGGATTTTACACCACTGTTCAGTGGGTTATGTCCAGCAATTGATATCGGCGTTAGAGCTCGAAGGACATGAAAAGTTGGCACGTCATTATGCGCACCAGCTTGGTTTTATTCATTCGGAAGTTGAGCCTTCGAATGGTTACCTAGAGACACCGGTTATTGAGCATGTAAAGCAACGTATCGGTTGGATCATTGCCCTTGCGTTACTAGGCATAGTTTCAGGTCTAATTATTGCTCAATATGAAGATACCTTGAGCCAGTTGGTACTATTGGCGATCTATATGCCTGTGATAGCAGCGGCTGGTGGTAACACCGGTACTCAAGCGGCGACCTTGGTGATACGAGCCTTGGCGACGGGTGAGTTGCGTAAACGCCAGTGGTTAGAAGTGTTTTGGAAAGAGAGTCGAGTGGCAATTTGCTTGGCTTTTGCCATTGCCTTAGTGATTATTGGACGTATCTTACTCTTTAGTGATAGCAGCAGTACGGGGGGCTTTGAGCTTAACACCATCGCCCTTGCAATCGCGGTTGCGCTGTTTATCCAGGTGACGATGTCAACCACGCTAGGTGGTTTGCTACCTATCCTAGCGCGTGCATTTAAACTTGATCCTGCTGTGTTGGTAAGCCCAGTTTTAGCGTCTATTGTCGATATCTCAGGAATGTGGATCTATTTCACGGTGGTGAACTATTTCTTAGGTATTGCCTGACTGAACTGGACAATATCTTTGTAGAACAAGGTTTCAAACTTGGTGATTGGGGCGATGGTAGGTTTATCATCGCCCTTTGTTTTTGCTGGGTGGTAGTCAGTCACAAACTGAACAAACAGTGTACTTGGCTGACCAGATTTATCTAACCCATAGCCCGCCATATTATAGCTGCCATACACTGAACCACTTTTGGCAATCAGCTCACCTTTAACTGGCGCTTTACGCATGCTGCGACGATATTTCAATGTTCCATTGGTGCCTGAGGTTGGCATTAAAGCGATCAAGCCAAGTTCACTGTCGTGCTGCCAAATATAGCGCAGCACTGCAGCCATGTTTTGGCTGGTAAAGCGGTTATTACGCGACAATCCAGAACCGTCTGCTAATGGGGTGTGCTCGATATCAATGCCAGTTTGGGCAAACAAAATCTGCTTAATTGCCTTGGTACCGTTAGCAAAACTACCTTGCTGAATAAAGAACTTAGCGCCCAAGGTTTTGGTTAGGTTGTCAGCAATAAGGTTATCCGACTTTCTGAGCATGGTTTCAAGCAGCTTAGGCAGTGTTTGTGAGTGATGAGTAGCAATAACTTTACCTTGCTGCTCAGGAGCGCCAAGCCGAATACTACCCACTAGTTCGATATTAAGCTGAGCAAGCAGGGTATTGACAATTCTCTGGGTATACAGCGCCGGGTCTTGCACTGCAAATTTTAGCGGCAGTGGCTTGCTACGACTCTGCAAGCACCCTTGGAGTTGATAGTGGTTGTCTGGGGAAGAAAGTAACTCTAAATCGCACTGTGAGCTCTCTTGTTCGATTTTAGACACTGAACTTGCCACTGTCGTGACATAAATAGGTTGATGTTCAGGCACATAGACGCGAGTTTTACCATCTTCCTGAGTATAAATAGAGGCTTGAACACAGTTACCATCAAGCGAAATGGCGCTGGCTGGCGCGCTATAACAAACGCCGAGAATATCCCACGGCCAACCGACTGCACGGTCATAACCGGTGAATACGCTGTTATCTAACCAGAGGTCGCCGTTGATTTTTTTCGTGCCACTATTACGCAACTGACTCAGAAGCTGCTTTAAATCTTGAGTGGTTAAAGTAGGGTCACCACTAAAACGCAGTACAACATCACTGCCACTCTTCTCAATGCTGGTGGCAAACTGAAACTCATCACCGAGTTCTAGCTTGGCAGCAAGTGCAGTAACAATTTTTAATGTACTAGCGGGTGGAAAAAACTGACTTTGGTTGTCGGTTTGCTGGATTTGATTTTGGCTTTGAAGAGATTCGACTTTAATTGCTGCGCGGCTACCTAAAGGCAGTTCATTGAGTGGCGCATAGGCCGAGGCAGATACGCTTATGAGAGAGAGTAAGCAAGCAGAGGTAAAACGATCAACAAAGCGCAGCATAAGAATTCACGGTTAGCGGTTTAAGAGGGTCAGTATAGCGGGTAAAAAAAACGCCTGCTATAGAGCAGGCGTTTTAGATTCATGACTTAATGTCAGGAAATTAGAAGTCGTAACGTAGACCTAGAGCGATTTCATCTTCAGCTTGTGCTTTAGTCACATTGCCGTTGTTGTCACCAGCTTTTAGTAGGTTGAAGTTGTAAGAAGCGTAACCACGGAAGTTAGGCTTAAAGTAGTAAGTCGCATCTACAGCTACGTTGTCAGCAGCCGTTGATTTAGTTCCAGATGTCTTAGCTTCTAGCTTGTTGTATGTAGTAGATAGGACAGTCTGACCTAGCGTGTATTTTGCAGCAAATTCGTAACCAGTGTTATCTGTTTTTGAGCTGTTAGTTTTGTCTTTACCATCTACGTAAGCACCAGCAAAGTACAAGTCGTTGATTTCGTATGATGCTGCTAACATGTACTCGCTACGGTCTGTAAGTGTGCTGCTAACTACTTCGTCAGAATCCGCGTAACCAGCACCTAGTTTAATACCAGTTTCACCGATCGCATATATAGCCGATAGTGAGTAGCCGTTTGCATCGTTATCCTCGTACGAGCCAGTAGTTTTACCATCATCGATGTCTGCAAAACGGTAGCTTGCTTTTAGGCTTAGATCAGAAAACTGACCTTTGTAAGCCAGCATGTTGTCTGTACGATCAGCTACTGCAATCTTGTATGCTGCAGAGTTACCGTGGTAAGCCATGATATCAGTAAAGTCAGTGATTACACCTAGTGCACCTTCTGTTTTACCGTAAGCTACTTCACCGAATGCACCGCCAAGACCAGCGTACATTAGACGGTTAGTTAGAGCGTCATTGCCGCCGTTAACATCAGTCTTAGCGCCTTGCTCGTTAGTTGTGAACTCACCTTCGTAGAAACCTAGACCGTATAGGTTATCAGAGATCTGCGCTTTACCTAGGAAGTTTAGACGTACGCGTGTTTTGTCTTCAGCTTTGCCGTCTTTTAGAGACATACGTGCTTCAGCACGGCCGCCCATTTCGATAGAGTTACCATCGTTGTTGTAGATTTCTGCTGCGTTTGCGCCTGTAGCTACTGCTGCAGCTGAAACTGCTAGAGCGATCAGAGTCTTGTTCATCTTATTAGTCCTAATTTACTGTCCATAAATAGTTGTATAGCGAGGAGTATCTCCACATCAGTTGGGTGAGTCCTCTGGTTATCAGCGCTATCAATCCAGGCTCATATGCAACGCTTTAACAACAAGTTGCTGAGCAATAGGGACTAATCCCGCTGATTAGGTCAGCTAAGTTGTAAACGCAAAGTTCCATGATGGGTTAGTAAAATGATATAAATTGAACTTATGAACAGTGTTTTATTGGATGTAAAATAATATCAAGTTGTTGATTTTTAGTTGCTTTGGTTCATTGTTGATAGGTTGGTTTATATCTCAATATTTATTTTTTTTTAGATGAAATATGTTTGGTGGTGCGATTCGATTCAAAAATTAGCTCGATTTTTCATGCCGTTACTCAAATTGTTTTGTGAACACGATCACGCTTGATTAATTTGAGTGATTTAGACGCCAAGTTTGTTTACACTAGAAGAAATTGATTAGTTAATGCATCTACCTAGTCCACTGGATTGGGTAGTTTTGTTTTGTCCAAAGATCGCTTTGGAATGAGGTATATAATGGAAAAAGTGCCAATGACACTGCGTGGCGAACAAAAGCTACGTGAAGAACTTGAAAGACTGTTGAAGCTTCGCCCACAGATTTCTGAAGCCATTGCAGAAGCGCGTGAGCTTGGTGATTTAAAAGAGAACGCTGAATACCATGCAGCTCGTGAAGAGCAGGGTATCTGTGAAGCGCAAATTCGTGATATCGAATACAAACTGTCTGTTGCGCAGGTTATTGACGTAACCACAATGGACAACACGGGTAAAGTTATCTTCGGCTCAACCGTGACTCTTATCGATTGCGATACTGAAGATGAAAAAACCTACCAAATTGTTGGTGATGATGAAGCTGACATCAAAGCGGGTCGTATTTCGGTAAGCTCACCTATCGCGCGCGGTCTGATCGGCAAGATGGAAGGTGACGAAGTAGTGATCTCTACACCGGGTGGTGATCGCGATTTTGAAATCGACAGCGTCGAGTATATCTAAGCGAGTTTGTTACGCTGAATATCAAAAAAGGTCGCATAGGCGACCTTTTTTCTTGCTCATGAAAGTAAAATTACTTACGTGGCAACTCGATTTTACGTTCTTCCGATTGGCGGAACAGAACTAAAGTTTTACCGATTACTTGTACTTTCTCTGCACGTGTTTCACGTACAATAGCTTCAATAATCAGGTTCTTAGTGTCGCGATCTTCTGATGCGACTTTGATTTTGATTAGCTCGTGGTGGTTTAGAGCAATTTCAATTTCCGCTAGAACAGCTTCAGTTAGTCCGTTTGCGCCCATAAGCACAACAGGTTTTAGACTGTGCGCTAGGCCTTTTAGATGCTGCTTTTGTTTGGTGCTTAGGTTCATTACGCGGCCAATTTTCTTTAATATAAGGGTTGAAAAATACCATTTTAACGCCATCTAACCCTGAAGACTATAATTTATTGGGTTAGTTGTTCCCTCTATCTATTAGGTAACAAATGAGTAAACAGAAACATTCCGCTAGCTCAGGTCGCTGGTTGAAAGAACATTTTGATGATAAATACGCCAATGAAGCCCGTAAAAAAGGCTATCGCTCGCGTGCTTATTTCAAGATGGAAGAGATCCAAACTAAGGATAAATTGCTAAAACCTGGTATGACTGTAGTCGATTTAGGAGCAGCTCCCGGCGGTTGGTCTCAATATGCTGCTAAGATAGTAGGTGAGGATGGGCAAATTATTGCATGTGATTTGTTGCCGATGGATCCGATTGCGGGAGTTAGCTTCCTACAAGGTGATTTCCGTGAAGAGGCGGTTTTAGACGCTTTGCTTGATCGCATTCAACCGTCGATGGTCGATGTGGTGATGTCGGATATGGCACCAAACATTGCAGGCAATAATTCAGTCGATCAACCTCGCGCAATGTATTTAGTTGAATTGGCTTTAGATATGTGTCGACAAGTTCTAGCACCTAATGGTAGCTTTGTTGTAAAGGTCTTCCAAGGCGAAGGGTTTGACCAATTTGTCAAAGAAGTCCGAGACACCTTTAAAGTCGTAAAAATCAGAAAACCTGACTCATCGCGAGCTCGCTCACGAGAAGTCTTCGTTGTAGCCACTGGTTACAAAGGTTAACTATTTGCCCTTTGATGGGTTAGTTAACACTATAGCTACAGGTTATAAACTGTAGTACCCTACCTTTAATTACAATTAGTTATCGAGAGGCTGACACCTTGAGTGACATGGCAAAAAATTTAATTCTGTGGCTTGTTATCGCTGTCGTATTGATGTCGGTTTTCCAGAGCTTTGGCCCTGGAGAGAGCAATGGCAGAGCGGTGGATTACACCACGTTTGTACAGGAAGTTGGCCAAGGCCAGATTCAGGAAGCAACTTTTAAAGACGGTGAAATTACATTCACACGTCGTGGCGGCGGCTCGCGTTATGTTACTTACATGCCGGTCTACGACCAGAAGCTACTTGATGACTTAATTAACCAAAATGTGAAAGTACAAGGCACTCCTCCAGAAGAGCAAAGCCTGCTAGGTACTATCTTTATTTCTTGGTTCCCTATGATCTTACTGATTGGTGTGTGGATTTTCTTCATGCGTCAAATGCAAGGCGGCGGCGGTAAAGGCGCGATGTCTTTCGGTAAGAGCAAAGCTCGTATGATGAGCGAAGAACAAATCAAAACAACCTTTGCTGACGTTGCTGGTTGTGATGAAGCAAAAGAAGACGTAAAAGAATTGGTTGACTACCTACGTGATCCAAGCCGTTTCCAGAAACTGGGCGGTAAGATCCCAACAGGTGTTCTGATGGTCGGTCCTCCAGGTACGGGTAAAACGCTACTAGCAAAAGCAATTGCTGGTGAAGCGAAAGTACCATTCTTTACTATCTCTGGTTCTGACTTCGTTGAAATGTTTGTTGGTGTTGGTGCATCTCGTGTACGTGACATGTTCGAACAAGCGAAGAAAGCGGCGCCTTGTATCATCTTTATCGATGAGATTGATGCGGTAGGTCGTCAGCGTGGTGCTGGTGTAGGTGGTGGTCACGATGAACGTGAGCAAACGCTTAACCAAATGCTAGTAGAGATGGATGGCTTTGAAGGTAACGAAGGTATTATCGTTATCGCGGCGACTAACCGTCCTGACGTATTAGACCCAGCACTACTTCGTCCAGGTCGTTTTGACCGTCAGGTTGTCGTTGGTCTACCAGATGTGCGTGGTCGTGAGCAGATCCTTAAAGTTCACATGCGTAAAGTGCCTCTAGCCGGTGATGTAGAGCCATCGCTAATTGCCCGTGGTACACCAGGTTTCTCAGGTGCAGACCTAGCAAACCTTGTTAACGAAGCGGCGCTATTTGCGGCGCGTGGTAACAAGCGCAACGTCTCTATGGTTGAGTTTGAGCTAGCAAAAGACAAAATCATGATGGGTGCAGAGCGCCGATCTATGGTGATGTCTGAAGAGACTAAAGAGTCAACGGCTTATCACGAAGCGGGTCACGCGATTGTTGGTCGTCTAGTTCCTGAACATGATCCAGTGTACAAGGTATCGATCATTCCACGTGGCCGTGCTCTTGGTGTGACAATGTACTTACCGGAGCAAGATCGTGTAAGTATGTCTCGTCAGCATCTTGAGTCAATGATTTCAAGCTTATACGGTGGTCGACTTGCTGAAGAGCTAATCTACGGCGCAGACAAAGTATCAACGGGTGCTTCGAACGATATCGAACGTGCAACTGATATCGCGCGTAAAATGGTGACTCAGTGGGGCTTCTCGGAAAAGCTTGGTCCTCTTCTTTATGCAGAAGATGAAGGTGAGGTGTTCCTTGGCCGTAGCGTAACTCAGACTAAGCACATGTCTGACGATACAGCGAAGCTTATCGATGACGAAGTTCGTCACTTGATCGACTCAAACTACGCTCGTGCGAAACAGATCCTTGAAGATAACATGGATATCATGCACGCAATGAAAGATGCATTGATGAAGTACGAAACCATTGATGCGGGTCAGATTGATGATCTGATGGAGCGTAAAGCAGATATTCGTGAACCAGCTGGTTGGGGTGATAACCCAAGCAACAAATCAGACGCGAAACCTGAAGATAAGTCAGAAGGTAAAGCGGAAGAGAGTGCACCAGCCACTGAAGCGAAAGCCGATGACGCTGCAACTTCTCAAGAGAGCACCTCGGCGGAAACCACCGAGAAGAAAGACTCAGAATAATTGTTATGATTAAGAGAAACCCCGAGGCAACTCGGGGTTTTTGTGTTTATGATCCTAAAAGCAAATAATAAAACTCTCGACTTATCCCAGCCACAAGTTATGGGGATATTGAATGTAACCCCTGACTCTTTTTCTGATGGTGGTCAGTTTCGTGCCTTAGAAGATGCGCTTGCTCAAGCTCAGCGTATGATTGACTCTGGTGTAACCATTATTGATATTGGTGGTGAGTCAACCCGCCCAGGTGCTCCTGATGTTGAATTGGCCGAAGAGCTTCAACGAACCATTCCCGTTATCAAAGCGATTCGCGCACAATCTGACGTGTGGATTTCAATTGATACCAGTAAAGCGGAAGTGATGCGCCAAGCAGCTGAAGCTGGCGCTGATATCATTAATGACGTGAGGGCTTTGCAAGAGCCTGGAGCGCTTGAGGTGGCGGCATTAACAGGATTACCTATCTGTTTAATGCATATGCAAGGTCAGCCTCGCACTATGCAAGCAAACCCTCACTATGATGATCTGCTAAAAGAAGTCGGCGAGTTCTTGCAGCAGCGCATTGAGGCGTGTGCAGAAGTGGGGATCGAGCGTGAAAAGCTGATACTTGATCCTGGATTTGGCTTTGGTAAAACTCTCGAACACAACTATCAGATGCTGTCTCACCTAGAAGAATTTCATCAATTTGGCCTGCCAGTTCTTGCAGGGATGTCGAGAAAATCTATGATCTTCAAACTCCTCGACAAAGCTCCGGCTGACTGCGTGTCAGCGAGCGTGGCATGCGCTACAATCGCCGCTATGAAAGGTGCGCAAATCATTCGCGTGCACGATTTTGAACAAACGCTTGATGCTATGAAAATTGTCTCAATGACCAAAGCGAATCATTGAGCAGTATAGAAAGATAAAAAGGAACAACCATGTCTGATAAGAGACGTTATTTTGGTACGGATGGTGTACGTGGCAAAGTGGGCCAGTACCCAATTACTCCAGATTTTGTGCTTAAGCTAGGCTGGGCTGCGGGTCGCGTTTTGGCGAAGCAAGGCACAAAGAAGGTGATCATCGGTAAGGACACACGCATTTCAGGTTACATGCTTGAATCTGCTCTTGAAGCAGGTTTGGCCGCTGCAGGGTTAAAAGCGACCTTTACTGGCCCAATGCCAACACCGGCAGTCGCATACCTGACGCAAACTTTCCGTGCAGAAGCGGGAATCGTGATTTCAGCATCGCACAACCCATATTACGATAACGGCATTAAGTTCTTCTCATCAGAAGGCACCAAGTTACCAGATGATATCGAACTGGCGATTGAAGCAGAGCTTGATAAAGACATTGAGTGTGTAGAGTCGGCACTGCTTGGTAAAGCAAGCCGTCTTAACGACGCTGCGGGCCGTTACATTGAATTTTGTAAGAGCACCTTCCCATCAGAGCTAAGTCTAGCGGGTAAAAAAATCGTGGTCGATTGCGCGCATGGTGCGACTTACCATATTGCACCAGCTGTGTTTAGCGAGCTAGGTGCGGAAGTGATCGCCATGGGTGTTGAGCCTAACGGCACCAACATCAACGCAGAAGTCGGCGCTACGGATGTACGTGCTCTACAAAAACGTGTGGTTGAAGAGGGTGCAGAACTTGGTTTGGCTTTCGATGGTGATGGTGACCGTATCATTATGGTCGATCACCTAGGTAACAAAGTCGATGGTGACCAAATTGCTTACATCATTGCTCGAGATGCGCTACGTCGCGGCGAGCTAAAAGGTGGTGTCGTTGGTACGCTAATGACCAACCTTGGTATGGAGAATGGTTTAAAACAGCTTGGCATTCCATTTGTACGTGCTGCGGTAGGTGACCGCTACGTTATGGAGCAACTGCTAGAAAAAGGTTGGAAAATAGGTGCTGAGAACTCAGGTCACGTTATCCTACTCGACAAAGTGACGACGGGTGATGCCATTGTCGCTGCACTGCAAGTATTGGCATCTGTTGTGGGTAGCGACATGTCTCTCCACGAGCTTTCGCAAGGCATGACTCTTTACCCGCAAGTTCTAGAGAATGTTCGTTTTTCTGGTGATTCTAACCCATTAGAAGCGGATGCTGTGAAAGCGTCAGTGGTTGAAGTGGAAGCCGAATTAGGTGATAAAGGGCGCGTATTGCTACGTAAATCAGGTACTGAGCCTCTAATTCGCGTCATGGTTGAAGGTGAAGATGCGGAGCTAGTTCAGTCTTCTGCGCTGAAGATTGCCGAAGCCGTTAAGTCGAGTTTCTAGATTCCAGCTATCACTGAGTTCATAGCGCTGCCTTCGGGTAGCGCTTTTTATTGTACGTTACCCAGACAAATGCTTGATTGGAACTGGGGTTGTTATGGTAGGATTAGTACGATTTTAGGGGTGATAATTGATATGCCACAGCAAGAGTATTTACAAGAAATGGGAATCCAGTGCTATCAGCTGGTACACCCTAAAAGGTTATTGGGCTACCAATCACCGCAACTGATATTGCCTGATAACTGTAAATTGCTGCTTGTTTCTCCTCAACTTCCTCAAGGTAAAACGGCAGACATGTTTGAGCGGGTATTAAAAAGCATCAAGTTGTCACTCGAACAGGCTCTACATGTTACTCCAGAGCAATTAAGCCAACTCGATAACGATAATCATCATCTAGAGTGGATTTGGTTTGCCGGATGCGATCTGCAAGAGCGTCTTGAAGCTAAAGCGCTTGTCTCCCCTTTACTAACTCAAGTTGATGGTAACAACGAACAACGCCGAGCCCTATGGCAACAGATTTGTTCCTATCAGTAATCGTGACCCCATTATGAGTCAATCTTCAATTGTACCGCTCTCATTAGAGCATCTTGATCAAGTGTGGTGTATTGAGCAAAGTGCCCACTCTCACCCTTGGTCTGAAACCATGATTCGTGACCTAAACAGTCGTGGTGCGCGTCACCATGTGTTGGTGGTTGAAAACCAAGTTGTGGGTTATTTCTATGCCCAGAATATCGTTGGTGAAGTCACTTTGCTAAATGTTGCTGTTAGTCCTAGTCAGCAAGGGCAAGGCTACGGCAAGCTGCTAATGGAAGCTTTCCTAGATATTTGCGAGCAAGATAAGGCGGACAGTGCTTGGTTAGAGGTGCGGGAAAGCAATAGCAGTGCTTTTGGTCTCTATGAATCGATCGGCTTTAACGAAGTCGATCGTCGCATCAACTACTACCCGACAGTGTCAGGCAAAGAAGATGCGATCATCATGAGTTATATTTTTTTCTAGGCGGCTACTTTTGCACAGCTTTGACGACCGAAGGTCCTTCTACTGGGTAAAAGTTCTTTTCAAACCGTTCATTCAGCTCTGAGGCTGGTAAAGGTTTATCAAACAGGTAGCCTTGGAATTGAGCACAGCCAAGCTGTTTAAGCGCATTGAGCTCATTGGCATCCTCAACACCTTCGGCAATCACTTCTAAATTGAGTCTACGAGCAGTCATAATGATGGTATCAACAATCGCTTGATCGCTCTCATCGAGATGTAACTGGGTAACGAAAGAACGGTCGATTTTTAGCACGTCGACGGACAGGTGTTTCAAATAACGCAATGAAGAGTATCCGGTACCGAAGTCATCGATTGATGTTTTTAGGTTGTGCTCTTTCAACTCAGCCATTTTCTGAATCGCGGCTTCGACATTCTCTAACAGTAGATTCTCGGTAATCTCAAGCTCAATATGCTCACCATCAATACCTGCTTGGGCGAGAGAGTCAACAATGTGCTCCACAAACGACGGCTGAGAAAATTGCAATGGACTGATGTTAATTGCTAGCCTACGGAAAGTACTTGGGAGTACCCCCTCTTTTTTCCAGTGAGAAAATTGATAGCAAGCTTGCTCAATGATCCAGTTACCAATTTGTAGGATTTGACCAGTCTCTTCAGCGATTGGCATAAACACCCCAGGAGGTAGCACCCCTTTTTGTGGGTGGTTCCAACGAATCAAAGCTTCAACGCCAATGATATTGTGATTGTCGTCTACCTGAGGCTGATAGTAGAGTTCAAGCTGGCCTTGGTTGAGAGCTTCGTGCAGACCTTTTTCAATTTCTAGGAAAGATTCGACTTGAGCCTGCATCTCTGGCTCGTAGAACATGTATTTGTTTCGTCCAGCTGTTTTGGCGCGGTAGAGAGCAGTATCGGCTTGACGTAACACATCAATATTGGTGCTACCTACAGACGGGAAGACTGCTATACCGACACTGACAGTACAATAGAGCTGGTGATCATCGATAGAGTAGGGGTTAGAGACAAGAGCGAGCAATTGCTGAGCAAACTCATGGGCTTTGTCTGCGCTAGTGTTAGGTAGCAAGATTGCAAACTCATCGCCACCGATACGAGCCGCTGTGAAGTCATCTTGCAGCCAAGCTTCTATACGTTTAGATATCGCCTTAATTAGGTTGTCACCAATCGTATGACCGAGTGAATCATTAATGGTCTTAAATCTGTCTAAGTCTAAATAGAAAAGCGCACCAGCTTGGTTATTTTGATTCGCTTCATCGATTGAGTCTTTGAGCATTTGTAACAGCAGACTACGATTGGCTAATCCAGTTAAAGAGTCGTAGTAAGCCAATTGATTGAGCTGCACAGCCGCAGCCTCTCTTTCTTTCCACAGGGTGTGGAAAGTTTTTGCTAACTGACCAAGCTCATCATCTCGATATAGAGTTGGCGGTGGCAGATCGCTCTTAGTATTTTGCAGCGAACGCACCCATTCAATCAAAGTCACCAGCGGCTTAGATAACTTTTGATAGAAAAACATCAACAATATGGATGTCAAAAGGATATTTCGGAACAGGTCAAACAGCAGGATTTGACTGGTCTTGGCAATAAAGTCTTTGGCAATGTTAGCCCCATTCACCGAGAAGCTTAGTGTACCAACCACGACGTGGGAGTTGGGTTGATGCAAGTCTGTGGTGTAAATCGGAGTTGTTGGTGTCAGATAGCTAGAAAGGGCTTCTGTAAAGTCACCTTGAAGTGACACATTGCGTTCTTTCTCCGTTAGCGTGTCGCCAAAGTCATCGACAATCTGCACCTTATAGACAGCATTGTCCATCATCAGGCTAGAAGCGACTTGTTCCGCTAACAACTGGTTGAGGTGATAGGCAGCTTGACTAGCATTTGAGTAATTTTGCAGGAGCTTGAATTGGTAGTGTTCTTCTATGCGCTTTTGCTCCTGATGGAGATCCACCAAGATATGGTAAAAGCTAAAGCAGATCCCTAGTATTACTGAGACTAAGAATACTGTTTTCGCTTGTCGAAAAGCTAATGAGTTAATTTTCTTGCTTTTAGGCATAGTTCAGATCGGTTCCCTCTACTCCTTTAGTTATAGTCCAATTTCATTGATATTTTAATAGACAGGGAAATTGACGTTGATTTTGAGTCATTTTCGCTGTTGAAGTTGCCCCACAGTCCATTATAAGCGAAAATACCGCGCAAAATTGAATCGACCATTTACGCTAGGGTATTTCTTGCCTTCTCTAGCGCTTAGACAGAAGAAGAACCTTTCATGTCAAATACTCCATTTCTAGGCGAAGTGTCTAAACGTAGAACATTCGCTATTATCTCGCACCCGGATGCGGGTAAAACCACGATTACAGAAAAAGTACTATTGTTCGGACGTGCTATCCAAACAGCAGGTACTGTTAAAGGCCGTGGCTCTGCTCAACACGCAAAGTCTGACTGGATGGAGATGGAGAAAGAGCGTGGTATCTCGGTAACAACTTCCGTTATGCAGTTTCCATTCAACGATTGCTTGGTTAACCTTCTTGATACCCCAGGGCACGAAGACTTCTCGGAAGATACTTATCGCACACTAACGGCTGTTGACTCATGTTTGATGGTAATCGACGCGGCGAAAGGTGTCGAGGACCGTACTCGTAAACTGATGGAAGTAACACGTTTACGCGATACTCCAATCGTCACTTTCATGAACAAGTTAGACCGTGATGTTCGTGATCCAATGGAAGTGTTGGATGAAGTTGAGAGCGAGCTCGGTATGATGTGTGCTCCTATCTCTTGGCCAATCGGTTGTGGTAAAGAGTTTAAAGGGGTTTATCACATTCACCGTGATGAAACGATCCTTTATGAATCTGGTCATGGTCATGAGATTCAAGAAGTACGCACTATTAAAGGGTTAGACAATCCAGAGCTAGATCAAGCAGTGGGCGCAGACCTTGCTGAAAGTGTTCGTGAAGAGCTTGAGTTAGTTATGGGAGCTTGCCCTGAGTTTGATCTTGAGCTGTTCCTACAAGGTGAATTAACACCTGTCTATTTTGGTACTGCACTAGGTAACTTTGGTGTTGACCATATGTTGGAAGGCCTTACTAAGTGGGCGCCAGCACCTCAAACGCGCGAAGCTAACGAGCGTTCTGTGGAAGCTACTGAAGAAAACTTCTCAGGGTTCGTATTTAAGATCCAAGCAAACATGGATCCTAAGCACCGTGACCGCATTGCCTTTATGCGTATTGTATCGGGTACCTACAAGCAAGGTATGAAGATGAATCACGTACGTATCGGTAAGCAAATTAACATCTCTGATGCAGTAACCTTTATGGCCGGTGACCGTTCACGTGCAGAAAACGCTTATGCAGGTGATATTATTGGTCTACACAACCACGGTACAATCCAGATTGGTGATACCTTTACTCAAGGTGAAGCGCTGAAGTTCTCAGGTATTCCTAACTTTGCTCCAGAGCTATTCCGTCGTATTCGTCTAAGAGACCCTCTGAAGCAGAAACAGCTACTAAAAGGTCTAGTACAGCTTTCTGAAGAAGGCGCAGTACAGGTATTCCGTCCACTACAAAACAACGACCTAATCGTAGGTGCAGTAGGTGTGCTTCAGTTTGACGTCGTTGTAGCGCGCCTAAAAGCGGAATACAACGTAGAAGCGATTTACGAGAGCGTAAACGTAGCAACCGCACGCTGGGTAGAATGTGAAGACGGTAAGAAACTGGATGAGTTCCAGCGTAAGAACCAAACTAACCTAGCGCTCGATGGTGGTGACAACCTAACCTACATCGCGCCAACGATGGTGAACCTGAATCTAGCGAAAGAGCGTTTTCCAGAAGTGGAGTTCCGCGCCACCCGCGAACACTAATCTTCTTCGCCTTTGCTGCGATAGCGGCGTTGACTGCGTAAACTCACCTTGGTCACGTAGTGTACTACGCTCCCAAGGCTGAGCTTACTTGTCGCCTTGCTCTCACAACAAATGCTTTGAAGATGGAGTGATAATCTCAGTTGCATAAATGCCGCCTTAATTAAGGCGGCATTTTTTGTTTAGGGGGTTAGAACGGACTTCGTCCTATAGAACGCTTCGCTTATGGAAAACGGGATCGGGCTTCGCCCTTCGGGAAAATAAAGTTGACTCTCTAAGGGGCTCACTCAACCTTAGTTATCCAGTTATCCAGTTATCCAGTTATCCAGTTATCCAGTTATCCAGTTATCCAGTTATCCAGTTATCCAGTTATCCAGTTATCCAGTTATCCAGTTATCCGGAGGACGAAGTCCGTTCCCTTATCCCGCATCCCATATCACTAGCTAAGCGTTCACAAACAAAAAGGGTTGATGCTCTCACACCAACCCTCCAAATTACTCTAGCTCTCTAGCTCTCTAGCTCTCTAGCTCTCTAGCTCTCTAGCTCTCTAGCTCTTCCGCTATTTCTTCTTCTTAGCGACTTTCTTTTTGCCTTTAGCGACAGACTTTTTCTTGTCGTCTTTTTTCTTCTTCTTGAATGTCGGCTTCTTGTGCTTTGGACGCATTTCTTTAATGAAGCGCTCTTTGATCTCTTCTTTTACGTAGCGAGCAACGCGATCCATCATTGGTTGATCGTGTGCTTCGACTAATGAGATAGCGTTACCTTTCTTACCCGCACGTGCGGTACGACCGATACGATGCAGATACACGTCAGCGCTGCGCGGCATATCGTAGTTGATCACGTGGCTAACATCTGGCAGGTCGATACCGCGAGCAGCAACATCGGTCGCTAGAAGAACATTAACGCTACCATCACGGAAGCGGGCAATCGCATTGTTACGGCGATCTTGAGGCATTTCGCCTTGGATCCATGCACAAGGAATTTGTGCTTTCTCAAGTTCAACACGCAGCTCTGATAAGCGCTCACGAGTTTTTAGGAACACGATTGAACGTTCAGCTTGGTCGTTGATGATCTTTTTCAGCAGCTCAAGCTTATGTGTCATATCGTCAGCACGGTGATACCACTGGGCAATCTTTTTGCGTTCACGACGTGAAGGCTCTGCGTCTATCTCTGCTGGTTCTTTAAGTAGGTCTGCAGTAAAACCTTCAACACCTTTACCTTCTAGCGTCGCTGAGAAGAGTAAAGTTTGCTTACGCCAACGACATTCAGCAGATAGACGGTCAACGGTTGGACCAAAGCCCATATCTAGCATGCGATCAGCTTCATCTAGGATTAGCCATTCAATCGCTCGACAGTCAAAACGTTCAGCGTTGATGTATTCCATCAAACGACCAGGCGTCGCGACGACGATATCTTGGGTTTTACCTAAGATTTCAGCGTGCTCTTGATACTGAACGCCACCAGTAATAGTGAAGATATTTAGCTTAGTGTGCCTAGCCAGTGCGCGCGCTTGATCGGCAACCTGCATCGCTAGCTCACGAGTTGGCGTTAATATCAGTATGCGAGCAGGCCCTGGCTTACGACGTGGAAAATCTTGCAAATATTGCAGAGCAGGCAAGACAAACGCAGCGGTTTTTCCTGTCCCGGTCGGTGCGGAGGCTAAGATATCTCGGCCATCTAAAGCTTGTGGAATGGCTTCAGCTTGAATTTGCGTTGGGCGGTCGTAACCCATTTCTTCGATTGCGAGGAGTAGGTTAGGGTCTAACTCTAATTCAGCAAAATTTCTGATCACTATGATGTCTCCACAAGCCAGTTGGTGTGAACAATAAATTTAAGGGGACGTATTATAGAGTTTTCGGTGACAAGGATCACACGTTATTTTTACATCTTAAGATAAAAGTCTTTCGTCAACTTGATAAAGGCATCGCTATAGCCGCCATCACTATGAATAGTCAGGGTTTCTTCAGTCGTAGCCATTGGTGTTTTGGTCAGTTCAATCAACAGCCTAGTGATATCTTTACGTTCGGTAGGCTTAATTTGGCATAGTCGACTGACATGCCAGCCTTGTTCTACCGCTAATTGAATGAACAGATCACCTTCTACTTTAGGTAGCACAAAGCTTGCCTTACCTTGCTTGGTCAGTAATTGCTGACATCGTGTAAGCAACGCTTGATGAGTTAAAGTATCGGTATGCCTTGCGGTTGCTCGCGAAACATTGCTCGCTTGCTCACCTGTGTTGAAGTAAGGCGGGTTACATATGATGCGATCGAACTGTTCTAGAAACTGATGTGTAAGCACATCACCTTGATGCAGCGTTAATCGTTGCGCCCAAGGTGAGCGCGTGAAATTTATATTTGCCGCTTCGATAGCATTATCATCAATGTCAATCGCCTTGATAGTCAGCGAAAGATTACGTTGGGCGCACATCAAACTTAATAGACCTGTCCCTGTTCCAATATCCAATAAAGACGTCGAACTTTCTAAGCTAGTCCATGCACCTAGTAATACTCCGTCGGTACTGACAGGCATGCCTGAAAGGCCGCCATAAATGCTAAATTGTTTGAAATCGAAGTCTTTTGTTTTTTTCATGATGTTTATGTTTGTCGGAGTTCAGGTTGTTTTTGAGTTAATTGATCTGTTGTTAAATGATTGTTTGGTTTTTTGTGCTGTTTGTGTCCAGTGTGTAGTGGTTTTTGGGTAGTGTATTAAACTGGAAATTTAATTCACTCTAGTTATGTGTGCTAATTTTTAGGCCAAATTATAAATTTTTATGGTGTTTTTAGCCTTGAGCTTGCGAGGTGATGAGGATTTCGTCATCATGCGCGCCTTAATTTTATAGAGTGAGCGCATGTTCGTATCACTCAGCAAACACAACATCTATTAAATTATAAGTAAAGGGTCGACAGTGAATCAGACTTTAAAACTAACAGATATCATTGCGGTAGGCTTTATGCTTTTCGCATTCTTTTTGGGTGCAGGTAACATTATTTTCCCACCTTTGGCTGGTCAGTTAGCCGGAGAAAACTTAATTCCTGCCATGACAGGTTTCCTGTTAACCGCGGTGGGCCTACCTCTTATTACTATCATTGCAATTGCGGTTGCGGGTGGTTCTTGGGAACACTTAACCAAAGACTTGCCAAAGCGCGTGGCGATGACCATTGCGGTGCTGATCTTCATCATCATTGGTCCTGCATTTGCAGCGCCTCGCACAGGACTTGTTGCTTACGAAATGGCGGTTAAGCCATTCTTCGTCGATGCGGCGCAAATGCATTTGACGGTTTTCTCTATCTTATTCTTTGTGGTCGCGATGTTTTTTGCATGGTCTCAAGGCAAGCTGATTGATGTGATCGGTAAAATATTAACCCCGGTACTGTTCATGGGTTTGGTTGTGCTTGCTGCTGCGGTATTTATTGACCCACAAGGCGAGATGATCGCTGCACAGGGAGAATACCTCACACATCCTCTGCAAAAAGGTTTCCTTGAAGGCTACAACACCATGGATACTTTTGCCTCGCTGATGTTTGGTGGGCTTATCGTAGATGCACTGCGCAAAAAAGGCATTGCCGATCAAAAGGCGACAGCAAAGTATCTGATTAGCGCGGCATGCGTTGCGGCTGCAGGCTTAGCATTTGTATATGTATCATTGTTTTACCTAGGAGCAACCAGTGCTGCTGTGGCTTCAGGTGCTGACAATGGTGGCGCGATTCTTAGCCTGTACGTTCAGTCTCTATTCGGTCCATATGGTCAAGTTGTGCTGTCTGTGATTGTACTGCTTGCATGTTTGACAACGGCTATCGGTATTATTTCTGCTTGTTCTGATTACTTCAGCTCTATCACGCCAGTTTCTTACAAAGCTTGGGTGGTGATCATTGGTGTCGCTTGTGCAACTGTAGCAAATGTCGGTTTATCACAACTGATTTCTCTGTCTGTGCCTGTGCTATTTGCTCTATACCCAGTGGCGATTGCGCTAGTTGCGTTAACGTTTGTACGCAACAAACTACCAAACCCACAAACTGCTTACCGTGTGGTTATCTTAGTGTCCTTATTGTTTGCACTAATTGATGCGGCAAAAGTTGCAGGTGTCGACGTATCTGCACTGAGCATGCTGCCACTATTTGATGTTGGTATGGGGTGGCTGCTACCAACGGCGGTTGCTATTGTTTGTATGTTCTTTGTTGGTAAATCAGAGCCAGAAACATTAGCGGAAGAAGCTGCATAATAAAGCAACTTTTTTGAATCAAAGATCCCCTGTCACGCAAGGCGTGTCAGGGGATTTTTTCTATACAAGCATTTTTATTCGGCAGTAAAAAATTCCTGTATCTTCGTCACATTTTTCAGTAGAATTCTTCGGTTAAATTCTACTCATAAATGTTGAGCAAACATGTTTGAAATCAATCCAATTAAAAACCGCCTAAAGGACGTGTCTGAGCGCACAAATGTCCTGAGGGGGTACCTTTGACTATGACGCCAAGCAAGAGCGTCTAGAAGAAGTCAACGCAGAACTAGAACAACCAGATGTATGGAGCGAGCCAGAGCGTGCACAAGCACTAGGCAAAGAACGTTCTTCACTTGAAGCGGTTGTTGAAACGATTGATCAACTTGAGCAAGGTGTTGAAGATGTTGAAGGTCTTTTAGAGCTTGCTGTTGAAGAAGAAGATCAAGAAACCTTCGATGAAGTTGAACCAGAATTGGCTGAGCTTGAAGCTAAACTAGAAAAGCTTGAGTTTCGTCGTATGTTCTCTGGTGATCACGATGCTTCAGACTGTTACATCGATTTACAGTCAGGCTCTGGTGGTACAGAAGCGCAAGACTGGACTTCAATGATGCTACGCATGTACTTGCGCTGGGCTGAAGCGAAAGGCTTCAAGACCGAAGTTATCGAGGTATCAGAAGGTGAGGTTGCGGGTCTGAAAGGTGCAACGGTTAAGATTTCTGGCGAGTACGCTTATGGCTGGTTGCGCACAGAGACTGGTGTTCACCGTCTTGTTCGTAAATCACCATTCGATTCAAGTGGCCGCCGTCATACATCGTTTGCTTCTGCGTTTATTTACCCAGAGATTGATGACAACATTCAGATAGACATTAACCCTTCTGATCTACGTATCGACGTATACCGCGCTTCTGGTGCGGGTGGTCAGCACGTTAACACCACGGAATCAGCGGTTCGTATTACTCACGTTCCTACTAACACTGTGGTTCAATGTCAGAACGATCGCTCTCAACATAAGAACAAAGACCAAGCGATGAAGCAGCTTCGTGCCAAGCTTTTTGAACTAGAGATTCAAAAGCAGAACGCAGAGAAGCAAGCTAACGAAGATGCGAAATCTGACATCGGTTGGGGTAGCCAAATCCGCTCTTACGTACTGGATGACTCGCGCATTAAAGACCTACGTACTGGCGTTGAAAACCGCAACACACAAGCGGTTTTAGATGGCGACCTAGACAAATTTATCGAAGCTAGCCTGAAATCAGGTCTGTAAGCTTTTCACCGAAAAAACTATCGTTACTAACGAAAACAGGATACATCGAAAATGACTGATGCTGTTCAAAACGAGAACGTACAAGAAGAGAACAAGTTAATTGCTGAGCGCCGCGCTAAACTGGATCATATCCGTAAGAGCTGCAAAGCAAACGGCCACCCAAATGACTTCCGTCGTGAGCACCTAGCTGGCGATCTTCAAGCGGAATTCGGTGAAAAGACGAAGGAAGAGCTAGAAGAGCTTAACCATGTTGTAGCAATCGCTGGTCGTGTTATGGCTAAACGTGGTCCATTCCTAGCGATTCAAGAAACATCTGGCCGTATCCAAGCATACGCCGCAAAAGATGTTCAAAAAGAGCTGAAAGAGAAATACCAAGGCTTAGATATCGGTGACATCATTGGTGTTAAAGGTGCACTTCACAAATCAGGTAAAGGCGACCTTTACGTGAACATGGAGTCTTACGAGCTGCTAACTAAAGCACTTCGTCCGCTGCCAGAGAAGTTCCACGGCTTGACTGACCAAGAGATGCGTTACCGTCAGCGTTACGTTGACTTAATCGTGAACGAAGATTCTCGCAACGCATTTATCGTGCGTTCTAAGCTAGTTTCTTCAATCCGTAACTTCATGAGCTCAAAAGGCTACCTAGAAGTTGAAACGCCAATGATGCACGTGATCCCTGGTGGTGCGACTGCACGTCCATTCATCACGCACCACAACGCATTAGACATCGACATGTACCTACGTGTTGCACCTGAGCTGTACCTTAAGCGTCTAGTTGTGGGTGGTTTTGATCGTGTATTCGAGATCAACCGTAACTTCCGTAACGAAGGCCTATCGCCACGTCATAACCCAGAATTTACAATGATGGAATTCTACCAAGCGTACTCTGACTACAAAGATCTAATGGATCTAACTGAAGAGATGCTAAGCACAGCGGCTATGGACGTTCTTGGTTCGACTTCAATGCCTTACGGTGACGAAACAGTAGAGTTTGGTGGTAAGTACGCGCGTATGAGCATGTTCGATGCGATCAAGCACTACAACCCTGAGCACGCTGAGATTCAAGCACTTACAGAAGCTGACCTACAAGACCGTGAGAAGATGGTAGCAATCGCGAAATCTGTACACGTTGAAGTAGAAACGTTCTGGACATGTGGTCAGCTTCTTGAAGAGATCTTTGGTGAAACTGCTGAGCCTCAGCTAATTCAACCAACGTTTATCACTGGCTACCCAGCGGATATCTCTCCTCTAGCTCGTCGTAGCGATGACAACCCGTTCTTCACAGACCGTTTTGAGTTCTTCATCGGTGGCCGTGAAGTAGCGAACGGCTTCTCTGAGCTTAACGATGCACAAGACCAAGACGAGCGCTTCAAAGCGCAAGTTAACGCGAAAGACGCTGGTGATGATGAAGCAATGTACTACGATGCAGACTACATCACTGCATTAGAGCACGGCCTACCACCAACAGCGGGTCAAGGTATCGGTATCGATCGTCTAGCAATGCTATTTACAAACACGCACACAATCCGTGACGTGATCTTGTTCCCAGCAATGCGTCCTCAAGCATAAGCTATAGACAGCTTTTGATAGTTAAAAGTCACCTTCGGGTGACTTTTTGCGTTTAATCAGCCTACAACGAAAGTTGGTTTTTATTTGGACTATTGGTCGAACCAGTAGCTCTGTTAGCAGTAAACTAAGCAATTGAGTTATTTAGAAAAGAATTTTTTTTACGAGTAGCTTCTCACAACGCATGGAAAAAGTACGATTCCCTCGCTAGTCTTATATTTGAGACAGATTATCTCTGCAAGTCTCTATAATGTAACCACATATATTTTTATGTGTGTTTAAGCGCACAGCATTTACGTTATCAATAAGAAGGAACTCGCTTCATGGGTAGTCAATTCCGGATGGATTCCGTTCCAGGTTCGTTGGTTGTAGTGGGAGGAACCTATGAACCATGGCTGTCAGTTTTAGAGCAAGTAGGTTGGAGATGTACTCAGTGTGGTGACTTACGCAAGGCCGATACATTGTTTACTGAAACGGGCCCTTGTATCGGTATTGTTGATCTTAGCCATGATGAGTTCAGTCTCAATGGTATTGCTAACTTGGTGAGTAAACACAAACAAGTACGTTGGTTAGCCTTTATTCGTGAGTCTCAATTAAGTTCGGATACTATTTGCCAATTTATCGTTAACTTCTGTATCGACTTTTTTACCGCCCCGATTCCAGATGCTCAGTTACTCAGCACCATTGGCCACCAACTAGGTATGCTGAAACTTGAGAAAAAAGTTTGGCCACATTATGGCAATCAAAGTGACATGGGGCTAATCGGTGACTCTATCCCTGTTAAGCGTCTACGTGATCAGATTAAGCGCATTGGCCCTACTGATGTCAGTATCCTAATTTATGGAGAAAACGGTACCGGCAAAGAAACGGTTGCGCGTGCCGTTCATCGTACCTCAGCGCGAGCAAACAAGGAGTTTATCTCAGTTAACTGTCGTGCGATGTCAGAGCGTCGGATAGAGAGTGATTTATTCGGGATTAACCGTGATGATATGAGTGAGCCGTCAATTCTAGAGAGAGCAGATGGCGGTACGATATTACTCAACGATATTCTTACATTACCTCGCTCACAGCAGTTTAATTTACTGCGTTTCCTCCAAGAGGGGATGGTTGATACTCCATCAGGCCGTAAAGAAGTGGATGTGCGTGTTTTAGCGGCGAACTCTGCTGATATTGAAAAGGCATTGATTGATGGCGATTTCAATGAAGAGCTCTATCACTATATCAATGTGCTGCGTATTAATGTTCCGAGTTTAAAAGAGCGAGCAGGGGATATTGCAATCCTTGCACGTCACTTCTTGCAGGAATATTCGAAAGAGTACAATGCTCAAGCTCGCAGTTTTACTGAAGAGGCCGCTCGTGCAATGACTCGCTATCATTGGCCAGGTAATGTCCGCGAACTGATGAACCAGATCAAACGTATCGTGCTTATGTCAGATACCGTGATGCTTGACGAACCACACCTAGACCTACCTAAGCGCAGTGATAGCCGCCGCAGCTTAAAGAGTATCCGTGAGCGTAGTGAAAGAGATGCCTTGTTGTTGGTGCTA
Source organism: Vibrio sp. R10-SG3-ISO10 (assembly GCF_059834185.1). Classification (NCBI taxonomy): domain Bacteria; kingdom Pseudomonadati; phylum Pseudomonadota; class Gammaproteobacteria; order Vibrionales; family Vibrionaceae; genus Vibrio; species Vibrio sp. R10-SG3-ISO10. The sequence goes on from NZ_JCBDHG010000024.1 coordinate 229,833, forward strand.
GAGTCTCATTCAGGTCAAGTTTCCATGGCAGCAAAAGAGCTAGGTGTATCGCGTGCAACTATGTATCGATTGTTAAACAAGCATAACCTTATCTCAGATATACCTGCCTAATTGATTGTTTTGTAAATAAAAGCCGCGCTTATGAAAGTGCGGCTTTACTTATATAAGCGATATGATCTATTGCACATGCAATATTCCTTGGCTGAATATCTTATAATCAAAAGCTCAAAATGATTATTTCTAGGTTAAAAAATTGTTTTGAACATTTATGCAGTAAGGTGGTTGAAATATCACCTGATATGAATAGAATTTAACCATGAGCTAAGGCTCAAACCCATCAAAATATTTGGATTAATACATTAGCTAGGAGGCGCACAATGAAACATTTCACTGTTCAATCATTTATCTGTGCGTCTGTCGATCAAACCATTCCCGCAATGGATGCTATTACACGCAATACGTTTGTAGCCGATCGAAAACTAGATAAAACCATGTAATTAATCCGTAACCTTTTTTAATTGGCTGCGGAAAAGCAGCGAATTAAAACACTCTTGATCTAATGATTCGTTGATCTTTTCCCAGCTTCAAACTCAACTGGAGAAAACTCATGAGTCATTCTGTATACCTAAAACTTGCCACTCTTTTGGTCAAAGCGGATCTACGCCGAGAAGAACGTGATTGGAAACGTAAACTACGCCGCAGCACTTTCGACATCCCATGGAATAACGAACGTTTGCTGCGAGATATCGGTCTGGAACAAGATGGTCGTCCAATAGGATTCACTGAACCAGATAGCGTCAAAGCCGAACGTCGTATCCGTCATCTTCGTCGTGTCCTTAGTGCGCGAATACCAACGTAATCTCAGGGGCAGGCGCTTCACCTGCCCCGCTATTTCTGTAACGACAGATTATGGACAAGGGTTGGAGTAAGTCGTACCAATCTCTTGAATTCCTTGAAGCAACTCATCTGTTAATACGACATCTAAACTATCAATATTTGATTTAAGCTGTTCCAAGTTTGTCGCGCCAATGATGTTGGATGCGACAAACGGCCTTTGGTTAACAAATGCCAACGCCATTTGCGCGGGGTCTAAACCATGTTGCCTGGCGAGATCGACGTACGCTTGTGTCGCTTGTTCTCCTTGAGGAGTAAAATAACGAACAAAGCGTTCGAATAGAGAGCATCGAGCCCCTTCAGGACGTGCTCCATTTAGATATTTACCACTTAGGCAGCCAAACGCGAGTGGGGAATATGCGAGTAGCTGAACGCCTTCATAGTGGCTTATTTCAGACAAACCCACTTCAAAACTTCGATTGAGTAAGTTGTAAGGGTTTTGAATCGAGACAATTCTTGGTAGCTCGTGCTTTTCCGCTAAACGAAGCAGAGTCATCACCCCCCAAGGCGTTTCATTGGAAACTCCGATATAGCGAACTTTCCCTGCTTTAATTAGCTCAGCGAGCGCTTCGAGCGTTTCAATTAATGTCACCTCTTCCTGAGCATCAGGGTAAGGGTAGTTTAGTTGACCGAAGCAGTTGGTTTGCCTTTGTGGCCAATGCAGTTGGTAAAGATCAACATAATCGGTTTGTAACCGCTTCAGGCTATCATCAATAGCAAGATGGATATTTTTCCGATCTAGACTCATGTTTTCGCGGATATAAGGGACGTTTCTTGGACCCGCAACCTTGGTGGCCAAAACGACCTTTTCACGCTTGCCTGATTTAGCAAGCCAGTTTCCAATGTACTGCTCGGTTAATCCCTGAGTATTCGCTTTTGGCGGCACAGGGTACATTTCTGCGGTATCAATAAAATTCACACCACGCTCAAGTGCGTAATCAAGCTGGCTAAAAGCTTCTTGCTCAGTATTTTGTTCACCAAACGTCATGGTGCCAAGACAGATCTTACTCACTTCCAAAGTAGAATGGGGTAACTTGTTGTATTGCATCGATCTTCCTTGTCGTTACGGGGATGTGATCCCACTATAGGGGATTTGAGTATGAATAGAAAAGAGTGAGTGATAACAAATTCGCAAATTTTGCAAAGTTGGCTAATACTGATTATTGGAGGTGAACTATGCAAAAAAGTCAGTTAGATAAGTGGATTCATGGTCATCATAAAGACAGCTATCAACCGCCAAAGGTGTTTGTTATCGGTTGTTCAGACCTATCCCAATATCTATTAGCCGTCGAGTACAAGCACAAAATAGAGCCAATAAAGATCGACGATGAGCCAGTGCATTTCGACTCGCTAGAGCTAGTGAAAGAGGAATTAACGAGACTAGGTGTGGAACGAGCATACCTACGATTGCATAACGCCTACGATGAATGTGGTGCCAGTGATGGACCTCTCTATCACGATTTGGAGTTATCTCTTACCACGCACTAAACATAGTGGTTTTCAAGAATACGCGCTGTGAATTGAGTTCTTAGATAGAATCCTCTTGGCAGCGTTTTTATTGGTTTGCCGCTTGCTCCATAGGCTTCGGTCAGGACGCGGCTGTTCGCTGCTTTGGGGCGTAGCTGTAAAACCTCGCCATGACGAGCGTTAATTTGCTCCACTCGGCCTAGTACTATGAGTTCCATCAACTCTTCCCAATCGGCTTTAAGTTGTTGCTCTTCTTCAATGCTCGGGGACCAGATCAAAGGTGAACCTACACAACGCTGTGCTAATGGGATCTCCCTTTCGCCTTCCACTGGAATCCACAATACTCTCGAAAGCTTGTTGCGAACATGGCTTGTTTCCCAGGTGAGGCCATGAACGCCAATAAGAGGCGCGACACAAACAAAAGTCGTTTCCAATGGCTTGCCTGAGTATCCAATCGGAATGGTTTTTAGCTCGATACCCAACTTCTCAAAATCTTGAGTAGGTTTACTACCTGCTGTTGCGCCAAGGTGCCATTCTAATAGTTGGCCGACCCAGCCTTTATCACGGCGAAGATCCGGCGGAACTTCTATGTCGGCTTCCTCTGCCAGATCGGCAAAGCTAACACCTGCGATGCTTTTTGCTCGCTCAAGCAGTTCTTGTTCTGTAGTCGGTTCTGGCTTCATTGGTTTTGCAACAGAGTTGAAAGTTGGCTCATTGTAACCCAGCGGAAGAAAATTACGACTGTAGAGAGAATGATCGTTATGAGTGAAAGATCATCAATTAAAAGGTTATCCACAGCTTAATTGGAGAAACTTGCAAATTGGTACTGATATGTATGAATAAACAGGGGTTTGGCGATGAAAAAACACTTGAAATTTTAGGCGTATAGGTAGAGTTGGCTTAACTGGTGTGGATAAAATCATCTGTGGTTGATCTTTGACCGATCTGTATTGAGAGGAAGAAACGATGATATGGAACAAGCATATATAAAACTATTTCTAAATAAGTGTTTGTTTTTATTGATTGTAGTTTAGTTTGGTTTGATCGTTTTTGGCTGGCAAACTACGCCTTGCTTACCTATTGATCACTTTCTCATTGATTCTTCACATAGTTATACACAGAAAAGGTGAATAAATGTGGTCTATGTCTCACTGTGGTGTGAGTAACCTTTGTTTTGGTTAAAAGTTATCCATTGGTGGGTGGGAAAGCAATATTTTCTGCCCTAGTCACACTAGTAAGTTTGCTCCTACTGGGGATATGTGGAAAAATCACTGTAATTAAAGATTTTATTAGAGGTTGGCCAGTGATAGATGGCGATGGTTACCGCTTAAACGTGGGAATTGTAATCTGTAACAGCCATGGTCAGGTCTTCTGGGCTAAACGATACGGACAACACTCTTGGCAATTTCCTCAAGGTGGAATTGATGAAGGTGAGACCCCTGAGCAGGCAATGTATAGGGAGTTGTATGAAGAGGTTGGTCTTACAAAGAACGATGTAAAGATCGTCGCGACAAGTCGTCATTGGTTAAGGTACAAGCTACCAAAACGTCTTGTTCGTTGGGATTCAAAACCTGTTTGTATCGGACAGAAACAGAAATGGTTTCTGCTGCGACTCGATTGTGATGAATCACGAATTGATATGTTGCGTGGCAGTTCCCCTGAATTTGATGGTTGGCGTTGGGTAAGCTATTGGTATCCAGTCAGACAAGTGGTTTCTTTTAAGCGTGATGTTTATCGTCGCGCAATGAAAGAGTTTGCATCAATGGCAATGCCATTTAAACAGCGTAAAGTAAAAGGCAAACGTAAGCACCGAAGAGGGTAGACATGCTTTCTCAACTAAGGGAAATAGTTGAACAAGTTTCTAAGGTAGAAGAAGTTCATCAGGCCTTAGATATTTTAGTTAAACAAACATGCAGTGCGATGAGTACTGAGTGTTGCACCGTCTATCTTGCTAATGAAGAAATGCAGCGTCTTGAGTTAATGGCGACTCAGGGCCTGCGTTTTAAAGGCGATAAAATTCATATCCGATTTAGCGAGGGCTTAGTTGGCCTTGTTAAACGCAGTGCTGAGCCGCTTAACTTAGCGGAAGCCTCCAAACACCCCAATTTTAAATACTTCTCCGAACTGGGAGAGGAGGTTTATCAAAGCTTCCTCGGAACCCCAATTATTTACCGTAAACAAGTGCTTGGCGTACTCGTCGTTCAGCAGAAGACCCCGCGTCAGTTTGATGAGATGGAAGAGTCGTTTCTGGTCACTCTTGCCGCGCAGCTCGCCGTAATCATCGCTCATGCGCAAACTCAAGGTCATTGGCGATTAGAGAAAAAACAGCAAGCAATCCGTGGTGTTCCTGCCTCTTCTGGGGTTGCGATTGGGGAGTTTTGGTGGGACGACACCCAACCTGAACTGAGTAATGTTTATCCTGCCTCGACATTAGATATTGATCGCGAGCAGGAGTGGCTGTTACTGGCGATAGAAGAAGCGTTGAATGACTTTCGACGCATGCGTAAAAAGCTCGATAGCGAGATAAACAAAGACGCTTTAGCGATATTCGATCTTTTTACCCACTTACTTAACGATCCTATGCTGCGCAAAGACCTTAAAGCGCAAATCCAAAAAGGGGATCGTGCTGACTGGGCGCTGCGCCAAGTGGTTGAGTCATACTCCAACCGCTTTGCTCGTATGTCTGATGTTTACTTGCGAGAGCGAGCACAAGACATTCGTGAGCTAGGCCAACGGTTACTGTTCTTTTTGCACAATACTGACCAAGAAAAGCAGCCCTTTGATAAACCTGTAATCTTAGTCGTGCGTGAACTCACCGCGACCTTATTGGCATCGATCCCCAAAGAGAAACTGCTGGCGGTTATTTCTTTAGAAGGGGCAGCTAACTCGCATGCGGCGATTTTGTCGCGCGCATTAGGTATCCCCGCGGTCATGGGTGTCACGTTAAACCCTAAAATACTGAATGGTAAGAAAGGCGTTGTTGATGGCTATAGCGGTAAAATACTCGTTTCACCCAATCGACAACTGCTACGTGAATATCGTGCCCTTGCCAACGAAGAGCGCGAGTTGGCTAATATGGTTAATCAGCGCATCGAAGAGCCTGCATTTACCAAAGATGGTCAACGGATCGAAGTGATGTTGAATGCTGGGTTAAGTGCCGATACCAATATTGCCATCAACCAAGGTGTTGATGGGGTAGGCCTGTACCGAACTGAAATCTCGTTTTTGCTTCAGCACCGATTCCCTTCAGAAGAAGAGCAGACTCAGCAGTATCAAGCCGTATTAAGCAGCTACCCGAGTAAGCGCGTTGTTATGCGTACGCTAGATGTTGGTGGTGACAAAGCCTTACCTTATCTCCCTATTGAGGAAGATAACCCATTCTTAGGATGGCGTGGTATTCGCTTTACTCTCGATCATCCCGACATCTTCTTAATGCAGATACGCGCGATGATGAAAGCGAGCTCGAAGCATCAGAATCTAAGTATTTTGCTGCCTATGGTATCTGGTGCCCAAGAACTCGATGATGCCATTGAACTGATTACACGCGCCTATGAAGAGGTGGCAGAGCTTGATGATCAGATTGCGATGCCTCAGATCGGTGTGATGATTGAAGTTCCATCGATGATCTATTTACTGCCACTAATTGCCAGCAAAGTAGATTTTGTTTCTATTGGTACTAACGACTTAACCCAGTACCTGCTTGCGGTTGACCGAAACAATGCTCGCGTTGCAGATGTTTATGAGTCAATGCATCCATCGGTTATTATGGCTTTAAGCCATATTCATCGTACCTGCCAGCAGTTAAACCTGCCTGTATGTATCTGTGGTGAACTTGCCGGTGACCCAATCGGCGCGCTTTTAATGGTTGGCTTAGGCTACCGAAGTTTGAGTATGAACACGTCGAACGTGGCAAAAGTAAAGTACCTGTTGCGTCATACTGAAACGGAAGAATTACGTTCGCTTGCTGACAAAGCGCTGATGCAACCTTACGGCCATGACATTTATGCTATGATGCAATCATTTTTTGAAAGTAAAGGCTTTGCCGGCTTTATTCGAGCGGGCAAAAAATAAGGATTATTGTGTCTATAGAACTACTTGTTTCTTTTATGCTGCTTGGCGCTGTCGTTGGCGTGATGGCAGGATTACTCGGTATTGGTGGCGGATTAATCGTTGTACCAGCACTGCTTTTTCTTTTACCTGCTGCAGGCATAGATGCCAGCATTAGTATGCAAATTGCGTTAGCAACATCGCTTGCGACCATTATTGCAACCTCAGGTTCATCGGCTCTAAACCATTTCAAACTCGGTAATGTCGATATGTTTGTCGTTAAGTGGCTGATGCCCGGTGTGGTGGTCGGTGGCTTCTTAGGCGCGAATGTTGCTGAGTGGATCCCTGCTCAATACCTACCTAAAGTGTTTGGTATCATTGTGCTGCTGTTGGCTATTCAAATGCTGTTTTCTATCCGCGGTAAGTCACAAAAAACCATGCCAGGCAGTGCGACTACTATGGCTTATGGCACCGGGATTGGCGTTGTTTCGAGCTTAGCGGGTATTGGAGGCGGCTCGTTGTCTGTCCCGTTTCTCAACAGCCATGGCATCGAAATGCGTAAAGCGGTGGGTTCTTCTTCAGTTTGTGGCTGTATGATTGCTATCTCTGGCATGGCGGGTTTTATTTTGCATGGCTATAAAGTTGATGCGCTGCCTGATTACAGCATCGGTTATGTCTATCTGCCCGCTTTGGTTGCGATTGCGTCGACCTCGATGCTGACGACGCGCATAGGGGCAAAACTTGCAACGTCGTTACCTACACCAACTTTGAAAAAAATATTTGCAGTTTTTTTAATGTTTGTTGCTGGAACTATGTTGCTCTAAAGCACTCTCATCTATACAAATAAAATCGTCAGAACTTCAAAAAGAGTAATCCTCCTATGTCTCAGGGATATCTAACTTTTCCAAATATCGATCCTGTACTTGTGTCCATTGGGCCGCTTTCTATCCGCTGGTATGGATTAATGTATCTAGTCGGCTTTGCTTTTGCGTTATGGTTGGCAAATCGCCGTGCAGACAAAGCAGATAGTGGTTGGACGCGTGAGCAAGTCTCGGATCTTCTGTTCGCTGGATTCTTGGGTGTGGTTATTGGTGGCCGAGTCGGCTACGTTATCTTCTACAACTTTGATCTTTTCATTCAAGACCCGCTTTACCTATTTAAGGTGTGGACAGGTGGCATGTCATTCCATGGCGGCCTACTGGGTGTCATCACTGCCATGTTCTGGTATGCGAAAAAGAATGGACGTACCTTCTTTGGCGTGGCGGACTTCATTGCTCCACTAGTGCCGTTTGGTTTAGGTATGGGCCGACTCGGTAACTTTATGAACAGTGAGCTGTGGGGACGCGTTACAGATGTGCCATGGGCATTTGTCTTCCCTAATGGTGGTCCACTGCCGCGTCACCCATCTCAGCTGTATGAAATGTTCCTCGAAGGGATCGTGCTGTTCTTTATCTTGAATTGGTTTATCAAGAAACCACGTCCTCTTGGCGCAGTATCAGGGCTATTTTTAGCGGGATATGGTACATTCCGTTTCCTAGTCGAATACGTACGTGAACCGGATGCACATCTAGGTCTGTTTGGTGGATTTATCTCTATGGGACAAATCTTATCCCTACCTATGGTGCTGATTGGTATCCTGATGATGGTTTGGGCGTATAAACGTGGTCATTACAAAGATGAACTACCACAACAAACGAAGTAAGGAATTGGTGTGAAACAGTATTTAGATCTCTGTCAGCGTATCGTTGACCAAGGTGAGTGGATTGAAAATGAGCGCACCGGCAAGCGTTGCCTAACGGTGATCAATGCAGATCTAACTTATGATGTCGCGAACAACCAGTTCCCGTTAGTAACGACTCGTAAGAGTTTCTGGAAAGCCGCGGTTGCTGAGCTACTTGGTTACATTCGTGGTTACGACAATGCTGAAGATTTTCGTAAGCTAGGCACCAAAACTTGGGATGCTAACGCAAACCTCAATGAGGCGTGGCTCAACAATCCTTACCGTAAGGGTGAAGATGATATGGGGCGCGTTTACGGTGTGCAAGGTCGCGCCTGGGCTAAGCCAGATGGCGGTCATATCGACCAGCTACGTAAAATCGTTGATGATTTAACGCGTGGCGTCGATGACCGTGGTGAAATCCTAAACTTCTACAACCCAGGTGAGTTCCACATGGGCTGTCTGCGCCCGTGTATGTACAGTCATCACTTCTCCTTGTTAGGTGATACCTTGTACTTGAACAGCACTCAGCGCTCTTGTGATGTGCCTCTAGGGCTTAACTTCAATATGGTTCAAGTATATGTGTTCCTCGCGATTATGGCTCAGATTACTGGCAAGAAAGCGGGGCAGGCGTACCACAAGATTGTTAACGCTCATATCTATGAAGATCAACTTGAGCTGATGCGTGATGTACAGCTAAAGCGTGAACCACTAGAAGCGCCAACGTTTCATATTAATCCTGAGATTAAGTCACTAGAAGATTTGGAAACTTGGGTAACACTCGATGATTTCTGGGTTGAAGGTTACGAGCACCACGACCCGATTCAGTATCCATTCTCAGTCTAACAAGACGATATGAATTACTAAGCCGCCTAAAATAGGGCGGCTTTTTTGTAGGGGAAAGGAGGCGGGAACGGGCTGCGCCCTCGATAGGCGAGAATGCTGCGCTCGAGAGTCGAGACCGGGCTTCACCCTTCGAGACATGTTCGTAAAACGTAAATCGAAAGTTGCTAGAGAAAACGTGATATTATTGTAATTATCTGAAATTAATAGAAAACTCTCCTCGTGACTCAGCATCCCTGATGCTCAAATTTTCTCGCTTCTCGCTTCTCGCTTCTCGCTTCTCGCTTCTCGAAATGCAAAAAGCCCGCAACTTAAGTTGCGGGCTTTGTAATAAGCGATGGTCTTGGTATTAAGCTGTCAACGCTAGGATTGTGCCTGGCAGTGCAACGAACACTGCTAATAGGTAACCAGCTACAACCGCTTTGTTTTTCACAGCCATGTCAGAGATTAAGTCTGCACCTTTTACAGGTAGTTCACGTAGGAATGGAATACCGTAGATGAATACTGTCGCCAAGATGTTGAACACTAGGTGTACTAGAGCAATCTGTAGTGCGAATACTGCAAACTCACCTGATACTGCAGTCGCTGCTAATAGAGCGGTGATACAAGTACCGATGTTGGCACCTAGAGTGAATGGGTAAACGTCACGCACTTTAAGTACACCAGAACCTACTAGTGGAACCATTAGACTTGTTGTCGTAGAAGAAGACTGTACAAGTACTGTTACGATAGAGCCAGAGAAGATACCGTGGATTGGACCACGACCAATTGCGTTCTTTAGAATCTCACGAGCACGGCCAACCATTAGGCTCTTCATTAGCTTACCCATTACGGTGATTGCAACGAAGATAGTCGCGATACCTAATACGATAAGCAAGATACCGCCCATTTGGTCACCGAATGTTGCTAGTGGCTCCTTAACTGCGCTTACTACTGGCTTGGTTAGAGGCTTAATGAAGTTCAAACCTTTAATGCTCATATCGCCAGTTGCTAGGAATGGAGATACTAACCAGTGTGAGATCTTATCAAGAATACCAAACATCATTTCGATAGGTAGGAAGATCGCAACCGCTAATAGGTTGAAGAAGTCGTGGATAGTCGCACTTGCAAATGCGCGCTTAAACTCTTCTTTGCAACGAACGTGACCTAGAGAAACTAGAGTGTTGGTTACTGTTGTACCGATGTTCGCACCCATCACCATAGGGATAGCTGTTTCTACCGGAAGACCGCCGGCCACTAGGCCCACGATAATTGAAGTTACTGTACTTGAAGATTGGATAAGTGCTGTTGCGACTAGACCGATCATCAAACCTGCTACTGGGTGAGATGCAAATTCAAATAGAACTTTAGCTTGATCGCCTGTTGCCCATTTGAAACCACTGCCTACCATAGATACCGCTAGAAGTAGCAGATACAACATGAATGCCAAGTTAGCCCAGCGCAACCAGCGAGTAGTGCTCGAAATTGGCGCCGCTGTAGTAGTAGCTTGGTTCATAATCATTTTCTCCGTGGACCGTTAATGTCTTAGTTTTGGTCTGTTGTTGAAACTGAGGGCGATGTTAGAGGGGAAATATTTCAGTAATATTACAGTTGTGTGTAATAGGTTTTTTTTTATTTGAGTAGAGAGTGTGTTGCCGTAATTTGAAATTTACGATTTATTTAAGTTGTTGTTTTGCATGTAATAATAATTGTTTTTGTGGATGCCTTTAGGATGTGATTAGAATCGAAAAAATCGCAGAAAATTTTCGATTGTGAGCCGGTTTGTGACACTTCATTGTCATATTTATAATCCTAGTTTCGGTAAAAGTTACAGTAAGTGAATATAAGGTAGGTTTTGTCGAATTATTGTTGTCATGCGCCGCATTTGCTATAACCTACACACTAAAATAAGAAGAGTATTTCTCTATGTCACACTTAAACTACAACCACCTTTATTACTTCTGGATGGTATGTAAGCAAGGCTCTGTTACTAAGGCAGCCGATGCTCTGTTTCTCACTCCGCAAACTGTTACTGGACAGATTAAAGCACTAGAAGAACGTATGGATGGTAAGTTAACTAAGCGCAATGGCCGTAGTGTTGAACCTACTGAGCTTGGGCAGCTAGTGTTTAAGTATGCCGACCGAATGTTTGGCCTGAGCTATGAGATGCTAGATATTGTTAACTACAGTCAGCGTTCTAACATTCTATTTGATGTCGGTGTAGCAGATGCCTTATCAAAGCGATTAGTGAGTAAAATACTACTAACCACCGTTCCTGAAGATAACAGTATTCATCTACGCTGTTTCGAATCAACTCACGAGATGCTACTAGAGCAACTCGCACAGCATAAGCTGGATATGATTTTGTCTGATTGCCCAGTCGACTCTAGTCAGAGCCCTGGTCTGTACAGCAAAAAGCTCGGTGAATCCAATATGAGCTTCTTCTGTTCAGGTAACGTCGATAATGTTAGCTTTCCTGCAGTATTAGAGCAGCGCAAACTGCTTATTCCCGGTAGCCGTACAGCGATGGGACGTAAAGTGTTGCAGTGGTTTGACCGTCAGGGGTTGCAGCCTAATATCTTAGGTGAATTTGACGACGTCGCTTTAATGAAAGCCTTTGCTCGTTACCACCATGATGTGATTTTCTTAGCCCCTTCTATCTATATGTCTGAAGTCGAAAGCGACCTTCCTCTACAACTTATCGGCCATATTGATGAGTTAAAAGAAGAGTACTATGTCATATTTGCGGAGCGTATGATTCAGCACCCAGCGGTGAAGAATGTTTGTGATGCAGACTTCACAACCCTATTTAATTAGACTCCGATCTATTTGAACAAATAGATTAGTTGTTACAATTCGATTAATATTTGAAATAATTCACTCTAATATAATTAAATACACAGTGAATCTGGTGACTGATCGACAGCGTTACTTATTGTGTAAGGCTGATGTTTGTAGAAGTATTGTTGTAGGAAGAGGTAGTGGCCGATGAATCTACAAGAGATGGAAAAGAACTCTGCTCAGGCTGTAGTACTGCTTAAGGCGATGGCCAATGAGAGGCGTCTTCAGATCTTGTGCTTATTACACAATCAAGAGCTGTCAGTAGGGGAATTGTGCAGTAAGTTGGAGTTAAGCCAATCTGCTTTATCTCAGCACCTAGCGTGGTTGCGAAGAGATGGTTTGGTCAATACTCGAAAAGAGGCACAGACAGTTTATTACACTTTGAGTAGTGAAGAAGTGAAAGCAATGATCCAATTGCTGCACGACCTTTACTGTTCAGAGAAATAGTAGATTTATCGAGGTTTGTTGTTTAGCCTCGAAATTTAGACATAAAAAAACCGGCAATTGCCGGTTTTTTCTTTCACTGGGAAATCAGAGTTCTATTAAAGAGCTTTGATTGCAGCAGCGAAACGAGACTTATGACGTGCAGCTTTATTCTTGTGAATAAGGCCTTTAGTCGCCATGCGGTCTAGGATTGGTGTAACTGCAGCAAATGCTTCAGTTGCAGCAGCTTTGTCGCCTGCTTCGATAGCAGCAACAGTTTTCTTCATGTAAGTACGCATCATTGAGCGACGGCTAGCGTTGTGCTGACGACGTTTCTCAGCCTGGATAGCGCGCTTCTTAGCAGATTTACTATTTGCCAAGGGTCTAACTCCCAAAAACTTAGTTCAGTGACAATTTAAGGGCGAGGAATATCCCTCATTTGCGCTTAAATGTCAAATAATTTGTGCAAAAACCAATCTAGCCAAACTAATTTTGGTTTGAAAGGTCTTCACGGTTAAGATGGCGGGGATTCTAACAGTATTTTTTTTTCAATGCTAATACTAATCTGCTCTGGTTATGACATTCCTGTTGTAAAGTAGAGCAAAATTTTTGATTCCCGAGGTAAATGTGAGTAAACGCCTACTCAAGTCAGGCATGATAGTTAGTGCTATGACCTTGATCTCTCGAGTTTTAGGCTTGGTTCGAGATGTTGTTGTTGCCAATCTTATGGGGGCTGGTGCCAGTGCCGATGTGTTCTTTTTTGCCAACAAAATCCCTAACTTTTTAAGGCGCCTATTTGCTGAAGGTGCATTTTCACAAGCCTTTGTTCCTGTATTGACGGAATATCATGCCGCTGGAGAGATGGATAAAACTCGTCAGCTCATCGCGAGAGCAGCGGGTACATTAGGCGTTATTGTCTCTATTGTTACTGTGCTCGGCGTTTTAGGTTCTGGTGTGGTGACCGCGCTGTTTGGATTCGGCTGGTTTTTAGACTGGCTTAACGGAGGACCTTCGGCGGAAAAGTTTGAGCTCGCGAGCTTAATGCTCAAAATTACTTTCCCGTACTTATGGTTTATCACCTTTGTCGCTTTGTCGGGAGCGATTCTTAATACGCTAGGTAAATTTGCAGTCTCTTCTTTTACGCCGGTTTTTCTCAATGTGATGATCATTTTATCGGCGTGGTTTATTGCGCCTCAATTATCACAACCTGAAATAGGTCTAGCGATAGGTGTGTTCCTTGGCGGTTTAGTTCAGTTTTTATTCCAGATCCCGTTTCTGATTAAGGCGGGAGTTATGGTTAAGCCTAAGTGGGGCTGGCGTGATCCGGGTGTAGTTAAGATTCGCACGTTAATGATTCCAGCACTGTTTGGTGTTTCTGTTAGCCAAATTAACCTATTGTTCGATACGTTTATCGCCAGTTTCCTTCAGACCGGTTCTATCAGTTGGCTTTATTACTCGGATCGACTGTTAGAGTTTCCGCTTGGCTTATTTGGTATTGCTATCGCAACAGTCATTCTGCCTGCCTTGTCTCGAAAACATGTCGATGATCATAATGACGGTTTTGCGCAAACCATGGATTGGGGCGTACGTATGGTCACCTTACTCGGCATTCCGGCCATGCTTGGTTTGATGGTATTGGCCAAACCTATGCTAATGGTGCTGTTTATGCGTGGAGAGTTTACTCCCCAAGACGTGAACTATGCCTCGATGTCTCTGGTTGCTTACGCGTCAGGCTTACTCAACTTTATGTTGATTAAAGTACTGGCTCCAGGTTACTACTCGCGCCAAGACACCAAAACGCCAGTGAAATATGGCATCATCGCGATGGTAACCAATATGGTTTTCAACGCTATCTTCGCTTGGTTCTATGGTTATGTTGGTCTTGCCATTGCAACCGCATTGTCTGCCTTTGTAAATATGTCTCTTCTATATAGAGGCTTGCACATTGCGGGTGTCTATCACCTGACCAAAAGAACGTTACTGTTTATAGCCAAGCTTGTTATTGCTGGTGGCTTAATGGTTGGTGCGATTTTGTGGCAGTTAGAAGAGATGAGTGTGTGGCTAACTTGGACATTGCTAGAGCGAGTGATGTGGTTAACGGCATTGATTGGATTAGGCGCGGGTGTTTACCTGTTGTCACTGCTTATTATGGGTGTTCGTTTAAAAGATCTAAAAGCGGCGACAGAATAAGGGTGATTAGTATATAATCCGTCAGTTTCACGCAACGTTAATTCTTTTTTTGAGAATTTGTAGTCAATAAATTAGTTTTTAGTAGTCTCCAATGGAATTGATTCGAGGTATTCACAACATCAAACCACACCATCAAGGGTGTGTATTGACGATCGGAAATTTCGATGGTGTTCACCTCGGGCATCAAGAAGTTTTACGCCAAGTGTCTGAGCAAGCTAAACAATTAAGTTTGCCTTCAATTGTAATGACATTTGACCCTCAACCATTGGAGCTGTTTGCTAAAGATAAAGCACCTGCGCGCTTAACGCGTCTTAGAGATAAGTTTGTTCAGTTGAGCAAATTGAATATCGAAAGGCTGCTTTGCGTGAACTTTAATCATCAATTCGCTAATCAAAGTGCTGACGAGTTTATTAGTGACTTGTTGGTGAAGCGTTTGGGTGTTAAGTTTCTCGTCGTAGGTGACGATTTCTGCTTTGGTCGTGGCCGAAAAGGCAATTTTGCCATGCTGCAAGAAGCAGGCAAAAAGTACGGTTTTGAAGTGGTAAGCACTCAAAGCTTCTGTTTACAACAGTTACGTGTAAGCAGTACTGCGATTAGAGAAGCCTTAGCGCAAGATCAGCTTGAGCAAGCCGCTGAAATGCTTGGGCGTGATTACAGTATTAGTGGGCGAGTTTCTCACGGGAGAAAACTCGGCAGAACGATCGGTTTTCCGACGGCGAACATTCCACTAAAACGTTGCGTATCGCCAGTCTCTGGCGTGTATACCGTGCAAGCTTTGGGCTTGGGCGAAGAACCTGTCGGCGGTGTTGCCAATATCGGTAATAGACCGACAGTTAATGGCGTACGCCAACAACTCGAAGTACATTTATTCGACTTTAAAGCCAACTTATATGGCAAACAGCTAGAAATCGTACTTTTAGATAAGATTCGCGACGAACATAAATTTGAATCGTTCGAAGCTTTGAAACAACAAATTGAATTGGATGCTGAAGCAGCAAGGGTGTGGCTGCATCAGTATAAAGCCCAAGCGGTTTAGTTCGCTGCTTGGCATAATGTCTAACTGTCACCCAACACAACGGAATTAAGAATCGATGAGTGAGTATAAAGATACCCTGAACCTTCCTGAAACAGGGTTTCCGATGCGTGGCAATCTGGCAAATCGTGAGCCAGAAATGCTTAAGCGTTGGTATAAAGAAGACCTTTACGGTGAGATCCGTAAAGCGAAGAAAGGCAAAAAATCTTTCGTTCTACACGATGGCCCTCCATACGCGAATGGTGACATTCACATTGGTCACGCACTAAACAAGATTCTTAAAGACATTATTATTAAATCCAAAACACTTTCTGGTTTTGATGCACCGTACATTCCTGGTTGGGACTGTCACGGTCTACCAATTGAACTAATGGTAGAAAAGAAAAAAGGCAAACCAGGTCAAAAAATCTCTGCGGCTGAGTTCCGTGAAGAGTGTCGTAAGTACGCGGCAGGTCAGGTAGAAGGTCAAAAAGAGAGCTTCAAACGCCTAGGTATTATGGGTGAGTGGGATAAGCCTTACCGCACTATGGATTTTGCGACTGAAGCAAACATCATCCGTGCACTTGGTAAGATTGCTGATAACGGCCACCTACTAAAAGGTTTCAAACCAGTTCACTGGTGTACAGACTGTGGCTCTGCACTTGCTGAAGCAGAAGTAGAGTACAAAGATAAAGTTTCTCCATCTATCGACGTACGCTTTAAAGCGGCAGATGAAGCAGCGCTTCTATCTAAGTTCTCATTGAACGAAGGTCATGAAGGCGAAGGCGATATCTCAATCGTTATCTGGACAACCACACCTTGGACACTGCCAGCAAACCGCGCAGTATGTCTACGTGATGATTTAGAGTATGTCTTGATCCAAGTAGAAGGTGAGTCGAAGGAGCGTATCATCGTTGCTTCTGAGCTAGCGAAAGATGTGATGGATCGTGCGGGTATCGAGCACTTCCATAACCTTGGCTTTGCAAAAGGTAGCGACCTTGAGCTATCTCAGTTTAATCACCCATTCTACGACTTCACGGTTCCTGCGATCCTTGGCGATCACGTAACTACGGATTCTGGTACTGGTGTGGTTCACACAGCACCTGGTCACGGTCAAGAAGACTTTGCAGTCGGTAACAAATACAACCTAGAAGTGGCTAACCCAGTCGGTTCAAACGGTGTTTACCTGCCGGATACTGAGCTTTTTGCTGGCCAACACGTATTCAAGGCTAATGATGCAGTTGTTGAAACGCTAAAAGAGAAAGGCGCACTGCTACATCACCACGCTTACGAGCACAGCTACCCTCACTGTTGGAGACACAAAACTCCAATCATCTTCCGTGCAACACCACAATGGTTCGTGTCTATGGACCAAGCTGGCCTACGTGCAAAAGCACTAGAGTCAATCAAAGGTGTTGAGTGGATGCCAGAGTGGGGTCAAAGCCGCATCGAAGGTATGATTGAAGGTCGCCCAGAGTGGTGTATCTCTCGTCAACGTACTTGGGGGGTGCCAATCGCTCTATTCGTTCACAAAGAAACGGCAGAGCTTCATCCAAACACTTTAGAGCTGATTGAGAAAGTGGCTCAATTAGTTGAAGAGAAAGGCATTCAAGCTTGGTGGGACCTAGAAATCTCTGACCTACTAGGTGAAGAAGCGGATAAGTACGAGAAAGTACTCGATACGCTAGACGTATGGTTCGATTCAGGTGTGACTCACTACTCAGTTGTTGATGCTCGTGAAGAGTACAACGGCGCGTCGGCAGACCTATACCTAGAAGGCTCTGACCAACACCGCGGTTGGTTCCAGTCTTCACTAATTTCATCAATCGCGATGAAAGACGAAGCGCCATACAAGCAAGTGCTTACTCACGGTTTCGTGGTTGACGGTCAAGGCCGTAAGATGTCGAAATCTATCGGTAACGTAGTTGCGCCAAAAGATGTGACTAACAAGCTAGGTGCAGATATCTTGCGCCTATGGGTTGCTTCAACTGACTACACAGGTGAAGTTGCGGTTTCTGATGAAATCCTAAAACGCTCTGCAGATGCGTACCGTCGTATCCGTAACACAGCGCGTTTCTTCCTTGCTAACCTAAGCGGCTTTAACCCAGCAACGGATCTCGTTCCTGCTGAAGAAATGGTTGCTTTAGACCGTTGGGCTGTAGGTCGTGCACTAGCGGCACAAGAAGAGATCGTTAAAGCTTACGGTGAGTACAACACTCACGCAGTAACACAGCGCTTAATGCAGTTCTGTTCTATCGAAATGGGCTCATTCTACCTAGACGTGATTAAAGACCGCCAGTACACAGCGAAACTAGGCGGTCACGCTCAACGTAGCTGTCAGACAGCGCTTTACTACATCGTAGAAGCGCTTGTTCGTTGGATGGCGCCAATCATGTCGTTCACTGCAGACGAGATCTGGAACGAGATGCCAGGCGAGCGCGATAAGTTTGTCTTTACAGGCGAGTGGTATGAAGGTCTGTTCGGTCTAGTTGAAGGTGAAGAGCTGAACAACGAATTCTGGGCTGAAATCCAAGCGGTTCGTGGTGGTGTAAACAAACTGCTAGAAGACGCTCGTAAAGAGAAGACAATTGGTGGTTCTCTGCAAGCTGAAGTGACGCTTTACGCTGATGATGCACTAGCGGCGAAACTAAGCAAGCTAGAAGATGAGCTACGTTTTGCTCTACTGACTTCAGCAGCGGTTGTTAAGCCTCTAAGCGAGAAATCAGAAGCGGCGCAAGCAACAGATGTCGAAGGTCTGTTTGTTGAAGTGAAAGCAACTAAAAACGAGAAGTGTGACCGCTGCTGGCACCACACTCCAGATGTTGGCACAATCGCAGGTCACGAGAAAATCTGTGGTCGTTGTGTGTCTAACGTTGATGGCGAAGGCGAAGTACGCAAATTCGCTTAAGATTAGCGGAACTTTATTAAAATAATCTAGCCCCAGTATCTACTGGGGTTATTTTTAGGAACTTTATGAGCGAACAAACATTTACTCTAAAGCAATCAGGCGTACGTTGGCTGTGGCTAGCCTTGGTTATCTTCCTTGCGGATATTGGCATCAAGCTATTCGTAATGGATAACATGGGTTATGGCTGGGCGAATCGAATTGAGGTACTGCCTTTCTTTAATCTATTGTATGTCCATAACTATGGTGCTGCGTTTAGCTTTTTGAGCGACCAAGCGGGTTGGCAACGTTGGCTATTTACCGGTATCGCGTTTGCGGTAACAGGTATGCTGACTTACTGGATGAGCAAACTTCCGGCACGAGAAAAATGGAACAACATTGCTTACGCCATGATTATTGGTGGTGCTGTGGGTAATGTGTTTGACCGTGTTGTCCATGGCTTTGTGGTCGACTACTTAGACTTCTTCTGGGGTAATTATCACTGGCCAGCATTCAACTTAGCCGATACCACTATCTGTATTGGTGCAGCAATGATTATTCTTGATGGCTTTCGCAAGAAAGAAGATGCCAAAGCCTAATTCGTGATAAATTGAATAACCCTAGGCGCTGTCGGTTGATTCCGGTAGCGCTTTTTAGTATACCCGTCATATTTGAAGCCGCAGCTTCAACTATTTAGGGTATACACCTATAAAAATAACGACCTCAAGGAAGCAGTAACGTGACTACCATTGCCCAAGATTCAGCAGTAACTCTGCACTTTACCATTAAAATGAAAGATGGCTCTGTTGCCGATAGTACCCACAATATGGGAAAACCAGCCAAGCTAGTGATTGGTGATGGCAGCTTAAGTGATAACTTTGAACAGTGTCTTCTCGGGCTAAGTAGTGGCGAGAAAAAGGCCATTGAGCTTAAAGCGCAAGACGCGTTTGGTATGCCTAACCCAGACAATATCCACCATATGGACAGAACTAAGTTTGTTGGTGACGCAGAAGTTGAAGTAGGAACGATTATGGCGTTTTCAGGCCCTGATGGGATGGAAATTCCTGGAATCATTAAAGAAATTGCTGGGGACTCAGTGACCGTTGACTTTAACCACCCTCTAGCAGGACAAGATGTGACTTTTGAAGTTGAAATTTTGTCAGTAGAATAGCGAGCCAAAGCGAAAATATAATCATCATGAGCAATGAAATGAAAATTAAGTTAGCTAACCCACGTGGCTTTTGTGCCGGTGTTGATCGCGCGATCAGCATTGTTGAGCGAGCACTCGAAATGTACCAACCGCCAATCTACGTACGCCATGAAGTGGTACACAACCGATTTGTGGTGGAAGGGCTAAAACAACGTGGCGCTATCTTTGTTGAAGAGTTACATGAAGTACCTGATGACAACATCGTAATCTTCTCGGCTCATGGTGTATCTCAAGCGGTACGTAAAGAAGCCAAAGAGCGTGATTTAACCGTATTTGACGCCACTTGCCCTTTGGTGACTAAAGTTCATATGGAAGTGGCGCGTGCAAGCCGTAAACATATGGAAGTTGTACTGATAGGACACGCAGGCCATCCCGAAGTCGAAGGCACTATGGGGCAATATGCGAGTGAGCAAGGCGGCATGTACCTGGTTGAAACTCCGGCAGATGTGGTTAGCTTAAAAGAGAAAGTGAAAGATCCAAGTCACTTACACTACGTTAGCCAAACAACACTGTCTGTGGATGAAACTGCGGATGTGATTGAAGAGCTGCGACGCGTATTCCCTGATATTCAAGGCCCTCGTAAAGATGATATCTGCTACGCAACGCAAAACCGTCAAGATGCCGTGCGTGAAATGGCGACCGATGTGGATGTTGTAATTGTGGTTGGCTCTAAAAACTCATCTAACTCGACTCGCCTAAAAGAGCTTGCAGAGAAGCTAGGCACACCGGGTTATCTAACCGACTGCCCTGAAGACATCGAGCCTCAGTGGTTTGAAGGTAAAGTGAGAGTCGGCGTAACTGCTGGAGCTTCTGCGCCAGAAGAACTGGTTAATAAGATCCTAGATCGTATTAAAGATCTGGTAGGTACGCGCTCTGTCGAAGAGATCCAAGGCCGTGAAGAAAACATGTTCTTTGAAGTGCCTAAAGAGCTACAAATAAAGCAAGTTGATTAAGCTTTCGCTATGGCTTAAAGCCAGCATCTACTGCTGGCTTTTGTTTTATCTGCGACAAAGAAAAGGCTCCCGAAGGAGCCTTTTTCGCAAGCAAAGATATTGTTGGTTTACGCAGTTTCAGTGACTGCTTTTGGTTTCTCTTCGTCTGCTAGCTCTGTTTCACCTTTACCTTTCGACGTTTTAATCACGTAACCAGTAACGGCTAGAGCAAACAAGATACCTGAGATGGTTGAAACTTGGATTGGCAGACCAAAGCCTAGTGTGCTGTTGTTCAAAATGAAGGTCGCACAAACAGTTGTCATGAAGATAGCAGGAACAGTTGTAATCCAGTGCATCTTATTGTGACGAAGTAGGTAAGCTGAAGCGGTCCATAGCATCATGACTGCGGTTGATTGGTTAGCAAAACCGAAGTAACGCCAGATAACACCGAAATCTACTTGAGTTAGGATGCCACCAATAATGAATAGTGGAACTGCCATCATTAAGCGGTTACGCAGTGCTTTTTGGTCAACGTTAAAGTATTCAGCTAGGATCAGACGACTAGAGCGGAAAGCCGTATCACCAGAGGTAATCGGTAGAATTACTACGCCCAGGAAAGCAATTACACCACCAAACACACCAAGTAGGCCAAATGATGCGCTGTAAACAACATTGCCTGGGCCACCATTGCTTACTGCCTCAGACAGTGCATCTAGGTTACCAAAGAAAGACAGCGCAATAGCACACCAGATTAGCGCGATAACACCTTCACCAATCATTGCTCCATAGAATACAAAGCGGCCGTTCTTCTCATTTTCCATACAGCGAGCCATCAATGGCGATTGTGTTGCGTGGAAGCCAGAGATTGCACCGCAGGCGATGGTAATAAATAGCGCTGGCCATAGTGGCATATCGTTAGGGTTTAGGTTAGTGAACATGTCGCTCACTTGGAAATCACCCATCACGGTATGTTCGCTTGAAAAGGCAACCGCAGTCATCAAGCCAACAGACATGAAGATCAGTAGCGCGCCGAACAGTGGGTAGAAGCGGCCAATGATTTTATCAACAGGAACAATCGTTGCGATGATGTAGTAAGCAAAAATCGCGATGACCATAGTCGTCATGCTAACCGATAGGCTAGTTTGATCATTGATTAGGTTAGTAATCATACCTGCAGGCGCTGATACGAATACCACACCAACTAATAGCAATAGAACAATGGCAAAGATATTCATAAAGTGTTTTGCGCCATTGCCTAGGTAGCGGCCAGTAATGGTAGGAACAGAGGCACCGCCGTTACGAACAGACAGCATACCTGAGAAGTAATCGTGTACTGCACCAGCGAAAATACAACCGATAACAATCCACAGCATAGCCGCAGGACCGTATAGGGCACCCATGATAGGGCCGAAGATTGGACCAACACCAGCAATGTTAAGTAGCTGAACGAGGTAAACTTTCTTGGTAGACATTGTCACGTAGTCAACACCATCGGCTTTGGTATGCGCAGGAGTTTGACGTTTTTCGTTAATGCCAAAGACTTTTTCTACAAAAGCCCCATAAATAAAGTATCCGCCGATTAGGGCTGCAACACAGGTTAGAAACCACAACATAGCACTTGTTCCTTAGTGAAATTGATTAAGCTCACCATGCATATTATGGGGTTACTTGGCTATCATCATCTGGTTATGGAGTGAGTGGTCGTATAACGAAGTGAGTGGTTTGCTGAGAAAATAAGTGGTTTTTACATTTGGTGAGTGGCAATTATTAGGATTTAGTGGTTTGATTAATAGAAGTCTGCAAAAACAAGGAAAAACAATGAGAAACATCGTTATCGCAGCGTTAGTGTCAGTATTGGCGGCTTGTAGCAGTAGCCCTGAGCAGTTAGCTGAGCAAGGGGATTGGTATCAAATTGGTTATCAAGATGGCATCACTGGTCACACTCAACGCTCTTACACTGAATTGGCGAGTTTAGGCAGTGTTAAACACTCGGATTATGAAGAGGGTTATTTAGAAGGGGTAGGCGAGTATTGTAACCCTGATTTTGCTTATCAGATCGGGTTATCTGGTCAGTATTATGAGGGTGTATGTGAAGGTACCGAAACAGCACAAAGATTCCGCATGGAGTGGCAGCGTGGTTGGAATGAACACCAAAATTAACGCTTTATAGAGTTGAGGGAGAAGAGTGATCTTCTCCCTTTTTCATTTTCTATTCACCTTGGTGGTGTTGAACCGCTTTACGTAAGAAACCATCTTGCTTTTCTAGCTGATTCTTAGCTTGAGATAACTCCATACCAGTCAGTAGCATCAAAATTGCCAGTTTCACATCATAATCGGTTTTCTCTAGCGTTTCGGTGGCTAAGCTCTTGTCACAATCTGTCGCTTGCATAACGATTCTGGCGGCGCGTGCGACAAGCTTCTTATTCGTCGCTTTCACATCGACCATCAGGTTCTGGTAGCTCTTACCCAAGCGAATCATACTGGCTGTGGTAAGCATGTTGAGCACGAGCTTTTGCGCAGTCCCTGATTTTAAACGCGTCGAGCCAGTCAGTGCTTCTGGGCCTACAACTGGGCTAATGGCTATTTGGGCAATATCGGCAATCGTTGAATCTGGGTTACAAGACAGAGCAACTGTTGTCGCACCAATGTCATTGGCGAATTCCAAAGCACCGATGACGTAAGGGGTTCGGCCGCTAGCCGCAATACCGACCACCACATCTTTAGCGCTAAAGTTAATCGATTTGAGGTCTTCAACACCAAACTCAGGGGAGTCTTCCGCTCCTTCCTTTGCTTTTAAAATCGCTTCTGGGCCGCCAGCAATCAGGCCAATCACCATTTGGTCTGAAACGCCAAACGTTGGAGGACACTCCGAGGCATCTAACACACCTAAGCGTCCGCTAGTGCCAGCACCCATATAAACAAGTCTGCCACCCACTTTAAATGCGGCAGTGATTTTGTCGACCGCTTGGGCTATCTCAGGTAGGACTTTTTCTACCGCTAATGGGACTTGTTGATCTTGCTGATTGATTCGCTTAACAATTTCCAAAGAAGGCAATAAGTCGATATCCATCGTTTCTGGGTTACGTCCTTCAGAAACGAGATGAGAAAGAGCGGCGATTAACGCATCGTTAGTCATAGTGGTCCTTATTTATCAGCAAAGTACATCACACCAAGGGAAACCGCTTTACTGGCTCCGGTGACTTCAGGCAGATTGCTTGGCAAATTGTGAATACGGCGATAGGCGAGCCAAGCAAAGGCCATCGCTTCCATATTGTTGCTGTCTACACCCTTGTCATCGGTCAACATGACCTGCCAATCAGCTAGCTGTAGGGTGAGACAACGCATTAGAAGAGGATTGTGTGCTCCTCCGCCGCATACCAGTAGTTCTGGTGAGCTGCCAACGGCGAACTTACTTACCTCGTTGGCAATTGTTATCGCTGTATACTCGCACAAAGTCCGTTGTACATCTGCAGGCTTAATAGAGAACTTAACGAGGATAGCTTCTAACCAAGGTAAGTTAAACAGCTCGCGGCCCGTGCTTTTCGGAGCGCTGAGCGCAAGATAAGGCTCACTGAGTAATTCACTCAGCAATTCTTGATTGAGCTTGCCTTGCAGTGCGAATTGAGCATTGTAGTCATAGGCATTGCCAGTGTTTTTAACACACCATGCGTCCATCAACATATTACCTGGGCCAGTATCATACCCAACAACGGTTTGCTCAGGTCGTAAAACGGAAATATTGGCGATTCCTCCAATATTAAGCACTACCACACTAGAATCTGTAGAGCCAAAAATCGATTGGTGAAATGCAGGAACCAGTGGTGCCCCCTGCCCACCAAGAGCCATGTCCTTGCGTCTAAAGTCCGCAATGGTGTCTATTCCTGTTAGGGCGGCAATGATATTGGCGTCACCAAGCTGGGTGGTAAAAGGTGTGTCTCCGCTCGGTTGATGATAGACGGTCTGACCGTGATTGCCGATAGCTGTGATCTGCTCGGCAGCATAACCCGTTTTGTTTAACAGAGCTTGAACGGCTTGCGCATAGAGTTGCCCCAGCAAATGATCGAGTTGACCAATTTCAACTAAGCTCGTTACCTGACCTAGACAAACATTTAATAGGCGCTGTTTAAGCGAATGCGGAATGGGATAGTCGAGGCTATCTAGCAAGCGAACTTGATTGTGTTCGATCTCAACTAAAACAGTATCGATACCATCAAGGCTGGTTCCAGACATAATGCCAATATACAGCTCTTTACTCATTGTTATTTTCCACTTGTTGTTTAGCTAGCCAAGTCGCCCCGTCTAAGGCGTCTCCTTTGGGCTGAATCACTCTAGACTGCCATGGGTTACCAAGCCGTGATTGATAGTATGCGCCTAAACTCCCTAGAAAAGCGATATCTAAGTCATTATTTTCACAGCACTTTGCTATAAGCCTATCAATATGCCGACAGCCTTGGTCCAAGATGGCTAAGCTATCAGAGCAAGACTGCTCAGCCAGTCGAATGACATCGGGAGCGAGTTGGGCAAATTCTGTTGCTGTTGCATGCTTTAGCCAAGTTATGACCTCAGCGCGAGAGTCGCCAATATTGTGTTTAAGGTGATCAGTTAACGGCGAAGGCGGTGCCCCTTCGAGGGTGTTGATTAACGCCCTAATGCTTTGTTGACCAAGCCAAGCACCACCACCTTGGTCGCCGATAGGAAAGCCCCATCCGCCAAATGTTTTTGCCTCTCCATCACGGTTAAGCTGACTCGCCACCGAGCCTGTGCCAATCGCAATGACGTTAGTAGGTTGACCTTGATTAGCGCCTAACAGCGAAATATGAGCGTCAGTCGTGACTTGGCAATACGGGTAATTTGTTAAAGCTAATTGTAGTTGTTGTTTTAGCTCCAGATTCCCAGCCCCAGCAACACCGACAACGATTGAGACTTGCTCTGCTCGCAGTCTGTGTCGCTCAAGGCAAGCAGCAATGGCATGTTGAATAAGTTCTATTGCTTGTTTGCCTTGTTGTGTAAGGGATGACGGACCAAACGTTAAGGTGAAAAACGGGTCCGCCGTTAGGGGTTCCAGAGGCGTTAAACGAAGAGCGGTTTTGCTTCCGCCCCCGTCGACAGCAAGAAGGTGTGTAATCATATTAAGCCGTTTGTAGCTGATCTTGCTCTTGTTTGCTTGTTTTCCCACACAAACAAACACAAAGCGAAACCAAAGTACCAATGCAAAGCTGATATGGGAACGCAAGCTGAACACCAACCCACTCTGGGTTAATAACACCCATGATGCTGTCCCATACATAAGCTTGCAGCAGCAATGTCGTTAAGAAGCCAGCGATAAGCGCCATGGCAACCGATGCTTCACTGCCACGTTTAGTAAAAATAGCGGTGAAGTAAACCCCCAGTAAGCCTGTGTAAGCAAAAACCATCACGCTGAGAGCAAAAGAGAGTAGCGGCATATCTGTGTACTGTTGCCAGTAGAAACAAAGAATCCCCATGCTACCCAATGCGGTTGCGGCCATGGCCATGCCGAAACGGCCTGCTTTGACATAGTGGAAGTCATCTTGTTGGCCATCACGAGCTTCTTTCCATGGACGGTAGAGGTCTTGTACCGCCACTGAAGACATCGAGTTCAAACCAGAATTGAGTGTAGATAATGCGGCAGCAACGACGCCAACAGTCACCAGACCACGCAACCCAGCAGGCATCTCGTTGAGGACGTAGTACATAAAGATGGTGACATTTTCGCCATTGAAGTTTTGTACTACTTCTTTACCTTCAACACCCATAAGCTCTGGTCGCTGATAAAAAACATACAGCAGCAAGCCGATGGTCATAAACACCAGTACGACAGGAATAGAGAAGATAATGGAATTGATCATCGCCTGTGAACCCTGCTTGGCGTTTTTACAGGTCAGGACTCGTTGAGTCATATCCTGATCAAGACCAAATGCACCGATGTTGAGTAACACAAAACCTGTAATACAAGCCCAGAAACTAAAGGTGCCGGCTGGTGAAAAATCGAGGCTAAAATCAAATAGTGTCAGTTTAGAGATTTGATCATTGCCCGGGTTTTGTAAGGCATGAACAATTTGCCCCATATCCGCTGGAATCTGTCCGAGAAGATAGACTATGACAGCAAGGGCTGCGCCCACATAAACAATCAACTGAATAAGATCACTCCAGATGACGGAGCGAATCCCGCCCATATAGGTGTAGGCAAGACCGACGATAACCAGAATCACGACCGAGGTAATGACGCTAGAGGGTTCAATGTTCGTAAACAGGATCATCGACACGGCGATAGCAGCCATATAAAGGCGAGAACCAGAAGCAAACACACGTCCCACGAGGTACATTAGGCCTGCGCGCTGTTTGGTTTTTTCACCAAAACGAACCTTAAGCAGCTCGTAAACGGTCGAGACTTTGTTGTGATAGAACTTCGGTATCAGTACCCAAGCAACAAACAAAGCACCTAATATCCCGCCGATATTGGTGGCTAAGTAAGTTAGGTTACCGCGGTAGCTTGATTCTGGTCCGCCAAGGAAGGTAGCTGCAGACTGAGATGTCGCCAGTACCGATACCGCAACCACCCACATTGGCATACTGTTGCCACCGAGAAAGTAATCCTTGGTTGAAGTGATTTTGACGCGGCTGAAGTGCCAACCTGTGTAGGCAATTAGCGCAAAGTAAAGCGCGAATACTGCCCAATCTAATGAGGTAAATAGAGAATTCATAGCAGCTCCATAGCATGAATTGTGTAGGGTATATCTTTGTTATTTTCATCAGTATGCTGTGAAGAATAAGTGATTCAAAAAGCTATTCCTTGGTGGAATAGTGACCAGTTGTTTTCTATGACCATGATCCCATTTAATCGTCGAAGCTATTCTTCCGTGAATTGTTTTTTGGAATAGCTATTCCAGATGCAGACTTAGCTGAGTACACTGGCATCAATTGATAGGAGGCTTGATGATGAAAGGGTTAGCGCGAATAAAAACGCTTCTGCCAAAGCTATCACCATCCGATACGCAGATTGCTCAGTTCCTTCTAGAGTACCCTGAGCAAGTCAAGGTAATGTCATCTCCAGAGTTGGCTAAAGCGGTGGGAGTGAGTCAATCAACCATCGTTAAGTTCAGCCAGAAAATTGGTTACAGCGGGTTTTCTGAATTAAAGGTCAAGCTGTACGAAAGCGAGATAAGCTACCAGCCGACCTCGCGTAAGGCGATTCATGGCACTATCTCGCGTAGTGATGATATTCCGTTGGTGATGGCTAAGTTACTCGCGAGTAAACAGCAATCATTGGAGAGAACGATTGCGCTCAATGAAGGCGATAAGATAGAGCAGGCCACACGTTTGCTTCATTTAGCGGGCAAGATTCAGATAGCTGGAGTTGGGGCATCTTCGCTGGTGGCCAAAGACTTAAGTTACAAGCTAATGAAAATTGGCCATGCGGTGCATTGTGAGCACGATGCCCATATCCAAATTGCCAATGCCTCGGCTTTAAATGAGAACGATGTGCTGATCGCTTTGTCTTATTCGGGGCGAAGTCGTGAAATTCTTCGCGTCGCCCAAATAGCGAAAGGGCGCAAAGCAAAGGTGATTACCATCAGCCAATTAGCGCCAACACCATTAGACAAGTACTCCGATATAAAGCTAATGACTGCCGCCGACGAAGAGCATATTCGCAGCTCATCGATTACTGCGCGTGACAGTCAGTTATTGATTACTGATTTACTCTTTATTGCTTTAACTCAGCAAGAAGAGAGTGCAGATCAACTGATAGAACAAAGTAAATCCGCAGTAGCGGCATTGAAACAATAAGGATTCGTTATGGGACCGTTATGGTTAGACGTAGCAGGCTGTGAATTGACTGCGGAAGATAAAGAGATTCTTGAGCACCCAACGGTGGGCGGTGTGATCTTATTTGCCCGCAACTATCATGACAGCGAGCAGCTACTGGCTTTGAACAAATCGATTCGCCAAGCGGCTAAGCGCCCAATTTTGATTGGTGTTGACCAAGAAGGAGGCCGTGTTCAGCGCTTTAAAGAAGGATTCTCACTGATTCCGGCTGCTCAAAAATATGCTCAGTTTGATAATGGCGAGCAACTTGCAGAGCAAGGTGGCTGGTTGATGGCAGCAGAGTTGGTTGCCCATGATATTGATTTGAGCTTTGCACCTGTTCTTGATAAAGGTTTTGATTGTAAAGCGATTGGTAGCCGTGCGTTTGGTGATGATGTTGATACCATAATCCGCCACAGCCTGGCTTACATGAAAGGGATGAAAGCGGTTGGAATGTCGACGACGGGTAAGCATTTCCCTGGACATGGCGGCGTTGTTGCGGACTCCCACTTAGAAACGCCATTCGATAGTCGAGACACTATCTTTGAACAAGATATGGCGATTTTTAAAGCCCAGATTGAATCGGGAATTTTAGACGCAATGATGCCGGCGCATGTTGTTTTCCCACACTATGATGATCAGCCTGCAAGTGGATCTGACTATTGGCTTAAACAGATACTGCGTGAAAAGCTAGGCTTTAAAGGCATTATTTTCTCCGATGATCTGACAATGGAAGGTGCATCGATAATGGGCGGCCCTGCAGAGCGTTCACATCAGGCGTTAGTGGCCGGGTGCGATATGATTTTAGTGTGTAACAAGCGTGATGCTCAGGTGGAAGTGCTAGACAATCTGCCTGTGATGGAAACTCCTCAAGCAAATGGCTTATTGAAAACACAGAGCTTTAGCTTGTCTGAGTTACATAGCAGTGAGCAATGGAAACAGGCTTCCGAGGCCATGAAGCGTATTGTTGACGCTTAATCTCGTAGATTCACTCAACAAGCCGCACATCACGTGCGGCTTTTTTGTTACTAGTGAAAGCCCAACATCTCTTTTAAAGTCTTCAAGTAACGTCGACTCACCGGAAGTGGATGGTCGCTGACGGTAATAATTTCAGCTAAGCCGTTTTCGAGTAGTTTTATCTCTTTGATTGCTTTGATGTTAACTAAAAACTGGCGGTGACAGCGAACCAAAGGTGTTTTCTCTTCAAGCACTTTTAACGTTAGCTGAGATGTCGCTTTCTGTTCGTGGGTTTGAACATGAACACCACTGATATCACTGTAGGCAAACTCAACGTCTTGGGTTGGAATAATGACAATGCGGTTTAATCCAATACAAGGCACTTGATCTAAGCTTTGAGGGGTAATGGCGGCAAATTGATGAGTGTCGGCTTGTTTTGATTTGAGTAACCGCTTGACGGTTTTCTCCAAACGACAGGTATCAACGGGCTTTAGCAAGTAATCAAAGGCATTATCTTCAAATGCTTGGACAGCAAATTCATCATAAGCGGTGACAAACACCACGTTCGGCATAGTTTCAGGGTCAAGCATCGCTAATAGCTCAATCCCAGTAATCTGCGGCATTTGGATATCAAGAAACACCACGTCAGGCTTTAGTTGATTAATTTTCTTCAACCCTTCAATCGCATTGCTGGCTTGATCTATCACTTCAATGTGACCCGTTTCTTCGAGTAGCTCGGTCAGTTCCTCGCGAGCAAAAAGTTCGTCATCTATGACTAATGCCGAAAGCATGTTGATACCTTAGTACATGTTCTTATTTGGGATGATAAAGCTCATCCGAGTAAAATGGTTAGGCTCGACTTCAATATTGAGAGCTGAAGCGCGACCAAATTTATTGCTCAGTCGTTTGTCGACAATCTGCATCCCCAGACCCACATGGTCATCGGCTGGTGGCGTGTAACTGCCAGCATTATCTTCCACCACGATTTGGAATCCTGACTCACTTATTTGACTGTAGATGTGAATCTTACCGCCTTCCAGAAGATTAGAGATACCGTGTTTAATGGCGTTCTCAACTAACGGCTGGAGGGTAAAGGTCGGTACTTTTCGAGTTAACAGTGCTTCGTCAATATCAATCGTCACTTCTAAGCGGTCGGTAAAGCGCGCCTTCTCTATCGTGAGGTAGGCGTTTACGTGGGCGAGTTCTTCTTGCAGCGTGACCGTTTCAATGTCTTGCTTCAAGTTGCTACGAAAGAATTGCGAAAGGTGCTGAATAAGCTCCCGAGCTTTAGGTGGGTCGCGCCTGATAACGGCACTGATAGTATTGAGTGCATTGAATAGGAAATGTGGATTGACCTGAGCGTGCAGCAGTTTGATTTCGGCTTGAGATAACAGCGTTTGTTTTTGCTGATAATCGCCAAACAGAATTTGGCTCGAAAGCAGCTGAGCTATCCCTTCCGCCATCGACATATTGATGGTTGAAAAGAGCTTACGTTTAGGCTCATAGAGTTTAATGGTGCCGATGACATTGTCGCCTGCGCGAAGTGGAATAATCAGCGCTGAGCCTAGCTTACAATCTGCTGAGATAGAACATTGATACGGTTTTTCTGCCCCGTCTAGGTAGATGATGTCATCTTGTTGAATTGCATCTAAGGTGCTTTGTGAAGAGATCGGGGTGTTGGGTTTGTGGTGATCATCACCGATACCAACAAAGGCAAGAATCTTTTCATCATCGGTAATCGATACCGCACCGACATTGGTCTCTTCATAGACAATACGAGCAATCTTCTCAGCATTCTGTACATTGAATCCAGAGGCCAAAATACCAACAGATCGCTCTGCAATGTTTAGCGCGCGGCGAGAAAAGGTTGCCGAGTATTCTTCGAAGATGGTTTTCCTGTCCTGTAAAATACTCATAAACAGCGCTGCGCCTACCGAGTTAGCGATGATCATTGGCGCTGCAATAGCAGAAACCAAAGAATAAGCTTGATCAAACGGTTTAGCGACGATCAATATGATCAGCATCTGGACAATTTCAGCAACGAGAGTAATGGCGAACACGACGCTTGGGTTGAACAGTTGGTCAGATTTGTTCTTACGCACGAAGTAGACATGAAACAAGCCGCCAATCAGCCCTTCTGCTGTGGTCGAGATTGCGCAGGCGAGGTCGGTAAATCCACCTAGAGTATAGCGGTGTAGACCTCCGGTTAGCCCGACAAAGAAACCAACGACCGGTCCACCAAACAGTCCTCCCATCACTGCGCCAATCGCACGCGTATTGGCAATCGCATCATTAATCTGCAAACCGAAGTAGGTTCCCATGATACAAAATAGCGAAAACAGCACATAGACGCTCAGTTTGTGACTAAGACGGTTAGAGATATTAAGCAGAGGCAAAAAGATAGGCGTCTTGCTTAGCATATAAGCTAAAACCAAATAGACACACATTTGCTGAAGAAGAGAGAGGATCAGATCCATAACGAGTCAATTAGCGGGATTTAGGCTTATTTTAGTTAAGAATCCTTCTAGAAAACATGCTTATCTCATACTTTGACAATAAAGAGAGTTAAAATACAAGGTGTAAATTAATTTTTACATATGTGTTTTTTTATGTTTACACCTTGAAATCTGTATTCAGCCTGTTATTTTATGCTTATTCCAACCTAGCAAACACGGATATAGCTAGGTGTAAAAAATAATATACAGGTTATAGTTATGCAAAAAAGTGAATTGAGCAATATTAACATTAGCGATGAACAAGTTCTTATTACACCTGAAGAGCTAAAAGCGAAACTACCTTTGAGCGACAACGCTCGACGTTTTATCCAAGAGTCTCGCCAAACCATTGCTGATATCATCCATAAGAAAGATCACCGTTTACTTGTCGTATGCGGTCCATGTTCAATTCACGATGTTGATGCAGCAAAGGAATATGCTAAGCGTCTAAAAGTACTCTCAGAACAACTGAGTGATCAACTGTATATTGTTATGCGTGTTTACTTCGAAAAGCCTCGTACTACTGTCGGCTGGAAAGGACTGATTAATGACCCGCATCTAGATGGTTCATTCGATATCGAGCATGGCCTACATGTTGGTCGTGAACTCTTGGTTGAACTCGCTGAAATGGAAATTCCACTCGCGACGGAAGCACTTGACCCAATTAGCCCACAATACCTAGCGGATACCTTTAGCTGGGCTGCAATTGGCGCCCGTACCACGGAATCACAGACACACCGTGAAATGGCGAGTGGCCTTTCAATGCCAATCGGCTTTAAAAATGGTACAGATGGCAGCTTAGCAACGGCAATCAATGCGATGCAGGCTGCTTCTTCAAGCCACCGTTTCATGGGTATCAACCGTGAAGGCCAAGTCGCACTACTGACGACCCAAGGTAACCCAAACGGCCACGTTATTCTCCGTGGCGGTAAGCAGACTAACTACGATTCTGTTTCTGTCACTGAGTGTGAGCAAGACATGGCTAAGCACGGTTTAGAAGCGTCACTGATGGTTGATTGTAGCCATGCAAACTCGCGTAAAGATTTCCGTCGTCAGCCGCTTGTAGCAGAAGATGTGATCCATCAGATTCGCGAAGGCAATAAGTCTATTATTGGTTTGATGATTGAAAGCCATATCAATGAAGGTAATCAATCTTCAGATATTCCTCTCAATGAAATGCAATATGGAGTATCTATCACCGATGCGTGTATCAATTGGGATACAACTGAGGCACTATTACGTCATGCACATGAAGAGCTAGTCCCTTTCCTAGAAGACCGTTTGAAAGGGTAAGTAGAGAGCACAAGGAATATCAATGGCAGTTGAATTGAATGAATTGCGTGATCAGATAGACGCAGTCGATAAACAAATTCTTGATTTATTATCCCAGCGACTTTCTTTAGTTGAGAAGGTTGGTGAAGTAAAAAGTGAGCATGGTTTGCCAATCTATGCTCCGGATCGTGAAGCTGCAATGCTGGCTTCGCGTCGTGAAGAAGCCGAGAAAAAGGGTGTACCACCTCAGCTGATTGAAGATATTTTGCGCCGTACTATGCGCGAGTCTTATGCGAGCGAGAAGGATTCTGGCTTTAAGTGCCTCAACCCTGAATTACGCTCTGTTGTCATCGTTGGTGGTAATGGTCAACTGGGTGGATTGTTTGGTCGCATGTTCACGCTGTCTGGCTACGATGTAAAAGTACTTGGCAGCAAAGATTGGCACCGCGCTGATGAACTGCTAGAGAATGCTGGCATGGTCGTAGTGACCGTGCCAATTCACCTGACTGAAGGTGTGATTGAGAAGTTGGGCAAGCTGCCTGAAGATTGCATTCTTTGTGATTTAACCTCGATAAAATCAAGACCGTTACAAGCGATGCTGAACGTCCATAAAGGGCCTGTTGTAGGTTTGCACCCAATGTTCGGTCCAGATGTGCCAAGTTTAGCTAAGCAGGTGATTGTCTACTGTGATGGGCGTGGTGAAGAGCAATATCAATGGCTGTTAAAGCAGTTCTCTATCTGGGGCGCGAGCTTATGCCAGATTGATGCAAGTGAACATGACCACGGTATGACGTTGATTCAGGCACTAAGACACTTTACGTCGTTCGCTTACGGTCTACACCTAAGCCGAGAAAACCCAAATATCGATAAGCTACTGCAGCTTAGCTCACCTATCTACCGTTTGGAGTTAGCAATGGTTGGTCGTCTGTTTGGCCAAGATCCTAACCTATACGGGGATATCATTCTCTCTTCTCAGGAAAACATCGACATGATCAAGCGTTTCCACCGCTGTTTCGGTGAGGCGTTGGAAATTTTGGATGGTAATGACAAACAAGCATTTGTCGAGAGCTTTGATAGAGTGAGTGACTGGTTTGGCGATTACTCAAAGCAGTTCCTTGATGAGAGCCAGAACTTGTTAAAACAAGCTAATGACTCCATTCATCGCGGCTAATAAGTCGAGAATGAATAGAGAAAGAGCGACCAAACGGTCGCTCTTTTTGTTTTCTCAGGAAGACTATTGCACTGTAAGATTATCAACCTGTGGCTCTTGGTCGTTTTTTACCGTGCTGACAGAGCTGTCTTGATAAGGGTTGTTGGTCAAGTTAACTTGCAGTCTGACTGTATCATCAATCAGCTTAACCAGTGGCGCCCATTTTACCTTTTTCTCTTTCTCGAACAGATAGTTAAAGTTCTCTGGCGTCCAGTCCATGGTGTATTGAGGATTCAGAGCACGCCCGAGGAAGCGCACTTCATAATGCAAATGAGGGCCAGTGGAGTTACCTGAGTTACCACAAGTGGCAATCAGATCACCTTTACTGACAAACTGTCCGCTACGCACTTTAAACTGATGCAAGTGGGCGTAGGAGCTCATAAAACCAAACGAGTGGCGAACGGTTAAGAAGTTGCCAAAGCCTTTTTTGCTTGGACGGACGGTTTCAATCACGCCATCAGCCGGTGCATAAATCTCTTCACCACGCTTACAGGTAAGATCGATCCCGGTATGGGTATGTCTTTTGCCTGTGATTGGGTTAGTACGACGACCAAAGGAAGACGAAATACGCTCGTAGTTCATTGGTGTGTCGTTTGGAATTAAGCGAAACATGGTGGCACGTACAGCAGAGTCGACCGCTGCCGCGTCAATGCGGTTTTCTAGGCTGACATCATCCGTTAATGATTCATCTGCAAGACCAAGAACGGACTCCACATCGTAGACGCGTTTGCCCAAGACATGTATTTGATTGCGCTTATCTTCTAGCTCTTGGGAAAGAGAGTGAGTGGTATCAACCTGTTCTTCATAAAGCACTTCAAGCTCGCTGAGCTTATCGACGAGCGCATGGTACTTTTGTTGAGTGGTTTGTTCTTGATACCACTGGTAGTAGCCATAACCGACACCTGAAAAAAGGGTGCCAGCGATGACCGCTATAGAAGTAAACAGAGTCTTTCTTGAAACATCAAAAGTTTGTACCCCCGATGAATCGGGGATAGAAATGGTAATTTTCTTCGACATAAACTAGCTAGATTAGGTGTATTCACCTAAATCAGAGAGGTGCTCGATATCCCTATGTAACAGGTCATCATCACCTACATTTAATTCAACTAATCGCTTCAAATGTCCGATACTCTCAATATCAATATGATCAATGCTGACACGAATCACATTGTTATTAAGCCCAACGATATTTCCTACAAGTTGGATCGTGACATCACTTCCTGCAAGCGAAAATTCAACATCTACTTGTTTATCTGTGTCGAGCTGGTCTGATTGTTCGCTGGTGGCTAGAAGTCCATGTAGCGACAAGTCACACACTAAGGCGTTAACCACAGTGGATTCTTGAGTTAGTGTAGCTTGAGTTTGATAAACAATGCGCGAAAAACGACGACGTTCGATCATAATCTTCTCTCTATATTTCAACTCGTAAGAGTAACAAAACTAAAGTGGCTACTATGCGCGGTTGTTCGCATTCTTCGCTTTAATCAATACCGAAAGTTATCCGTATTGTGAGCTATATAATAAAGGCCGCTAATATTAGCGGCCTTTGCACAAATTTCAAGCGTATTTACTTAGCAATACGTTTGTACTTGATGCGATGCGGTTCCGCTGCTTCAGGACCAAGGGTCTTCTTCAGCCACTCCATGTATTCAGTATAGTTACCTTCGTAGAAGTTAACCTGACCTTCATCGCGGTAGTCGATGATGTGCGTAGCGATACGGTCTAGGAACCAACGGTCGTGCGAGATAACCATGGCACAGCCAGGGAACTCCAGTAGTGCTTCTTCTAGTGCACGTAGCGTTTCAACATCAAGGTCGTTGGTTGGTTCGTCGAGTAGTAGTACGTTACCGCCAGCTTTGAGAAGCTTAGCAAGGTGTACACGGTTACGCTCACCACCAGAAAGCTCACCAATGATCTTCTGCTGATCTGAACCTTTGAAGTTAAAGCGTGAGCAGTAGGCACGAGCAGGAATTTCGAAGTTGTTGATCTTGATGATGTCAGCGCCTTCAGAAATCTCTTGGTAAACGGTTTTCGAATCATCCATAGAGTCACGGAACTGGTCGACAGATGCTAGTTTAACCGTGTCACCCATCTCAATTGTACCTGTGTCAGGTTGCTCAGTACCGCTTAGCATCTTAAACAGAGTTGATTTACCTGCACCGTTAGCACCGATGATACCCACGATTGCACCTTTAGGCATGCTAAATGATAGATCATCAATCAGAACGCGGCCGTCAAAAGACTTAGTTAGGTTATTTACTTCGATAACCTTATCACCTAGACGCTCACCCGGCGGGATGAAGAGTTCGTTGGTTTCGTTACGCTTCTGACGATCACCGCTTTGCAGTTCTTCAAAGCGAGCCATACGTGCTTTAGATTTAGACTGACGACCTTTAGGGTTTTGACGAACCCACTCAAGTTCTTTCTCAATCGTTTTCTGACGCGCTTTCTCTTGAGAGGCTTCTTGTTGAAGACGAGCATCTTTCTGCTCTAGCCAAGAAGTGTAGTTACCTTGCCATGGAATACCTTCACCACGGTCAAGTTCAAGAATCCAGCCAGCCGCATTATCTAGGAAGTAACGGTCGTGAGTGATTGCCACAACAGTACCAGTGTAGTCCACAAGGAAACGCTCTAGCCATGCAACCGATTCTGCGTCCAAGTGGTTGGTTGGTTCGTCGAGAAGCAGCATGTCTGGCTTTGAAAGAAGTAGACGACAGATTGCAACACGGCGACGCTCACCACCAGATAGGTGCTCAATTTTCTGATCCCATTCTGGAAGGCGAAGTGCATCAGCGGCACGCTCTAGAGCATTCTCTAAGTTGTGACCTTCTTTCGCTTGGATTAGCGCTTCAAGCTCACCTTGCTCTTTTGCTAGCGCATCGAAGTCAGCATCTGGTTCTGCGTAAGCTGCGTATACTTCGTCAAGACGCTTCATTGCACCTGCCA
This sequence comes from Vibrio sp. R10-SG3-ISO10, assembly GCF_059834185.1. NCBI lineage: Bacteria > Pseudomonadati > Pseudomonadota > Gammaproteobacteria > Vibrionales > Vibrionaceae > Vibrio > Vibrio sp. R10-SG3-ISO10. The sequence goes on from NZ_JCBDHG010000024.1 coordinate 266,976, forward strand.
CATCGGATACGGCTTCTTCAACGATTTCACGTACCGTTTTCGATTCGTCCAGTACCGGTTCCTGTGGTAGGTAACCCACATTAAGACCTGGTTGTGGACGCGCTTCACCATCAATATCGGTATCAATGCCAGCCATGATGCGTAGTAGGGTGGATTTACCTGCACCGTTTAGACCCAAAACACCGATTTTTGCGCCAGGGAAGAAGCTTAGAGAGATGTCTTTAAGAATTTGTCGCTTTGGTGGCACAATTTTGCTCACTCGCGACATGGTATATACGTATTCAGCCATTGCCGATCGTTCCTAAATAGTCAATTCACGTAAAAGGTTATTTTATACTAACCGAGCTCAGTTTGTTACCAGAGAAAGTGAGTCTCTTAAATAGAGATACTTTGCTGATTAATTACTAATCAACAGTTTGCCCAAAGCAAGCTGAATGTCACAGTTGTGTGAATTTATTATTATTTACATCTACGCCCTTTACAGCGCTGATTACAATAAGCATAAATAAGGAACACCAAAGATTTCTAATCTCAGGATGAGACTCTTATGACGCTGACTTTTCTCAAGTCGCTGCATCGTCTTCCTTCATCGATTTTATTTGTATCTTCGATGGTTTGCAGCGCAAGCTTTGCTACTTCAGCAGTGGCTTCTGATCTTCAACAACAGCGAGACTTATACGATCAAGCCCAGTCATTGCTTGATGACAAACAGGTTTCTCAGTACAAAAAACTGCGCCCCCAGATAGCGAATTATCCTCTCACGCCTTACGTCGACTATCGTAGTTTCTTAGTTGATATTGGCGATAAAACGCCTAGTGAAGTGGATCAGTTTATTGCCACTCATCAATCTTTCCCTTTTTCCAATCGAATGCGGGCTCCCTACATAGACGCTTTGGCAAGGAAAGGAAAATGGCGCACGCTGCTGGAGTTTCAAACTGAAGAGCCAAGAGGCGAAACATATCAATGTTACTTCTACAACGCTCATGCGCAGGCTGGGGATAAGCAAGTGGCTTTTGCCGGGGCTGAAAAACTCTGGCTATCAGGACATAGCATCGCAGATGCTTGTGACCAGCTTTTTGACGCTTGGAATAAGGCTGGCCTCAAAACCGATCAGTTAGTTCTTGAGCGTATGCTGCTAGCTTTTGAAGCTCGTAATGGTAGCTTGATGAACTATCTGAAAAAGCAGCTCAATTCGTCGAGTGCAAAACGACAAGCCGATGAAATGAAAGCGCTGTTTAGTAAGCCAGAATCGGTTCAGGCGTTTGCCAAGAAACATAAAGTCACTGAGTTTTACCAAACCCAAACCAAGCTCGCATTTAAGAAGTTGGCACGCAAAGATGTCGAAATGGCGCAGAAACAGTTCGATGGGGTGGTTAAGGGCCAGCACTTCGACAAAGCCACAGCGCAGCATCTTGCTGATTATGTTTCGTTTCGTTTGATTAATACAGATTCAGAGTCGTTGGCTAAGTGGCGAGACAGGAAAATTACGACCTCTTCAAGTGTGCCTCTGATTGAACGTCGTGTGCGTCTCGCGATTCAGTTTGCTGACTGGCAAGGCGTTGAAGGTTGGATCGAGCAGTTACCACAAGATAAACAGCAGAGTCTACGTTGGCAATACTGGCTTGCGCGCAGTGAAATGGCGCAGGGTGAGAAGCAGAATGGTCAGCAACGCTTAGAGGCTTTGGTTGGTCAGCGTAATTTTTATAGCGTTGCAGCGGCGAAAGAGCTTAAGCGTTCGATTGAGTACCCTACGTCAGTGATAGCGCTCGACCAACAGCAGATAAGGCCTTACCGCAGTGAACTGATTCGAATTGAAGAGTTGATTGATCGCGATAAGATTGCCGCTGCTAAAAGTGAGTGGCGCTGGCTACTGGCGCGTGCAGATAAATCTCAAAAAGAGATGCTAGCGGCATTCGCTTCATTTAAAGGCTGGCATCATCTGACGGTGACCGCGAGCATTCAAGCAAAGATGTGGGATAACCTTGAGATTCGTTTCCCGGTTGCGCATCGTTGGTGGTTTAACTTCTATGGTGACAAGCACAGCATCGACCCAATTACTCTGATGTCTCTGGCAAGACAGGAAAGCGCGTTAGACATTGAAGCAAGGTCGCCTGTTGGTGCGCGCGGCATCATGCAAATTATGCCCTCGACCGCTAAGTACACCGCCAAAAAGTACAAGATTGATTATCAGGGTTATAAAGACCTTTACCAAGTGGGTAAGAACATAGAGATAGGTAGCCACTACTTGGATGGCTTACTTAAACGCTACGATAACAATCGAATTTTCGCGTTAGCTGCGTATAATGCAGGGCCTCATCGAGTGAAAACTTGGCGTGAAAGAACGCAAGGAAAACTAGATGCTTATGCGTTTATTGAAGCAATTCCGTTTAAAGAAACTCGTGGATATGTGCAAAATATCCTGATGTTTGAGACCTACTACCGGGAGGTGTTAGGTGTTGATGGTGCTTTCTTAAACCCGCATGAGCTGAACGCGAAATATTAGCGAGCACCAGCAGATGTCTTTAGAACCTGAATATAAAGAGTGGCAACAGATACTAGATCTGATTGAACATAGCACAGAGTCACAGCAACATCAGATGTTGTTGACCATGTTATTGACACCAGATGAGCGTGAAGCTCTTGTTGCGCGCGTCAATATTTTTCGGGAGTTGCTCAAAGGGGAAATGTCGCAACGGCAGATCAGCCAGATGCTCGGCGTGGGTATTGCGACTATTACCCGGGGTTCTAACGAGCTAAAATCAAAAAGTGAAGACGAAAAGCAGCAAATTGCCGCTCTACTCGAAAACAAATAAGGATGCCTCGGCATCCTTATTTTTTTACAAATTGGCAGGGAAATGCTCTGGGTTAGCAAATGGAATCAAGGCCAGTATTAACGCTTGATGATAGACCGAGCTGCGGGTGAGCAAATCGTGCGTGAGCAAGCTTATTGCGCCCCCTTTCTGTTTGATATTCTCTGTACCGAAGACTTCATCCATGACGTCACCAAGTTCATTGGCGTGTTGAAGCTTCTCAATAACAACCGGTGGCAACATTAAACTGGCTGAACGGGACTCGCCGCGCTGGGTTTGCGATTCAACCACCATCCAAGCAAAAGTAACTGAACCTTCGATACCTGCTTCTAACCCAACATAGTAATCCGCATCGGCGCATTCAGATTTTGCATTCACGACACGGTTGAGTGCGCCAGTATGCGTTTCTTGATTAGACATCGGCTGATCCGCGACGCCACTGTCGACGCTTACGCCAGAAAAATTGAATGCTTGCTGGGGAAATGTGGCTTCAAATGCACTTTTTACCGCATTAATTTTGGCGGGATTAAGCGAAGCTACAATAACTGTCTTCACCGACATTAAGGTTTCCTTTCGGGTCTATATGGACAAAACTTAACTGCGAAAGTGATAGTGGTGGGGATAGATGGTAACCCTGCATATAATCGCATTTGTTATCCGCTAACCAACGATGCATTTCTTCTGACTCGATCCCTTCCGCGGTCACCATCATAGATTGAGAGTGACAAAGGTCAACTAAAGGTTTTACCACCTGATGATTATTGGTTTTTATTAGAGTTTCTAAGAACTCACGATCAAACTTAATCTTCTGCACAGGGTATTCAACTAACTGGGTTATAGAGGTATAACCTGAGCCAAAATCATCAATGGTTAACTTGAATCCCATCTGCGCCAATTCATGAAGGAGTAGGTAGCTTTGTGAATCTGAAGCGAAAGTTTCTGTGATCTCAAAGTCTATCAAGTGTGGCTGGACCGGATATTGCTCCATTAGGGTTTGAATATCAGCCGCAAGCTGTAAAGAGTCTAGTTCCGCCGATGATAAGTTGATCGATAGCTGAACAGGGCTCTCAAAGCAGCTCTGCAAACGTTGGAAGTCGATAAAAGCTTGTTTGATTACCCAGCGGTCAATCGTGCCAAACAGACCAATTTGCTCCGAAATAGGGATAAACTCACTTGGGGTGACGTTACCGAGTTTCGGTGAATTCCAACGTAATAGTGCTTCGACGCCTTTGATAACCTTGCCATCGCGGTCGTAGTAAGGTTGATAGAGCAGAGTGAATTCGTTCTCTAGATCGCCTTTACGCAATGCCCGCTCAACCTGTGTTCGCCGACGCACAATTTCATCCAACTCTTTTGAATAGTGAGCAATTTGATTTTTACCCGCGCGTTTAGCTTGATACATAGCGGTATCTGCGTGAGAGAGTAACTTGGCTAAATCCATTCCATCGTCAGGGTAAGAGGCAATCCCAATACTGGCGGTAATTGGGAAACTCCCAATAGATGCGTTGGTATGATTTTGAATAGGATCTAACACAGCTTGAGCTAATGTGTCAGCAAAGGTACCCGCTTTATTGGCGGCAATAAAGATTGCGAACTCATCTCCAGATAATCGTGATGCGAGTGATTTAATGCCATATTTTTTCTCGCTCTCTAAACTGAGTTTTTTGATGTGTTCTGCGAAGTTGACGAGTAAGGAGTCACCGACGTGATGACCATATTTATCATTCACGTACTTAAAGTTATCTAGGTCGATGTAAAGAATCCAAGCGTGGCTGTAGTTAAACTTGTTAGCCAAGATTCGTTCCACATAGACTTGAAATTGATAGCGGTTTGCCAGTTGGGTGAGATGATCATTTTCTGCCATCGCTTTGGTTTTTTGATAGCTGGAGTTGAGCTCTTTGTACATATCGTAGAAACGTGCAGACAAGCGTCCTATTTCATTGTCACTCTCTAAGCGTTCAATATTCGATCGCTTACGTTGCTCGACTTCTCTTAACTGACGATCAAGGTGGGTTATGGGTTGGATGACATGGCGATAAAGCAATACCAAAAGAATTAATACCGTAATCAATGACGAAACGCCAAACGAGAGCATCAAGCGCTGTTCAATCTTGGCAAGTTTCTCCGTAGTAAGATATTGCGCAGGGTCTAACACGGCATAAAGGCCCGATTTTAGTTCGACCGATTGGGTAAGCCCTGATTTGATGATCGGCTCTTCAGAGAAAAAGATGCTGCTGTCGTTGTCAAACTCAAGGATATGCTTGAGTTGATCGAACTTCTCTAGTGACAGCGATACAACGATGAAGAACACTTGATCCTTGTTGTAGCTAAGTGGCGATACGAGCGTGTTGTTGTCCAACACATCATAGCGGATCAAGATACTTTGTCCTTGATAGCTTTTTGCAAACCCCGTATGGCTTGTTTGTCCGGTTGTTTCATAGGTTTGTTGCACGTATTGGCGTACATTCTCATCTAACGCGGAAAAAGGGTCGTTTTGGTTATCGGCGTAAAAGCGAACTCTGTGTTGGCTATCGACAATTGCAACGGCGATATCATCCTGTTTATTCGGTTGCAGGTTTTCGATGGTGGTTTGCAGGTTTTCAATCAGTTTCATCTCTCGATAAGGATTCTCTGGTTGCCCAAAATAGTGATGAATAATGTCACTTTTGGTTAGGGTCAGAGAGTAGCTGTTGATCAACGCCATAGATTGACGAAAGTGACCTGCTAGCTTTTCCATTGAGAGTTGAAGATAACTTTGCTCGCGCTTTATTAATGCGTCTTTTTGATTGAAGTAGATGCTATAGCTAGAGACAGCAGCACTCAACAAAATGACAGGCGCAACGAGTAATAAAACTCTAGTGTTTAGCTTCATGACGTTTAAGTATTTGGTTAATTATTTTTGCCCGTAGGCTTATATTTTCTGCAGAGAGCTCGCTATCTATACGTGCGTTTTTTAGTCTTTCTGCTGGTGGAAATAATGATGCATCATTTAAGTACCATTCGGGCAGTAGTTTCGTAGCACTTAAATTCGGAGTAGCGGCTTTGATATCCATTGCATTTGTTGCAGCCACTTTGGGAGACATGAGGTATTCAAGAAAGGCGATAGCCTGTTGTTTTTGTTCTGAATGACTGGTTACTGCTAAACAATCTACCCAAAGGAATAGTTCTCCGTCAGGAATGACATAATCCCATTTATCTTGCTTAAAAGAGCGGTTTAAAGAGTACTGGTCACCGCTATAGGCGAGAGTCATTAGCATTTGATTGATATTTTCTTGGCTACGAACGTAGCTCAAAATGTATTCGTACGTGAGAACTTTTTCGCTAAATGTCATCATGGCAGGGTATGCCGCTTGTAGCTGCTGAGTGTCTTCCGTCGTAGGCGAAATTCCTAAGCTGTACAAGACAGGCAAAAAACTTTCTACACTGTCATTAATCATTCCAATCTTGCCAAACAGCTCTGCGGGTGGATTAACAAATTCTTGCCATGTTGTGGGCGGCTGTACGATTTTGTCTTTGCGGTAAGCGACACCGACTGTTCCCCAAAAATAAGGGACCGCATAAGGACCGCACGCCTGGTTCCATTTAGGGTCGTTATTGGAGCGGTTCTTAAGGTTTGATAAGTCTTCAAACGATCCTAGACGGCCGTATATTTGCGCTGAAACATTATCTAAAACAACGACATCAAAAGGCAGCTGGACGCTTCTCATCATCAGTAAGCTGCGCTCATCATCATTGTCAAAGTGAGATAAGGTTAGCGGTGCACCAGACTTTTGCTCCCAGTCTGAATGGATATTTGGTGAGAGAGTGTCTTCCCACATGTAGACATTCAGAGCGGGTTCTTTTGCAAAAACAGAGGAGTTTAAAAGGGCGAGTAAAGATAAGAACGAAGCTCTCATACTGACTAGGTGGTACCTTATTAGATAAATCAGAAATGTACTGCTTATCAGAGTCAGTTGGTAAGGGCTGACACAACACTAATATGCAACTAAATATCTGTGATATTAAGAATATTAATAAATTGTGTCAGCTACTAAGTGGTATTTATTTGAGCTATGTAGATATATTTATTGTAGTTTTACTTGTGTAGGTTTCACATTTTCGCTTGGGTAACATCCAAGAACTTTCAGATGTTTTGTGATCTTAGTTAGCTCGTTAAGTGCTTGTTGCATAGCTTGAGAGTCTAGGTGAGCTTCAAGATCGACATAAAACATCTCTTCCCAAGGATTACCCATAATAGGACGTGACTCCAGTTTGGTCATGTTGATGCCGTAGCGCTGCAGAACCAATAGTGTTTCGACCAGTGAACCTGCCTCTTGTGACGTCGACATGATCAAGGTTGTTTTTGCTGGAATTTGAGCTGATACCTCGACAGGCTTACGTGCGACGATAATAAAGCGCGTATGGTTTTCTGTCTGATTGGCGATGTTGCCTTGAATCGGCTGCAAGCCATACAGTTTTCCACTTGACGCATTACCGATCGCAGCGACATCTGAGCGATTCATCTCTTTAACTTTACGCATCGCATCTGCGGTACTCGCGCAAGACTCCAGCTTAACACCGTCTAGCTTGCTTAAGAACTCACTGCATTGAGCGTGGGGTTGTGGGTGTGAGTAAAGTGTTTTTATCTCTTCTAAACGTAGCTCTGATGTGGCAACCAAGCAGTGTTCAATTGGCAAAGTTAGTTCACCGACGATGTAAAGCGTGGTGTGTTGTAGAAGGTCATACACCTCATTGATCGAGCCTGAGCTGGTATTTTCAATCGGTAACACGCCATAGTCCGCATGGCCTGACTCCACAGTGTGTGTGACTTCTCTGAAGTGTTCGCAGTTCAGTTCAATTAGTTCAGTGTTCTTGCGGCTGAAGTACTCTCGGCTTGCAAGGTGCGAGTATGAGCCTTTTGAGCCAAGGAAAGCGACGCGAGCGAGTGGCTTGCGGCTCAACTCAGGATTCGCCAGATTTTGTAGGTATGACTGTTGAAGGAGGACTGAGTCTTCAATAATGGTATGGAAAAGCTTGGTGATGTACTGGGCATCAAGCTGGTATTTTTGGTGACCATTATTGATTAGCTTAACCAAAAGTTGCTGTTCTCGATCGGCATCGCGAACAGGTTTTGAGGTTTGTACTTTGCTTTTTGCTACTTCAATACTCATTTGGCGACGCTCAGACAGGAGCTGGAGTAGTTGGTCATCCAGTTCGTTTAAACGCAGTCGTATTTCATCAAGTGAGTATTTTTGGTCAGTCATCCTGGTATTCCTTATAAAAAAAGCCTCCCTTTGGGAGGCTTTCTGTTCGTTTTTGACTTATCTTTCGAAAACGCGAGAGCCTCCAAGCTTAGTGGAGAAAAAAGAAGTCAAAAAAGAACAGAGTGGTTTGGTGCATAATCATCAACTAAGTAGTGAACCCTTGAACACAATAAGCAACACGCTATAGGGCGTCAAGCAAAAAAATAGCGCCCATCGGCGCTATTTTTACAATCCTCTAAATTTAGCTTTATTCAACTTCTTCCTCAAGCTCTGGCTTCTCAGTACGGCGTGCTTCTGGCTTGTGGCGTAGTTTGTTTAGCTGACGTTCTAGTTTCTGTTCTACCTCGTTAACGGCAGCGTATAAATCTTCGTGAGTGGCGGACGCAATAAGTTGCCCTTTAGGTACGGTGATTACAGCTTCAAATTTCTTCTGTTTGTTCGGCTCCTCGCTGAAGCTTGCCTGACAACCGATAATGTCTACTTGCCACTTTTCTAACTTTTTAAATTTGCTCTCAATGTGATTGCGGATTGCAGAGGTGATGTCGATATTTTTACCAGTGATGTTTACTTTCATAGATGTTTTCCTCTGTGTCATCCCTCATGGGTTAACTCCAGATTACTTATCCAAGGGTAAAAAGATGTGATCCAAATCACTTTTTGATGGGTGGTTTTAGGCGTTGAAATTAAACGTGATCTATCTCAAATACTAGGTTGATTATGAGTCGAAAAAGCTTGTATCACTGGAGAATCTCATTAGATTGGGAAGGGTAACACGCTAAAATTCAACTGTTTTTTAGGGACTTTCTGCGACCTAATAAAAACACTTGATTGCGAATTAACCGCCTGCAAAATGTGAATTAAATTCCATTTTCTTCTCAACTCTCATTTCTGTCTCTTTGCTGTTAGCTTGCTATCTTGTTAAGGCTCTTCTGCAACTCCGTTTAGTGCGGCCTGATTTTCTCTTATTAGTCTCAGTGAGTTGAGTTGCTTGTAGATGATGAAATAGCGGTTGATATTGGAGACATAATGGACGGGTTCTCGTCCAATGTTTCTTCGAGCCATGATTTCAACATTGCGAAACCACTTATTGGGGTCATAGCCATTCTTTTCAGCCAGTCTGCGCATCTTACGAATATTTGCGGGGCCTGCGTTATAAGCCGCCAGCGCGAAGTAGACTTGGTCTTCGGGTAAGATGTTTTGTTCGCTAAAATAGCGGTCTTTAACAAATCGCATGTATTTCACACCAGCATGGATATTGTTGTCGACTTGGTAAATATCTGGGATGTTGACGTTAGGGTCTTTCGCCGTACTCGGTAAAACTTGCATCACACCGACAGCCCCTTTGTGCGATACCTTACTTTGGTCTAGCCCTGACTCTTGAAAGCCTTGAGCAGAAATCATCAGAGAATCGAAGTTATATTGATCCGAATAGAGCTCGAAGATCGGAGTCAGGGATTCTAGTTTATTAATGTGGTTCGGATTTAAGATTCGTTTAAGCCATTGAGTATTACCCAGATACTTACCATAAATAACATTACCGAGCAGGGTGCCTGAGCGATAATCCTTGAGATATTTATTCACAAAGGCTTCGAGTTTAGGGCTGTTTTTGCGCATAGCCCAACCTATTTGCCCTTCTTCACGCAGAGGAACATTTGAATGAACTTGGATGTTCTCCATCACTTTTAGCCACAACTCGGCCTTGTGGCTATCAAGTATGGTTGCGGGAATGTGTCCCTGATTGATCATTTCAACCAGTTCGTAATCTTGCAATGTTTCTTCAACGAATCGAATAGTGATGGGTTGTAAAGATTGGCTATCGAGTTGTTGGTTAAGCTTTTGCAGGCTTTCGAAATAACTGGAACTTGCGCGAACCCAAATTTCTTGTCCACTAAGTTGCTCTAATGACACGATTGGCTCAATGGCGTTATGGGTAACCAGTAGCTCCTGAACACCTTTTAGAACTGGTGCACTAAAATCGATGTTTTCTAGCCTAGATTGGGTAATAGTTAAGTTGGCGACCACTAAGTCTCCATAGCCCTGTTCAAGGGAAGGGATTAACTCATCGCGGTGTACGGGAATAACTTGTAAGTTAAAGTAAGAAGATCGCTGACGTAATTCTTTTTCGAAGTGATAGAGAAGTTCTGCAAGTATTCCTTTGGGTTTGCCCCCCTCAACATAGTAAAACCCCAAATCAGCAGCGACGAGAACTCTGATAACCCCTTTTTTTTCAAGCGCAGGAAGGTCGCCAAAATAAGGCTGTTTCTTTAACGGCGACAAAGAAAGAGCTTGTGCGCACTGGATTGACAGGGAGATTAGTAGTATTGAAACAACTGCTCGCAGCATGACGGACCTCTAAACAACATGATTAAAATGTAGTTGTAAAGTGGTACGGGCGCAAAAATTAGGTGTAAAAAAAGCGCCAGACTATTAAGGCGCTTCTTCTATTAAATTAGCAAGTTACTGAGGGTTTAGCTCAATGAGTTCCTCAGTTCGCTTAACAGCATCTTCTAAGCCTAGCTGCTGATAGGCTTCAAGCTGAATCTCTAAAGATTTACGTGCTGCTTCTGTATCAGGGTAAGTTTTTTGTAGCTCTTGAGTACGATTAATCGCGGCAATCCATGCTTCACGGCGTAGGTAAAAGTCAGCTGTGGCCAAGTCGTAATTCGCTAGTCGGTTTTTAAGTGCATACATACGTTTTTGTGCATCTTCCGCATAAGGGCTAGCAGGGTAACGTTCTAGCAGCTTCTTAAAGTCAGCAAATGCTTTTTTCACTGGCTCTGGGTCGCGATCGCTACGATCCATGTTAAACACGTCATGCATAAAGTTACGATCTTGCGCCATATGAGTAAGGCCGCGCATATAAAGTACCCAATCTAGTTTTTCATGAGTTGGATTAAGGCGCATAAAGCGTTCTATTGTTGCCAAGCCCAGCGCTAAATCGTCGTTTTTGTAGTAGGCGTAGATAAGGTCAAGTTGCACCTGCTCTGAGTAAGCACCAAATGGGTAGCGAGAATCTAGCGCTTCCAGTTTGCTAATTGCAGTCAGCCAGTTACCACTTTGAAGCGAAACCTGTGCTTCTGAGTAAAGCTCAGATGGTGGCACATCTGGCACAACTTCTTCGCTGCTAGAGCAGCCTACCAGTACGGATAATGCCAACAAACCAGATAAAGTATGCTTTTTCATGTCAGGATTCGATTCCTTGAGATAAATATTTCTGTTGCTTCCGTTACTTTCTTCGGCGTAACGGATACAATGTCCAAATAGTATATTTTTCCACAGTAGTGACAATTAGTCTCACAGTTTTTAAAAAAGTTCGATATGGCTCAGCAGATTGAATTAACAAATACAGTAAAAGATAGCCAATTAGGTCAGCGTTTAGACCAAGCTATCGCCGAATTATTCGCCGACTTCTCACGTTCTCGCCTCAAAGAATGGCTTCTGAATGGTAAAGTTCAAGTGAACGGAGAGGTAATCACCAAGCCACGTACCAAAGTGATGGGCGGCGAAGAGATTACTCTGCAAGCGGAACTTGAAGATGAAGAGCGTTGGGAAGCGCAAGATATTCCATTAGATATCGTTTATGAAGATGACGACATCATGGTGATCAATAAGCCACGTGGCTTTGTGGTTCACCCGGGTGCCGGCACGCCAGATGGTACAGTGCTTAACGCATTGCTCCATCATTACCCTGATATTGCGGAAGTACCGCGTGCGGGTATCGTGCACCGTCTTGATAAAGACACCACAGGTTTAATGGTGGTTGCTAAGACGGTTCCTGCTCAAACACGTTTGGTTCGTGCTCTTCAGAAAAAGCGTAATTTCGTTCGTGAATATGAAGCGATTGCTATCGGTCGTATGACCGCGGGTGGTCGTGTCGAACAACCAATTGGTCGACACTCGACGAAACGGACCTTGATGGCTGTAAGCCCAATGGGTAAACCGGCGATCACGCATTATCGAGTAGCGGAACATTTCCGCGAGCATACTCGTATTCGTCTTCGCCTAGAAACCGGACGTACTCACCAGATCCGTGTTCATATGTCTTACCTGCAGCATCCGCTTCTAGGTGACACTGCATACGGTGGCCGTGCTCGTATACCAAGTGGTGCTTCACAAGAGTTGGCGGAACACATCCGCTCTTTTGATCGCCAAGCTTTGCATGCGGTTATGCTTAAGTTCGAACATCCAATCACGGGTGAAGAGGTTGAGTTCCACGCACCAGTGCCAGATGACATGGTAGAAATGGCAGAAGCACTTCGCCAAGATACCCGTGAGCATGGCTTAGAAGACGAGTACTAAACCTATGGATCTGATCGTCCCTAACTGGCCAGCTGCAAAACAGATTAAAGCCTTTGCTTCGACGCGATGTGACGGCTTTTCGACTGGCGTGTATCAAGGTTTAAACTTAGGTACTCATGTTGGGGACGAACTGGCAAAGGTTGAACAGAATCGTCAATGCCTCACCGAACAGGCAAACATGCCAAGTGCGCCTGTTTGGCTCAATCAAACTCATTCGACAGTCGTTGAAGAGGTGAATGCTCCAACTAGTCAGGTTCTAAACGCTGATGGAGTTTTCACTTCCACTACTAATGTTGTTTGCTCGGCAATGACGGCAGATTGTTTGCCTGTGCTGCTAACCAATGTTCAGGGAACGCAAGTTGCTGCTGTTCATGCTGGATGGCGCGGGCTTGCCAGCGGCATTGTTGAAAATGCGGTTGAAAAGTTTGATGGTGAAGTCATGGCTTGGATTGGACCTGCTATCGGTGCTCAAGTATTCGAGGTAGGTAAAGACGTTGTTGACGCCTTCGTTTCTATCGAAGCAAATGCGATGGCGGCATTTACTCCACGCAAGCAAGAAGGGAAGTGGCTAGCTGATATGAATCAACTGGTTACGCAAAGATTGCAACGAGCAGGAGTGAATCAAGTTTATTACAGCGAACTGTGTACTTTTGAAGATGCAGAGCGCTTTTACTCCTATCGCCGCGATGGGGTAACTGGGCGCCAAGCGACATTTATCTGGATCGAAAATTAATCGTCTGTTTTCATAGCGGAAACAGACTCTCTCCCCTTGAAATTCCCGCCTAGCGTATCCATCTTTCATACTGGTTAGTTAATTTTTTCTCAGTTGAGGTAGGAAGGTAGGTATGCGTCTTGACAGATTTACTAGCAAATTCCAAATCGCTATATCTGACGCTCAATCATTGGCTTTAGGCCGAGATCATCAATACATCGAACCTGTGCACCTAATGGTGGCACTGATGGATCAAAATGGCAGCCCAATTCGCCCACTTTTGACCATGCTTAATGTTGATGTTACCCATTTACGCTCTAAGTTAAGCGAAATTCTAGACCGATTACCTAAAGTGAGTGGTATCGGTGGAGATGTGCAGCTATCGAGTGCGATGGGCACCATGTTTAACTTGTGCGATAAAGTTGCACAGAAACGTCAAGATGCTTATATCTCATCTGAAGTATTCCTGCTTGCTGCCTTAGAAGATAAGGGGGCTTTAGGCGCTCTACTGAAAGAACTGGGTCTAACTGAAGCGAATGTTGCTGAAGCAATAGATAAAGTTCGTGGGGGACAAAAAATCAATGACCCTAACGCCGAAGAGTTACGCCAAGCTTTAGAGAAGTTTACCATCGACCTTACTGAGCGTGCAGAACAAGGCAAGCTTGACCCCGTTATCGGCCGTGATGACGAAATTCGTCGTACTATCCAAGTGTTGCAGCGCCGAACCAAAAACAATCCGGTGATCATTGGTGAACCCGGTGTTGGTAAAACAGCAATTGTTGAAGGTCTTGCTCAGCGAATTATTAATAATGAAGTGCCTGAAGGTCTTCGTGGCCGTCGGGTCCTATCCTTAGATATGGGCGCACTGGTAGCGGGGGCTAAGTATCGCGGCGAGTTTGAAGAACGTCTTAAGTCGGTATTGAATGAACTGTCTAAAGAAGAGGGTAACGTCATTCTCTTTATCGACGAAATTCATACCATGGTCGGAGCGGGTAAAGGCGAAGGCTCTATGGATGCAGGCAATATGCTTAAACCTGCACTTGCCCGTGGTGAGCTTCACTGTGTTGGCGCGACGACACTGGACGAGTATCGACAATATATAGAGAAAGATCCTGCGCTTGAGCGCCGTTTCCAAAAAGTGATCGTTGATGAGCCGAGCGTTGAAGATACTGTAGCGATTTTACGTGGTTTGAAGGAACGTTATGAGCTTCACCACCATGTAGAGATAACTGACCCTGCGATTGTAGCGGCTGCAAGCCTATCTCATCGTTACGTCTCTGATCGTCAGCTTCCGGATAAAGCGATTGACCTTATTGATGAGGCGGCTTCGAGCATCCGTATGCAGATCGACTCTAAACCAGAATCGCTCGACAAGTTAGAACGCAAGATCATTCAGCTTAAGATTGAACAGCAAGCCCTAACCAATGAACATGATGACGCAAGTGAAAAGCGTCTAACCATCTTAAATGATGAATTGGCCGAGAAAGAGCGCGCGTTTGCCGAACTTGAAGAAGTTTGGAATGCAGAAAAAGCGGCCTTGTCTGGTACTCAACATATTAAGTCTGAGTTAGAGCAAGCAAGAATGGATATGGAGTTTGCCCGCCGAGCGGGTGACCTCAATAGAATGTCCGAGCTTCAATATGGCCGTATTCCAGAACTCGAAAAACAGCTCGACCTTGCGACTCAAGCAGAAATGCAAGAGATGACCTTGTTACGTAATAAAGTCACGGATAACGAAATCGCAGATGTTCTGTCGAAGCAAACAGGTATTCCGGTATCTAAGATGCTTGAAGCAGAGAAAGAAAAACTGCTGCGTATGGAAGATGTGCTTCACAAACGCGTTATTGGTCAAACTGAAGCCGTTGAAGTGGTGGCGAATGCGATTCGTCGCAGCCGAGCTGGCTTATCCGATCCAAATAAACCCATTGGCTCGTTCTTATTCTTAGGTCCAACCGGCGTTGGTAAAACGGAACTATGCAAAACGTTAGCAAGCTTTATGTTTGATAGCGAAGATGCAATGGTGCGTATCGACATGTCTGAGTTTATGGAGAAACATTCCGTTGCTCGTTTAGTTGGTGCTCCCCCAGGTTATGTTGGCTATGAAGAGGGCGGTTATCTTACCGAAGCCGTTCGTCGTAAACCATATTCAGTGATCTTGTTAGATGAGGTAGAGAAGGCGCACCCAGATGTTTTCAATATATTGCTCCAAGTGCTAGATGATGGTCGCCTCACCGATGGACAAGGTCGAACGGTCGATTTCCGTAATACCGTTGTTATCATGACCTCCAACTTGGGCTCAACTCGAATTCAAGAAAACTTTGGTTCGCTAGATTATCAGGGGATGAAAGAGCAGGTCATGGATGTGGTCGGCAAGCATTTCCGCCCAGAGTTCCTTAATCGTGTTGATGAAAGTGTTGTCTTCCACCCACTAGGTCAGGACCACATCAAGTCAATTGCCTCTATTCAATTGGAGCGTTTATCTAAGAGAATGGAAGAGAAAGGTTATTCACTCGATGTTTCTGATAAAGCGCTAGATCTGATTGCCCAAGTGGGCTTTGATCCTGTGTATGGTGCAAGACCACTTAAAAGAGCCATTCAGCAGAGCGTGGAGAATCCATTAGCTAAAGCGATTCTGGCAGGGAAAGTCATTCCGGATAAACCGGTCAAACTGCTGGTGAACAACGATCAGATTATTGCGCATCAGTAAATCTACTGCTTGAACAAGAAAAAGAGCCCTATTTATGGGCTCTTTTGTTTTCTTTTTAGACTTATTGTTCGTTTGCTGAGCGAACGGATTAAAGTTGGTGATTTTTTTTGATTTTGCTCTTGTGCTTCAAAGCTAACTCTCTATAATGCGCCTCCGTTGTCACGGGATACCGAGCTGAAAAGCAATGACAACAGAGACGGTGAAAGTTAAGCATTAACTTTCGAAGAAATAACGAAAAAAGTGTTTGACACTAGAAGTTATATCGATAAAATGGCCGTCCGTTTTGAGCAGAGCCCAAAACGAAGTTCTTTAAAAATATAGACCTATCAATCTGTGTGGGCACTCGTTGATGATAATTCAAATAGATACTTCGGTATCAATTTAGGTTTCAATGATACGAAGTGACCATTCGAATTGGGAAGCAGCCTTGAGCTGTTTTGTTTCACTTTTTCAAAAGTGAAAACCAATAAGAGCACAGTCAATTCAAACATTACTTATGTAATGTTCAGTATTCATTGAGCCGACAAAATCTTAAATTGAAGAGTTTGATCATGGCTCAGATTGAACGCTGGCGGCAGGCCTAACACATGCAAGTCGAGCGGAAACGAGTTAACTGAACCTTCGGGGAACGTTAACGGCGTCGAGCGGCGGACGGGTGAGTAATGCCTGGGAAATTGCCCTGATGTGGGGGATAACCATTGGAAACGATGGCTAATACCGCATAATAGCTTCGGCTCAAAGAGGGGGACCTTCGGGCCTCTCGCGTCAGGATATGCCCAGGTGGGATTAGCTAGTTGGTGAGGTAAGGGCTCACCAAGGCGACGATCCCTAGCTGGTCTGAGAGGATGATCAGCCACACTGGAACTGAGACACGGTCCAGACTCCTACGGGAGGCAGCAGTGGGGAATATTGCACAATGGGCGCAAGCCTGATGCAGCCATGCCGCGTGTATGAAGAAGGCCTTCGGGTTGTAAAGTACTTTCAGCAGTGAGGAAGGCGGGTACGTTAATAGCGTGCTCGTTTGACGTTAGCTGCAGAAGAAGCACCGGCTAACTCCGTGCCAGCAGCCGCGGTAATACGGAGGGTGCGAGCGTTAATCGGAATTACTGGGCGTAAAGCGCATGCAGGTGGTTTGTTAAGTCAGATGTGAAAGCCCGGGGCTCAACCTCGGAATTGCATTTGAAACTGGCAGACTAGAGTACTGTAGAGGGGGGTAGAATTTCAGGTGTAGCGGTGAAATGCGTAGAGATCTGAAGGAATACCGGTGGCGAAGGCGGCCCCCTGGACAGATACTGACACTCAGATGCGAAAGCGTGGGGAGCAAACAGGATTAGATACCCTGGTAGTCCACGCCGTAAACGATGTCTACTTGGAGGTTGTGGCCTTGAGCCGTGGCTTTCGGAGCTAACGCGTTAAGTAGACCGCCTGGGGAGTACGGTCGCAAGATTAAAACTCAAATGAATTGACGGGGGCCCGCACAAGCGGTGGAGCATGTGGTTTAATTCGATGCAACGCGAAGAACCTTACCTACTCTTGACATCCAGAGAACTTTCCAGAGATGGATTGGTGCCTTCGGGAACTCTGAGACAGGTGCTGCATGGCTGTCGTCAGCTCGTGTTGTGAAATGTTGGGTTAAGTCCCGCAACGAGCGCAACCCTTATCCTTGTTTGCCAGCGAGTAATGTCGGGAACTCCAGGGAGACTGCCGGTGATAAACCGGAGGAAGGTGGGGACGACGTCAAGTCATCATGGCCCTTACGAGTAGGGCTACACACGTGCTACAATGGCGCATACAGAGGGCGGCCAACTTGCGAAAGTGAGCGAATCCCAAAAAGTGCGTCGTAGTCCGGATTGGAGTCTGCAACTCGACTCCATGAAGTCGGAATCGCTAGTAATCGTGGATCAGAATGCCACGGTGAATACGTTCCCGGGCCTTGTACACACCGCCCGTCACACCATGGGAGTGGGCTGCAAAAGAAGT
>NZ_JCBDHG010000025.1:0-249106 GCF_059834185.1 Vibrio sp. R10-SG3-ISO10
AAAAGAAATCAACCGAGATTCCGAAAGTAGCGGCGAGCGAAATTGGACTAGCCCTTAAGCTTTTAATGAGACAGGTGAATGAGCTGGAAAGCTCAGCGATACAGGGTGATAGCCCCGTAACCGACATCTCATCATCAGTGAAATCGAGTAGGGCGGGACACGTGATATCCTGTCTGAATATGGGGGGACCATCCTCCAAGGCTAAATACTACTGACTGACCGATAGTGAACCAGTACCGTGAGGGAAAGGCGAAAAGAACCCCTGTGAGGGGAGTGAAATAGAACCTGAAACCGTGTACGTACAAGCAGTAGGAGCACCTTCGTGGTGTGACTGCGTACCTTTTGTATAATGGGTCAGCGACTTATATTCAGTAGCAAGGTTAACCATCTAGGGGAGCCGTAGAGAAATCGAGTCTTAACTGGGCGTCGAGTTGCTGGATATAGACCCGAAACCAGGTGATCTAGCCATGGGCAGGTTGAAGGTTGAGTAACATCAACTGGAGGACCGAACCGACTAATGTTGAAAAATTAGCGGATGACTTGTGGCTAGGGGTGAAAGGCCAATCAAACCTGGAGATAGCTGGTTCTCCCCGAAATCTATTTAGGTAGAGCCTCGGACGAATACTACTGGGGGTAGAGCACTGTTAAGGCTAGGGGGTCATCCCGACTTACCAACCCTTTGCAAACTCCGAATACCAGTAAGTACTATCCGGGAGACACACGGCGGGTGCTAACGTCCGTCGTGGAGAGGGAAACAACCCAGACCGCCAGCTAAGGTCCCAAATTATAGCTAAGTGGGAAACGATGTGGGAAGGCTTAGACAGCTAGGATGTTGGCTTAGAAGCAGCCATCATTTAAAGAAAGCGTAATAGCTCACTAGTCGAGTCGGCCTGCGCGGAAGATGTAACGGGGCTAAGCTATAAACCGAAGCTGCGGCAATGCAATTTATTGTATTGGGTAGGGGAGCGTTCTGTAAGCCGTTGAAGGTGGATTGTAAAGTCTGCTGGAGGTATCAGAAGTGCGAATGCTGACATGAGTAACGATAAAGGGGGTGAAAAACCTCCTCGCCGGAAGACCAAGGGTTCCTGTCCAACGTTAATCGGGGCAGGGTAAGTCGACCCCTAAGGCGAGGCCGAAAGGCGTAGTCGATGGGAAACGGGTTAATATTCCCGTACTTCTTACAATTGCGATGGGGGGACGGAGAAGGCTAGGTGGGCCTGGCGACGGTTGTCCAGGTTCAAGTGCGTAGGCTTGAGAGTTAGGTAAATCCGGCTCTCTTTAAGGCTGAGACACGATGTCGAGCTACTACGGTAGTGAAGTCATTGATGCCATGCTTCCAGGAAAAGCCTCTAAGCTTCAGATTGTAAGGAATCGTACCCCAAACCGACACAGGTGGTCGGGTAGAGAATACCAAGGCGCTTGAGAGAACTCGGGTGAAGGAACTAGGCAAAATGGTACCGTAACTTCGGGAGAAGGTACGCTCTTGACGGTGAAGTCCCTTGCGGATGGAGCTATTGAGAGTCGCAGATACCAGGTGGCTGCAACTGTTTATTAAAAACACAGCACTGTGCAAAATCGTAAGATGACGTATACGGTGTGACGCCTGCCCGGTGCCGGAAGGTTAATTGATGGGGTTAGACGTAAGTCGAAGCTCTTGATCGAAGCCCCGGTAAACGGCGGCCGTAACTATAACGGTCCTAAGGTAGCGAAATTCCTTGTCGGGTAAGTTCCGACCTGCACGAATGGCGTAATGATGGCCACGCTGTCTCCACCCGAGACTCAGTGAAATTGAAATCGCTGTGAAGATGCAGTGTACCCGCGGCTAGACGGAAAGACCCCGTGAACCTTTACTACAGCTTGGCACTGAACATTGACCCTACATGTGTAGGATAGGTGGGAGGCTTTGAAACCGGTACGCCAGTATCGGTGGAGCCGTCCTTGAAATACCACCCTTGTAGTGTTGATGTTCTAACTTAGACCCGTTATCCGGGTTGAGGACAGTGCCTGGTGGGTAGTTTGACTGGGGCGGTCTCCTCCCAAAGAGTAACGGAGGAGCACGAAGGTGGGCTAATCACGGTTGGACATCGTGAGGTTAGTGCAATGGCATAAGCCCGCTTGACTGCGAGAATGACAATTCGAGCAGGTGCGAAAGCAGGTCATAGTGATCCGGTGGTTCTGTATGGAAGGGCCATCGCTCAACGGATAAAAGGTACTCCGGGGATAACAGGCTGATACCGCCCAAGAGTTCATATCGACGGCGGTGTTTGGCACCTCGATGTCGGCTCATCACATCCTGGGGCTGAAGTCGGTCCCAAGGGTATGGCTGTTCGCCATTTAAAGTGGTACGCGAGCTGGGTTTAGAACGTCGTGAGACAGTTCGGTCCCTATCTGCCGTGGGCGTTGGAAGATTGAAGGGGGCTGCTCCTAGTACGAGAGGACCGGAGTGGACGAACCTCTGGTGTTCGGGTTGTGTCGCCAGACGCATTGCCCGGTAGCTAAGTTCGGAATCGATAACCGCTGAAAGCATCTAAGCGGGAAGCGAGCCCTGAGATGAGTCTTCCCTGACCCCTTGAGGGTCCTAAAGGGTTGTTCGAGACTAGAACGTTGATAGGCAGGGTGTGTAAGCGTTGTGAGGCGTTGAGCTAACCTGTACTAATTGCCCGTGAGGCTTAACCATACAACACCCAAAGGGTTTTGATGGACTCAAAGCAAGAACAGATTGAATGTGTAGAGAACACAATAATAGCTTTCCGAATTAAAGAATTTGCTTGGCGACCATAGCGATTTGGACCCACCTGATTCCATGCCGAACTCAGAAGTGAAACGAATTAGCGCCGATGGTAGTGTGGGGCTTCCCCATGTGAGAGTAGGACATCGCCAGGCTTTAAATACTGTTACTCGTATATACGTGTAACCACATCATCAGTGTACTAATCTGACGATGACAATTTGTGGAGAGATGGCTGAGTGGTTGAAAGCACCGGTCTTGAAAACCGGCATACGTTAATAGCGTATCTAGGGTTCAAATCCCTATCTCTCCGCCACTATTTAAACCCCAGCAGAAATGCTGGGGTTTTTTCGTTGTTGCTTTATAATTCTGATATTACTGAATTTCGCATACAGAACTGTTTCGTAAAGCGGAATTGAAGTGAGAAATAATCGCTTCAGCTAATGGGTGCTCACGACTTACAGCGATGTGTAGAGGAACCCTCTTTACCGCTAGATCTGATACGTAAAAGTCTTTTTGCTTGAGCCCCATTGTTTTTACGTTCCAAGAGAAGACAACCTCATCCATCAAGATGGCGTCCGCTCTTTGTTTAGTTAAATACAGAATGTTCTCTTTGACATCTTTCGCTGCAAGGATATTAAGCCCTGATTTGGATTTTAGTGCTTCTCCATAAGCGTACCCAGAGACTAAACCGAGCCTGATCTCGCTTAGGCTCTGAGCGTCTTGATACTTAATAGGTGCCGACTTCGGGCTTATTAATTTAATTTGATTGATGTAATAGGGATGGCTAAATAGAAAGTCTTGCTCTCTTTCCGGTGTTTTCCACACTCCAAGTAAGACGTCTGTTTTTGCTTCTAGCGTTGACTTATAAGCCCTTTTCCACGGTAGAAAATGTGTTTCTAGTTCATAACCTGCAAGGCATAGCGTGTCTTTTACTATCTGATGAGCATAGCCAAGAGGTTGAGACGGAGAATTAAAATACGGCGGCCACTCGTCTTGAACACCAGTTAGAGGTTTCAATGCATAGCTGTGACCCGAAAAGATGAAACACAGTACTATGAAGGCATACTTTGCCACTTCAAGCTTCCTTGCTTACCATAAGTTGTTCTTTTTATCTTAGGAGGAAGGTAATCAAGAAACCGTGACTCGGTCAAAAGATATGATTATCAATACAACTTGGAGAGTTGCTTATTAAAGAAGGGCTTTATTTTATGTTAACTAGATTGCTTGGCCATTCTTCATAAGGAACAGGTCTGCTGTATAGGAAGCCTTGGCCAAGTGGACAGTTGAGCTTTGATAACAACTTAGCCTGTTCATCCGTTTCAATACCTTCTGCAATAAGCGATACCTTCATTCCTTTCGTCATATTGACAATCGCAGCCACAATCGAGGTATCAAGCTCTTCAGGATTAAGGTTATTAACGAAAGTGCGATCAATTTTAAGGCAGTTAAAGGGCAGCTTATGCAAGTATGCAAGCGAGCTGTAACCCGTGCCAAAGTCATCAATCGCAATATGAACACCGAGATCGCGTATGGCTTGCATGTTCTGAATAGTGACGGGATCGTTGTCAACGATACGAGACTCAGTAATTTCCAAGGTCAGATTGTTCGCGCTTAACGTCGACTGAGCGAGGACCTTCTGCAATGTTGAAATGAAGTCTGGTTGAGACAATTGATTTACTGACAGGTTGACGTGTATATGGAATGATGAGTCCCATTTACCCTCTTTCATCCCTTGTACTGTGTCGTTACAGGCTTGAAGCAGTATCTGTTCACCAATCGCCCCAATCAGCCCACTTTCTTCAGCGATAGGAATGAAGTCCATCGGAGATACCAAACCAGCAGAGGGAGAGAGCCACCGTGCTAAGGCCTCTGCACCGACGACTTCTCCAGTCTTAAGGTCCACAAGCGGTTGATAGAAAGGAACAAATTCATTGTGTTCTAATGCATCTTTAATTTTGACCTGCATTAGCGTGCGGTTACGAGAAATATCTGCCATTTCAGGACGATAATGGCTAATGCTTGTCATGTCTTGTTTTGCTGTACTGAGCGCGATACTGCCGTTGCGTAGCCACAGAGTCATGTTTTCATCCGGGCCATTTTCAACAATACCGATTGATACACTGACAACAACGCTTTCTTGCTCCATGACAAAAGGAGAGGCGAACGTTTTTAGAACTCGATTGGCGGTTTGAAGCGAGCTCTCACCATTTTGTTGCTCAGGTATATAAATAGCGAATTCATCACCGCCAATTCGTGCTAAATAATGCTCATTAGTGAATGCTGACTTGAGACGTCGCGAAATAGTAATCAGCAGCTGATCACCTTGATAGTGACCTAGGCTGTCATTGATATCTCTAAACTTATTGATACCAACCAGCATCAGTGTGCCATTTAGAGCAGGAAGTTTGTCACAGGTATCTATCAAACCTTCTCGACTATAAAGCTTAGTTAAAGAGTCGTAGAGAAGCTGAGAGCGAAGCGCTCTAAACGAAGCCTTAAGGTTATTTGCCATCTCATTAAAGGCATAAACCAGCATGGTTGTTTCGTAAATACTCCCAGGTTTTGGCATGTGACTGTCCCAATCACCTTTCGCCAAACGCTTGGCTGCTGCCGCTGTAGAGGTGATTGGTGCGACGATACGGTTGAACGCGACGAGACCTAAACCTATGCCGATGAAACTGGCGATGACACCAATTATCCAGCTATTTCTTTGGCTTTCAGGTAGTTTGCCCAATAAGTGATTTTCTGAAATGGCTACGCCTATATACCACTTCAAGCCATGTTCGTCTGTGTAAGGGGTAAAATGATTGAAGTAGCGCTCTCCCTCAATATCGAGTGTGTATCTTAGAGTCTCGCTTTGCTGATGAAGCTTGTGAGATGAGAAATAATCAGCGTTAGCTTTCACTATAGGATCGGAGCTTTCCGTCGCGAGTAAGCGTTCACCTTTCTTACTTTGTGGAGTGCCCCACGAGACAATTCGTCCACTGGTTGATTGGGCGACGACGCGGTTTTTATCGTCGACGATGTAGAGTACTGCGCTGGTCTTTTGCTGTTGATTTTTGAGAAAGGTATTGAAGGTGTCGATTTTGATATCTGTGACGACAACACCTTGAAAGACTTGGTCGTAAAAGACTGGAGTTAATGCTGATAGGGTAATTTCTTGTCGCTCATCGGCGTTGGCATATATAGATGACCACATCGGCACTAAACTTTTTGCAACAGGTGCATACCAAGGACGAATGCGTGGATCGTAGCCTTCAAACACTGAGCGGATATCTTCACTGATCTCCTGACCTCGATAAATGACCAGCTTTCCGTCAGTGCGATCGTCTTGCACCATTAAGGTATAACCCTTATTCGGTTCCTTGCGAAAGCCTATATACTCGGCGTTTTCTCCGCCAAAACCAATCACATCAAGTTGTGGGAAATTATTGTAGAGATTGCGAAATGAGGTAAGCAAATACTGCTCAATATCTGTTGTATCACCCGGAGTATAGAGTCGATTGAAGCCAATAGAATGGCTCAAAGCTAAGCTTGCTTGAAAGGGCTCATCTAAAAAGCTGTGAAGTTCGAGGTTAACGTTGTCGGTCAGGGCTGTGAGTTGCTTGTCACTGATATCAACCACCATCTCTTCATAACTATTCTTCTGAACTGTGACGATCACGCCTATGGTGAAGATAAAAATCATCACGAAAGGTAGTACTACGGCGGTTCTAAGAGTGATTTGAGTGGTCGCTGACATCCGTGTTCTTCTGCTGATACAGTACTCTGAATTTATTATTGTATTAAATGCGAGCGAGTGTATTGATTAAAAAGTAGGTGATTTATCCTTATTATTCAAGCTAATGAGGTTAGCTGCGCAGATTAAATCACCTCTATTTCAATCAAGTTGTGACGTTTGTTCCAGTGTTAATAGAGCTCCTTGAGCTTACGTGTCAGTGTATTTCGTCCCCAACCTAAAACTTTTGCTGCATCTTGCTTATGTCCGTTGGTGTGCTCCAACGCTGCTTCCAAAAGTATACGTTCAAATTCAGGAAGTGCATAAGAAAGTAGCTCGGTATCGCCTTGTGATAGAGAACTTTTGGCCCATGTCGCGAGTTGTTGTTGCCAAGAACCTGAAGTGGAAACATCGTGGTGTGCTTTCTCTTCAAGCAGCTCTGTAGGAAGATCGGCAGGTAAAACTTCAGTACCGCTCGCCATGACGGTTAACCAGCGGCAGATGTTCTCGAGCTGACGTACGTTGCCTGGCCAATCTAAGCGGTTAAGTGTTTCAACTGTATTTGGATGAAGCGTTTTTACATCAACGCCAAGCTCTTCAGCCGCGAGAGCGAGGAAATGTAGCGTGAGCTTTTCAATATCTTGCTTGCGCTCTCTTAAGGCAGGGATTTGGATGCGAATAACATTGAGGCGGTGAAATAAATCTTCACGGAAATCGCCTTTATGCACCAGCTTTTCGAGATTTTGGTGGGTTGCGGCGACAATTCTTACATCCACTTTAATTGGCGAGTGGCCGCCAACGCGGTAAAACTGACCATCTGCGAGAACACGTAGCAATCGCGTTTGAATATCAAGCGGCATGTCGCCAATCTCATCCAAGAACAGAGTACCGCCATTGGCTTGCTCAAAACGACCTTGGCGAACGCTATTTGCGCCGGTAAATGCTCCTTTTTCATGACCAAACAACTCAGACTCGATTAAGTCTTTCGGTATCGCGGCCATGTTAAGGGCGATAAAAGGTTTGCTGGCTCGTGGGCTGTGACGATGAAGGGCATGAGCGACCAGTTCTTTACCGGTACCTGATTCCCCATTGATAAGCACTGAGATCGACGAACGCGATAAGCGACCGATAGCGCGAAACACTTCTTGCATGGCGGGTGCTTCACCAATGATTTCTGGTGGTGTGTAGTTATCATCAGCAAGAGAAGCCTGTTCTTGTTTTTGTTCTTGGCTATGGGTAATGGCGCGCTCAACTAAAGTCAGCGTTTCATCAACATCAAATGGCTTAGGCAAATATTCAAATGCCCCTTTCTGATAAGCGTTCACGGCTGCATCAAGATCGGAGTGGGCAGTCATAATGATGACGGGTAATTCAGGCGAGCGTTCATGGACTTGCTTAAGGAGCTCAATACCGTCAATACCAGGCATGCGTATGTCGGAAACAAGCACATCGGGTGTTTCACGCTCAAGCGCCATCAGCACGCTCTCTGCATCAGCAAAGGTTTCACACTTGATATTGGCAGATGATAGGGTCTTCTCCATGACCCAGCGAATGGAGCTGTCGTCATCGACCACCCAAACATATCCTTTACTCATATTGTTTTCCTTACAGCAATGCCACTAATGTTGTTTAAATAGGTAAATAAATCGTAAATGTTGTTCTACCTGGCCAACTCTCTACATCAATTTTACCTTGATGTTGGTCGATCAGGTTTTGTGCAATCGAAAGCCCAAGTCCTGTCCCACCCTCGCGGCCACTGACCATCGGGTAAAATAGCGTGTCTTGTAAGTCGGCTGGAATACCTGGTCCATTGTCGATAATCTCGATCCGGGCAGCTAATTTGCATCTCTGACCATGTATATTGGCTTGATGCACCGTTCTGGTGCGAATGGTGATTTGACTATTCGATTGGTTTTTTAATATGTGCCCAGCATTGCTAACAATGTTAAGCAGTGCTTGTTCTATTTGATCCGCATCCATTAAAATTTCAGGCAAGCTTGGATCATAGTCTCGTTCAATCGTGACACTTTGATTGACTTCAAGGTCGACAAGTTGGCGAACTTTTTCCAAAATCAGGTGCAGATTCTCTGGTTGTTTCTTACCGGGTTTTTGCGGGCCCAACAATCTGTCGACTAAAGCGCGAAGTCGGTCTGCTTGCTCAATAATGATCTGGGTGTATTCCGCTAGGCTTGGGTCTGGCAAGGTTCGCTCAAGCAGTTGCGCCGCACCTCTCAGCCCTCCTAACGGATTCTTTATTTCATGGGCTAATCCGCGCACCAGAAGCTTGGCCGCTTGCTGCTGCGCATGTTGATTGAGCTCTTGAGATAAACGACGCTGTTGGCCAATCTTTCTCATCTCGACTAACAGCATTAACTCTTTTTTCCAAGAAATAGGGCTAACGGTAACTTCTAACATCAAAGGCTTACCATCAACCACAAAAGTCACGTCACTATCTGTGATGCTTTGACCGCTTTGCAAAGGCTGAGAGAGCAATGCGAGATCCATCGAGGCGTGCTGAATTAAGTGGGAAAGAGGGTGGTCAACGATTCGCTTAGCGCTCTGGGAAAAAAGCTGCTCTGCGGCTGGGTTGGCGTATTTGACCAAGAGCGATTCGTTCATGATCAAAATTGCTGTGACTTGATGATTTAAAATAATGTCGTTGAGTTCGCTATCCACTGCTTTTGCCCCATCCTTGAACTTGAATTGTGCAATGCACCAATATGGTGCGTTAAGTAATTCAAGTATGGCGCATTGAATGTGAGAACTGAAGCGAAAACAGGTGAAAGTCCTAGGAATTAGGGCTTGGTTTCACCGATTTGATGGTTGCTCGCAGTAAATGCACCGTAATAGGTTGAGACGATGCAATAAGCTTGCCGTCTCTAAATGCTTGAATGCTCAATGAGTGTTGACCTCGAGCGAGGTTTTCTAACTGCCAATTGGGCTGAGTGTTAAGGTCGCCATAACTAACCCCGTTGACAATAAGTTGTAGTTGCTCATTTCGGGCAAGTTTACGGTTGAGCGTCGCTTTAATTTGCAGCGATCCGTTATTGCTTCTTACCGCTGAGTCTGGCTCTGGCACGGTAATGTTTACTTCCAGTGGTGTCGTCATGGCAGCTGCGTAAGAGGGGGCTTGCTGTTGCTCAATATTGTGCTGATACGGAGCTTGGCTTTGACCTTGTTGATGTAAAGGAGCAGTAGTTGGTTCATGCTGAGGCAGGGTAATTGCACTAGCAAGGCTCTCGGGCTGTAAGTCACTGAAATGACGAGTACCATCGTCATCAACCCAGGTGTAAACAGTTTGAGCTGATATTATGGCAGTGAAGAGAAGGCTTGCAGTGAGAGTGAGTTGAAGTGGGCGCATAACCGTTCCTGATTTGATGTCACAGTCATGGTATCAGGCGCATCAAACGGCATAGAAACAAAAAGGCTCACCTGCGAGGTGAGCCTTAGTTTTATGTAACCCGACGCGATAGCGCGTACTAAAGTTGATTATACAGAGTAGTACAATTCGAACTCTAGTGGGTGAGTTGTCATGTTTACTTTCTCTACGTCTTGAGACTTAAGATCGATGTAAGAGTCGATGAAGTCGTCAGAGAATACACCGCCAGCTGTTAGGAACTCACGGTCAGCGTCTAGACACTCTAGGGCTTCTTTTAGTGAGTAAGCAACAGTTGGGATTTCAGCTGCTTCTTCTGCTGGTAGGTCGTAAAGGTCTTTATCCATTGCTTCACCTGGGTGGATCTTGTTCTTGATACCGTCAAGACCAGCCATAAGCATTGCAGCGAAACATAGGTATGGGTTCGCAGATGGATCGCCGAAGCGTAGCTCGATACGACGTGCTTTAGGGCTTGGTACCACTGGGATACGGATAGAAGCAGAACGGTTACGTGCTGAGTAAGCAAGCATAACAGGTGCTTCGAAGCCCGGTACAAGACGCTTGTACGAGTTAGTTGATGCGTTAGCAAATGCGTTGATTGCTTTAGCGTGCTTGATAACACCACCGATGTAGTAAAGCGCCATTTCGGATAGGCCGCCGTACTTGTCACCAGCGAATAGGTTAACACCGTCTTTCGCTAGAGACTGGTGAACGTGCATACCAGAACCGTTGTCACCAACAAGTGGTTTAGGCATGAATGTCGCTGTTTTACCAAATGCGTGAGCAACGTTGTGTACCACGTACTTGTAAACTTGGATTTCGTCCGCTTTCGCCGTTAGCGTGTTAAAGCGAGTTGCGATTTCGTTCTGACCCGCAGTTGCTACTTCGTGGTGGTGCGCTTCTACTACTTGGCCCATCTCTTCTAGGATTAGACACATTGCGCTACGGATGTCTTGAGAAGAATCCACAGGCGCTACTGGGAAGTAACCACCTTTAACGCCTGGACGGTGACCTTTGTTACCGCCTTCGATGTCTGAGCCTGTGTTCCAAGCTGCTTCGATATCGTCAATCTTGAAGAAAGAACCAGACATGTCAGTCGCGAACTTAACGTCATCAAATAGGAAGAACTCTGGCTCTGGACCAACAAGTACTGTATCAGCAATACCAGTAGCACGTAGGTAGTCTTCAGCGCGTTTTGCGATTGAACGAGGGTCACGGTCGTAGCCTTGCATTGTTGCAGGCTCAAGGATGTCACAACGAACGTTAAGCGTTGCATCTTCAGTGAACGGGTCAAGTACAGCAGATGATGCGTCAGGCATCATTACCATGTCTGATTCGTTGATGCCTTTCCAGCCAGCAACTGATGAACCGTCAAACATTTTACCTTCTTCGAAGAAGTCTGCGTCAACTTGGTGTGCAGGGATAGATACGTGCTGCTCTTTACCTTTAGTGTCGGTAAAGCGTAGGTCAACAAACTTAACTTCGTTTTCTTGGATCAGAGATAGAACGTTTTCTACTGACATCTTGGATAACCTCCAGTGTTATTAAAGCGGTTTAGCTCGATTTGGTTTATTCAATCCAGCATTGATTAATTTCGTTTCAATCGTATTAATCGATGCTATTTCTCTTAAAGCCAAAAGCGTGCCAAAAAAATTAATCCATTAATTTCAATAAATTAGCGGTTTTGGTGTTAATTTGGTGCAGCTCTTTGCACCAAAATGATCTTTGTTTGCACTTAATTGGTGCACTTGGGGTGTATTGCACCAAGATAAGACAAAATCGACAATCATTCAGCCGAGTTTTCGACCGCATGTCAATGGGGATTTCCCTTTACTCGGAGTGAGCTTGCGTTTCATCAATAAAAAATTCGTCGAAATGGAGCGAATCAGATCACATATTTCTGGGTTTTTCGCTAGAATCTGGTACATTACGGTCGTTTTTTTAATCAAATAGGCAGTGCTCATTAAATGTTCAATTTAAGAGGGTTGCTTCTTTTATAAGTGAATCAAAATCCATGGCTACTCCACAGATTGATAATTTAAGAAATATCGCGATCATCGCGCACGTTGACCACGGTAAAACTACACTGGTTGATAAACTACTACAGCAATCAGGTACTTTAGAGTCTCGCGGTGAAGCTGAAGAGCGAGTCATGGACTCGAACGACATCGAGAAAGAGCGTGGTATTACCATTCTTGCTAAAAACACAGCTATTAACTGGAATGATTACCGTATCAACATCGTAGATACTCCGGGACACGCGGATTTCGGTGGTGAAGTAGAACGTATCATGTCGATGGTAGACTCAGTGCTACTTATCGTTGACGCGGTTGATGGCCCAATGCCGCAAACGCGTTTCGTAACGCAAAAAGCCTTTGCTCACGGTCTTAAGCCAATCGTTGTAATCAACAAGATTGACCGCCCAGGCGCGCGCCCTGATTGGGTTATGGACCAAGTATTCGACCTATTCGACAACCTAGGTGCAACTGACGAACAGTTAGACTTTAAAGTGGTTTACGCTTCAGCACTAAACGGTTGGGCATCTCTAGAAGAAGGCGAAACTGGCGAAGACATGGAACCATTGTTCCAAACTATCGTTGAAGAAGTATCTGCACCACAAGTTGACCTAGAAGGTCCACTACAGATGCAAGTTTCTCAGCTAGATTACAGCTCTTACGTTGGTGTTATCGGTGTTGCTCGTGTAACTCGTGGTAGCGTTAAGCCAAACCAACAAGTGACAGTTATTGGTGCTGACGGTAAGACTCGCAACGGTAAAGTCGGTACGGTAATGGGTTACCTAGGTCTAGAGCGTCACGAAGTAGATCAAGCGAACGCGGGTGACATCATCGCGATCACTGGTCTTGGTGAGCTGAAGATCTCTGACACTATCTGTGCACAGAACCAAGTTGAAGCGCTACCTGCGCTATCTGTTGATGAGCCAACAGTAACAATGACGTTCCAAGTAAACACTTCTCCGTTCGCGGGCAAAGAAGGTAAGTTCGTGACTTCACGTAACATCCTTGAGCGTCTAGAGAAGGAACTGGTACACAACGTTGCACTACGTGTAGAACAGACTGACGATCCAGACAAATTCCGTGTATCAGGTCGTGGTGAACTTCACCTATCTATCCTGATCGAAAACATGCGTCGTGAAGGCTTCGAGCTAGCAGTATCTCGTCCAGAAGTAATCATCAAAGAAGAAGATGGTCAGCTAATGGAACCGTTTGAGACGGTAACTATCGACGTGATGGAAGAGCACCAAGGTGGCATCATGGAGAACATCGGCCTACGTAAAGGTGAGCTGAAAGATATGTCTCCAGATGGCAAAGGCCGTGTACGTATGGACTTCGTAATGCCATCTCGTGGTTTGATTGGTTTCCAAACTGAGTTCATGACACTGACGTCTGGTTCTGGTCTTCTATACCATACGTTTGATCACTACGGCCCTCACAAAGGCGGTAACATTGGTCAACGTATCAACGGTGTACTGATCGCGAACGCGGCAGGCAAAGCACTAACTAACGCACTGTTTAACCTTCAAGAACGTGGTCGCATGTTCATTGGTCACGGTGTTGAAGTATACGAAGGCATGGTTATCGGTATTCACAGCCGTGACAACGACCTAACGGTGAACGCGCTAAAAGGTAAGCAGCTAACCAACGTACGTGCATCTGGTACTGATGACGCACAGGTACTGACTCCGCCAATCATCATGACTCTAGAGCAAGCGCTAGAATTCATCGATGACGACGAGCTAGTAGAAGTTACGCCAGAAAGCATCCGTATCCGTAAGAAGTTCCTAACGGAAAGTGATCGTAAGCGTGAAGCTCGTAACGCTAAGTAATATCACTTAGTTATTGTTTAAGCTTTAAAGCCCTGAGTTGATGCCAACTTGGGGCTTTTGTTTTTTTAGGGTATGGAAATGAAACCTATCATAATTACTGGCGGCCCGGGGGCTGGTAAAACAACCTTGCTTGAGGCTTTGGCTGAATATGGCTATGCCGTATTTACTGAAGGTTCTCGCGCGTTGATTGAGCAGCAGAGCCAGCTGCCAGATGGTATTTTGCCATGGACCGACTTGCCTAAATTCGCGCGTTTATGCTTAAGGTTTATGGGTGACCAAAAGCTCACTGCGCAGCAATCACAGGTGGCTTTTATGGATCGAGCCATTCCTGATATTGTTGGCTATCTTAAAGTGGGCGGCTGCGAGGTGGAGCAAGAGTTCCTAGACCAAAGTGCTGGATACCATAGTCAGGTGTTTGCGTGCCGACCTGAAGCCTCGATTTATGTTCAAGATGAGGTGCGCCCACATAGCTTTGAAGAAGCGCTGCAAATCCACCAAGTGCTTGTCGAAACCTATTCGGAGCTAGGTTATCAAGTGGTTGAGGTGCAATGGGGCACGCTGACTGAAAGGGTTGCTTTTGTTCGCCAAGTTTTAGGTTTAGATGCTGAGCAAAACCAAACAGTTATCTTGTAAACACTAGATCACCGTTGGCTTCGCTGGTTATTTATAGCTGCTACTACATTGGTACATGTCATAGTTTGCACCAGACATACGGTCCCTATAATCCTTCGAAATGATTTCAGTGATACGATAGTGTGTCGCCCCTTTCATATAGGCTTGGTTGCGAATTGTTGGTGTGACATTATTTGCATGCAAGTCAGACACCGAGCCACTACCCAAAAACTCGCATGCATAGAGTTGCTCTGTGCGAGCGGTCATTGACCTTACGGAGTGAGCGCCATCAACCAGAGTTACTTTTGCCGTGCAGCCAGAGACGATGGTAATTAAAGAGATAAGAGTGAACTGTCTAAGCACTAGAATGAGTCCTCGCAGAAAATAGTAGTCATTGATTTGGCTGCATTCTTACCGTGTAGCAAGCAAAAGTGAAGTTAATTTTGCTTGTTAAGGGGCACTATTTTCTGGAGGAATATTAGGTGATTAAATGAGTCTAAAAGCTAATGGATTTATCTTACTTTTGACTTAGCTTTTGCAGAAACTTATCCGATTCTGCAATCGCAGCATTCATATCTTGTATTGCGTATTGGATATCTTGTTCCAAGCTTGCAAACTCACCCTGTAGAGAGCCAATCGCGCTCGCGTTAAGGTTGTGCTTTAGATAAAGAGTATTGTCGCGCAGTGTATTGAGTACTGGGGTCATTTTGTCTTCTGCGCGCTTCATCGCTGATAACATAGTATTGTATGAGCGCTGAGTCTCTTTAAGTTTTTGCTCACTTGAACGCTTAAGCTTAGTGCTAGTGTATAGCTTTAGCTCTTCTTGCCATTCGGCAAATAGCGCATCAGACACATCTTCAATCGCGGCAATGCGGTCACTGACGTCTTGTGCGGCTTTTTCACTGTCTTGGTATTTGTCGTTGATCTGGTTGTAGACGGTTTCTAGTTCTCCACCGTCGAAGTTGGTTAGTGCCGAAAGCGCTTCCAGTGCACTAGTAAATTCTTGCTGCGCGTCTTGTTGTGATTGTTTAGCGTCTTCAACACGATCCACCATGATGTCTCGTTTATGGTAGCCTACTTGTTCCATTGCAGAGTAATAGGCTGATTGACACCCTGTTAGGGTAAAAATCGACAATACAATAGCCAGTAAGTACGGCATGATGGTTTCCTTTCCTTTAGAATTAGACTGTTAGGATGACTGAGATAGTAGGGAGTTACAAGTT
Source organism: Vibrio sp. R10-SG3-ISO10 (assembly GCF_059834185.1). Taxonomy (NCBI): domain Bacteria; kingdom Pseudomonadati; phylum Pseudomonadota; class Gammaproteobacteria; order Vibrionales; family Vibrionaceae; genus Vibrio; species Vibrio sp. R10-SG3-ISO10. The sequence continues at coordinate 15,505 of NZ_JCBDHG010000025.1, forward strand.
GAAAATTGAGCCAGTGATAAAGCAAACCGTATTATTTGCGCGCTATCTGCTGACTAGAATGGGTCATGATAGAGTCAACGTAAATGCAGGCTATCTGGCGTACATTACCCTGCTGTCAATTGTACCTATGCTAACCGTACTGCTATCAGTCTTATCCTCTTTTGCGATTTTTGAAAATGCTGGCACTGCGTTGCAAGACTTTGTGATTACTCATTTTGTGCCAGCCGCAGGAGATGCGGTTAAGAACGCTCTGCTGGAGTTTGTCGCCAACACAGGAAAAATGAGTGCTGTCGGTGGTGCCTTTTTGTTTGTTGCGGCTTTGATGCTGATCTCGAACATCGACAAAAACCTCAATTATATTTGGCGCGTAACAGAAAAGCGCCGTGCTGTGTTTTCCTTTTCAATGTACTGGATGGTACTGACGCTTGGGCCAATACTTGTTGGCGCCAGTATTGCTGCGACTTCCTATGTAACTTCTCTGAAAATCCTTGAGAGTGAGACGATATCAGGTGTCTACAACCTGTTATTGCGCTGGCTACCCTTCTTACTGTCATTCTTCGCTTTCGTCGGTTTATATTTGTTAGTGCCAAACAAGAAGGTGCGATTCCCCCATGCGGTTATTGGCGCGATTGTCGCTGCACTGCTGTTTGAAGCAAGTAAGAAAGGGTTCGCTGCTTATATTACCGAGTTTCCTTCTTATCAGTTGATTTACGGCGCTTTAGCTGCAATTCCTATCCTGTTTGTTTGGGTCTACTTATGTTGGTTAATTGTCTTAGTGGGCGCTGAAGTGACGGCTGCTCTGGGTGAAAGAGAGCAGTGGAGTGAGCAGCAAGAAATGGTAAACTCAACCCAATCTAATATTGAGCCAGTCAAAGGAAAGCAGAGTGATAGCACTGATCCAGAGAGTAAGTGAGGCAGCCGTACGCGTAGATGGTGAAGTGGTAGGAGAGATCGACAAAGGTCTACTTGTGTTGTTAGGCGTAGAAAAAGACGATGATGAAGCGAAAGCAAAACGTTTGATGGAGCGCGTAACGACTTACCGTGTGTTTGGTGACGATGAGGACAAGATGAACCTTAACGTGAAACAAGTCGATGGTAAAGTGCTGGTGGTCTCTCAATTCACGTTACCCGCTGATACTAAGAAAGGCACTCGAGCAGGATTTTCTCGTGGCGCACACCCAGCGGAAGCCGAGCGTTTGTACGAATACTTTGCTGATCGCTGCGCAGAAGTATTACCGACGGAGCGAGGACGCTTTGCGGCAGATATGAAAGTGTCGTTAGTTAATGACGGCCCCGTAACCTTCTGGTTGCAAGTATAATTATAAGGCTAGTAGAGAGGCGACCTCGTCTCTATAAAAAGGATTTTTATGTTTAAGCTGATCACGCCAAAAACAGACAACCAACTGAATAAGTACTATCACTTTCGTTGGCAAATGTTGCGCGAACCGTGGCGAATGCCGATTGGTTCAGAGCGCGATGAATATGATCCAATGAGTCACCACCGTATGATTGTTGATGGTCGTGGCAGACCAATGGCAATCGGGCGCCTGTACATTACGCCAGACAGTGAAGGTCAAATACGCTATATGGCGGTAAAAGGTTCTCGTCGTAGTAAAGGTATGGGCTCACTTGTCTTGGTGGCGCTTGAGTCTTTGGCGCGTCAGGAGGGGGCAAAGCGCCTAGTGTGTAATGCTCGTGAGGATGCGATCTCCTTTTATGAGAAGAATGGCTTTGAACGACGTGGTGAACTAACAGACGAGCGAGGCCCGGTGAGGCATCAGCAGATGGTTAAGCAACTCGATCCGATGGCGAATGTGCTGCGAAAACCAGAGTGGTGTACTGAGCTACAAGAGCGATGGGAGCATCAGATCCCAATCAGTGACAAGATGGGCATCAAGATAAACCAATACACTGGTTATCAGTTTGAATGTGGTGCGCAGCTTAACCCTAACCTGAATCCACACAATACAATGTTTGCTGGCTCAGCCTTTACGTTAGCAACCCTGACAGGCTGGGGAATGACTTGGCTGCTGATGAAAGAACGCGGTTTAACTGGTGATATTGTGTTGGCAGATAGCCAGATTCGTTACCGTCATCCAGTGACGCAAAACCCAGTTGCCTCGACTTCTCTAGATGGTATCAGCGGTGATTTGGATCGTTTGGCGTCAGGACGTAAAGCGCGAATTGTCATTCATGTCACGATTCAGAGTGGCGATCAGGCGGCGGTAGAATTCATCGGTACCTATATGCTGATCCCAGATTATAAGTCTGTACTTGGTAGTGACTCTTCTGCCTCTGTGTAATTGCTTGCTTCTTGAGTGTTCGTTGTGGGTTGAGGTTTATCAGCCTTGCAAGTTTGTTTAATCACGTTGGCACCATTGAGGATATCTGACCAAAGTTCTAAACATTCTTGTTGCGACTTAAACAGCAAGGTCGCAAACTGAGGTTTGGTCAAATCCATTTCTCCGGCAATCTGTGACTGGCTATTGGGGCTACTGATAGAAATTCGTCCTCGATCGGCAATCATTTCTATAGCTCCCAAGTCTAATGGGTGCCGATATTCTTGCTCGCCATCGACACTTTTTGCTTCTAGTATGGATTGGTGCAAATAGGTCGTTATTTTTCCAGACAAGCTATGTGATAGCATTGAGTAGTCACCCGATAGACCTTCAACGTCAACCTCTACCTCTGCCAGCCCGGCGAGAGAAAATGGCAGTGTTTGTTGTAGCAAATAATGTTCTAAGGGTAGGCCATCGGCATGAAGTGTCAGCTGCCAAGGCGCACTCAATGTGCTTCTGTCCCAAATACCATTAGCTTCAATGTAACCTTGTTCTAGCGGAATGAAGGCGCGATCTAAGGTGAGTTTGTTGTTACTGGCATGCGCAGTCAAATGAGCCTGAGTGGTGAGTAGCTTATCTATACTAGCGGCATTGGCGCTTATCTCTAGCTTGCCTTCTAGCAGGCCGTGTTTGTCTTGATCAATCAGCGTCAGGTCAGAGCCTTCAATATTCAAACCTGAAACTTGCCAATATGGCTGCTTTTCAACTTGGATAAACTGAGAGTTTTCCACTTCAAGTTGATCAATTGCTAAATGCTTTACTGCCGCTGTGGCCTTTTTGAGATTAGGTATTAGCTGCTCGGTTTGTTCTAACCACTTAATCCCTGCCAGCTTGAGTTGCGACAGTGAGATAGTTTGTGGTGAAACTGTGCCTTGTAGCTGCACTCGTCCCTGTTTGAAGTCTGCGTCAAACTCCTCAATCCTGATCTGGTTGGAAGCGAATGCGAGCTTGGCTGTTGGAGAGAAGAGCTGCAATTCTCCGTTGCCAATGTTTTCCGCATCAAATGATGCATAACCAGACTGCTGTTGCCACACTGGCTGGGTTAGGTCGAGATTCTCTAGCGAAGCATCAAGATGCTCAAAGCGCCAATGGCGATAGTTAAATGAACTATTAAGAATGTCTAAGCTGTTGATGTGGTAGATCGGCAGGTTGAGGTTACGAAATGTGGTTGAAAGCGTTTCTATCTGGCTCGAAAGTGGCAGCTTTAGTTGGTCGATGGTGACGTTAATTAAAGACCAACCTTGCGGGTACTGCTCTGCTTGTCCGGAAATATTCGCTCCGCGCCAATTAAAAGAACTGCCAAATATTGTGCTGTTGGCGGCTTGGTAACGCATATCGACGAGCACGTTATCGAGAGCCTCTCCTTGCATGTAAAGTTGTTCAACAGATAGCTGGATATTGCCATAAGGCAGCCTAGATTGATCGCTTTGCCATATAGGGTTTTCTATCTGCATATTCACGCCACGAGCCGACCATTTATTACTACTGATATCGACATGCTTCAACGCTAGCTGGTGGAGCTTAACTTGCTCGAAAAGGGTAGATTCAAGTTCATTCAGATCTAAACTTGCGCCTTCGACTAAAATAGAGTCGAAGTTTAGTTTGCCTTGTTGCCAAGGAAACTGGCTCAGCCATAAGGTGAGCTTAGGGAGCTGGATCGCTTTGTCGTCATGTTGCAGCTCAACATCGTTTAATGTCAGTTGGAATGGTGGAGAATATTCAGCGTGGGTGGTTTCTAGTTGATAAGGCGTCAGGGTATTAATAAAAGTAGTGACGAGTTTTGCGGCGTAACTGGTTTGCATGACCGTATACAAGGCAAGTACGGATAGAGTGATGGTACTGACCACTAGAATAGTAAGCAGCAAGAGTGCTTTTTTCACGCTTAATCACTTTCCCTCGTCGATAGATGCTACTAGCTTGGAACACTTTTTCTTTTCAGGCAACAAAAAGCCCCTCAATAGAGGGGCTTAGCTAAACAATTTCCAAGCAGGTCACTAATCTAGCTGAGGTCCAGCTGCAACCAGTGATTTACCTTCGTCATTGTCTGTGTACTTATCAAAGTTGTTGATAAAGCGCTCTGCTAGGTCTTTCGCTTTGCTTTCCCATTGTAGTGGGTCAGTGTAAGTATCACGAGGATCTAGGATTGCAGGATCAACGTCATGCAATGCCGTTGGCACTTCTAGGTTAAAGATTGGAATATGCTTGGTTTCCGCATTCTCAATTGAGCCATCTAGAATTGCATCAATGATGCCGCGAGTATCTTGAATTGAGATACGTTTACCGCTGCCATTCCAGCCTGTATTGACTAGGTAAGCTTCAGCCCCCGCTGCTTCCATACGCTTAACCAGTACTTCCGCATATTTTGTTGGGTGTAGCGTTAGGAACGCAGCACCAAAACAGGCTGAGAAAGTTGGCGTCGGTTCAGTAATGCCGCGCTCTGTACCCGCTAGTTTGGCGGTAAAGCCAGATAGGAAGTGGTACTTAGTTTGCTCTGGAGTCAGCTTAGACACTGGCGGTAGAACGCCAAACGCATCAGCAGATAGGAAGATGACCTTGTTTGCATGGCCCGCTTTCGACACTGGCTTAACGATATTCTCAATGTGTTCGATTGGGTAAGAAACACGGGTGTTTTCGGTTTTAGAACCGTCATCGAAGTCGATAGAGCCGTCGCTACGTACAGTGACGTTTTCTAGTAGTGCGTCGCGGCGAATCGCGTTGTAGATGTCTGGCTCAGCTTCTTTAGATAGCTTGATAGTCTTAGCGTAACAACCGCCTTCGAAGTTGAAGATACCGTCGTCATCCCAGCCGTGCTCATCATCGCCGATTAACTCGCGTTTAGGATCGGTAGATAGCGTGGTTTTACCTGTACCAGACAGGCCAAAGAACACGGCAACATCGCCATTTTCTTTACACTTGTTGGCGCTACAGTGCATAGAAGCAATATCTTTAAGAGGAAGGAAGTAGTTCATCATTGCGAACATACCTTTCTTCATCTCACCGCCGTACCAAGTACCGCCAATAAGCTGCATGCGTTCAGTTAGGTTAAATACCGTGAAGTTTTCAGAGTTGAGGCCGTGCTCTTCCCATTTCTGGTTAGTACACTTAGCACCATTCATTACCACGAAATCCGGTTCGAAGGTGGCTAGCTCTTTTTCCGATGGGCGGATGAACATGTTTTTCACGAAGTGCGCTTGCCACGCTACTTCAGTGATGACTCGAATGCTTAAACGAGTGTCTGGGTTGGCACCACAGTAGCCATCAATGACGAAAACACGTTTTCCAGATAGCTGATTTGTGACGAGCTGTTTAAGATCATTCCATACCGCTTGATCAATCGGTTTGTTGTCATTTTTCACCGCATCTGATGTCCACCACATGTGCTCTTCTGTGGTCGCGTCTTTTACGATGTACTTATCTTTTGGTGAGCGTCCAGTAAAAATACCGGTATCTACAGCGACTGCGCCTAGCTCGGTGACCACGCCTTTTTCATAGCCTTCCAGATCCGCGCGAGTTTCTTCTTCGAACAACATTTCGTAGCTTGGGTTACGAATAACCTCTTTAACGTTTTGAAGCCCGTGTTTGGTAAGATCAATTGTTGCAGCCTTTGTATGTTCCATAACGGTCATAGGTGCTCCTTATAGGAATATTTTGTAGGGATTTTGTAATAATCTTTTAATTTTTATCTGCTCACCATGCTAGCAATGGGCCTCGTAGAAAACAGGGATATAGCTCAAAAAATATCCGTATTTTTGGTGGGGTTTTAAGCGACACATCACATATTGGTGGAGTTAGTTTATCGTGTGCGCAAAGCTTTGCGCTAGAGCAAAATCATTATTAATTGATAAAAATTAACATGTTAATTTATTACGGATGAGGCTAGGTATTACGGGGGAATGATCACAAAAAAGGCCAGCGTGTGCTGGCCTTTTGAAGGGTAAATTACAGTCTTGCTATGCTGTAAAAATTAATGCAGTGTTTTGTTGCCTGAATCCGTTTGATTGAACAGCTCAGATACCTGTGCTTCGTCGAACGAATAGTTCGTGCCGCAGTAATCACAATGTAAAGAAATTGAACCAACCTCAGCCAAAATGTCGTTCACTTCTGCTCGATCGATGGTCACGATAGCTGCACCACTACGTTCACGAGAACAGCCACAGAAAAACTCAACGGCTTGCGGATCAAACAAACGAACTTTTTCTTGGTTGTAGAGGCGGTAGAGCAATTCATTCGCCTCTAAGCCGAAGAGCTCTTCATTTTTTACTGTATCTGTTAGTTGCTCTAGGTGCTCGAAATCTTCAGGTGTGCCAGTACCATCTGGCATAACCTGAATTAGCATACCTGCCGCACGCTGTTGACCTTCGTATTCACCAGTACGCAGCCAGATGCGAGTTTTAAGCTGCTCTGAGTTGGCAAAGTAGCTTTCTAGGATTTCAGACAAGTTGTCACCGTCTAGACCAACAATACCTTGGTAACGTTCGCCTTTTTTAGGATCGATAGTAATGACCAGGTGACCTTTACCCATCATGTCATGAATAGTCGCGTTATCAGCAATATCACCTTCCCAGCGAGCAACACCACGGATTTTCTGGTCATGATCGCCATTGATGACAGCTAGTGATACAGGGCCATCACCTTGTAATTGCATAGTGATAGAGCCTTCAAACTTCAACGTTGCTGTTAAAAGAGTGGTTGAAACCAATAGCTCACCCAGCAGCTTTTGTAGTGGTGCTGGGTATTCCTTGCTAGAAATAATACGTTGGTAAGCGTCATCCAATTGTACCAACTCACCACGAACTGAAAGATCTTCAAATAAGTAGCGGTTCAAAACATTGCTTGCCATGTGGCGATTCCTCGTAAATCTGCTAGAGCTTATTGGTGTTTAAATTTAATGATATCGCGGCGCTGCTTTTTATCAGGGCGGCGATCTGGGCTAGGATTATGGGCGTGAAGCTTGCGACGTGCTGCATTCTCTTCACGTTTACTTAGACTCTCTGTTGTTTCAGAGTAGAGCGTTTGTGCTTCTGGGGCACCGCGACGTTGGTCTGAAATCTTTTCTATGACCACAGTCTTCTCTTCGTGCCCTTGTCTTAAGGTAATCACCGCACCGAGTTCGACAGCCTTACTTGGCTTGCTGCGCTGACCATTATAATGGACTTTGCCACCATCGACCATGTTGCGCGCGATGGAGCGAGTTTTATAAAATCGTGCAGCCCATAGCCATTTATCGAGTCTTACTGCTTCGGTTTGGGAACCCATTGTGTCTCTTGCCCTCTAAGGTGATGAATGTTTGTTCCATTCAGATGCAGTAACAATGGTGACGAATGTGGCATTTTTCAAGCGAGATCATAAAAATTAAGCACTAAGAAAGTGACGTTCGGTGGTTTTATGTTTAGCTTGTTTCATATTTTGATACAATGAACCGCTACATCTTTGATAACTAATATTAACTTCCGTTATACAGGGTTTAGTACCATATTCTTAACGGGTGCAACAAGGCTCCAAGCTAGCGAGATAGGGACAGCGAGTGAAGCAAAACAGTGTAATGGCACTACTTAAATTCGGTGAGGCGCTCAAAGACGTGACTATGCAGCAGCGTATCAGCTACGTAGTGATGATGCTTCTACTCACAATCAGTGCTTGGATTGGTGGGCAGATGCTTTGGCAACCGTGGAGTACATCTTCCGTATCGCAATGGCAGCCTAGTGGCGTGGTTAGTGCGGGCTCGTCTAGTGCATCGCAACTCGATATTTCAGAGCTGCAGAACAGCAATCTTTTTGGCAAGTATCAAGAAAGTGCGCCAGTGGTCGAACAACCAAAAGTACAAGATGCGCCGAAAAGTCGCTTGAACGTGGTTTTGGTTGGCGTGGTGACTAGCTCGAACCCAGAAAAAAGTTTAGCAGTGATTGCCAATCGCGGTCAGCAGGCAACGTATGGCATAAATGAAGTGATTGAAGGCACTCGCGCTAAACTTGTCCAAGTTCAGTCTGATCGAGTCATCATCGATAATTCAGGCCGCAATGAGACCGTTATGTTAGAAGGTCTGAAATATACCAAACCATCAGTAACGGCAGTTAAAGCACCAGAAAGTGTGACACGCAGTCAGGTTTCACCAGACTCATTAAATAAAATTCGCGAAGAAATCCGCCAAGATGCTAAACAGATCTTCCAATATGTGCGGATGTCGCAAGTAAAACAAGATGGAGAGGTGGTTGGCTACCGCCTTTCTCCGGGTAAAGATAGAGCGTTGTTTGACGCTGTTGGTCTTAAACCGGGTGATATCGCAATTTCAATAAATGGACTGGATCTCAAAGATTCTGCGGCAATGGGAGAAGTGTTTAGAAGCTTGTCCCAGTTGACTGAACTCAACCTAACAGTTGAACGAAACGGTCAACCACACGAAATATACATTGAATTATAAGGTTGTCGCAGCAGCGTCAGCGATCCGAGGAGTACAGAGTGAACCATTGGCTTAAAAAAAGCGCATGGCTTTTAGCAGGAAGCTTATTAACGTCACCTGCAATGGTGGTAGCAAATGATTTTAGTGCCAGCTTTAAAGGCACAGATATTCAAGAATTTATCAATATTGTTGGCCGTAATTTAGAAAAAACCATCATTGTTGACCCTTCGGTGAGAGGTAAAGTCGACGTGCGTAGTTACGACATGTTGACGGAAGAGCAGTACTATAGCTTTTTTCTCAATGTACTCGAAGTGTACGGTTTTGCTGTAGTAGAAATGGACAATGGCATCTTAAAAGTCATCAAAGACAAAGATGCGAAAACATCGGCAGTGCCTGTTGTCGGTGATGGTAGTATCAATGGTGATGAAGTCGTCACTCGAGTCGTCGCGGTACGCAATGTTTCAGTGCGTGAACTATCCCCCCTATTACGTCAGCTTAATGATAATGCAGGTGCGGGTAACGTGGTCCACTATGACCCAGCAAACATCATCCTAATTACGGGTCGCGCGGCTGTGGTTAATCGTCTTGCAGATATTATCAAGCGCGTTGACCAAGCGGGTGATAAAGAGATCGAAGTGGTTGAACTGGATAATGCTTCAGCTGCAGAAATGGTGCGTATTGTCGAAGCTCTCAACAAAACCACCGATGCCAAAAACACTCCCGCCTTCCTTCAACCTAAATTGGTTGCTGATGACCGAACAAACTCGATTCTGATCTCTGGTGATCCGCAAGTACGTGAGCGCCTACGTAAGTTGATCAAGCAACTCGATATTGAGATGGCATCAAAGGGCAATAACCGCGTGGTTTACCTTAAATATGCTAAAGCAGAAGACTTGGTTGATGTGCTAAAAGGCGTGTCAGATAACCTGCAAGCAGAGAAATCATCCGGTTCGAAACAGGCGAGTAGCGCTAAACGTGGTGAAGTGATGATTGCCGCTCACCCAGATACCAACGCACTAGTGGTAACCGCTCCGCCAGATATCATGAACGCGCTGCAGGATGTGATTGCTCAACTTGATATTCGCCGTGCTCAGGTGCTCATCGAAGCGCTGATTGTTGAAATGTCAGAAGGTGATGGCCTTAATTTTGGTGTGCAGTGGGGCTCGCTAGATACAGGAGCAGTGATTCAGCACTCTAATGCTGGTGCGCCGATTGGTAATGTTATGGTCGGCTTAGAAGAGGCTAAAGATAGCACGGAAACAACCACGCTCACTGATACCACCGGGCAAGTGACGGGCTTTAACTCGGTGACGAAGAAAGGTGACTACACCAAACTTGCCTCTGCTCTTTCTGGGGTAAATGGCGCGGCATTGAGCGTCGTTATGGGTGACTGGACTGCGCTTATCACTGCTGTTTCAACAGATTCCAACTCAAACATTCTGTCTTCGCCAAGTATTACCGTAATGGATAACGGTGAAGCGTCATTTATTGTTGGTGAAGAAGTGCCGGTAATTACTGGCTCGCAGACTGGCTCAAATAATGACAATCCATTCCAGACAGTTGAACGTAAAGAGGTCGGTATCAAGCTTAAAGTTGTACCGCAAATCAACGAAGGTAACTCGGTACAGTTAAAAATTGAGCAAGAAGTATCGAATGTGCTTGGTGCGAATGGTGCGGTCGATGTGCGCTTTGCCAAGCGTCAACTGAATACCTCAGTGATGGTAGAAGATGGCCAGATGATTGTCCTTGGTGGTCTTATTGATGAGCGTGCACTCGAAAGTGAATCTAAGGTGCCGCTACTGGGCGATATTCCTTACCTAGGCCATCTATTCAAATCAACCAGCACTCAGGTTGAGAAGAAAAATCTAATGGTGTTTATCAAGCCAACCATCATCCGTGATGGCATGACGGCGGATGGTATCACTCAACGTAAATACAACTTTATTCGTGCAGAGCAGCTCTACAGAGCAGATCAGGGTTTGAAGCTAATGGACGACGGACATATTCCGGTCTTGCCTGAGTACGGTGAAGAGATTGGTCATCCTGTCGAGATCCAAGCATTTATTGATCAGATGAGCGCTAAGTAATGGACGTCGAGTTAAATCCAAGCTTTAAACGCTTGCCGTTTAGTTTTGCCAATCGCTTTAAGCTTGTTTTAGAGCCTGCGGACAGTGGCTTAGTGCTTTACTATATCGCGCCGATTTCAGTGCAGGCTTTGATTGAAGTGAAGCGTGTTTGTGGTCAGTCTTTTGCTTTGCAAGCGCTAAGCAAAGAAGCATTTGATGGCAAGCTAACCGAAGCTTATCAGCGTGATTCTTCGGAAGCGCGCCAGCTGATGGAAGACATTGGTGCCGATAATGATGATTTCTTCTCTTTGGCGGAAGACTTACCGCAAGATGAAGATCTGCTAGAGTCAGAAGATGACGCACCGATCATCAAGCTTATCAACGCCATGCTGGGCGAGGCAATTAAAGAAGGGGCGTCGGATATCCATATCGAGACGTTTGAGAAAAGCCTCTCTATTCGTTTCCGTATTGATGGTGTACTGCGTGACGTTCTCTCACCAAGCCGCAAGTTAGCCCCACTGCTTGTATCGCGTGTTAAGGTCATGGCCAAGCTTGATATCGCTGAAAAGCGTGTACCACAAGATGGTCGTATCTCGTTGCGAATTGGTGGTCGCGCTGTTGATGTTCGTGTTTCAACCATGCCGTCTTCACACGGTGAACGAGTGGTAATGCGTCTGTTAGATAAAAATGCGACGCGTTTGGACTTGCATAGTCTTGGCATGACAGAAACCAACCACAACGCGTTCCGCCAGATGATCGCTCGTCCGCATGGCATCATTTTGGTCACAGGTCCCACAGGTTCTGGTAAGTCAACCACGCTATATGCTGGCCTGACAGAGATTAACAGCAATGAACGCAATATTCTGACGGTCGAAGATCCGATTGAATTTGATATCGACGGTATCGGTCAAACTCAGGTTAATCCCAAAGTGGATATGACTTTTGCTCGTGGTTTGCGTGCAATTCTACGCCAAGACCCAGATGTGGTCATGGTGGGTGAGATACGTGACCTAGAAACGGCGCAAATCGCAGTTCAGGCTTCTTTGACTGGTCACTTAGTGATGTCGACCCTGCACACCAATACAGCCGTCGGTGCGATTACACGTCTACGTGATATGGGCATTGAGCCTTTCCTCATTTCTTCCTCTTTACTGGGTGTTTTGGCTCAGCGATTAGTGCGCACGTTATGCTCCGACTGTAAAGAGCCGTATGAAGCGGATAAAGAAACCAAAAAACTGTTTGGTTTGAAGAAGAAAGAGGACTTAACTCTCTATCGCGCATGTGGCTGTGAAGCATGTAATTATAAAGGTTACCGCGGACGTACAGGCATTCATGAACTGCTGGTGGTTGATGAAGATGTTCAGACCTTGATTCACAGCGAGTCAGGAGAGCAGGCGATTGAAAAGCAGATTCGCGAGCATACTCCGAGCATTCGCGATGATGGTTTAAGTAAAGTGCGTGCAGGTATCACCTCGCTTGAAGAAGTGATGCGGGTGACCAAGGAAGGCTAATGGCGGCATTTGAATATAAAGCACTCGATGCGAAAGGTAAGACCAAAAAAGGCGTTATCGAAGGCGATAATGCTCGTCAGGTGCGTGCCAGACTTAAAGAACAAGGCCTAATACCGGTTGAAGTGAGCGAAACAAGGCAGAAAGTGAAAAAGCAGACTAGCCAAGCGACGTTTCAGTTTAAACAGGGTTTAAGCACGCCCGATTTAGCCTTAATCACTCGTCAATTGGCGACTTTGGTTCAGTCCGGTATGCCGCTCGAAGAGTGTTTAAAGGCCGTTTCTGAACAGTCAGAAAAACCGCGCATCCGTACTATGTTGCTTGCTGTCCGCTCCAAGGTGACGGAAGGATATACCTTAGCCGACAGCTTGGCCGACTTTCCTCATGTCTTCGACGAGCTGTTTCGTTCGATGGTTTCAGCGGGCGAAAAGTCAGGACATTTGGACTCAGTGTTAGAGCGTCTTGCTGACTACGCTGAAAACCGTCAAAAGTTACGTTCCAAGTTGCAGCAAGCGATGATTTATCCAGTCGTGCTGGTGGTTTTCGCGGTCGGTATTGTGGCGTTTTTGCTTGCCGCTGTTGTACCGAAAATTGTGGGTCAGTTTGTCCAGATGGGCCAAGAGCTGCCTCAATCCACTCAGTTTTTGCTTGCTGCCAGTGACTTTATCCAGCATTGGGGGCTCACCCTGCTTGTTGCTTTGATTGTGGTTATCTACCTAGTTAAGTTTGCGCTCAGTAAGCCTAAGTTACGTTTGAGTTGGGATCGCAAAGTTATCTCTATGCCATTGGTTGGCAAAATTGCCCGTGGCCTAAACACTTCGCGCTTTGCGCGTACATTATCTATCTGTACTTCGAGCGCGATTCCAATTTTGGAAGGAATGCGCGTTGCAGTGGACGTTATGTCGAACCATTACGTTAAACAGCAGGTCTTAATCGCGACAGATAATGTTCGTGAAGGTGCCAGCTTACGCCGTGCTCTTGAGCAAACTAAATTGTTCCCACCTATGATGTTGCACATGATTGCCAGTGGTGAACAGAGTGGTGAGCTAGAAGGCATGCTTACTCGTGCCGCGGACAACCAAGACTCAAACTTTGAATCGACAGTTAATATCGCCCTGGGCATCTTTACTCCGGCTTTAATCGCTTTAATGGCAGGGTTGGTGCTGTTTATTGTCATGGCGACACTAATGCCAATTTTAGAAATGAATAACTTAATGAGTTCATAACAGCTTTTAGCAAATCTAAGCTGCTTTTTGTGGAGAATAAAATGAACAAAAAAATGAAAAAACAGTCTGGCTTTACCTTGTTAGAAGTTATGGTTGTTGTGGTGATCTTAGGTATTTTGGCAAGCTTTGTCGTACCTAACCTACTTGGCAACAAAGAAAAAGCGGATCAGCAGAAAGCGATTACCGATATCGTTGCGCTAGAGAATGCGCTTGATATGTACAAGCTTGATAACAGCGTTTACCCGTCAACGGATCAAGGTCTAGAAGCGTTAGTGACTAAGCCTTCTAGCCCTGAGCCGCGCAACTACCGTGACGGTGGCTACATTAAGCGTCTACCTTCCGATCCATGGGGCAATGATTACCAATACCTAAGCCCAGGTGACCATGGCAATGTCGATATCTTTACGCTAGGTGCGGATGGTCAGGAAGGTGGCGAAGGTGCCAATGCTGATATCGGTAACTGGAATATTCAAGATTTTCAGTAGTTAGCTGCTAACGCTTAGCCTTTATGCGTCGTCATTCTGGATTTACTCTGCTTGAGATTTTGCTGGTATTGGTGCTGATTTCACTCGCATCAGTAGCGGTGATTTCTACCTTGCCAGTCAGTGCAGAAGACGGCGCGAAAAAGCACGCTCAATCTTTGTATCATCGTGTTCAGCTTCTTAATGAAGAGGCGATGTTGAGTGGTAATGACTTCGGTCTGCGCGTTGATGAAAAGAAATCAAGCTACCACTTTATGCGATTAAAGTCAGAAGGTTGGCAAAAACTCGAGCAACACCATATACCGCCAGAGACTGAACTAGCGACTAACCTGTCTATCATGTTAACGCTGGGAGGCAACGTCTGGAATGACAAAGAGCGCTTGTTTAAGCCTGGTTCTCTCTTTGATGAAGATATGTTCGCTGAGTTTGAACAAGAGAAGAAAAAGCTGCCACCACCGCAAGTTTTCATTATGTCGAGCGGTGAAGTGACACCATTTTCTATTGCTATTTACCCGCAGGATCGCAGTGTTGAAGACGATGCATGGCGAATAGTGGCAAAAGAAAATGGTCAGATCATCTTGTTAGCACCTGGAGAAAGTGATGAAGAAAGCTAAGCAAGGCTTTACGCTTCTTGAGGTGTTGGTCGCGTTAGCGATCTTTGCCACTGCAGCGATTGCGACCATTCGCTCGGTTAGCCAACATATTAATACGCTTAACTTTCTCGAAGAGAAAACTTTTGCGGCTATGGTGGCAGACAATCAAATGGCGAAGGTGCTTTTATCTGGTAGTAAGCCAAGTAAGAAAAAAGGCAAAGAAACACTTGCACAGCGAGATTGGTTCTGGACAGTGGAACCCGTTTCCACCGCAGGGGATATGCTACAAGCCTTTGATGTTAAAGTCGCGACCAGTGAAAAAGGATCGCCAGTGGTCACGGTGAGAAGTTATGTCCCGAAATAGTCTTAATCGGTCACAGGGCTTTACCCTTATTGAAGTGCTGGTGGCGATTGCGATTTTTGCTAGCTTGAGTGTGGGGGCTTATCAGGTTCTCAATCAGGTTCAGCGCAGCAATGAAATTTCGATGGAGCGTAGTGAGCGTTTAAAAACGCTACAACGAGCCTTAGTGTTTATGGACAATGACTTTCGCCAAATGGCGCTGCGTCAAGCTCGTACCAATGGCGAAGAGCCTTCTCCTATGTTGCTGCAATGGAAAGACTATTTACTCGACTCTGATGCAAAAGGGGTGATGTTCGTTCGCGCTGGTTGGCACAATCCACAGCAACAGTTTCCGCGTGGTGAAATAAGTAAAGTCGGTTATCGGATTAAAGATAAGCAGCTGCAACGAGTATGGTGGCGTTATGCGGACACACCCGCTGGGCAAGAAGGCATTGTGATGCCATTGCTCGATGGTGTGGAAGAGTTTGAGATGCGTTTTTTCGATGGCACGCAGTGGCAGAAAGAGTGGCAAACTAAGTTTGCTCTACCACAAGCCGTAGCGTTGAGTTTAGAGCTAGAGGATTATGGCAAGATTGAGCGCATCTATCTGACATCAGGGGGCACTCTGGAGCTGTCTGAGGAGCAGAAACAAGATGGTTAGAAAGCAGCGAGGTGTCGCACTTATCATCGTGCTGTTGTTACTAGCGGTCATGGTCAGTATCGCTGCGAGTATGGCAGACCGTCTATTTAGTCAGTTTAAACGAGCGACTAACCAGATCAATTATCAGCAAGCTTATTGGTATAGCGTCGGGGCTGAAGCATTGGCGAAGGCAGGTCTTGAACAAAGCTTTAAAGACTCAGATACGATTAACCTTTCGCAGCCATGGGCATTAGAAGAGCAAACTTACCCGTTGGATTACGGGACGCTAAAAGGCCGCTTAATTGATCAGCAGTCCTGCTTTAACCTCAATGCTTTGTCGAGTTTAGCTTCGACAGCTGGTTCGGATAAGTCCCCGTTCTTGGTCGATGTTTTTCAAAACTTACTCGAAGAGTTGCAAATTGAAAATTACCAAGCAGAAACAGTTGCACAATCTACTTGGGAATACGTCGACAGTAATAACTCGGTTAACTCGACGGTTGGGGTTGAAGACAGCTTCTATGAGTCGATGTCTCCCGCCTATATGGCGGCAAATAGCCTGATGGCGGATAGCTCAGAGTTACGCGCGGTCAATCAGGTTTCGGGTGAAGTGATGGAAAAAGTATTGCCTTACGTGTGTGCTATTCCAACCACCGATTTGAGATTAAATGTAAATACGATCAAGCCAGAGCATGCTGCATTGTTGGCAGCTTTGTTTCAACCTGCTCTTAGTGTCACTCAAGCTAAGCAGGTTTTAGAAAATCGCCCTTTTGACGGTTGGGCGAGTGTTGACGACTTTTTAAATGAGAAAGAGTTTGCCAACGTAACGGCTGATGCACGTAAAGAGGGCAAAGGCTATTTGGCTGTAACCAGTGCCTATTTTGAGTTGGACGTTGAATTATTAGTTGGGGATTCTCGCGTGAGAGTGCGCAGCTTGCTATTTAGTAGTGATAAACAAACTGCGACGGTCATTAGCCGTCGCTTCGGAGGTATCGGTGAACGAGTTTCTGATCGTTCGACTGACAAATAATACCGCTCAGGCTATCCAGTGGTTAGTCTGGTCGGAGTCGCAAAAGGAAGTGATTGCGAGCGGAGAGCTAGACAGTTATCAGGCACTGCCAGAGATCGCGACATACGCGGAAGGCCGTCGCACGATTGTTTTGTTGTCAGCAGAAAGCTTGGTTCTAACCGATGTAGAAATTCCCGCGGGTGCCAGTCGCCAGCTTGAATCTATGCTGCCCTATGTGCTTGAAGATGATTTAGCACAGGATGTCGATCAACTGCATTTTACCATTCTTAACAAATCGCAAGGTCGAGCGCAGGTGTGTGCGGTGGATTCGCAGTGGCTAGAAAAAGTCCTCATGGAACTTGGCGATATTGGTTGTCAGATACAAAAGGTCATGCCCGACGTATTGGCACTTCCAGATAGTGAAGGATTGTCTGCGGTTGAGATTGGTCAGCAATGGTTATTGAAGAAGTCTAGTTACCAAGGTATGTCGGTTGAGAGTGGCTGGCTATCGTTGGTGGCTCAGTCTGAATGGGTACAACAAGACGAAGAATTTCTACCGCTAACTTCATATTCGGCTTTGCCGACTTCTCTTGAGCTTGCTGAACAGCAGCAGTGGTTGAATGGCGAGCCAAAGTTGGTAATGCAGTTACTTGCGGAACAAGCGATCATAAGCAAAATTAATCTTCTGACTGGTCAATTTAAGCCTAAATCGTCTTTCAGTCGCTATTGGAAAGTATGGCAGAAGGTAGCTGTCGCGGCTGTGTTGTTATTGGCAGTTGTTGTTGTCGATAATGTGCTTAAGATTCAAAAGTATGAAGCGCAGGCAAGTGCTTATCGTACGGAAAGTGAGCGTATTTTCCGCCAGTCCTTGCCGGGTAAAACTAAGATTCCGACCGTCAGCTATTTAAAGCGTGAAATGGAGCGTGAAGCGAGTCGCCTGTCTGGTGGCTCCGATGGAAATGAACTCATTAGTTTGATGGTGAAGCTGCCTCCTTTACTCAATCAAGTACCTGGTTTAGATCTCACCAGTTTTAAGTATGACAGTGGACGTAATGAAGTTCGCTTACAAGCGCAAAGCAAAGATTTCCAAACTTTTGAAAAGGCTGCAGAGCTGTTGGGCTCCAATTTTGCGGTCGAGCAAGGTCAACTTAACCGCTCAGGGAGCCTAGTCAATGGCTCTTTTGTTCTCAAGCCGTTGTGAGGGATGAAGCATGAATAAATTGGTCAATACCTTACAAACTTGGTGGCTGAGTATCTCACAACGTGAGCAGCGCTTAGTGGTTGCTTGCTCTCTATTGGTGGTCATTGGCGGTCTGTATTGGGGCGTCGTTCAACCTGTTGCCGAGCGAGCAAACAATGCGCAGATGCGTATTCAAAGTGAGAAGCAACTACTCTCTTGGGTGAAAGACAAAGCGGATCAGATCAGTCAGTACCAAGGACAGGGTGGCAGAGCGGTTTCTAGTCTACCTATCAACCAAGCAGTTTCTTCAAGTGTTGGGCGTTTTAAAGTTGAGTTGATTCGTGTCCAGCCACGTGGCGAGCAGTTTCAGGTGTGGGTAGCGCCTATGCCTTTCAATCAATTTTTAAACTGGATAACCTTTTTGCAAGAGACGCATGGAATCAAGGTGGTATTTCTTGATATCGATAAAGGCAATAAAGACGGTATGATTGAAATAAATCGACTTCAGCTTGGCAGAGGGTGATCGGGTGAAGAAAACAGTGTTATCGGGCTTATTTCTTAGTTCCGTGTTTGTTGCCAGTGCGATGGTGCATTTACCCGCTCAGTTTGTGGTGCAATATGCACCTTTACCCAATCAACTTAGTTTAATTGGGGTTGATGGAACTGTATGGCAGGGCTCAGTGCACCAAGTGAAATGGCAAAACCAAAACTATGGCGCGCTCAACTGGCAGCTTAACGTTGCTAAGTTGTTGACTGGGACTACAGAGGCTCAAGTACGTTTTGGTCGTGGTAGTGATCTATCGCTTCAAGGTCGCGGAATTGTTGGTTATTCGCCAAGTGGTTTATACGCTGAAAACTTAATTGCTTCGTTGCCCGTTGAAAAAGTGATGCAGTTTGCACCGTCTCTGCCTGTTCCTTTAGAACTAAACGGGCAAGTAGAACTTAGCTTGCGCTCATACGTTTACGCGTCTCCCTATTGTGAGAGTGCCCAAGGGAGTGTGGTGTGGAATACCGATAGTGTTGGCACGCCAATGTCTGACTTAGAAGTTGGCCCTGTGATTGCTAACTTTAGCTGTCAGTCGAGCAGCTTTGATGTGGTTGGCGAGCAGAAGAGTAATCAAGTCGAAAGTGGCTTCACTGCTAAGTTGAACTCTGATCAGAGTTACACCTCAAATGCTTGGTTTAAGCCTCAGTCAGAGTTTCCAAGTGCGTTTCAGCAGCAGTTAAAATGGTTACCAACCCCCGCAGACAGCGAAGGTAAGTTCCAGTTTAGTTACCAAGGTCGACTCTAAACACTAGATCTAACAACGAACAAGGGCAGCGATTCAGCTGCCCTTGTTCGTTGACTCCCTGTTACTTTGTCGCAGGGAAGCTGATTTGTACTTTTAAGCCACCGCCACTGCGATTATTGACGATCACTGAACCATTGTGCTGACTGACAATGCGTTTAACAATCGCTAAGCCAAGCCCTGTTCCTTCGCTTCCTCGCGCGGTATCGCCCCGAGTGAAGGGTTCAAACAGTTTCGCGATCTGGCTCTGTTCTATCCCAGGTCCATTATCTTCAACGCACACCCAAACCAACTTGTTATCCGCGGTAATGCCAGTGCTCACTTTTGTCCAACCATTACCATAGCGAATCGCATTGACGACTAAATTGCTCACTGCACGTTTGATAGCAATTGGGCTGCCTAAGGTTTCTTTCATCGGTTGGTGGAGCTCGGTATCAATTTGCACCTCGTAACCGCCTTCAGATGAAGCGACATCGTTGGCGATTTCGTTAAGGTCGACTTCAATGAAAGATTGTTTATTTACTGGTTTAAGATAATCCATAAACTGGCTGATGATCTCGTTGCACTCTTCGGTATCGCTGATAATGCCTTCAGCTAGATAGCTGTCTTCAGGGGACATCATTTCCGTCGCAAGACGAATTCTAGTTAACGGAGTACGCAGGTCGTGGCTAATGCCCGCCATCAGCAGGGCTCTGTCTTCCTCAAGTGCTTGGATACCTTTAGACATCTGGTTGAAAGCACGGGTTACCGAGCGAATTTCCGAAGCGCCTTTTTCAGGTAATGGTGGTGGAATCTCACCACGACCCACCCCTTTGGCCGCTTTTTCCAACGCAATGAGAGGACGGTTTTGCAAACGGATAAACAACCAGCCTCCCGCAACAATTAACAACGCCATGATTAAGCTATTGCGAAACAGTGGCGTGAAGTCCTCTTCTTGCAGTTCAGAGAGAGGAATGCGTAATAGGGAATCGGGCAGAGAATCTATCTTCATCCACAGGATGTAGCTATTTTCTCCGAGCATCATACGAACATCAGTTGGCGAGCCAAGTTCATTGGTCATCTCTTCACTCATCAGGTCGATGCTCACCGCATGGTAATACTCTTCTGCCATTGGGCTATCTTCAGCGTGAACGGTTACCCCTAGCTGCTCCAATACACGCCTACGCAGTGGCGCATCCATTGCTAAGCCATCTTCTAGGGTGGCGGAGTCATCCAGCATCAGATTAATTTCGTGGCCGAGGATTTTATTAAACTGCTGCAAGCTCGGCATCAGAGCGTAATTAAACACGGCGTAGTAAGAATAGACTTGGCTGGCAATAAGCAGAGTCAGAAAGATAAAAATGGATTGAGTAAATGAGCTGCGGATACGCATAACACCTACCTTGAGAAAAGGTTAGTCTAAAACAAAGAGTGCGAGACTAGGTCTCGCACTCTATCAAAACATATTGTCGATTACGCTTCTTTGCCATCTGGGACAAAAACATAACCTAAGCCCCATACAGTTTGGATGTAACGAGGTTTACTTGGATCGACTTCGAGCATACGACGTAGGCGAGAGATTTGCACGTCAATCGAACGTTCCATCGCTGAATATTCGCGGCCGCGGGCCATGTTCATTAACTTATCACGCGACATTGGCTCACGAGCATTGGTCACGAGAGCTTTCAGTACGGCAAACTCACCTGAAGTTAGCGGCATGGCTTCATCGCCACGGAACATTTCACGCGTACCTAGGTTTAAGCGGAAATCACCAAACTCAACCACTGACTCTTCACTACTTGGTGCACCGGGTAGCTCGGTCGTTTGACGGCGCAAGACCGCTTTAATACGCGCTAATAGTTCACGTGGGTTAAACGGTTTTGGTAAGTAGTCATCTGCCCCGACCTCTAGGCCGACGATACGATCAATCTCGTCTCCTTTTGCGGTCAGCATCAGAATCGGTAATGTGCTGTTGGCATTACGAAGGCGACGGCAGATCGATAGCCCGTCTTCGCCTGGTAACATCAGGTCTAGCACCATCAAATGGAAAGTTTCACGCGTTAGCAGGCGGTCCATCTGCTCACTGTTTGCAACACTACGAACTTGGAATCCTTGTTCAGACAAGTAACGCTCTAGTAGTGCACGAAGTCGTGCATCATCATCAACAACTAAGATCTTATGATTTTCTTGCATGTAATGGGTCCACCTAGTTAATAAGCTTGCGCGACTTCAGGCTGTTGAAACAATCACCTTTATGCGCAACTTAAAATGTAACACTGTTCTTAAGCTATTGGTGCAAAGAATTGTTAACGTTTATTTCCTTTTTAGCTAATGTATATCGGAACTTCAATTTAATAACGTCAGAAATATGAAAACGAACCTAATAACAAGAGAAGGCTTTGATCGACTTAAAAAAGAGCTCGATTTTTTGTGGAAAGAAGAGCGTCCGGAAGTGACAAAAAAAGTGACTTGGGCGGCGAGTCTCGGTGACCGGAGTGAAAACGCTGACTATCAATACAACAAAAAGCGTTTAAGAGAGATAGATCGCCGCGTACGTTATTTGCGTAAGCGTTTAGAGCAAGTAAAAGTGGTCGACTACTCACCGCAGCAAGAAGGCAAAGTGTTCTTCGGTGCTTGGGTAGAAATCGAAAATGAAGCGGGAGAAATCAAAGCCTTCCGTATTGTTGGCCCTGACGAAATTTACGGTGATGCCAAAGGTTATATTTCGATTGATTCACCGATGGCGCGCGCCTTATTGAAAAAAGAAGTCGATGAGGAATTCAGCGTTAAAACTCCAGAAGGTTACAAAGAGTGGTTCGTTAACACTATTCGCTACAGCGCTGAATAACAAAAGTCCCGCTAGGCGGGACTTTTGGCTGTGATTATTTTTCGTAGTCAGGTTTTTCAGTGAGGATGTAATTATGCTCACTGCCCACCACAGCGCCATACTTGAGGAAGTTTTTACCTAAGATCATGCTGTAGTGGAAACGGCTGCGGTCTTTGAGGTTCACCCGTATCTTCTTCTCGAGTTCGCCCAGTTTGACTTGCATTTCAACGACTGGCCGAATGGTCGGTTTCTCACCTTTTTTCGCCCTGATTTTCATACTATCGACGACCTCTAGGGTAAAGTCTTTCTCCATACCGAGATCATTTTGGTAGCTAAAGCTGACCATAGGCTTGCCGTCTTTTTCAAACTGTTTGATGTTCTGCGCATTGATAGAGCTGACGTCTGCACCAGTATCGAGTTTAACGGGGAAGCTAAGGCCTTCTACTTGTGCTACCTCGATATGACCTGCCTTAAATAGCGGGTACGAATCGAGTAGATGATCTGTGCGAGTGTTTATGAGCACGCCATTTTTGGACATCTTCTGACCTATGACGAAGTAATCACTGGTCTCGTCTTCATCGAGCACATCAATTGCGTACGGCAGTTCAACTTTCTCGCCGTATAGGGTGAAGGTACCAAATACCACTGGGCGAGTGGAGTCAGCGACTTTTAGGGTTTTATTGATCGGTTTAGAAAACTGCTTGGCCTCGCCGTTTTGGTCAGTGAGGTAGTAAGTTACCCATTCTTTGCCTTTCTTTTCAAAAATCTCGAAGCTTGCGACTTTTAGCAGCGGTGTTTTCACTACTAGAGATGGTTCTGCCGTTAATTCAATGCCATCAAGTAACAGTGACTCCTCACCGGAAACCTGCATCGCTTTTGACTTGCTACTGATGATTTTAGGCTTGCCTGATAACAAAGACGTCGCGCTAGTATCGATCATAAAGCGTCGATTGAGCGTGCCTTTGCCGAGACGTAGCTGTGAATTAAGTTTGCTCCGGTCAGTTAAGTAGACGAACCAGTATTGAGTTTCAGCGCCGTTAGTGTCGATTGGAACGAACACCATTGGGCGCTTTTTGCCACTCACGTTCAACATACGTACCAATGGGCGTGTGAGTGTCTCGCTGCTGCCATTGCCATCTTCGATATCGAAAGAGACCAGTTGCTTGTTAGAGTCGATGTTTATATTGGTGGCATGCAGTGAAGAGTAGTTGTTTTGCAGTGAGTAGCTGATCTTCTGTTTTACGCCAGCGATTTCAACTGACTCTTTCTTACCAACAAGTTGCGCGTTCTTTTGCTCTTGAAGGTAATCGTAGCCTGCGTAAACCCAAGCGTTGTTATCGAGAAAAGTTTTGCCAATCAGAATTGGCGCGGAAAACTGGTTTCTATCGGTCAAGTTAACTTGTGTCATGACGGTTTTGCCAGCAATGGTCATTGGCAAGGTGATGGTTGGGCGCAGAATAGGTTCTTTTTGAGTTCGATTGCGAATCACGCCGACACGTTCAATTGGCCTGGTCACCTCAATGCTTTCACCGGTGTGCGGATGCTTAATGGTGAAAGTTACTTCAACGCCGTAAGGGGCAAAAAGTTCAGCATTCCAATCATCGTAATCGACATCATCAATAGGGTCGAAATCGATCAGTGCTTTCATCAGCTTGTGATCTTTGAGTTGGCTAAACTGGGGATCAGAGCTGGAAACGTGAATGTTGGTGGCATGCATCGATGTCGTGTCTGCGCCAGTATCAATCTTACCAGCAAATGAAACCCCTTTTAGCGCCTCGATCTCGTCGAGATAAACGCTTTCTACCCGCCCTAAGACAAGTTTGTCATCAAGGGTGTAAACAGGAGACTGGGTAGAAGCATTGATCGCAGCGCTAGCTTGATCAGCTAGGGCCAGAGGAGAAGCTAAGGATACAGATAGTACAGAAAGGGCCAGTAAGATTTTTTTCATAGCGGTTCCAACTACTCGTTATTCGCACAAGGTCTTGAACGAAATTAGTTCCATTTTTCAGATCTAAGTTCTGACTTATCTCTATTTCTGACACAACTTTCACATAATTGCCAAACTATTGGCAAAACAATTGCGTAACCTTGCTCGCGGTAACAAAAAGTATTGGGTTTTACATCAAGAACCCCAATATAAAGAAGGTTAAAATACAACAAGAGATTCAACGGATGAGCCAAGCTATCTGTAATATGATTGCTCAGGAACTGAGTGTTCGACCTGAGCAGGTCACTGCTGCTGTTAACCTCATTGATGATGGAAACACAGTCCCTTTTATTGCCCGCTACCGTAAAGAAGTCACGGGTGGATTGGATGATACTCAGCTGCGTAACCTTGATAGCCGTTTATCCTACCTACGCGAACTAGATGAGCGTCGCCAAACCATTCTTAAATCGATTCAAGAGCAGGGTAAGTTAACCTCTGAGCTTGAAGCTGAGATAGCGCAGGCAGACAGTAAAACGCGTCTTGAAGACCTTTACTTGCCTTACAAACCAAAGCGTCGTACTAAAGGCCAAATCGCGATCGAGGCGGGCTTAGAGCCGCTAGCAGACAAGCTTTGGAATCAGCCACAGACCGAACCTGAAGCGGAAGCCGCAAACTACCTAGATGCAGACAAAGGTATTGCTGACACCAAAGCGGCTCTGGATGGCGCTCGTGCTATCGTGATGGAGCGAATCGCTGAGGATGCCAATCTACTAGAGAAAATTCGTGCTCATCTTAATCGTAACGCGGAACTGGTCGCTAAAGTGGTCGATGGCAAAGAGCGCGAAGGTGAGAAATTTAAAGATTACTTTGAGCACAATGAAGCGTTAAGTAAAGTGCCATCGCACCGCGCACTTGCTATGTTGCGTGGTCGAAATGAAGGTTTCCTAACTCTTGCGATGAATGCTGACCCTGCACAGGAAGAGGGCGTTCGCCAGTCTCACTGTGAGGCGATTATTAGCGACCACTATGGTATTTCCCTAAGCAGTGCTCCGGCAGATAGCTGGCGCAAGCAGGTGATCAGCTGGGCATGGCGCATCAAAGTTTCGATGCACATGGAAACTGAATTGATGGGTGCGATGAAAGAGCGTGCAGAGATTGAAGCGATTGAGGTTTTTGCCACTAACCTGAAAGATCTGCTGATGGCTGCACCTGCGGGTCCTCGTGCCACACTTGGTCTCGATCCTGGTCTACGTACTGGTTCGAAAATTGCCGTGGTCGATTCAACCGGTAAAGTGCTAGCAACCGAAACCATCTACCCTCATCCACCACAAAAGCAATATGATAAATCAGCGCAAATTGTTGATGCTTTAGTACGTAAGTACAACGTGGATTTGATTGCGATTGGCAATGGTACTGCTTCACGTGAAACTGACAGCTTTGTCGCTGACCTGATTAAACGTGGCAACCTCAAGGTGCAGAAAATCATGGTTAGCGAAGCGGGTGCATCGGTTTACTCGGCGTCAGAGCTAGCAGCAAAAGAGTTCCCGAACTTAGATGTGTCACTGCGTGGTGCGGTGTCGATTGCTCGCCGTTTGCAAGATCCACTGGCTGAATTAGTTAAGATTGACCCTAAATCGATTGGTGTGGGTCAGTATCAGCATGATGTTAGCCAATCCATGCTGGCAAAACGTCTTGATGCAGTGGTCGAAGATTGTGTAAACGCCGTCGGTGTCGACGTGAATACCGCATCTCCGGCTCTGCTAACTCGCGTAGCTGGCTTGTCGAGCACAATTGCGCAAAACATCGTTGATTACCGAGATGAGAACGGCCGCTTTGAAGCGCGTACCACGCTGAAAAAAGTCGCGCGTCTTGGGCCTAAGGCATTTGAGCAGTGTGCGGGCTTCCTGCGCATTATGGATGGTAAGAACCCTCTTGATGCCTCTTCTGTTCACCCAGAAGCGTACCCTGTGGTCAAAGCGATTGCTGAGAAAAACAGCAAAAATGTCAAAGCGCTGATTGGTGATACTCAGTTCCTACGTGGACTTCACGCTGTCGATTACACCGATGAGAACTTTGGTGTTCCAACCGTGAGCGACATCATCAAAGAACTTGATAAACCGGGCCGCGACCCGCGCCCTGAGTTTAAGACAGCCACATTCGCTGATGGCGTTAATCAGGTTTCCGATCTTGAACCAGGCATGGTGTTAGAAGGGGTAGTGTCTAACGTTGCCAACTTTGGTGCCTTTGTTGATATCGGCGTTCACCAAGATGGTTTAGTGCACATCTCTGCGCTGACGGACCGTTACGTTTCTGATCCGCGTGAAGTGGTTAAAGCGGGTGATATCGTCAAGGTGAAAGTGATGGAAGTGGATGTGCAGCGTAAACGTATTGGCCTTTCAATGCGTTTGACCGATGAGCCAGGGCAAGACAACCGAACTCAGCGTTCAAGTGCTCCACGTGGTCAGCAGCGTCAACAACAAGGTGGTCAACGTCGTCGTGACGAATTGTCGAACAATAACAGTGCTATGGGTGGTGCATTCGCTGCTGCCTTTGCAAAAGCTAAGCGTTAAGTTATTGCGCTAAAAATATAAATCCCCGTAGTAGCGATACTAGCGGGGATTTTTTTCGGCATTACCTTATCGAACCAGAGAACGACAAGGTACTACAACACCGCAATTACATCAGAAGGGGTATTTGGAGCCACAGCATCGCCGTAATGAAATTTAATCACGGTTCTGCGCTTTTCCATCATCCCCTCTGTTATCGCCGCATCGATTATGCGCTTCGGTAAACGAAAACGCATGGCATAGCCTTTACCTTGATGTTCGCTATAACTTTCCAGTGCCAACAGTTGGAATAGCCTTTCGAGGGTATCTTTAGGTTCTTCCTGAGAAACTGCAACCACACTCCCACTTTCTTCCGTTTCATAGCTCGGGTGCTCTGAAGGATCCCATGAGGATTGCTTTCGCCGTTTATCGTCTGCTGTCACCTTTCGTTGTGCGTTGCTCTTGGTCAATGCAATCGTCGGTGTAATTGGCTCCCGGACTTTATTGTCGCGCGCCGCTTGCTCCGTTTGCACATTAACCGATGGGGCGATCAGTGGAACGCTTACGTTCGTAGGTGATACGAGCATTCATTAACCTCCTCACGCCCAACCTGAGAGTGGTAACTCTTCCGGTTAGTTTATTTATCGACCAGTTGGGGCAAAGGTTTAGCGCTGATTTTTATTTTTTGTACATTGTTCATTTAATGCGTTAGCGATCAATGAACTGGTGTACTTTCTGACAAAATGTCTCGAATTCAGTCATAAACGGAGCATGAGAAGAGTCAGTGAAAATGTAGCTAGCGCTGTTTGGTGCGAGGTTATCAACGTCACTGGCGACTTTAGCAGGCACAAGACCATCTAAGCGGCCATACAGACGTAGCATCGGGATGGTTAGGTTTTCTAGCTCAGCACGATAATCGATATCGGCCAACAGTTGTAAACCTGCTAACAGAGAGGTTGGGTTTGGCGTTGGTCTTGAGAGAACGGCTTTTTTCAGCTGTTTGACGTCTTGCCTTGCTGAAGGACTCCCCATCGCCTGCAAGGCCATAAAACGCTCGATAGTCAGTTGGAAATCATCAACCAATTGTTCGGTGAAAGCGCTAAGCACATTCGGTTGAATGCCGCGCCAAGGTCTCTCGGCGGCAAATTTAGGTGAGCTTGCGACTGTAATCAGCTTTTCGACTCGTTGTGGGGCATTGAGGGCAATATGGGTTGCCAGTAAGCCGCCTAGCGACCAACCAAGCCAGATCGCTTTCTCAGGTGCGTGCTGCAAGACTTGTTCAGCGAGATCATGCATATTCTCGAAACTAGATTGGTGACTATGACCAAACCCTGGCAGATCGACCACATGGACACAAAAATGCTGGCTAAGAACTTCAACAGTCTGCTGCCAAACCGCGCCATTCATTCCCCAACCATGGAGTAAGACTAGATCATCACCTTGACCTTGGGATTGCCAATACAAAGATTCACGGTTGTTCTCAGTTTGTAGCACTTTTTCCATCCTCTCGCTCTCAGTCCTGTCTAGACAATCATCAAATATTGTTTCAATGGAGTGGGGTTATGTTAACTCAAAAGGTAGTGAAACACATCGCCGACCTGTTGCCTATGCATTGCGAGGTTTGTCATCTCGCGTTGACCAGGCCCCATTCACAAAGTGGTATTTGCGATCATTGCTCACGCTACTTCGCGCCTATTCCTCGTTGCCAGCGCTGTGGTTTGCCCACTCCTTTTGATGTTGCAGAGTGCGGAGAATGTCTTAAACATCCACCTAAATGGCTGCGGCTTTATTGCGTTGCTGACTATCAACTACCACTTGCGCAATATGTTCATAGGCTTAAGTACGAACGGCAATTTTGGCAGGCGAATAAGCTCGCGAGTCTGCTCGCCCCCAGAATAGAAACGCCCGCACAGGTCATCACTTTTGTGCCCTTGCACTGGGGGCGATATCTAAGGCGCGGATTTAATCAGAGTGAGTTGATAGCACGCTCACTGGCACGGCAACTCAACGTATCGTGTCAGCCCTTGTTCAAAAGAGTGAGAGCAACACCTCAGCAGCAAGGTTTAACTAAGTTGGAACGAAAGCGAAATCTAAACCGTGCTTTCTTACTCAATGGAGAGATTGTTGCTGACCATATCGCGATTGTTGATGATGTTCTCACTACTGGAAGTACGGTGCAGCATTTATGTGAATTACTGCTTGAAGCGGGGGTGAAAAGCGTTGATATTTACTGCATCTGCCGTACTCCTGAGCCAGCAAGTTAGTATAAATTGACTAAAACGCTAGATCTCTCAGTTTTCAGGAGTAAAATGGTCAACTAATAGCCTACAAAATTACTCAGGTATTCGTCGTGTCAAATACAATTACTATTACAGAAACTGCCCAAAAACACTTTGCTAACCTATTAGGTCAGCAGCCAGAAGGCACTAATATTCGTGTATTCGTGGTAAACCCTGGCACTCAAAACGCAGAGTGTGGCGTGTCTTACTGCCCGCCAGAAGCGGTAGAATCTACCGATACTGAATTGGCGTTTGAGTTCTTCTCAGCATTTGTTGATGAGCTAAGTCTGCCATTCCTTGAAGACGCTGAAATTGATTTTGTAACTGACAAAATGGGCTCTCAGCTAACTTTGAAAGCACCAAACGCGAAAATGCGTAAGGTTTCTGATGACGCGCCTCTAGTAGAGCGTGTTGAGTACGTGATTCAGACTCAGGTTAACCCTCAGCTTGCGGGTCACGGTGGTCATGTAAACCTAGTTGAAATCACAGACGAAGGCATTGCCATTGTTGCCTTTGGTGGCGGCTGTAACGGCTGTTCTATGGTTGATGTAACACTGAAAGAAGGCATCGAGAAAGAGCTTCTTCAGCAATTCGAAGGTGAGCTGTCTGCGGTACGTGATGCAACAGAGCACGATCGTGGTGAGCACTCTTACTACTAATAAATGCATTTAACCGAATGAAATACATAGGGTTGACAGCAATGTCAGCCCTTTTTTTGTTTTCAAAGCTGATAAATTTCTCATATATTAGGAGTGTTGATCTTTCGAACAATAGGTTTTTGAAAGAGCGACAGATTCTAGAACCTTCCCTTGATGCAAAGGAGTAAGCTCGTGGCCAAACGGAACCCACCAGAAATTCTGGCGAAACAGACTGTCGCGCAATCTCGACTGTTCTCTATTGAAGCGTTGGATTTACGCTTTAGCAATGGTGAACAGCGGACTTATGAGCGCATGAAACCCAGTGGGCGAAATGCAGTCATGATGGTTCCTGTTACCGAGCAAGGTGACATTTTGTTAGTTAGAGAGTATGCCGCGGGCACTGAGCGTTATGAGCTGGGTTTTCCTAAGGGGTTAATTGATCCTGGTGAAACTCCCCAGCAAGCGGCTGAACGTGAATTGAAAGAAGAGATTGGCTTTGGTGCTCATAAATTAACACCTTTGAAAGAAGTCGTGCTTGCCCCTTCTTATTTCTCTAGCAAAATGACCCTGTTCATTGCAGAGCAACTATACTCAGAGCAATTGGAAGGTGATGAACCAGAACCGTTAGAAGTGGTTCGTTGGCCTTTAGCACAAGCTGAAGAGCTTTTAACACACCTCGATTTTAGTGAAGCGCGCAGTATTACTGCGTTGTTACTCGCTCTACGAATCTTAAAATAATTAACGTTTTCCTCAGTGATGTCGCGTGAGGAAAGAGTAGGTAGAGCGTAAGGATTTTTTATGCCAATGACAGAAGACCTTTCTCATCATTTGCCCGCAGTGATTGAAATTGCCCGTAGTGCTGGGCAGTTAATTCTCGATATTTACGAGAAAAAAGAGTACCAGGCGTTCACCAAAAGTGATGAAACACCCGTGACCAGTGCTGATATCGCTGCGCACAAACTGATTGTGGAAAGACTAACCGAGCTGACTCCAGATATCCCGGTGTTATCGGAAGAAGCAGCCGATATCAGTTTAGATAAACGCTCACAGTGGGATCGCTACTGGCTCGTTGATCCACTGGATGGCACCCAAGAGTTTATTGCCCGCAGTGGCGATTTTGCCACCATTATCGCTCTCGTAGAAAACAATAAGCCCGTGATGGGAGTGGTTTATGGTCCGGTTTCTGGAGTGACGTACTACGCTTACCAAGGCAAAGGGGCGTGGAAAATTCCAGACTTAAGCGAAAGCGTGCGTATTAAAACCCATCAACATGATGGCAAGCAAAGCCCAATCGCGATTGCGATTAGTCGTCGCCAAGATATCAATCGCATCACAAGCCGAATGAGCAGCGGTTGGAATTATGATTTAGTTCCACTCGGCTCAGCAGCACTGAAAGCCTGTTTAGTCGCTGAAGGTGCGGTCGATTGCTACCTAAGGCTTGGCCCAACCGGTGAATGGGATACCGCCGCAACGCAATGTATTGTCGAAGAAGCGGGTGGACGTATTCTAAGTACCTTACTAGAGCCGCTCTCTTACAATGAACGCGATACGTTAGAAAACCCTAATTTTATTGTTTTAGGTGATGAAAACTTGCCGTGGGATGAGATTTTAAAGGTTAAGGATTGAAGCGGACTCCGTCCTTAGGAACGCTTCGCTTCGAGAATCGAGAACGGACTGCGTCCTTCGAGCGGGGGACGCAGATTGAGTTGTGAATTGAACGAGTCTTTTTTTAGTGCGTTGACAGGACTCGTTTCTAAAGAGCGATAATCTCTCGTCTCTCGCTAAGCCTTCGAATACACATCTCTATCACCCAACCAGCGGTCGATAATCGCGACAGCATTATCTGGATAGTTGTCATGAATATAACGAGCGATGCGCTGAACTTCGGGGATTAAGCGCTGATCGCGAACCAAATCTGCAATCTTAAAGTCTGCCATACCGGTTTGCTTGGTGCCTAATAGCTCACCTGGTCCACGGATTTCTAAGTCTCGCTGTGCAATCACAAATCCATCGTTGCTTTCACGTAAAACGCCTAAGCGCTTTTGGGCGGTTTTGGACAGTGGCGAATGGTAGAGCAGCACACAGTGACTGGCGACACTGCCTCGACCTACACGGCCACGTAGCTGGTGGAGCTGAGCTAGGCCTAAACGCTCGGGGTTTTCGATGATCATTAAGCTCGAGTTAGGTACATCAACACCAACCTCAATCACCGTCGTCGCGACTAAAAGATGGAGCTTATTGTCCTTGAAGTCCTGCATCACTGCTTGCTTCTCTGCAGGTTTCATTCGACCGTGGACTAAGCCAATCTTGACGTCTGGCAGTTTGCGTTGCAGCTCTTCAGCTGTATCCGCTGCCGCTTGAGCTTCGAGCACCTCAGATTCATCAATCAGAGTACACACCCAATAAGCTTGTTTACCCTCATTGAGGCAAGCGTTTCTGACTCGCTCAACAATATCGTCCCGCTTAGTATCCGGAATGGCGACGGTTTGAATCGGCGTTCTCCCCGGTGGGAGCTCATCAATCACTGACGTTTCTAAATCAGCATAGGCGGTCATTGCCAGTGTTCGAGGTATTGGGGTCGCTGTCATAATCAGCTGATGTGGATAAGCACCTTGCTTGGCCCCTTTTTCACGCAGCTCTAAGCGCTGGTGGACACCAAATCTATGCTGCTCATCAATGATAACTAAAGCTAAGTGATGAAATTCGACATGCTCTTGGAACAGAGCATGGGTACCGACCACCATTTGCGCTTCACCATTGGCGATTTGAGCAAGCTCAGCTTCTTTGGCCTTACCTTTTAGTTTGCCTGCGAGCCAACCTACCTTGATGCCCATAGGTTCGAGCCAAGCAGCGAAATTAATTGCGTGTTGTTCAGCAAGTAGTTCAGTCGGGGCCATCAGCGCGACTTGGTAGCCATGCTCAAGGGCACGTAGGGCAGCAAGCGCTGCGACTAGGGTTTTACCTGAACCAACATCTCCTTGAACTAGGCGCATCATAGGGTGTGGCTTTTCGAGATCTCGTTCGATTTCACCCACTACGCGTACTTGCGCATTGGTCGGCGAGAAGGGAAGTTGGTCGAGCAGTTGCTGCTTAAGTTGGTTGCGAGCAGGTAGTGGTAATGCAGTGTCTTGCTGACCTTTGCTGCGCACCGCCAACATCGACAGGTTTTGTGCCAGTAGCTCTTCCATAATCAAACGGATCTGCGCCGGGTGCTTGCCTTCATCAAACTGCTCTAAATCGATGTTTGGTTGCGGACGGTGAATAGTGTGCAGTGCTTGCGCTAGGGTGATTTGGTGATCATACAGACCATTAGGTAGTAGCTCTTGCACGGCCGATTTATCGAGTAACTCAAGCGCTTGGTCAGTTAAATTACGTAGCGTAACTTGACGCAGACCATCTGTAGTTGGGTAAACGGGAGTTAATGTCTGCTCTACATCAGCTTTTTGGTTCGGAGCATAGAACTTGTAGTCTGGGTGGACAATCTCTAGTCCGTAGCCACCACGCTTAATTTCACCATAAGCGTGAACAGTTTTACCTTCGGCGAAGTTGTTCTTCATTCCGGCGGTAAAATTGAAAAAACGCAGCGTGATGGTGCCGTTGCCATCACTGATTTTCACCGACAGCATTTTGCGTTTACCAAACAAGGTATCAACACTCATCACCTTGCCTTGCACCGCCGCCCATAGGCCAGCATGCAGTTTTACAATCGGGTAGATACGAGTGCGATCTTCATAACGCAGAGGAAGGTGAAACAGAAGATCTTGAACGCTATTGAGCCCAACTTTGGCTAACTTCTCGGCAACTTTGGCACCAACGCCAGTCAAAGAAGTGAGAGGAATCGCAGATAGCAGTTGGGACATGACACAGCTCGCTCGTTATTTTGAGTAAGTGACTCAGTGAGTTAGATAAGACCTTGTTAGTTAACCATTGGGCTGTGTTTTTGTACAGGAAAAATTGGGATTAGAGAGCGGGAACGCTACGCTGTTGGATAACGGGATCGGGCTCGCCCTGCTGGAAAACTAGTTTTGGCTCTAATGTGTATGGCGGGCAGTTCTAGCCTGTCCGAATGACAAAGGGTTGACCCTAAGAGTCAACCCTACATAATTTCTCCAGCTCTCCAGCTCTCCAGCTCTCCAGCTCTCCAGCTCTTTTACTTCTTCTGCATCTCTGCCCACCATTTGTCATCGGCGAGGATCTGACCTTGCTCGTCTAGTGGTGGGTAAGGGAGCTTTTTGCGCTTGGCGACTTTAGCCAGGACGGGATGACCGCGTTCGAACAGTAGGCGGTGTATTGTTTCTTCTGGTACAGAGCTTACTTCATTGTCGTACATGCCTGCCGCTTCGCGTTGGCGCTGCGCTTCATAAAGGATCACGGCACTGGCTACCGATACGTTGAGAGACTGCACCATTCCGACCATAGGGATGATAATATCTTGGTCAGCAAGCTTTTTTGCCTGCTCAGATGCGCCTACTTTTTCACTACCGAGAATAATGGCTGTGGGTTTGGTGTAGTCGATATCGCGGAAGTCTACTGCAGTTTCAGACAGGTTGGTTACAAGCACCTGCATGCCTTGAGCTTTGAGCTCAGTAATCGCCTCGTCGATAGAGTCATGGGTTTCAACGTCTACCCAGTTACGAGCACCTGCAGAAGTATGGCTCAGTGTGCGCATTTCATTTGGCCAAACTGCGTGAATCTTGTGAATACCCGTTGCATCGGCGGTGCGGATAACAGCAGATACGTTATTTGGCTTGTGAACTTCTTCTAGGCAAAGGGTTAAGTCAGCTTGGCGTGCTTTTAACACTTCTTGGATTCGATTGTAGCGTTCTAAATTCATAATCTTATACAAAAGAAAAGCCCTTGAAATGGTAGTTTCAAGGGCAGTTAGATATTCAAATCAAACGGTTAGTTCTTGCGGCGACGAACTTTAAGCGTCTGTGGCATGGCTTTAATCTTACGCATAATGCCAGCAAGGTGAACACGATCTTTAGTCGTTAGCAGTACTGTTACTGTGTATAAGCGACCATCACGTTCTTCTGTTGAAAGTCCGTGAATGTTGGAACCCGTCTTTGAAATAACATTGGTCAGTTCTGCGAGCGCACCTTGACGATTTTGTACGTCGACAGTGACTTCGGTGATGAACTCTTTATCGTAATCATCAGACCATTCCACCGCCATGTACTTATCCGGTTCTTTCTGATAACCGCGTACATTCGGACACATCTCGCGGTGAACAACTAAGCCTCGGCCCGGTGAAACATGAGCGATAATGTGGTCGTCTGGGATCGGGTGACAACAGTTGGCGAACGTCAGCAAAATACCTTCCGCACCGCGGATCGGCAGTTTCTTCTTACCTTCGTTATTACTCTCAACTTCGGTCAACTCATCAGCATCGCCCAATAAGCGACGCGCAATGACGATACTCATCAGCTCGCCTAGACCAATATCTGCCAGTAGATCGTCGATTGACTCTACTTTTAGGTCGGTCAGAACATGGTTGATGTTCTCTTCATCGATATCTGATAGAGAAAGCTCGCCTAAGGCATGATTAAGCAGGCGACGACCTAAGGTAATCGACTCTTCGCGGCGCATGGTTTTCAGAACCTGACGGATCTTAGTACGCGCACGAGACGTCACTACGTAGTTGAGCCATGCCGCATTTGGACGCGCACCCGGAGCACTGATGATTTCAATCGTCTGACCATTTTTCAGCGATTTACTCAGTGGATAAGGGTTGCGATCAACACGAGCACCAACACAGGTATTACCCACATCAGTATGTACTGCATAAGCGAAGTCTACTGCGGTAGCACCCACTGGCAACTCAACAATGCGGCCTTTCGGCGTAAAGACGTAAATCTCGTCTGGGAACAGATCTGACTTAACGTTTTCGATGAATTCGAATGAGTTACCCGCGCTTTGTTGTAGCTCAAGCAGGCTTTGCATCCAGCGCTGAGCTTTGACTTGCGCCGTAGTACCTGTTCGCTCACCGTTGCCTTTGTAAGACCAGTGAGCGGCAACCCCTTTATCCGCCATTTGATCCATATCTTCGGTACGGATCTGAACTTCAACCGGAACACCATGAGGGCCGACCATTGAAGTATGGATAGATTGATAGCCGTTCGCTTTCGGTACTGCGATGTAGTCTTTCATCCGACCTGGACGTGGCTTGTATAGGCTATGTACCTGACCAAGCACGCGATAACAAGTATCGGCATTGTCGACGACGACACGGAAAGCGTAGATATCCATGATGGTATGGAAGCGCTGCTCTTTGGTCTTCATCTTGTTGTAGATGGAGAAGAGGTTTTTCTCACGACCAAAAACACGCGCTTTAAGACCGACTTCTTCAAGGCGACCTTCTATCTCATCATGAATACGTTGAATCATCTCTTTACGGTTACCACGGGCTGCTTTAACTACCTCTTTAAGAACGCGATAACGGTTCGGGTAGAGCGCTTCAAAACCGAGTTCTTCTAGCTCAGTTTTAATGTTGTGGATACCAAGGCGGTGCGCCAAAGGAGAATAGATTTCTAAGGTTTCGCGAGCGATACGACGCTTCTTGTCTGGACGAAGAGCACCGAGCGTGCGCATATTATGCGTACGGTCAGCAAGCTTAATCAGAATAACGCGGATGTCTTGCACCATGGCAAGAACCATCTTGCGGAAGTTTTCTGCCTGAGCTTCCTTGCGATCGCGAAACTTAAGCTTATCAAGCTTAGAAACGCCATCCACCAGTTCTGCAACGGTATTACCAAATTGAGCTTCAAGCTCTTCTTTGGTGACTTCAGTATCTTCAATAACGTCGTGAAGTAGGGCTGCTTGCAGGGTTTCAATATCAAGGCGCATTTCAGCCAAGATACGAGCAACAGCAACAGGGTGGATGATATAAGGTTCACCGCTAGAGCGGGTTTGCCCTTCATGGGCATCTTTCGCTACCACATAAGATTGACGCAGAGCCTCAATTTGAGGCTCTGTTAGGTATTCTTGGGCAACGTCTTTTAGGCTATCGAATAGATACAAACTTTAGGCCCGGAAGATAGTTGTAGTGACGAGACGTCTAATTAACGGCTGTGAGCAATGCTGCTTACAGCTGCTAGTTCAGCGGCTTCTTGCTCTTGCTGCTCTTGACGCTCACGTGCATCAAGAATCTCTTTAGTGATAAGACCTTCTTCGATTTCGCGTAGAGCGATAACCGTTTGCTTATCATTCTCTTCTGGCACTAGTGAATCTTTGCCACCAGTTTGCATTTGACGAGCGCGGCGTGCCGCAATTAGAACTAGGTCGAAACGGTTGCCAACTTTTTCAACAGCGTCTTGAACAGTTACGCGTGCCATGAGAACTCCAAATTAGTTAACTAAAATTTTGAATGACGAGAAATTATACAGGCTGACAGTTCCTAGTGTCTAGGATCTGTTTGTGTTTCCTGCTATTTACTCAGCTAAAAGCGCATCAAGCATGCCTTTATATTTAGCAGCTTGCTTGTCTTGCTTCAATCTTTCTGCGCGGATGATGGCTTTAAAGTCCATCAGAGCAGTGTCGAAATCATCGTTGATGATCACGTAGTCGTACTCACCGTAGTGTGAGATTTCTGATTTTGCTTCAGCCATGCGTTTCGCGATAACAGCGTCGCTATCCTGACCACGAGCGTTAAGGCGACGCTCTAGCTCACCATTTGATGGCGGCAGGATAAACAGGCTTTTTGCCAAAGGCATTTGTTCACGGATCTGACGAGCGCCTTGCCAGTCAATATCTAGGAACACATCGATGCCCTTATCGAGGTTTTCTTCAATCCAAACACGAGACGTGCCGTAGTAGTTGCCAAACACTTCGGCATATTCAAGGAATTCATTTCTCTCAATCAGCTCTTCAAAGTGCTCTTTTTGCACAAAGTGGTAATGAACACCATCTTGCTCGCCAGGGCGCATACCGCGAGTGGTATGAGAGACTGACACTTTCATCGCGTAGGTTGGGTTAGTTTCTAGCATGGCTGAAATCAGACTAGATTTTCCAGCACCACTTGGTGCAGATACGATATATAGAGTGCCTTTACCCATAGGTACGATCCCACATTTGGTTTGATAACTGCCAGTAGATAGTACCGACATATTAAAGATAGCACTGACCACATTGAAACACCGAAGTGGTGAAATTTAGGCCAGAAAAATGGAGGCGAAGAGTAGCATGATCATAAGGATCTTCACAAGTGGCTGAGTCTCTGAATCTGCCTAGTCACGGTCGCTAATTCGACCATTTTGACTCACGTCGCTTACCATTTTTGCTTCTAATTAGCTTTGAGAGTTTCTTCATATCAATCATGCCTTTATGAAGTTCAGCATGTGGTTGAAATTATTCCAGCCCAATTATAGAGCGCAATTAACTGATTTAATTGTAGTTTATCCAGGAAATCGAATTTCCATAACACATTTCTTATCAATAATCGTTGCTTATGAATAAATTTTAATGATAATTATTTTCATTTGTGGTTTGTGCAACTGAAACAAGGAGTGGCGAATTATGACGGCCATGAGTCCCGTTGATCTCAATGAAGTCGACAGCATGTATCGAGAACATCACGGCTGGCTTTCGCTGTTTATTCAACGGAGGTTGAGCTGCCCTCAAGTAAGTGCTGATTTGGTTCAAGATACTTACTTACGACTACTTGTGAGTGGCAAGCTCCCAGAGAGAAAGGACTCGCGACGTTATTTGACACATATTGCAAAAGGGTTAGTGATTGATCTCTATCGCCGTCGCCGTATTGAGGCCGCGTATCTCGAAATCATTGAACACCAGCCTGAAGAAGTTGCGGCCTCTCCTGAGGCGCAAACCATGATGGTTGAAGTCTTAGTTGAAATTGACGCTATGTTGCATAAATTGCCCTTCAAAGCGCGTCAGGCATTGATCCTGAGACAAATGGAAGGGTTGAGTTACAAGGAAATTGCTCACCGATTGGAGGTTTCGGTCTCTTCCGTTGAGAAATATGTCGCTAAAGCATTACAAGGCTGCATGTTGGTTGCGATGGAGGGATACTACTAAACATGGAGCGCATTTCACGTAAATCGATCGAACAGGCTTCGCTGTGGATGGCACGAATGTGGTCTGAGGATGTGTCAGAGCAGGATAAGCGCGCTTTTCATCTTTGGCGGACTCGCCATCCTGATAATGACTATGCTTGGCGACAGATGGAGTCTCTACAGCGAAAATTCACATCTGTGCCAGACCCCCAGTCAGGCAGCAAAATACTTGGTACTTATCGCCAACGTGTCTCACGCAGACAGGTATTGATTTGGGGCGGTGTTTCATTAGCGACGATGAGCTTGGTGTTGTCTAGTGATGCCGCTTTGCCACGAGGAGAGACCGAGTATGTCTCTGCAACAGGGGAAGTAAAACCAATACAGTTGTCTGATGGTACCGTCGTCGTACTTAACACTGCGAGTAGGATACGCGTTGATTTCAATCAGCATCACAGAAGAATTCGATTGATGGAAGGAGAGGTGATGGTGACGACTGGCCATCACCTAACGCCATTCAGTGTTGTTACGCCCCATGGTAGTGTCATGCCGATAGGGACTAAATTTAGTGTCCGTCTAGCTCAACAACAGACTATGGTTGGTGTGTTTGAAGGAGAGGTCATTACCAAACCTCTGCAACGAAATGAAGGACAGCACCTATTAGCTGGGCAAAAAAGTGGTTTCAATACGTA
The DNA here is from genome assembly GCF_059834185.1 of Vibrio sp. R10-SG3-ISO10. NCBI lineage: Bacteria > Pseudomonadati > Pseudomonadota > Gammaproteobacteria > Vibrionales > Vibrionaceae > Vibrio > Vibrio sp. R10-SG3-ISO10. The sequence continues at coordinate 54,467 of NZ_JCBDHG010000025.1, forward strand.
TCAATACGAAGAAAAGCAGAGTTTATTAGCAACAGATGCGCTTTGGTTGGATGAGAAAATCCTCGCTCAGGATACGCCGCTACCATTGTTTATCGCAGAACTATCTCGCTATCGTCGTGGCGTGATAAAAGTCGCCCCAGAGCTATCTTCGATACGTATTTCAGGTGTGTATTCCATTCGAGATACCGATCAAACCTTACACAACCTCACGCAAATCCTACCCATTGAAGTTAATTCTCGAACTCGTTTTTGGGTCAGTATTTCTGCGAAAAAAGAATAAATTACTGACAAGATAATAATTTTTTCTCACTTTGATTGAGGCTTTGGCTTATTCGCTCGGTGTAGACACTAGTTAACTCAGCGAATAAGGATATCAGACGTGAAGTCCCCCTTCCCCTTAAATAGGCTTTCAATGACCATGCGTACTCAGCTTCGTTGTACTGGTCTGATTCTCCCTTGGGTAGCATTTTCTGTTCAAGCTCAGGTCTTTAATATTCCAGCAGGCAACCTAGATACGGTGCTTAACCAGTTTGCTTTGCAAGCAGGTATCGAGTACTCGCTCGATGCCAGTTTGACGCAGGGTCAGTATAGCCAAGGTTTGCAGGGGGATTACCAACCTGAAGATGCATTTAGTGTTTTACTTGCAGATGCAGGCCTTAGCGCGCAGAAACAGCGAGACGGGTCGTACTTAGTCGATATTGGAGATCAATGGGCTTTGGATGCCGTTCAAGTGGGTACCAGGTTAGATGGTGGTGCAAACCGAGATGAAGTCGGTGAGGCCAACGTATACGACAAAGATTTCGCCACTGAGTATCGAGGAAAAGAAGAGATCGAACGTTTTAGAGGAACGGATGCTTCTGATATTTTTAAAGGGATGGCAAACGTTAATAGTGGTGATGCACGTAATGGCGGAGGTATTGATCCGAATATTCGAGGTGTCCAAGGTCCGGGTAGGGTGCCTGTCATCATTGATGGCACTGAGCAGGAAATTACCATGGACAATGGGTATCGTGCCGCTTCTAACCGTAGCTTTCTGGACCCTAACCTCATTGGCGGAATGACGGTACATAAAGGCGCTCAAATTAACCCTGATGTAAACACCTCGGTGGGTGGAGCGGTTGAAATTACCACTTTGTCAGCCAATGACATTGTTCTGCCTGGTGAAACATTTGGTATGGAATTTGTCGCGGAAAGTAGTAGTAACTCTACTGCTCCTCGAGAACCTAGGTTATATACAGGACAGGACATCAGTACGATACCTGAGTATGCAGATCTAGCTAACCCAGCTTATGACCTTTTGTATACTGACCCAGCCTTAGTGGTTGACCCAAAGGAACGTCAAGATGACAACCCATTTAATGGCGAAGATGTCGCTTATCGTCTGGCGATTGGTGGAGTTGGGCCTAAGGTTGATTGGCTAGCTGCTTACGCTTACCGTAATCGCGGCAATTATTTTTCGGGAACCAAAGAAGCCAGTTTCTATCAACAACCGTTTAATGGCGATGAGTCACAAGGCGTTGAAAACCGCAGGCTATTTATTCAACCAGAGCATTTGGCTTTGGTTTACCATCCCGGAGAAGAGGTGCCAAATACCTCTTCTGAAATGGAATCTTTTTTAGGTAAGTTTGCATTTAACATTAATCCAGCGACTAAGGTTGAGTTTGGTGCTCGTTATACAAAAAGTGTTCATGGGGAAATCTTGGCCGATCGAGCAGAAACACGTTATATGTCCGGGCTTGCTCAGTGGCCGCTGAATCATACCGAGTTGCAAGCTTATAATCTTAGGGTGCGGTCTAACCCTGCTAACCCTTATATCGACTTTAAATCCAACCTCTGGGTGACGCTATCCGACATTCGCTCTAATACCGGCCCCGGTTCGCCCAATAGTCTTACTGAAGGGGGGACGATCATTAAAAATACTTCCCTGATGAATTCAGAAGAAGACCGATATGGGTATAGCTTTAGCAACAAAATGCTACTTGGTAGTGATGTTGATGTCACGTTGTCAGGTAACTATCAGTACCATCAATTAGCACCGCAAGGAGACCTGGACTCTGTCATCGCTGAGTTTGGTCAAGTCCGAGCGGGTGAACGTACCGAGTACAATGGTAGTGCAAATGTCGAATGGCGAGCGAGTGACTCTATTATCTTCAATGCCGGTGTTCGCTATGGCTACTACAAATCTATCGATAACTATGTAAAAAATCGCCTTGCCGCAGGGGATCGCTCTTCTTTATCTCAATACGGTGGCGAAGGTTATCGACTTTCTTATCAGATGAATGTGCCTATTACAGATGCCAATCGCGCAACATACCTAGCTGGCGTAGAGTCTCGAGTTCGAAACGCAGATACTAGCTTGAACCAGGAGATCGCTAACTTACGTGACGGAATCCCTAATCTTCCACCCTTCCTCGTCCCAGGTTTTCAAGCACAGTTAGATGCAAAAGTGGCGCAACAGGATGCGTTGGTCGCTCAAGAAATTGCAGCGGCTAGTGCGCATACTTCCTATGTTGAAGATATCGAGTCTGAGTGGCGTCACAATGGAGAACATAACTACAGTGCGGTAGACAACGCGTGTATCGCTGCAGTAAACAGCCCTAACTATGTCGAGGGTAGCTGCAAAGCTCAATCGATAAGTAGCTCATCCACCAGTACCTATACCAACTATGAATCGAGAGATAGTGGTTGGATGCCATCGGCTTCAATCACTTGGTTAATGACAGAGGATAGCCGCAGCTATGTTCGCTATGCCGAATCATTGCGCTTCCCGAGTATGTTCGAAAGTACCGTGGGTTTTTCGGCTGTTCCAGCAACGTCTTCACCGTTGGCTCCTGAGCGCTCTAAATTGTGGGAGCTTGGCTACGTTTACTACTTTGACCATGCCAATGTGAAGTTAACCTATTTCGATCAAGTTATAGAGGATGTCATGGATAGAAATACTTCTGTGGCGACAACAAGCTTTACCAATTTGGACAAGATGAAAACAAGTGGAATAGAGCTGCAGTTGGATTACGACGATGGCGACTATTTTGGTGACTTGTCCTTTGCCTACAATCTAGAAAATGAAGTGTGTGATGAAAACGCGGCCACACAACGCTTTATGGCTGATTTGAAAACCGATGACACGCCTAACTATCAGGAATGCCGACGTGGCGGTTTCAGTACCACAAGCTATTTGGCCAACAAAGTCCCACCTGAAATGAGCGGAAGCCTGCACTTGGGAGCACGTTTTTTGAACAAAAAGCTTATTGTCGGATCCCGAACTTATTATGCAGACGGAAGCCATTCAGAAGACTATGTTAAACGCGATGATGTGACGACGTTGGATGCGTACATCGGTTACGCCTATGACAAGCATCTCCAGTTTGAGCTGCGTGGTAGTAACCTGACCGATATCTATTACCTAGAGCCGGGGGCAGTAGCAGGTATCCCGGCACCAGGAAGAACAATCAGCGTTAAGCTGACCAGTCGCTTTTAGGATTACGTTCACTAAGCCGCAGCCAAAGCTGCGGTTTTTTTGATTTTGATTACGGGTTTGTCATCGTCACTCGGTGTATCAGATGAAGCTGCATAGAGATTGAGGAGCTTTGGTCTTAGCAGTGGACAATAATTTATAGCCTATTAAGGATTGAAGAATGAAAATCGTACAACTTTCATGGATTTCGGCGGCCATGCTTGGTCTCAGTTCACTTGCACATGCTGGCTTTGATGGAGCGATTAGCAATGGCGAGCATCGTCAAGTTGGTGAGTCTCAGGTATGGGTACCTTTTATTCACTCAAAAGGTAAAGCAGGGATTGGTAGTACTGGAGGCAAAAGAGTTGATTTTGACGGACTGACAGTATTCGCTAGCAAAAATGGAGAGGTATACACTTCCGGTAGTGACCATAACAATTCTAAGTATGTATTTTCTCAGGTTGCTGGACAGGACATTTGGTTTGGTGAATGGTCATCGGGTAGCACTAACGGTCAGGCAAATGATCGTGCTGTATATTATGTCGGTGATGATACTGGTACGACGGTTCCAACATCTGGTTCGGCGACGTACACAGTGGCAGGTATAAACAATGGTGCGACTTTAGCGGGTCAGTTTACCGCTGACTTCGCAGCACAAAAACTGAATGGTTCTTTATCTAACAGCAACCTAGCAATCAACCTTTACAACAACAGTATCAATGCGGCAACGGCTGAGTTTTCAGGCACAGCCGTTGCCAATGGTCTAAAGATTGGTCACTCGCAAGGCCATTTCTTTGGTGCTAACGCCGCCTTCTTAGCTGGCTTTGCTAAGTTCGCGGGTGACAGCACGCTCGATACTGCCTTTGGTGGTAGCAAGAACTAAATCACTTTTTGTCGTTTCTGGGAGCGGTGTATTCGCTCCCTTTTTTGATTGAATCCTTTAATGAAAACCTATCACCACTACCTGTCTTTTTTGCTGCTCGTTGTGAGCGTTAGCTACGCCTCTATGTCTAGAGCTGATCAAGATACCGACCTACGCATTCAACAACGTGACGCTTTATCTTCCCGTCAGAATGAAAATGCTTTGATTGCAGAAGAGCTTGAAAAAGAGCGTAGAGCTCAGCAATCCGCAACTGAAGAGAGCTCTCAAGTCGCTGATACGGCGAATCAATTAGGGCCGGCTTTACATCTTGCTGTAAGGCAGCGTCAATGGTTGTTGGCACAAAGCCTGTTCGATCGATATGTTCAACTGCAAGATCGAGATCCTATGCTCGAGCATTATGCGGCGGGTGCATTGGCGAGACATGCGCAAGACTATACCCTTGCAGAGCAGCACTATTTGGATTTGTTAGAACTCCAACCGCAATTTTTACCCGCAGAGCTTGAGTTGGCGCGTGTTAGGTTTGAGGACAGAAAAAACACCGACTCTTTGTCTTTGTTTAACGATGTTTTATCTCGTTTACCCGTTGATAACCCAAGGGCGGATGGCGTGAGAAAAACGGTAGAAAGCTTTGTGAGTGCGCTGGAGTATCGAGACGAGTGGCAAGGTGCGTTTTCGGTCGGCCCAACGTTCAACGACAACCTAAACCTTTCATCAGAACACTATGAATGTTTGATCCATTTTACTAATGGTCGCTGTTTTCTTGAGCGGAGTGCTCCTGAGGTGAAATCCGCTTACGGGTTAGACTTTGATGCTAGCTTGAATCGACGTTTTTCACTAGCAGGTCACCATGGTATTCAGTTACGTACATTCGCCTATGGCACCAGCTATCAAAACCATAAAGAACACAATGAGCAAACACTGAATATCGCGTTAGGGTACAGCCATCAAACAGCAAAGAATCAACTGAGCATTGCTCCTCAATTTGAATACCGAGCGTTATCTAATCGTACCCTATTTACCTCTGGAGGGTTCAAAGCTGACTGGTTTTCGAATTTAACCCCAAGATCTGCCATGAAGTTAGAGGTGAAAGGAGAGTACCTTGATTACCGTAACCAAGCACTACGTTACCAATCGGATTGGCAATGGTCAGTCTTTGGCACATATTGGCATCAGTTAGCTGATAAGTGGCTGGTTTTCGGTGGTCTAGACTGGACTTTAAAGCAAAACCAGCAGGCCGTGCATGAGTACCATCTTTGGGGTGGGAGATTGGGCGTCAACAAGACGTTTTCGTCAATTGACACTGATGTCACCTTATTTGCTTCTCTGCGTGAGCGTCTTTACGGTGACTACAATGCTGTTTTAGGTGAGCGGCGTGATGACACAGAGCAGATCTATACCCTAGTAGTGACGCTACCCGAGCTGTTTGCGGGAATTAAGCCTTTGCTAGAGCTTAAAGCGAATAAAACAGAGAGCAATGTTAATTGGGCATACAGTTATAAACAGCACCAATACAGTGTAAAGCTTGAAAAAAGATTTTGATAATAATCAGTCGCTTAAGGATAATTTGTGAAATAGCTTAAAATTAAATTACGGATATTGGTTTTTGGTTCGGTGTAACTATTGGAGGTGTACGCATTTGGCTAGGTGCAGTACACACAGATAAACCGAATGTGAGTAAAACAATGGAATGCTTAACCAAACCACTACTGATTCTTTTCATTTTACTGTCCCCTGCAATCAGCTGGGCTGAAGCAACGTCAGGCGTAGAGTTACAACCTGTTACGCAAGAGGTAACCCAACAAGTAGAGGAAGCGACCCCTTCTGAACCCAAAGGTGAAGAGTTAGGTTCAGAAGCCGTCGTGCTCTCCCCTCATCATGATATTTCTCTGTATGGTATGTATCAGGCTGCAGATTGGGTCGTAAAATCGGTAATGATCCTATTATTGGTCGCTTCTGGTGTGACTTGGGCTATTGGTATCGCAAAACAAATCCAGCTACACCTCGCTTGTCGTCGTGCTAAGCATCTTCTTACTGAACTGCTTGATTCAGAAACCTTGGTTGAAGGGAAGCTAAGATGCGATAGTGCTGAAGGAGCAGGGCTTGCTTTGCTTGAGGCTACTGAAAAAGAACTGGTATTGTCGGCTCGGGCAGACAATGAAGACGGGATTAAAGAGCGCCTGCAGTTAAGGCTAGAACGTGTGCAAGCAGGACTTAGTAGTGCAATGACGAGTGGGACTAGGGTTTTGGCCACGGTAGGTTCGGTCGGCCCTTTCATTGGTTTGTTTGGCACCGTCTGGGGAATTATGAATGCCTTTATCGGCATCGCTAAATCTCAGAATACCTCTTTGGCTGTAGTTGCTCCAGGCATTGCAGAAGCTTTGTTGGCTACGGCGATTGGTTTGGTCGCCGCTATTCCCGCAGTTGTTCTATACAATCACTTTATTCGAGGAGTCAGTCAGTATCGCGCTCTAATGGCTGATATCTCTGCTGCCTTAATGGTACTGGTCAGCCGTGATTTAGACCGGGAACCGATTGCCATTGATGGCAAAAAGCTCGCAGCTTAGGTGAGGTTTGTCTATGGGGTTTAAAGTATCTTCGCAGCAAGATGAGCTAGCGGTTAACCATGAAATCAACATTACTCCTTTTGTGGACGTAATGTTGGTTCTGCTTATCATCGTTATGGTTGCTGCTCCGCTAGCGACGGTTAACGTGCCAGTGGATCTTCCGACGTCTTCGGCGACTCCTTCTCCACAACCTAAAGAACCTTTTTATCTTACGGTAAGCGCTGATTTGGCTCTTACGCTAGGAGAAAAGACGCAGGTGAACTTAGATCAGTTGCCACAAGCTTTGGCTCAGGTTTTAGCTGATAAAGAGCAACGCATTTATCTCCGAGCGGATAAGACGCTAGATTACCAAAGTTTGATGAAGGTAATGAACGTACTTGTTGCTTCAGGTTATGGACAGATTGCTTTGGTTGGTTTGGAGTCGACAGAGAATAAAAGCACATGATGCAAAATCGAAAAGTAGCGAGTGATGGATTTATGCCGTGGCTGGTACCGGGTGTTGCAGTCAGTGTCGTTATCCACCTTGCCATCGCTCTCTATTATCTTTACCAACCGAAAAGAGAAGTTGTACCGCTACCAGCCGCAATACCTGTCAGTGTTGCTATGGTTGCGCCAATTGCAGCACCTAAGGTTGAAGAGCAAGCCATTAATGATGGGGCTAAGCAGGTCGAGTCGATCGACTCAGTTGCTACGGTTACCGATGACGCTCCTGCAGAGGAAAAGGAAATCGAGCCAGAACCAGACCAAAAAGAGGTGGAGCTTGCCTCCGAGCCACCACCTATCTTTGTCAAAGAGTCCAAGCTTGACTCTGAATTGGCCAAATCTCAGAACGTTGAACCGAGTGAAAGTACGTCTAGCGTTAGACAAGTTCCGGCAAAAGTTAAGCAAGTACCTCCAGCAAAACCGACTGTTTCTAAACCCGCTTCCGTTGCTCAAGTTGAACAAAGCGCACCTAAGGTTGAAGTGGAAAATCGGCAAGAGAAACTGCAAGGGGTCGCTGGGGCTTTCAGTCAGCACTTAAGGCAAGTGCGCTTAGATTGGAAACAACAGCTCGTATTGCATCTTGAACGGCATAAGCAATACCCGAGGCGTGCCAAGAGACTACGTAAACAAGGAGTGCCACTCATTACTTTTACCATGGACCGGGCTGGCAAAGTTTTAGGGGTAGAGTTGATTCGCAGTAGTGGTACAGAATCTCTAGATAGAGAAGCACTGGATTTGGTATTTAGAGCGATGCCTTTGCCTTCTCCACCAAAGGAAGTCGATGGTGAGACGTTAACTTGGACGGTACCTGTTCGGTTTTATGTTCAATAATGATTGTTACTCTTGCGGTGCTTTCTAGAAAATAGTACCAAGCAAACGTTTGCCAAAGTCTCACAAAGCTATTGAGTTTTTATTCGAGATCTTTACAATCCGCGCAAACGATTAAATGCTGTATATGTCTAATAAAATGGATTGGACGTTTCTACCACTGAGCCTACCTTAGTGACTACAGTAGCTTATGCGCCATCTCTTTTTGCAGCATTGAACCCGTTTACTGTTTACCCCACTTGTAAAGGTTTCATTGTGAGTCTCGAATCAACTCTAAAAGCCCAGAGTCAGTCTGGTGTGCTGAATTCAGTATTTAAAATTGCTGAGCGTAAAACAACCTTAGGTACCGAGCTATACGCTGGCTTTATTACCTTTTTGGCAATGAGCTACATTTTGGCGGTTAATCCAGCCATTTTGGGCGGCATACCAGGTATGGACAAAGGCGCTGTGTTTACCGCAACAGCACTGGCTGCGGCTATCGCGACTTTCATTATGGGTGTTTGGGGTAATTACCCAGTTATGCTTGCGCCAGGCATGAGTATGAATGGTTTCTTTAAAGGGATGCTACTCAGCGGCTCGGTCGCTTTGGTATGGAATGAAGCCTTATTTGGCATCTTTTTATCAGGTGTGCTCTATCTGCTTCTCTCCCTGACCAATATTCGTAAAGCTCTGATAGAGTCGATTCCCAACGATCTGAAGAACGCCATTACGGTATCGCTTGGTCTGTTTATCGCTTTTTTAGGTTTAAAGAACGCGGGCATCATTGTTGAGAACAAGTTTGTTTTGGTCGGTATGGGTAATATCACTGACCCTCAAGTCATCATTGCCTACATCAGTATTTTTATTGCCTTGGGCTGTATGGTTCGTGACATCAAGCTGGCGACTTTTATCTCATTTGTCAGTGCGATTCTGTTAACCGTTATCGCTGATATGGTGATGGGAACAAGCAATGCCCCAATTCCTGAGCAAATCGTGACGGCACCGCCAAGTATGGCGAGTACGTTTGGTGCTGTGTTTGATTTCTCTGGCCTGACTGCAGACAAGATGTTCGATCTGCTGTTTGTTGTGGTTATCTTCCTGATTGTCGATTTCTTTGATGGCATGAGCACGATAGTGGGTGTTGGCCGTGATGCAGGTATTATCGACAAAGATGGCAAAGTACCTAACGCTCGTTCAGCCCTAGTTGCGGATGCTGGAGGAACTGTGATTGGTTCGGTTCTTGGTACAACCTCGATTACTGCGTTCTCTGAGTCTGGTATCGCCTCTTCGCAAGGTGCGAAAACAGGTCTAGCGGCGGTAGTGGTTTCAGGCTTGTTCCTTGTTTCACTGTTTTTGTACCCTCTGTTCTCTATTTTCTCTGCAGCTATGGTTGCTCCGGCTATGGTCGTGGTAGGCATCTACATGATTGGTCGCTTAGGCCAGATTGATTGGGAGAAGAAAGAGTCTCGCATTGCTTCATTCTTTACCATTATGTTCACTGTACTGAGCTTCTCGCCAGCCAATGGTATGGCGATGGGCTTTATCAGCTATGCCTTCACTATGGTTGTTGCCGGTAAGGGTAAGCAGGTTCACCCGGTGATTTACGCCTTGTCAGCCATTTTCTTAGCCTATTTGCTGCTACTGTAATTGTTAGAAGAGTTGGCAACATCGACTAAAGGATGAATGTTTGCCAACTCTTTTTTATCTTCCTCGTGATAAACTGTTTTTCAATCAATTGGATTGTTTTGGAAACAACGCATGCCTTCTCACTTACCTCAGTCATTTAGTAAACCGTTTCTTAAGATCTTTTATGCTCTAGAAGCTGTGCTCTTGGTGGCGATTACGCTCGCTACTTTGTACGCCATGGTTGAAGAGTTTTTGCATGTGTTTACTGAAAAGCGTGTCCTTCTTACCGATATTCTGCTGATGTTTATCTATCTCGAAGTGCTTGCCATGGTTAAGCAGTTTGTGATGAACGGTAAGATTCCAGTGAGATACCCGATCTATATCGCCATGATGGCTATTGCTCGTTACATCACCCTAGGAATGAAAGAGATGGATGCGACTTTGGTGGTGTGGTTGTCTGTCGCGGCATTGATTCTGGCCGTCGCTACTATGGTGATTCGAGTTGGGCACCATTACTGGCCTTACGTGGATAGAAACACCTTAGAGAAAGATGAGTAGCTATTTAGACCAAAATGCCCCGCGAGTGAAGCGGGGCATTGTGTTTTAGTGTTGCTCTTCGTGGCGGATATACATAAGTGCCACCATGCTAAAGCCCATAAACTGCCATAGGTACTGGCCGTCACTCGCTCCTGAAAGAGTTTGAGTCAACGCCATACAACCAGCGACAAACAGTGATGCGATTGCAGAATAACGCAGCCAAGGTCTTTGTTTGTTAGCCATAAACTCGCCGTTGAGCACAGAGCGAATAACTAGAACAAATGGCAAGCACTGCAACACAATCAAAATAGGAAACATAAAGTCGAACGTTGGGCTAAGAAACACGTGGCCGACTTGGCTTTTGTCCCATGTTCCGACGATATAACCTTTCCAGCCAGACCATGTATCACCTGCATAGGCGGTTTCTGGCGTTATTACGCCCAGTAAGACCCCCATCACTTTGTCGATGAAGCCGTTCTTGAACCAAAATACAAACAGAAATATTTGGACTGGAATGATTTGATAAGCGAGTTTTTTCAACATGAACTTGTACCCTAAACGGATGAAACTGAATTGCTCGCTAGTATGCTAAGAGCGGTTTTGTTCATGCTTGATGCAAGGCAACTTGATTTTAAAGCAGACAAAATCCCTACTTTTCTGGGTACAGAGAGCTAGGGCTTAAGGGGCTTAAAGCCTTACCAGTTCAAGTGTGGAGTAAGGCTTAGAGTTTGACAAAATCTGAGGTTTAGAAGAGGTTTGCTTTTTGTGAAGATTCAATAAGATCAAACAGTTGTCCTTTGCTCTCTTTCTGTAAGCTTTCAAAACGTTGGTAGTTGTATTGCGAGCTTTTAGGGTTGTTTGCACTTTGCTCGGTAACACTAAGCAGATAGTAACTGATCGGGCTCGGGGTACTTTCAGCAGCGTAAAATAGGTAAGGGTATGACTGATCGTGCTGGTTGTTGATCAGTAGCGCTAAACCCAGCGTCAGATTAGCGATGTCGCAGCGCGGATTCATCTCAAATGCTTGTTTAGCCAAGACGAGCGACTGTGATTGACTCTTCTGCTTTTGACCTTCTAGATAATCGAGAGAAGCCGCATATGACAACAGAGCATTGACCAAGTAGTTGTCACGGCCTTGTTGCTGAATCTGTTGAAGTTGCTGAGTGATAGGCTTGAAAGCTTCCCCACCTTTACCTTGATAAAACAAGGAAATCCCAGCAGAGATCGCTTTCCAGTCATCAAAGTTATCGATTGAGGTGACTCGATGGTTTGCCGCTTGATAGTCAGCTGTATTTGGAGCAACGACAGCCTTAACCTCTAGTACCACATCACCAATGGCATCAAAGAAAGAGCCTTCATTAAATGTCTGCTTGATTTTATGATTGAGTTCAGGGTGCTGGTGGTTTTGAACGATTAAGGTGAGAAGGTAGTCTTGCTCTACATGTTTTATCCAACCTTTAATTTCAACCCCTTGTCGCACCAAGTTTTCTTGATCTTGCTGAGCTAACTGAGAGAAATGATAGCCGGTAATACTGCGTGCTGAATTTAATCCATAAAACAGGTAATTAAACACGCTCTCAGCCATGGGGTAATCTTGGCTCGAATCCAGTGTCAGTTCGTGGATATAAACGGGAATGGTCTGTGTTTGCACCTCAGCTGAGTGGGTATTGAGTTGTATTTGCTTGTTGGTAACGAGCAGTAGAGTTGCCAGTACAGCTAAACAGATACTTGCGAGGGCGAGATAGATCCCCCGTTTGTTTTTAGCAGTCACCTCAATGTTGGCATTAGATTCCTCTAGACCATCCACCGATGTATCTGATGTCGGCTCATTCTCTTGAGTAACCTTGATATCAAGCAGATAGCCCTGCTTAGGAATGGTTTGAATCACTTGGTATGGCCGAGAGTTATCTTGTAAGTGACTTCTCAACTGGCTAATGACCTGCCTAACGAGATTGTCCGAGACGTGGCTACGCTGCCAAACGGATTCAGCGATTTGCTGAGTGCTGACCACTTGACCTTTGCAGTCGATTAAGTAGCTAAGTAGTCGAGCCTGCAGTGGCTCTATATGAACCTCTTGCTCATCAATCACCAAGTGATTTCGTTCAGGATAGAACTTGATAGGAACATTCAGTTGCAAGATATAGCAAGGAGACGAGGCCATAGGGAAGAGTCTAGGTTACAAATAACCTGATTAGATTATTGGGTTTAGAGTACTGAAGCAAGTGGGCTATTCGATATAAAAAAAGCCCTGCATTGCAGGGCTTTAAATTTGGTTAGAGCAGATTACTCGATGTTCTGGATCTGCTCACGCATCTGTTCAATAAGCACTTTCAGCTCAACACCCGACGCTGTGATATCTGTGCTGATAGACTTTGAGGCAAGCGTGTTTGATTCGCGGTTGAACTCTTGCATCATGAAGTCTAAGCGACGGCCACAAGCCCCACCTTTCTTAAGAATATTAGTCGCTTCTTTTACATGCGAGTCTAAGCGGTCTAGCTCTTCTGCCACGTCAGATTTTTGTGCTAGAAGGATCAGCTCTTGCTCAACGCGTGATGAATCAAGCTCAACTTTCGCTTCTTCAAACTTCGAGAACAGACGCTCACGTTGCCACTCTAAAATTTCAGGCATACGTGCACGTACTTTAACCACTTCCTCAGTAATCGCATCTAAGCGCTGGACGATAAGCGCTTTCATGTTTTCACCTTCACGGCCACGCGCTTCAATAAATTCGCTCACTGCTTCATCAAATGCACCTAGCAGATCTTTGTTTACCGCATCCATATCTTGCTCTGAGGTTTCCATAACACCCGGCCAGTTCATTACCTGGAATGGGTTTAGGCGACTTTCTTCGCCAGTCATCTGCATCACTTGGTTAGCCGCATTGATCACTTGCTGTGCTAGATTTTCGTTGATGCTTAACTCGCCTTTCGCCGCTGGGTTAGCTTCAAAGCGCAATGCACATTCCACTTTACCGCGCGCTAGGCGTTTACGAAAACGCTCACGCAGGACTGGTTCTAGGCCACGGAACTGCTCTGGCAGGCGGAAGTAAGTTTCAAGGTAGCGTTGGTTAACACTACGAATTTCCCAAACGGCACTGCCCCAATCGCCTTTCACTTCTTTGCGTGCATAGGCTGTCATACTGTAGATCATCGAATTTTCCTGTTTAATCATCTTTGAAAATAACGCGGGGCAATAGTAGCACAAATCTCGGATGGATAGCTTTGTAGAGCAAACTTCGCTATAATCCTGCTCCAACCAAAAACGTCTCCCCCTTCATATAAGGTAGATGCCCATGCGTCCAAACGATCGCAAGGCGGACCAAGTTCGCCCAATCAAAATTACTCGTAACTACACTGCGTATGCAGAAGGCTCTGTGCTAGTTGAATTCGGCAACACGAAAGTGCTGTGTAATGCGACCGTTGAAGAAAACGTACCGCGCTGGCTAAAAGGTCAGGGTAAAGGTTGGGTGACGGCTGAGTACGGCATGCTGCCGCGTTCGACTCACTCGCGTATGCGTCGTGAAGCGGCGAGCGGCAAGCAAGGTGGTCGTACGATGGAAATTCAGCGTCTGATTGCTCGTAGCTTACGTGCGGTAGTTGACCTAGAAGCAATGGGCGAAATCATGGTGACAGTAGACTGTGATGTAATCCAAGCGGATGGTGGTACGCGTACTGCGTCTATCTCAGGTGCGAGCGTTGCGATGGCAGATGCATTCCAACACCTAGTAGAGAAAGGCAAGCTAAAAGCGAACCCTATGAAAGGTCACGTAGCGGCTGTCTCTGTGGGCATTCTAGGTGAAGATATCCTGTGTGACCTTGAGTACACAGAAGATTCAGCAGCTGATACCGATATGAACGTTGTGATGACGGAAGATGGTCGCATGATCGAAGTTCAGGGCACAGCAGAGGGCGAACCCTTCACTCACGCTGAGCTAATGAAATTGCTGGAGTCGGCGACCAAAGGTATTACCGAAATTGTAGCGGCGCAGAAAGCGGCGTTAGAAAATTGATTTAGATAGCTTCCTCTTTAGGAAGCTATTTTTTTATCAAAATTTGGCTAAGGCTAAGTTTTGAACTGTTTATAAACCGTCTAGACAACTAGACCTTTTATTTAGAGAGAAAGTAATGAAAGCATACCAGCGTGAATTTATTGAGTTTGCACTAGAGAAAGAAGTCCTAAAATTTGGCGAGTTTACTTTAAAGTCTGGCCGTAAGAGCCCGTACTTCTTTAACGCTGGTCTTTTCAATACTGGTCGCGACTTAGCGCGTCTAGGTCGTTTCTACGCAGCTGCGCTAGCGGATTCTGGCATTGAGTTCGACGTACTATTTGGCCCAGCTTACAAGGGCATCCCAATTGCAACGACGACAGCTGTAGCTCTAGCAGATCATCACGACATCGACACACCTTACTGTTTTAACCGTAAAGAGGCGAAAGACCACGGTGAAGGCGGTAACCTAGTCGGTAGCGCGCTAGAAGGTCGTATCATGCTGGTGGATGATGTGATTACCGCAGGTACAGCAATTCGTGAGTCTATGGAAATCATCCAAGCAAATGGCGCAGACCTTGCTGGCGTGTTGGTTGCGATTGACCGCCAAGAGAAAGGTAAAGGTGAGCTCTCTGCTATCCAAGAAGTTGAGCGTGATTTCGGCTGTGCAATTATCTCAATTGTAAGCCTGACTGACCTAGTGACTTTCCTTGAAGAGAAAGGTACTGACGTAGAGCACTTAGAAGCAGTAAAAGCGTACCGCGCTGAGTACGGCATCTAAGACCGGATTTCGTCCTTTAGAACGCTTTGCTCCGAGAATCGGGAACGTGCTTCGCTCTTCGAGAAGTTAACTGTCATTCCATAGAGTGACGAAGGAGCGAGTAGGGAATCTCATTAAGAGTTCGATTCGCTTCAAGATATCCCCAACTCACTCGTTCCTCGTTCTTGAAGATGGCGGGGTTAAGTTATTGAAATGAAAAGGGTTGACGCTTTCACGTCAACCCTTCATTTTTGAAGCTCTCCAGCTCTCCAGCTCTCCAGCTCTCCAGCTCTCCAGCTCTCCAGCTCTCCAGCTCTCCAGCTCTCTAGCTCTCTAGCTCTCTATATCATCCCGATCACCATGGTGTGAGTTATCGTAAATCTCACGACCATCGCGTTGGGTTTTCAGTAGCGAAAGGTTCCACATGTATTGCTCTGGATGTGGACGAACTAAATCTTCTATCGCTTGGTTCATCGCGCGAGCATCGGTCTCTTCATCGCCTGTTGGGAAGTTTTCAAGCGCAGGTAAGATATGTACTTCATACTTACCGGTTTTATCGTTGTAAGCAGGCAGAACAGGGACGACTTTCGCTTTTGATAGACGAGCCATCTTACCAAAACCTTTGAGCGTGGCTTTCTCTGTACCAAAGAAAGGAACAAACACAGAGTTGGCAGCGCCAAAGTCTTCGTCTGGTAACCAATAACCCAGATAACCATCCTTAATTGAGCGCACAAAAGGTTTCACCCCTGCTTCACGAGCAAAGATACGGCCACCATACTGCATGCGCTGAACCTGCATTAGCCAGTCACCAATTGGATTGCGCTGTGGCTTCATAATGGTGGTGACTTTATAACCTTTAGCGGCAAGCATAACCGCAGGGTAGTCAACCGCCCATGCATGAGGCGCTAGGATGATTACGTTCTCGCCAGCATCCAGCAGCGGTAAGATGTTTTCCTCTCCAATCATCACGCCACGGCTTTGGTTGTGTTTGGTTGAGCGCACTAAAAATTCAGAGTAACCCAATAGGTACTGCGCAGCCTTGACGAAAGTTTCTTCAAGGATCTCTTGGCGCTCTTGCTCAGACTTTTCAGGGAAACAGTATCTTAGGTTAACGCGAGCTCGTCGGACTACACGGCCATTTTTGCGCACGGCAAAGACGGATAACTTGCGTGCAAGCGCATCACGCCAGCGATATGGAATAAAAGCAAATAACCCAGCAAACAAGATACCTAACCAAGTGCCCCAATGTTTAGGGTGGAGGAAAGACCACTCAAAAGTTGGGTTGTGCAGGTGTTTATCTATGCTGTTTTTTTCATTGGTGCTCATTCAGCAGGGCCTATTCTATTGATAACGAGAGTTGGTTAGCGTTTCATCTGGCAGTGACTTGAAGCGTTTGTGTAGCCACATCCACTGTTCTGGAGCACGCATAATAATCTCTTCGACAAATTTATTCATATATGCCGCAGCGGCGGTTTCATCTTTTTTCGGGTAGTCAGGCTCAATATTCTTATCAGCGATGATTTCGTACTTACCTTGGCTGTTTCTAAAGCCAGAGCCCGGGATAATGGCACACTTACTGGTGTAAGCAAGAATGCTCGTTCCCGTGGTGGTACAGGCTTCTTCAACGGCAAAGAATGGCACAAACACAGATTTGTTATGACCGTAATCTTGATCTGGCAGATAGAATAGGCGATGCCCCTGACGTAACACGCGAATCATCTGCTTAAGGTCGGTACGGTAGATAAGTTTGTTGCCATTACGTGTGCGACCACGATATTGAATGAATTCATAGGCTGGGTTGCTATGCGGGCGGTAAGCGCCATAGCCTTGTAAACCCAATACTCCAAAGGCTCGTGCGGTGATCTCAAGGTTGAGGGCATGAACACAACAAAGCAAGACACCTTTGCCTTCCTTATCTAAGCGTCTTAGCTCTTCAACGTCTTTAGTCTGTAAAATACGTTTAAAGCGCCATGTCGGCCAAAACCAGGTAATCCCGGTTTCAATTAAGGCCATACCGGTATTTTTGAAGTTTCCTGCAACGCTTTTGTCGATCTCACTTTGTGACATGTCTGGAAAAGCGAGTTCGAAGTTTCTTCTCGCGACATGTACACGGGATTTGCCAAAGCGCATCCCTAAACGACCTATGCTTTGCCCTAAACGCAGCAACAGCGGGTAAGGGAGAACATTAACAATCAATGCGAGCAGTCCAAAGCCTAGCCAAACTCCCCAATTTCTCGGGTGTAGTAAGGAAAGGGTAAATGGAGGCGGTTGATTGTACTTATCTTTACTCATAGTGATTACTTAATTTGTGCGCTTAACAGTGCCCAGTATTCTTCAAAGTTTGCAGTCGGTTGGTATTTAAAATCAGAGCGAACAAATCGGTTTAAGCTGCCTTCCACCTGACCAAGTAGTTGGGCGGCTAATACCTTCTCATCAACAGGAAATGCCTTTCCTTCACGCAGCATACGCTCACGCAGGATCTGACGGATAGAGGTTTCAATACGCTCAAATAGTTGATTGATACGGTCGCGCAGGCGTTCATTTTCAAACATTAGTGCATGACCAGACAAGATACGGCTCAGACCTGGATTGCGCTCAGCAAAGGCCAGAATCAATTGCAGTACGAGTCGAATTCGAGTCAGAGTGTCTTTCTCTTCATCCAGAATACGGTTGATACGCGACATTAGAGACTCTTCGATAAACTCGATTAAGCCTTCGAACATGCGCGCCTTACTTGGAAAGTGTCTATACAGCGCGGCTTCTGAAACGCCAACTTGCTTAGCGAGTTTTGCGGTTGTAATACGTGAAGCGCCTTCGTTGGACTCCAGCATTTCAGCCAATGCTTGCAAAATTTCATCTCGGCGGTTGGTTTTTCTTGTTCCGGCCATGAACCTTTTTTCCTTATTGTTACCATTCTGAATAAAGCTTTGAGCAAAATAGCTCAAAGCCAACAACTTATGACAATTCCATTTATCGCGAAGGTTTGTTCTTCTTGAGAATAAATATGAGCTTTACGCTTCTAGTTTTTTCGCGATTGTCGTGATGATTTGCGAGGCAATTTGTTGCTTCGACGCAAGGGTAAGTGATTGCTTACCATCTTTCCAGTATACGGTGATTGCGTTGTCGTTGCTATTGAAGCCTTGCCCTTCGACAGAGACATCGTTAGCACAAATCATATCAAGATTCTTCTTGCTGAGCTTTGTACGAGCGTAGTGTTCTACGTCTTGAGTTTCGGCAGCAAACCCAACGGTAAATGGTCGAGATTCACTGAGAGCAGCGACAGAAGCGATAATATCGGGATTTTTCACCATAGTGATGGTCATTTGATCGCTATCATCTGTCTTTTTGATTTTTTGTTCGGCGATAGATTCAGGGCGATAATCAGCAACTGCGGCGCAGCCGATAAAGATGTCATGAGTTTTTGCTTGCTCTATGGCAGCGTTATACATGCTTTGCGCACTGTCGACATCAATACGTTCTACACCTGCTGGTGTCGCAAGGGAGACTGGGCCAGAAACGAGCGTTACTTTTGCTCCCTGTGCCGCTGCTGCTTGCGCTAATGCAAAGCCCATTTTTCCAGAACTGTGGTTAGAAATATAACGCACAGGATCGATTGCTTCACGGGTTGGGCCCGCCGTGATCACCACCGATTTGCCTTTTAGTGGCTTATCAGCAAAAAACTGTTCACATCGCTCGACGAGCTGCATTGGCTCTAACATGCGCCCAGGGCCCACGTCTCCACACGCTTGTTCGCCTGCCGCTGGCCCCCAAACATGCATACCACGACGTGCAAGGGTTGCGATGTTCTCTTGGGTGGCGATATTGCGATACATCTGCTGATTCATCGCTGGTGAAACGGCAATGGGCGAGTCGGTGGCAAGCACTAAGGTCGTGAGTAAATCATTACCCATACCTGCGCTCATGCGGGCAATTAAATCCGCGGTTGCCGGTGCAAGCAAAACAAGATCAGCCCATTTGGCAAGCTCGATATGTCCCATAGAGGCTTCTGCAGCAGGATCGAGTAGGCTATCAGAGACAGGTCTGCCAGATACGGCCTGCATGGTCAGTGGGGTAATAAATTCTTTAGCTGCTTTGGTCATAACCACTTGAACCTGCGCCCCATGTTCAATAAGGCGGCGAGTTAGTTCAGCACATTTGTAAGCAGCGATACCACCACTAATACCTAATAGGATCTTTTTGCCTGCGAGTGTTTGCATGATGATCTTCCTTAAAATTTCTGCCCGTAAGATACCACGGCTGATATTTACGTGCCTAGGGTCGCTATCTGAGTTATTAAATTTGAAAGTTGATTTGGTGCAAAGTTTGTCACACCTCTATAGCTAGATTGTTTCAAGCTCTGCGCTTAGTTAATCGCACTGTTTCTTGCTCGGTTTTATCTATGATGCCTTCTTTACTTACTCTAACTTTTGCTGAGTTCATTACTGATGGGATATAGATGAGCGCTTTACCAAAAGAATCCATGCCTAGAGAAAAGCTTCTATCACATGGCCCGCAATCGCTAACGGATGCCGAGCTGCTAGCGATATTTTTAAGAACGGGTACCCAAGGAATGAATGTTCTGGCTCTATCAGACCATTTGATTAAGGAGTTTGGCTCACTGAGAGCGCTTTTTTCTGCTGATTTAGACCATTTTTGTCGCCACAAAGGACTCGGTGTCGCTAAATATGTTCAACTGCAAGCAGTACTAGAAATGACCCAACGCTACTTAGCTGAGACGCTAAAGCGCGGTGATGCCTTGACTAGCCCTGAACAAACTAAACTCTATCTATCTGGACTGCTCAGAGATAAGCAGAGAGAAGAATTCTTTGTGCTCTTTTTAGACAATCAACATCGGGTAATATGTGGAGAGCCTCTGTTTCAAGGCACGATAGATGCCGCTTCAGTCTACCCAAGAGAAGTCGTTAAGCGCGCTTTAGAGCACAATTCAGCGGCTCTGATTTTGGCACATAATCACCCGTCAGGCGTTGCAGAGCCTAGCCAAAGCGATCGACGAATAACCCGCCGAATCAGTGATGCGTTAGCGCTGGTGGACATCCGCGTGCTAGACCACTTTGTGGTTGGCGATGGAGAGATTGTTTCCTTTGCGGAGCGCGGTTGGATTTAAATCACATTTTTAGTTGTGAGTTCGCTGATTTCTGCTACAATCCCCCGACATTTTTTAGCACATAAATCAGCTCTGCCTAAAAAAGATCACGAAAACCTGTAAAAAGGATCTGTTCGGGTCTTGAGCAATGCTACTCAAGTTAGTATAATGCGCGACCTTTGATAGCCTTGTATGGGTTTCCATAGCGGTATAAGACCTCAAACTTCTAATTTAGAAACTGAGAGGTTCGGCCACCAAGGTTGATATCGAGCTGAAACGATTTTGGAGAAGACATTCATGTCACGAGTATGCCAAGTAACTGGTAAGCGTCCAGTAACGGGTAACAACCGTTCACACGCACGCAATGCTACTAAGCGTCGTTTTCTGCCGAACCTACAAACTCATCGTTTCTGGGTAGAGAGCGAAAAACGTTTTGTTAAACTACGTCTATCTGCTAAAGGTATGCGTATCATCGATAAGAAAGGCATCGATGCTGTTCTTGTTGATATCCGTGCAAACGGCGTAAACGTTTAAGAGGAAATAGACAATGGCAAAGAAAGGCGTACGTGAGAAAATCCGTCTAGTATCTTCTGCAGGTACTGGTCACTTCTACACGACTGATAAGAACAAGCGTAACATGCCAGGCAAATTTGAGATCAAAAAGTTTGATCCAGTAGTTCGCCAGCACGTTATGTACAAAGAAGCTAAAATCAAGTAATTGATTCTTCTTTGAACTTCCTTCGGGAAGCGTGAATTGAAACCCAATCATAGCAATATGGTTGGGTTTTTTATTTTGAATAGAAGGAACAGGCTACGCCCTCCGGGAACGGACTTCGTCCTACAGAACGCTGTGCTCCGAGATCGGGCTTCGCCCTGCGAGAAAAATGTGTAGTTGGCTTATCGAAGATTGCTAGCGGCACTTGTTTTCTAATTGGATAAAATAATCCCGCATCCCGCATCCCGCATCCCGCATCCCGCATCCCGCATCCCTCGCCTATCTACCTCTTTTCTGCTACTTTTGAGTCAGTTAAAGGCAGAGAAGTTAGACACTATGCGAGTTTCCCCTGCACGTCGTAGACGTTGGAACAATATCCTTATGTTAGGCATTATCGCGTTTATCGCTTTGCTTAACCTTCCTACTTTGATCAAAGCCTATCTACTTGAGCCGACGGTAGTTGAAAGCCCTTATCCATATTTGTTGAACCCTCAGGCAGAGTTACAGGCATTACATTTCTCTGATTGGTCACTGGAGAAAAACCAAGGACGTTGGCGCAGTACTGTCAATACCGCTATTCCTGAACAGGAGCTTGCACAACGTTGGATTGATTTGGTCGGCACAGAAGTGACTCAAGACAACTTCGATAGCTTAAAGCCTCAACTTAGTATCCCAAGTTCAATTGAAGCATGGTATTTAGATCAGGAAGAGCCACAAAGGATCACTTATTACCAAACCCCACAATTTTGGTTGCTGAAAAACTGGCAAGACAAGTGGATAGCCATTTCGGTTGAACCTCGCTATCTTATGCCTGAGTAAATCCACACTATGTGTTGCATGCGATAGGAACAATTGATGCCTGAATTACCTGAAGTTGAAGTAAGCCGAATGGGGATCTCGCCTCACTTAATTGGTCAAACGGTGGATAAACTGACATTTCGCACTCCTAAACTGCGTTGGGATATTCCTGCGGAGCTGAAAAAAATGGAAGGGCAGGTCATTCGAGGGATTTCCCGTCGAGCCAAGTATTTATTGATCGAAACAGATGCTGGTAGCGCGATTGTCCATCTTGGGATGTCAGGCTCACTAAGAGTGCTAGATGCCGAGATCTCACCGGCTAAACATGATCATGTTGATCTGAAGTTAGCTAACGGGAAGGTGCTGCGCTATAACGATCCAAGGCGTTTTGGCGCTTGGCTATGGACAGAAGATGGTACTCATGCAGCACTAGGTAGTATGGGGCCTGAACCGCTAACCCCTGAATTCAATGCTGATTATATTGCAGAAAAGGCCGCGAATAAGCGCGTTGCGGTGAAGCAATTTATTATGGATAACAAAGTCGTGGTTGGCGTAGGTAACATCTACGCTAATGAATCGCTATTTAGTTCCGGTATCCACCCAACACGACCCGCCGGAAAGCTAACGGCGAAAGAGTGGGAATTATTAGTCAAAGAGATTAAGCGAGTGCTGGATACTGCAATCAAACAAGGTGGAACGACGCTAAAAGACTTCGCTCAAGCCGATGGAAAGCCAGGTTACTTTGCTCAAGAGCTGCAAGTATATGGTAGAGCGGGCGAGCCATGTCCAACCTGTGGTGAACTTATCGAAGAGCAGAAGATCGGTCAGCGCAATACGTTTTTCTGTAGTCAGTGTCAGAAATAGAGGGCGGAGCGGACTACGTCCTTCGGGAACGGGCTGCGCCCTACGAGAATCTGGAACGGACTTCGTCCTCCGAGAGGTGCTTGCGGGCTGTGAGGTGCAAGAACCTTTGCTTCAACAAGAAGGATAGGATTTGTTTTTAAGGAGAGATAGAACCTAATAACCTAGCTCTCCAGCTCTCCAGCTCTCCAGCTCTCCAGCTCTCCATTAAACATGTGCTTTGGTTTTTAGCGCTTCCGCGACCACTTTTGGTACGAAGTTGGTCACGTCACCACCGTGAATAGCCACTTCGCGTACTATGGTTGAAGAGATAAAAGCATGCTCTTCGGCTGGGGTTAAAAATACGCTTTCTAGTCCTGGCATAAGGCGGCGATACATATTTGTTAGGCCAAATTCGTACTCGAAGTCGACAGTGGTGCGCAGGCCGCGAATCAATACATTAGCTTGCTCTTGTTTGGCAAAATCTACCATAAGGCCTGAAAAACCCTTAGAGCTTACGTTGTCTAGGTGCTTTGTGACTTGTTGAGCGAACTGAACACGCTCATCCAAGGTAAACATGGTGTTTTTACTTGGACTGGCTGCAACGGCGATGATCACTTCATCAAACATATCTGCGGCACGTTCAATTAAGTCTAGGTGTCCGTTAGTAATAGGATCAAATGTTCCCGGATAAATCACTCGGGATAGGCGTTTTTGGCTCACTTTGCGCGTCTCTAATTTTTCCATCTCCTTCAATGTTAACAAAAAGGCTCACAATTACCCACTGAAGCCGTTATCATTGGAACAAAAGATAGATGTGGATTGAGTGATGAAAAAAATACTGGTAGTGAGAAACGACAAAATCGGCGACTTTATGTTGGCATGGCCGAGCTTTGCCATGCTTAAAGCCTCGCTACCAGATTGTCAGGTTACTGCTCTGGTGCCTAAATATACGGTTGCGCTTGCAGAGCTATGCCCATGGATTGACCATGTTATCGTCGATGTGACAAAGAAAGCTACAAAACATGCGCAGAAAGAGCTGATTGAGCAGATTCGTCACGAGCAGTTTGATGCTTCGATTAACTTGTTCTCTACCACTTATAACGCCAGGTTAGTTTGGAAGGGCAAGATTCCTTATCGCTTAGCTCCTGCGACTAAGCTCGCGCAGATCTTCTATAACAAGCGCATTAAGCAAAAGCGTTCACAATCGGCTAAGCCAGAGTTTGAATACAACCTAGATCTTATTCGTGCCTTTTTAAGTGATATTGGTAAGCCTATCGTTGAACCTTCAGCGCCTTACTTATCGTTTAGTTCGCAGCAGTTAGAACAGCAAAAAAGCAAGCTGGCACAACAACTCGAATTGGATGTAAACAAGCCTTGGGTCTATGTCCATGCCGGTAGTGGTGGTTCAGCTAATAATCTTTCTTTAGAGCAGTACACCCAGCTTGTCAGCGTTTTAGCGGGTGAATTTGAAGTGGTATTGACCGCAGGACCAGGTGAAGAACAAAAAGCCGCTGAGTTGCAGCAATTGATGGTTAGTTGCGGTAGAAATGCAGCGCTATATGACAAAAACGATGGTTTGGTTGATTTTTCTTGCTCGATTGCTTGTGCCGATATGTTTATCGCAGGCTCAACTGGCCCGTTACATATTGCGGCGGCGATCGATGTGCCAACCGTTGGCTTCTTCCCAAGTAAACGTTCTGCCACGCCACTACGTTGGCAACCGATTAATTCAAAAGGGAATCACATCGCTTTTTGCCCACCGCAAGCCGATGATAAAGCAAGCCAGGAAGATATGGCGCGTATTGATGTCGAAAAGGTGTTGGAAGAGTTACAGCCTTGGGCTAATGCTAAATTAGCATAGAAAAGGCGACCTTATCGGTCGCCTTACAATTCAAGCGTTTAAAACTTTTCAGGCATCTTGTCGGTTTCTGTTCGAATCCATAAATCCGCATATTTGACAAAGGTAGAATGCGCAGAGAGTAGTGACAGCAGGAAGCCCTGTTTACCATCTAAGAAGCCGGCCTTAACGACATACATTTTCAAAAAACAGCCCAACGCATGAAGAATACCTTGTGAGATGCTGCTCTTTTTACCCTTCTTCTCTCGCTGCTCTGCCCACGCTTTCGCATAGCCTGCGGACTTAACCAAGTAATGGTTCATATCATTGTAGGTAAAGTGAATCAGGTCCCCAGTAAGGTTTTCAACCTTCATCTCTCCAGTTACTTCGACTTTCTCATGCACCAAGGCATCATTGTACTGAGTCAGTTTCGTTGGATATAAGCGCAGAACGCGATCTGGGTACCAGCCACAATGACGAATATAACGGCCAAACACCCAGCTTAAGCGCGCGGTTTTATAGATGGTTGAAGGCTCCTTGTTAGCAACCGCCGCTAAGATGCTCTCTTTCAGTTCAGGCGTGACACGCTCATCTGCATCGAGCCACAGAATATAATCTGACTCGACATAAGATTGTGCGATACGGCGCTGAGGCCCAAATCCTGGCCACTCTTGATTGACGAAAAACTTGTCGGTAAAGGTTCGTGCTACTTGTTCTGTTTTGTCGGTGCTTCCAGAATCGAGGACGACAATCTCATCAACCCAGTCATGGACGGTTTCCAAGCAAGCTTTAAGGTGCTGCGCTTCGTTTTTAACGATTAAGGCAACGGCAATGGTAGGTTTACTCACTAGGATACCTCTGGAGTGGACGATGGAAGGTTTAAGTCAGAGACTACTTTATCAAACATAGCGATAACTTGCTGAGCTTCAATACGTTGCATGGCGTTTTTGTCTTTAACTCGTGCGCGCCAACTCAGTTCTTTTGATGTTTTGCCTGTCTCGGCTTGAATCGCTTCTTCATAGGCCGACACAACATACTGGCGATATTGATAAGGCCCCGTTCGCTCTGGGTTATGGTGAGCATAAAGGCCAATAATAGGAGTGTTAACCGCGTTAGCCATATGGGCTGGGCCTGTATCCGGTGCAACCACGAGATTGGCTTTATCCAATAGCGCTAACATCTCTTTGAGAGAACTTTTGCCAACTAAATTGCTAACCGTAATATCAATCAAACTCTCGATTTGCGTGGCAAGATCTAGCTCTACCTGAGCAGGACTCCCGGCTAAAATTATACTCCAGCCTGCTTGATGTGCATGCTGAATCAGCTCTGCATAGCCTTCTGCTGTCCAGTTTTTATAGGCTTTACTTGCTGCGGGAACAATCACTAAGTTTGGCTTAGTCGTGTCAAGTTGAGCGATTGCCCAGGTTAAATCATCCGCAGAGTAGTCAATCCGCCATTTCGGTGACATATCTTGCACACCGAGCGTTTCACCAAAGGCAAGTAGCCCATCGAGAACATGCATGGTTTGCGGGGAAGGGACTTTGACATTGGTAAACAAGCTTTGAAAATCTTGGCTGCGTATAGAGTCAAAACCAAGTTTGTACTTCGCTTTGATACCTAAGGTTGCAATGCTAGCTCTAAACGCGTATTGCATATGCAGGAGGGCGTCGAACCGATAATCTTTTAGCTCGCGCCACAGCGATTTATAGCCTGACCAGCCCTCTTTTTTATCAAACACCACCACTGTGATGTTGTCTAAATCTTCAATTAACTTTGCTTCCAGTTTGCCTGTTATCCAAACGATTTCAGTTTCAGGCCACTGGCGCTGTATCGCTTGTACAGCCGCAACGGTATTACAGACGTCACCAATCGCAGACAAACGTAGTACGCAGAGAGATTTAGGAGCAGAGGAAAAAAGTGGCATAGTGATTTCAATTAGCGTGTATTAGCCAAGATTATGCAGAGAGGCTCAATAAATGTAAAATGGCGGCGCAAATAAATTGAGAGATCACCACGCATGAATACTTTGCAGTTTGATAATCAGACCATATGGTATGACGAAGAGCTACTCAAAGAAGACCCTAAACAAGTTTTCGAACCAAGTTATTGGCAGCAAAACGACAAAGTTATTGGTAGCGCTCAAGGACGTGGTACTACTTGGTTTGTGCAAACAGAGTCAATGCCTGCTGCGCTGCGGCACTATCGTCGTGGTGGTCTATTTGGCAAATTGGTTAAAGACAGTTACCGCTTTTCAGGTTGGGAGCAAACGCGCAGTTATCAAGAGTTTCAGCTTTTGAAGACGCTAATCCAAGCGGGCGTCAACGTCCCTAAACCAATTGCTGCCCGTGCAATCAAAAGTAGCTTGAGCTATACGGCAGATTTGTTGAGTGAAAAGATACCTAATGCCAGAGATTTGGTATCGATTCTGGTAGAAAAGCCACTTTCTGCACAGATATATCAGAAAATTGGCCAAGAAATTCGTAAGATGCATAACGCGCATGTGAACCACACTGACCTCAATATCCACAATATCTTGCTTGATGAAGACGAAAAAGTTTGGATTATCGACTTCGATAAATGTTACCAACAATCTGGCGAAGAGTGGAAGCAGAGCAATTTAGCAAGACTAAAGCGCTCTTTTGAGAAAGAGGTGGGGAAGAGGCATATCAAATGGGTGCACAGTGATTTTTCTGTAATTCTGTCTGCTTACAAAGGTATTTAATGAGATTTATAATTAGCCGACTGCAACGTTTTCGGGATGTAGTTAGAAGACACCTTGGTGTACTGCTGTTTGATCGTAAAAGAGAGTCTACTTTTGATCCTAAACAGGCGAAAAGCATCTTATTTATTCGCAATGATGCCAAGCTCGGTGATGCAATTGTTTCTTCTGGAGTTATCAATAAAATTCGCAAGCACAGGCCTGATATTAGAATTACAGTGTTGACCACGCCATCGATGGAACCTCTATTCAAGCAACATTTTTCCGTGGATCAAGTTGTTCATCTTAGTAAACGTCCTTCCTATGGTGAGATACGGGCAGTTTGTCAGGAGTTAGGGAGCATTGATGTTGTCGCATCGCTTAACCTTGATATGAAAATGAAGGATATCTATCTGCTCAACAAGCTAGATTCGAGGCTTATCGTCGGTGTGGATAGTTTACTGAAACTGGTCGATATCAATATTTCCGCTGATATTCATGGCCTTCATTATGCAGAAAAATTCGATTACGTATCCAAGCTTTTGGGTATCTTAGAGCCTGCCGAGAGATATCAAGTACCCGTGCTCACCGAGTCGGTAGCCAAAATTGAAAGCTTCATAGCGGCAAGTGGCATTAATGATTATGTACTCTTGAACCCGTTTGGAAGCGGCAATGAGCGTAAACTTAGTCGTGAATCGATAGAAGCCATTGCGACCGCAGTGCTAAGTCTCGATGAGTCTCTTAAAGTTGTTGTATTAACAGCTCCTGATACCTTAAAGCAGTTTCAGTCAATGAACCTTATGAATGATAGAGTTGTTCATTTTGCGGATAGTCAGTCTATTTATGATGCGATTGCCGCAGTTGTTAAAGCCAAGCTTGTAATTTCTGTTGATACTTCGATCGTGCACATTGCTTCTGGGCTTCTCAAACCCCAAGTTGCTATCTACAGCGATGATGCTGCTAACTTTTCCAACTGGCATCCAAACTCTGATATTGCTGAAGTCATTGTTGCTTCAGGGGAAGTTAATAATTTTGATCACACCTTGGTCATTCCAAAAATAAAATCGTTACTTGAAGAAGCGGCTAGTTGATGAAAGTTCTGTTTATATGCCCCAACTGGGCGGGGTTGGCTGACCCCATCGTGAGAGAAATGGTGAAGCAAGGCCACGAAGTGGTACATCTAGATCACTCGGACTTTTCAAAGTTTGGTTATTTCGATGCTTGTCATCGAGTACTTGCTAAAATCTATCAGCTTGTAACGAAAAACAGTTATAAACATCGTATAACCGATGCTGAAATTACACGGACAATTAATTCATTTTTTATTGCGAGACCAAAGTTTGATGTCGTCATTATGACAGAGCCGAGTCTGTTTAAACGTGAACACTTGGAACTGCTTAAGCAGCATTGCAACAAATTAGTCGCAACTCTTTGGGATAGTTTGACGAAATCCCCCGAGAATAAACAACACTTGGATCTATTTGACGTTGTATTTAGCTATGATCACGAAGATTGCAACGCCTATGATCTTATTAAGATCAATAACTATCTAGACCCTTCATGGACCACTTCAGTGTCGTTGGAGAGTGCTAAATATGATGTTTTTTCCATCATGAGCTATACCAAAGAAAGGTATCAACAGGTCGTGAAATTCTTAGATGCTAATCCGAGTATCTCACCTAATATCCATTTTTACATCGACCATCCCAGAAAGAGAAAATCAATTACTGATAAGCGGATTAAAGTAACTGACAAATTAATGCTAGGAGATGAACTTAAAAGTAATATTGAGAGTTCTAAGGCGATCTTAGACTTCTTGCAAGGACACCAAGCTGGGCTTTCTTTTCGAGTGTATGAGTGTCTAGGTTATCAAAGGAAACTGATAACGACGAACCAGAACTTAAAGCACTATGATATCTTTTGTGCAGAAAACATGGTGGTGTTGGATAGTAGTTATCAAGTGCCGGAGCCTATTTTCTCAACCCCTTATTTTGAACCTGAACCACAGATTGTAGAGAAATACATGCTTTCTTCGTGGGTTAGAAATGTGTTAAGTAAGGTATAGCGCATCGAGCGCTATACCTTGGTTTTTACTTGAACAGTGGTGCTTCTTGAAACGGCACCCCATTTGCATCTTTCTGTGATAGTGATGGAGCTTGCTTACAAGGCCAGTTGATATTGAGTTGTGGGTCGTTCCACAGAATGCTAACTTCTGAATCTGGGTTGTAATAGTCAGTACATTTGTAGACAAATTCAGCTTCTTCACTGGTTACATAGAACCCATGTGCGAATCCTTCGGGTACCCATAATTGCCTCTTGTTTTCAGCCGAAAGATAAACACCAACCCACTGACCAAACTTTGGCGAGCCTTTGCGCAAATCAACAGCGACATCAAATACCTCTCCTGAGATAACTCTGACCAATTTACCCTGCGTATTTGTCAACTGGTAATGTAGCCCTCTCAAAATACCTTGCTTAGATTTCGAGTGGTTATCTTGGACAAATGGAGTTGGTTTATGTGTGACAAGCTCTTCGAATTTTTTCTGTTGCCAAGTTTCCATAAAGAACCCTCTATCATCTCCAAAAACAGTAGGTTCTATGATTTTTACATCTGAAATATTCGTGTCGATTACATTCATAGCTTTAAATTATTCCACATAAGCAGTTAAGTCTTTCAGTGCCTGTTTCCAGTCGCTAGCTTGTAAGTTGAATTTGTTTTCTACCAAGCTCGTACTGAGGCAAGAGTTCGCAGGACGTCTCGCTGGAGTAGGAAACTCAGCGGTTGAAATTGCATCTACAGTTGGAATACGAGCTATAAGTTCTTGTTGATAGGCTTGTTTAAATATATCTGTCGCAAAATCACACCAACTTACATGGGGTAAGCCTGAATAGTGATAAGTGCCATATAATGGTGGTTCGTTAGAGACTACTTTTTTAGCAATCACAATCAAAGCTTTCGCGATATCGCCAGCGTAAGTTGGTCCACCTAACTGATCATCTACAACTCCTAAGCAATCACGTGTTTTGGCCAATCGGAGCATAGTTTTGACAAAGTTGTTGCCATATTCTCCAAAGACCCAAGCTGTACGCAAAATAACATGATGAGGGCATGCATTGGCTACAGCTACCTCTCCGGCTAATTTGCTTTTGCCATAAATGCTTCTTGGAGCCGTTGTATCTTTCTCATCATAAGGGTGCATTGACTCACCAGAAAAAACATAGTCAGTTGAGATATGTATAAGGGTGGCATCATGTATGTTGGCAGCAACGGCTAGGTTATAAGGTCCGATATGGTTTATTAAATCAGCAATCTCAGGCTCACTCTCTGCTTTGTCAACGGCGGTATAGGCTGCTGTGTTTACAATGACATTAGGAGAAAATTCTTGCACTACTTTCTCCACTGCCTCTTGGTTGGTGATATCTAGGTCTTCTTTATCTAACGCGAGAAAGGTAATGCCAGCTTCATTATTTAATTGCTTAACTAAAGATTGACCGACTTGCCCATTGGAGCCAGTAACAAGTATTTTCATAATGTGTTTACTCTTGAACTAAGCGTAACAGATACTGACCATATTCATTCTTAGACATAGGCTTAGCGAGATCCTTTATTTGTTTGGATGTTAACCAGCCGTTTCGCCAAGCTATTTCCTCTAGACAGGCGACCTTTAATCCTTGAACATGTTCTATGGTTTGTACAAAAGAAGATGCTTCATGCAGGCTTTGGTGTGTACCAGTGTCTAGCCATGCGAATCCTCGGCCAAGAAGCTCGACTTTTAGCTGCCCTGATTCCAAATACATCTGATTGATGCTGGTTATTTCTAATTCACCTCTTTCTGAAGGGGTGACAGCTTTTGCGAAGTTAACTACCTGATTATCATAGAAGTATAAGCCAGTCACGGCATATTCAGACTTAGGGTGAGTTGGTTTCTCTTCAATAGACACGGCTTTCATTTGGTTATCAAATTCAACAACGCCAAAACGCTCTGGATCACGGACTTGATAGCCGAAAACCGTTGCGCCAGATTTGTTATTGGCAGCAGAGTGGAGTGTTTTTCCGAAAGACTGCCCATAAAAAATATTATCACCCAAAACCAAGCAGACCGAGTCGTTACCAATAAACTCTTCGCCAATGATAAATGCTTGTGCAAGTCCGTCAGGGCTTTCTTGAATTGCATATTGTATTGATACGCCAAAGCCTGAGCCATCACCTAGCAGACGCTTGAATGAAGCGTTGTCTTCTGGAGTAGTGATCACCAAAATATCTCGTATCCCCGCTAACATTAATGTTGATAAAGGGTAGTAGATCATTGGTTTATCATAAATTGGCAGTAGTTGTTTAGACGTTCCACGAGTCAATGGGTAAAGCCTAGTTCCAGAGCCTCCTGCGAGAATTATACCTTTCATTTTACGCTTTATGCTCCTAGTCTTTCTCTATTGTATGAGCCGTCTAAGACTCGTTGCCACCATGCTTGATTGTTAAGATACCACTCAACGGTCTTTCTTAGGCCGGACTCAAAGCTTTCTGCAGGAACCCAGCCTAACTCTTGCTCAATTTTACTCGCGTCGATAGCATAGCGAACATCATGGCCAGGGCGATCGGTCACGTATGTTATTAGGTCAGAATACAGAGCAATTCCATGAGGTTTATTTGGAACCAGTTCCTCTAGTAGTCTACAAATCTCTTTCACGACATCAATATTCGCTTTTTCATTGTGACCGCCAATATTGTATGTTTCCCCTATCTCTCCTTTAGTCAAGACGGTATAAAGCGCTCTAGCATGATCATCGACATACAACCAATCTCGAACTTGCATTCCGTTACCATAAACTGGCAGTGGTTTTCCCTCTAGAGCATTGAGAATCATGAGTGGTATTAACTTTTCTGGGAAATGGTACGGCCCGTAATTGTTTGAGCAATTAGTGATAATCGTAGGCATTCCATAAGTGCGAAGCCAAGCTCTTACTAGATGATCACTTGAAGCTTTTGAAGCGGAATAAGGGCTACTTGGTGCATAAGGAGTTGCTTCGGTAAACAGATCACTGGTTCCTTCTAGATCACCATAGACTTCATCTGTAGAAATGTGATGGAACTTAAATGTTCTTTTTTTATCTGGTTCTAGTTGAGACCAATATGAGCGAGCAGTTTCAAGCAAAGTACAAGTGCCGACAATATTGGTTTGAATGAAATCTGAAGGACCATCAATTGATCTGTCAACATGCGATTCTGCCGCTAAATGCATAACAGCATCAGGTTTATGCTCTTGAAATACGCGTTCAAGTTCGACCTTGTTACATATGTCCACTTGCTCAAAGAAATATCTCTCGCTACTTTCTACAGGTTGCAGGGAATCTAGATTACCTGCATAAGTGAGTTTATCTACGTTTACTACGTAGTCTTGTGTATTGCGAATGATATGACGGATAACCGCAGAGCCTATAAAGCCCGCACCGCCAGTAACTAAAATTTTCATAATTTGCCTGTAAACGTGTCGAAGAACTAACTTAAGTTAAAGTATTTCAACTCATCATTTCGTGATTAGGTTTAGTGTGTTGACTAAAGCCCCTTTATTGTCATTGACGCACTGCTCGCTTAGCTCACCTTGATGCGATAGTTTCTTTCTATCACCCAGAAGTTCCAATATTACCTTACTAATTTCCATTGGCGAATTAGTGATAATAATCGCTTTATGGGCTAACAGCTTATGTACTATTTCTGTGAAATTATAATAGCTAGGGCCAGAAAGAACAGGTTTGGCTAATGCTGCTGGTTCGAGAACATTATGTCCGCCTACCTTGTTGCCAATTAAACTACCGCCCATAAAACAGATGTCAGCTGCTTGTATCAACGCTAACATTTCTCCCATGGTATCGGCCAAATAGACTTCTGCATTTTGCAGCTCTTTCTCATTGGAGTCGGTTCGACGTTGGACTGCGAAATCTTCTTTTTGACATAGTTCAAATACTGAACTGAACCTTTCAGGGTGGCGTGGAACAAGAATTAGCAACGCGTTAGGGGTGTTCTTGAGTATCTCTCGATGTGCGGCTAGAACCTGCTCATCTTCACCTATATGCGTGCTGGCAGCTATCCAAACTGGGCGATCTTTTCCTAGTTGATCTCTAAGACGGTTACCGTGCTCAATGTGATTGGGTTCAATACGTATATCGAATTTAATTGAACCTGTTACAGTCACTTTGTTGGAGTCGACTCCTAACTTAACAAACCGCTCTGCATCATCTTTATACTGACATAATAGCTGTTCAATATTTTTGCTCAGCAGATTAAAAATTGGCTGAATTTTTGAGTAGCGTCGATACGAGCGTTCAGATAGACGCGCATTGATAACACTGATTGGAATGTCGTTTTTGGCGACAGTGTAGAGAGTATTGGGCCATAATTCAGTTTCCATAATCACCATCTTATAAGGTTTTATCGCTCGGATAAAACCTTTAACGGCGAAAGGAAAATCTAACGGCATGTAACGATGCTTTACTAGCTTACCAAGCCTAGCTGCTTGCTCTGCCCCTGTAGGTGTTGTAGTCGTAAGGACAATCTCAGTATCCGGATGATCGAACTTTAGTTGCTTGATTAGTGGGGCAACTGCGAGGGTTTCTCCCACTGATACTGCATGAACCCATATAGGTCGTTTATCAGACTCTAGTTTTGGGGTGAAACCAAAGTGCTCTTTCCAACGTGGACCTACATTGGGTTTACCTTCTTTCTTTTTGTACAAGCCAAACAGTAAGAATGGCGCGAATAAGGTAAGTAGCAGTGTATACAGCCAACGAATAAGCACTTTGAACTATCCCAATGTAGGTTACTTTTTAATGAGGTCGTTTGGATCTTGGTGAGTCCATTTACCACGTGGCTTGTCTAGGTATTGGAAGTATTCGTTGGTGAATGTTCCTTGAATACAAACATAGCGTCGGCGGCGAGAGTTAACTTCTCGTGTATTGAGCACATCGTTAAACACTTGAGGACCAGTCGTTCCATAGACACCTTTAGCTGGGTCATAATTCTCCACGTTGTGGACAATGGCTTCCATTACAGCTTTGTATTCTGGATTGTTTGGGCATGTGGCTAGGAAGTAATTGGTAATCTCAGTGTCATCTTTAATTTTGATATAAAGCGATTTGCTGACACCTTTGAGAATCCGCTTTAGTGGCCAGACTAAAGTCGCATCAATATCCATGTAGACTCCCCCCAGCAGGTAGAGGGTGGTTACGCGCCACAAGTCTGCTTGAGCTGCGCCATCTGTCAGTTTTAAATAGGCTTCATAGACTTCTTTTGGGGCGTGTTCTCTAAGATACTCTTCGCGACCTTCAGTACTCACATAACGGTATTCGTAATCTAGAGACATTAAGCGGTTAAAAAGGTAATTCAGGTAAACAGGCAACGTTGATCTATTGGAGTAATTAGTCTGCCAAATTATCTTTGTTACGTTACTTGTATTTGCTGTGCGAACCCTTGCTGGAGAATGTTCAGGAATCGAGAAGCGTGTTTTGGGAAGAACAAAATGAAAGGGATAGGCCAGAACCTTAAAAATATTACCGATTAGTTTTATGGTACGGTTAGCGACCATTATTGGAAATGTGTTCATGCTTTGCCTTTTGAAACGAAACTTTTTCGGTGCTCTTTGAGAGACTTACAAAGTTAGTAGTTCTAGATTTTGAGTGAAGTGCCCAAACGAGAAAGTGCTGACTTCTCTTGCCATTGTTTGCCAGTATGGACAATACCCTAAACGTTGGAACCAGGTTATTGCTAATTATTCTACTAGGTTAAAAACTCTTCTAGAGCATTGATAACAGTGTTTGGAGTTAACTTGTTTAGACAATCTAGATGTCCTAACGGACATTCTCTCTTAAAGCATGGTCGACACTCAACATTAGTGTGAACCATTTTTAACTTATTGGTGAGAGGTGGGGTATATTTTGGTGAACTTGAGCCATAAATAGCGACAATGTTGCAGCCGACAGCGGCAGATACATGCATCAGTCCTGAGTCATTACTGACGACAGTGTGGCAGGCTGCTAAAAGATCGACCGCTTCAATTAAAGATGTTTCCCCTGCCAAATTAAAACAAAGCTGACCTTGCTCGTTTGACAGTTTGGAGCTGATTAGCTCGCAGACTTCTCTGTCTTTGGCTGAGCCAAACAACCATATTTGATAGCCTTGCTCTATAGCGAACTTTGCAACTTCAGCATAGTATGTGTCTGGCCAACGCTTTGCTGGACCAAATTCGGCTCCAGGACAAAGTCCGATAATAGGTCGAGTGCTTTCTAGACCTAAGCGATTTCTTACGTTTTTCTGGTTTGCTAAGTCAACTGTTAGACTTGGTCTAGGGCAATTTGCTAGCTCGACTTCGTTAAGCATATCGCTTTTCGAATGCGCTAAAGCAACGTACCTTTCGACCATATACTGGAAAACACGCTTATCTGGCCGTAAGTCATTGAGTAGACCATAGCGCATTTCTCCTTTCCAACCTGTTCTTGAATTGATGCCAGCAAAGAATGGAATCAAAGCTGATTTGGCGGAGTTAGGTAAAATATAAGTGT
Source organism: Vibrio sp. R10-SG3-ISO10 (assembly GCF_059834185.1). Lineage (NCBI taxonomy): Bacteria > Pseudomonadati > Pseudomonadota > Gammaproteobacteria > Vibrionales > Vibrionaceae > Vibrio > Vibrio sp. R10-SG3-ISO10. The sequence continues at coordinate 90,114 of NZ_JCBDHG010000025.1, forward strand.
GTGTATACCCTTTTTTAGCCAATGTTCGAGCTAACTGCCATCGACCCTTTAAGTTGAACTCACCATGGGCCATTGGCATCTCAATGGTTTGATTGACTTCTGGCATGCGCTCCAAGATAAGTTTACACCAGGCAGGAGCAAGAACATCTATCTCTGCGTTTGGGTGTTTTTGCTTTAACGCTGTATAAAGGCTTTGTGACATTACCATATCGCCAACCCAAGATGGGCCAATGATCAGAACTTTCATCGTTTCTATCTTTTCCAGAATTTAGTCGTTACTAATTTTATCAACAAAACTTTTCGTGCAAACCACTATGATAGCCGTAGAAAGTCACGCTAAGCATATATTGTGTTTATTCAGACCGTAAAATTACTTCGATTTGTGCTTTTTGAATAAATAAGACCCGCGTACTTTCCGCCAAAGCCCGAATGTATCTGTTCTAGGAAAAATCGCAATCCTGCGAATCTGAAATGGCTCTTTATTAGTTGTGAGTGGGCCGCTATTGGTTGCAACTGCGAATCGATACCCAAGTTTTTCTACTATCTCTTTTGAGTGATTGTCTAATGAACCGTATGGGTATGCAAAAGAGGTGAGAGGTTTACCTAACAAAGACTCCAAGGCTTTTTTGTTGACCTGAATTTCTTCTGTTTGTTTTGTAGGAGAAAGAGTATTTAGGTGAGGGTGGCTTACAGTGTGTCCCCCGACTTCTACAAGCCCAGAGTCTGATAGAGCTTTAAGTTGGACTGCGCTCATTAAAGGCACTGATTTTTCTGGATTGTCAACCACCTCAACATCCCAACGATTAAAAGTTTCACCTGTAACAGCGTAGACAACGGCCTTAAACTTATACTTTTGTAGTAGAGGGAGAAGCAGTTCATAGTTATCTCTGTAACCATCATCAACTGTAATAATAATATAGCGTTTGCCATATTCTAGCCGACTAATTAGCCCTTTCTCTGCTAAATCTTCAAAGGTGATAGTTTCAAATCCCATCTTTTGGATTAGCTTGAAGTGCTTTTCTAGCATATCAATATGCAAATATGTGCCATGTACCCCTTTTTCACTGTCATCCTTAATGAAGCGATGGTACATAATGATTGGCATTTCTTTACGTAACTTCTCAACGTAAACGGTTTGGTAGATGTTTTCTATTTGGTCGACGATGTTTGTTAGGCTATAGTTTTCTTTTATCGTTTCAGCGACTTCATTGAAACAATGTTTGCTTTGTAGGCCTAGTACCACTTGCTGTTCAACTAATGAAAAATCTATATCGAGATCTCTTGGGCCAATATCGCCAAAGTTGCTCGCCATGGCTTCTTTGATATTACTTTCATCGACTAAACCTATCGCTTTCGCTTCACCTATCGCAAGAGTAGGTCTTCCGCAAAGCAGAGATTCCATTGCTACGCGACCAGCACCGATCACAAGATCGGATGTGGCTAAAACAGAGGCTATGTCATTGGAGTAGCCACAAAAATCTACTCGCTGTCTAAACTTATCGAAACGAGTAGCAATTTTTGAGCCTGAAATTACTTTTACATCGTAAGAGTCGATATCTAGACAATCATCGAGTAGCCGATAGCAAAGCTCCCCTTTAGGACCTGTTAAACGACCAATGATAGTGATAATCGGCTTTTCATTCTGAGGAGCTTTTAGCCAGGTGAACTTGTCTGTCTCTACGCCGTTTCTACTTACTTCCAGTTGCTTTTCTGACACACCTAGTTCGTGGATTAGCTGATCTTTAATCGCCTCACATACGGGAAGGGCTTTATCTCCCATAGCATGGAATTTTTTTCGCGATGCATGTACAGGCTGCCTACCATGAACTGTCGTGATCATTGGCGTGCCAGTGATTTTGCATGCTACATGACAACTCCAGCTGGAAGCTCGTGAGTGGGCATGGACAAGCTGAATCTTATGCTTCTTAATCAAATAGACTAGATAAGCGACATGCCAAAGTCGGCGAGGGATACTGCGTTTGTTGAAACGCAGCTTAAAATATTTACCTTGGAAAGGTTTTGTTAAAGTGTCAGACACATAATGAACGTTATGCCCTCTAGCAGTTAGTTCGTTGCCAATGGTAGTGGCATAGACTTCTGCACCGGTGACTTCTAACTGGGATAGTGCCATTAAAATATTCATTAACTAGAGTCTCGGGTTTAAAACTTAATCTACGTCTTGAGCTTGATTATAGCCATCTAATGCGATGAATTGCTGGTTAGTCTGAGTTTCTTCAAATAGTAGTGCAGCACGTTCTAAACGAGGTAACTCAGGGTGAAGGATGTGCAGAACAATAGCTTGATGGAATACATTTTTTATGCGCTTTCCAGTTTTAGTAAGTCGGTATTCAATATCAGTGTCTTCACCAATACACGGTACATCATAGCGATTATCAAACCCGTTGACAGAAATAAAATCTTCTTTATGAAGTGAAAAATTACATCCTACAATGCCTTTAGGCTTTCGATTCAGGAATTTCAGCATATTTGTATTGGTGAAGCGAATGCCTTTTTCGATGTTTTTTCCTTTTCCTACAATGTAGTTAGCAAAAATACTTACTATATTATTAAAGAAAAATTGCTCTGGCTTCTTACACTCATATAAATGTTGTTTGTACTTAGGGGCCATATCGACTCTTCTACCATTAAGGATGAAGTTTCTCTCTTTATTATCCAGATGATCAGATACAAAGTGAGTTTGAGGAATGCAGTCACCATCAATGAAAATTAGGTATGGGCTGGCAGTCTCTTTGACTGCTTTATTTAGGATCCGTGTTTTTCTAAAGCCACTATCTTTTTGCCAGACATGTTTAATCTTGATAGGGGAGTTATCTATAAGTTGATTTACTTTGTCAACATTTTCAGGTGTAGAGCCATCATCAGCAATTATTAACTCGAAGTTATCTTTCTGATTCTCCAAAGATCTAATTATAACTTTTAGCGCGTCTATATTGTTATAAAAGGATACAATAATACTAGCATCAAACATTAAGATGTCTCCCGAAGAATATATGAACGATGCTGAGCTTGGCAAAGCACTAAGAGCGAGAAAAAAGCAGTTGTTTGGTATTCAAGGCCGCTTGTATAGAAGAAAGAGTTTATGAAATAAGTTAAAACTAAGCATAAGCCACTAAAAGCCCAAGGAGAGGCTTCATTTTTACAAAGCAGGAAGAAATACTTAAAAATTGTAGCAATAAGAATTATGTAAACCAAAGCATAGAGAATGCCTAGTTTTGCAGCGAGATCAAGGTAAGTATTGTGAAGGTCCTTAAAGGAAAACTGATTCCCTGTGTCTTTTTTGATTGCTGCCATATCATAGTTGTTTTCGAGGTATAGCGTATAGTTTTTCTCAAAAGAGCTTAGCCCTGTTCCTAGGATGAACTTGCCTGGGTCGAGGTATGCATTTTGGTATATAAAGGTTAAGCCTTTTTTCCACATCTCAATTCGAGCACTGTTTGAGTCATTGTGATGGAGCTCTGTGATGCTAGTAACTCTTTCTGATACTGCTTTAACTTGGGGGATATCTTTACCCAAAATAAGTACTAGGAAGCCGAGAATAAATACAAGACAAAGAGTTTTTGGCCTTTTAAATAGCATAAAAAGTGACGAAGATATTGCAATTGCAAGCAAGGGCCCTCTTCCGCCAGACAGTAAGATAAATATTAAGCATATGAATAAAACTGCTAGTTTTATAAATGAATCTTGTTTTTTCTGTTCATTAGAAAAAATAAGTGGAATTAGTATTGCTAATATATAACTAAGTATCTCTCCCCAGCGTCCGATATCCCAAAAACTATCTATACGCTCTCCACTCCAAGTGCCCCCATTTAGTTCAAGAAGCTTCTTTGTGGAATAAATTATTGCGATTAACAAACCAAAGATTAGAGATATGGAGGCATAGTTACAGGTACGCCGAAGTTGTATCACCAAAATAGGTAATAGTAAGAAAATAGCCCCTTTCCTAAAATATAAAGCAGAGTCATGTAAGGGGAAGGGGGAATAAAGCGTTGATAGTAAACCCAAAAAGAACAATAACAGGCATACCAAAGATACTTTATTTCTCAAAATAGATTTTGCTACATCTTTATGATGGAATAATATATACAATTGAATGAATAAAATCAAAGTCAAGCTAATGTATATTCCTGCTTTGGAGATAAAAACAGAAACGAAGAGCAAGCATATAGAAAATGTTTCGCTTAGACGAAATGTATTTGACATAGAAAATCAGTTTAACCTAGAAGATGTATATAAATACCCACTTGAAAAATGGTGAAATAGAATTAATTAACTATCGACATATACTCAGCAACACCTTCTGCTACAGATTTGAATTTGTGATTGCAACCAGCAGCACGTAGATTGGTTAGATCTGCCTGTGTGAACGCCTGGTAAGCACCTTTTAAGTGTTCAGGGAATGGTATAGTTTCAATTTCACCTTTACCATGAAATTTAATTACCGCTTTGGCCACTTCTTCAAATGACTCCGCATTACCAGTGCCAAGGTTGAAAATGCCCGAAGCGCCGCTTTCCATAAACCACAAATTTACAGCTGCAACGTCACCTACATAAACGAAGTCACGTTGAAAAGTTTCACTACCTTCAAATAATTTTGGATTCTCGCCTGCGTTCATCTGGTTGTTGAGGTGGAAAGCCACGGAAGCCATGGAACCTTTATGTTGCTCGCGAGGGCCATAAACATTGAAATAACGGAAACCAGTTACTTGAGACAGTTTTTCTCCATGCTCTTCAGCATCTTGCCAAATTCGACGCACATAGTTATCAAACTGTTGTTTTGAATAACCGTATACGTTTAATGCACCTTCGTACTCTTTTTCTTCGATAAATGTATCCGTTTCGCCATACGTAGCCGCAGACGAGGCGTATAGGAAGGGAATCTCACGTTCTAGGCAGTAATGAAGTAGCTCTTTAGAATACTCATAGTTATTGAGCATCACATATTTACCATCCCATTCAGTGGTAGCAGAACATGCGCCTTCATGAAAAACTGCTTCGATTGGTCCAAAATCATCACCGGCCATGATTTGCGTGAGGAAGTCCTCACGATCCATGTAGTCAGCGATATCCAAATCAACCAAGTTCTGAAACTTTTTACCATTCTTAAGGTTATCAACTACGAGAATGTCGATGATGCCTTTGTCGTTAAGTGCTTTAACGATGTTGCTGCCAATCATGCCAGCGCCGCCAGTTACGATTATCATGATGTACCTTAATAGCGTCTATAGTTGGAAGATTATACCATGATGACTTGAGATGAGCTAACCGCTTCCGGAAGGATTTCTTGAGCTTGAAGGGTTCAGTGTAGTGTGTGTCAAGAAATATATTATCGCTTGTAGAGGATGTTTACTGTATTATTCGACGTTTATTATGTGCTCAGAATGGTATGTCATGTTCGATTAAGCGGCATAAAGCTCTTCAGCAAATTATCAGTGCTTTTTGAAACTAGTTTCTATAGTTTAGACGGTTAGTTAATCGACAAGTAGATGCGGCTTATTTGATTTTTGGAAAACACTTTGAAGCATACGCAAAGAATTTGAAACAAGTAGGAATTTCTATATGCAGTTAGATGTGGCTAATGCTCGCATAGGCATTATTGGACTTGGCTATGTTGGTTTACCTTTAGCCGTAGAGTTTGGTAAAAAAGTTCAGACTGTTGGTTTTGACATCAACAAAAATCGTGTAGCAGAGCTGAAAGCAGGTAATGACAGTACACTGGAATGTAGTACTGAAGAACTCGCAACAGTTGAATACATTACGTATACGTCAAACTTAGAAGACTTGCGGGACTGTAATGTTTATATAGTAACAGTACCAACTCCTATAGATGAGCATAAACAACCAGATCTCTCTCCGTTGATTAAAGCCTCAGATGCGCTGGGAAGTATTGTTTCCCAAGGTGATATTCTTGTCTATGAATCTACTGTCTTTCCAGGTGCAACTGAGGAAGAGTGTATCCCTGTGGTCGAGGAAAAGTCTGGATTGAAGTTTAATGTTGACTTCTTTGCTGGATATTCACCTGAGAGAATTAATCCAGGAGATAAAGAGCATAGGGTAACAAACATTTTAAAGGTAACTAGTGGCTCAACGCCTGAAGTGGCAGAGTTTGTAGATCAGTTATACAAAATGATAATTACCGCTGGAACACATAAGGCATCCTCAATAAAAGTTGCTGAAGCTGCGAAAGTAATAGAAAACACTCAGCGAGATGTAAATATAGCGCTAATAAACGAATTGTCTATTATCTTTAATAAGCTTGATATTGATACTTTGGAAGTGTTAGAAGCTGCAGGAACTAAGTGGAACTTCCTTCCGTTTCGACCTGGATTGGTAGGTGGGCACTGTATAGGCGTTGATCCATATTATCTTACCCATAAAGCTCAAACGGTTGGTTATCATCCTGAAATGATACTTGCTGGAAGGCGATTGAATGATGGAATGGGAGAGTATGTAGTATCCCAACTTATTAAATGTATGCTTAAGAAGCGTATTCATGTTGAAGGAGCAAACGTCCTCGTGTTGGGGCTTACTTTTAAGGAAAACTGTCCTGACTTAAGGAACACTAAAGTAGTTGACATAATCTCAGAGTTAGAAGAATACAATATACATGTGGATGTTGCTGATCCTTGGTGTTCAAACGAAGAATCTGAAAAAGAGTATAATATAAGTTTATGCTCAGAAACGAAATACGGGTATTACGATGCAATAATCATTGCCGTGGCGCATGACGAGTTTAAGGCAATGGGAGCAAGTGAAATTCATAAACTCGGTAAAGAAGAGCATGTGGTATATGACCTTAAATATGTGCTCGATCAAGACAGTGTAGATATGCGCTTATAATTTTAGTTTAAGGGTAAATTGACAATACCCTCTATTTAGGAAAAACAATGTCTAGATATGAAATGATCCAAAAAGAGCTCGTCGATTCTCCGAAAACTTGGGTCGTAACGGGAGTTGCCGGCTTTATTGGCTCCAATTTACTTGAGAAATTGCTTAAATTAAATCAAATCGTAGTTGGGATAGATAATTTTTCGACAGGCTATAAAAGAAATCTAGATGAAGTTGAAACCTCAGTAACAAAGGCACAATGGGAACAATTCACTTTCTATGAAGGGGATATTTGTGATGCACAACTTTGTGAGAAAGTTGTTGTAGGTGCTGATTATGTCCTTCACGAGGCTGCTTTAGGGTCTGTTCCTCGCTCGATCGCGGAACCTTTAAAGTCAAACGAAACTAATGTTACGGGTTTTTTAAATATTCTTAATGCTTCTAAAAATGAAAATGTTAAGAGTTTTACTTATGCGGCAAGTAGTTCTACATATGGAGATCATCCTGTACTTCCGAAAGTGGAGGATAATATAGGAAACCCTTTGTCTCCATATGCGGTTACTAAATATGTAAATGAACTCTATGCGGGAGTATACGCGCGTACATATAACTTCCATTGTATTGGCTTAAGATATTTTAATGTATTTGGCAAGCGTCAAGATCCAAATGGAAGTTATGCCGCCGTAATCCCCAAATGGGCTTCGTGTTTAGTAAATGGTGAACCAATAACTATCAATGGCGATGGTGAAACAAGTAGAGATTTCTGTCACGTAGATAACGTAGTTCAAGCCAATTTGCTAGCTGCGACAGCTTCACAAGATTATAAAAATGAAGTTTATAATGTTGCTGTTGGACAGAGAACTACATTAAAACAGTTATATGTAATTTTGAAAGACGCAATAAGAAATAGAGGGAAGGAAATATCGAGTGAGTTAATCTATGCTGATTTTAGGGCAGGCGATGTTAAGCACTCATTAGCGAATATAGATAAGGTTAAAAACAAACTATCTTATGAACCGAAATTTGATTTATATAATGGAATTGAGAATACTATTGATTGGTACTTAGACGAATCTTAATAATTAAAAGGTTTATCAAAATAAATGTAAGCCTAACAATATAAAATGAATTTTGGAACTTAGTCAAATGTGTGGAATACTTGGAAATATTTCTACTGAACATGTAGATGAAGAGGCATTTAAAAGTAAACTTAAGACGCTTAGCCATAGGGGGCCAGATGACTTCGGTACTTTTATTGAGGGTAATATAGCGCTTGGTCAAACGAGGCTTTCTATTATTGACTTGACTTCTTGTGGGCATCAACCTATGAGTTCAAAATGTAATAATTTTGTCATCGTATATAATGGCGAGATTTATAACTTTGAAAAAATCAAAGAAGATTTGCAAGCAAGAGGCTATGAGTTTGAGTCTGAGACAGATACAGAAGTAATTTTGTATGGGTATATAGAGTTTGGTCATCGCATAGTAGAAATGCTAAATGGAATGTTTGCTTTTTCTATTTATGACAGAAGAAAAAACAGGATTTTTATTGCGAGGGATCGAAGCGGAATTAAGCCTTTATACTATAAGAAAAATGATATTGAGCTAAGCTTTGCATCAGAAATTAAGGCAATAAAAAGTAATGAGGAGAAAATTAACGAAGATGCTAAAATACTTTATCTATTGTTAGGTTATATCCCCGAACCTATAACCATTTACGAGGAAATTCTAGCATTTCCGGCAGGACATTATGGATACATTGCAGATAGTGAGTTAAGAACCTATCCATTTAAAGGATATGAATTTCAACCTAAGATAGAAAAGCCATACAAAGAAGTAGTAAAGGATCTAGCGGAAATATTTGAGAGTGTAATTGGAAGGCAGTTAATATCTGATGCGCCAATAGGTACCTTTTTGTCAGGGGGGTTAGATTCTTCTGCTATTACAGCGATAGCTGCTAAATTTAAGCCAGATTTACAAACACTCTCATTGGTATTTGAGGAACCAGATTTTAGCGAAGAGCATTATCAAGACTTGATAGTCGATATGTACCAGACGAACCATACAAAGCATCTGGTAAATGAACAGGTATTCCTCTCAACTTTGGATGAATACTTGAAAGCCATTGAGCAACCGACTATTGATGGTTTAAATACGCTTCTTGTATCGAAGGCAGCTCGCGCTAGCGGTCTAACCACTGTACTCTCAGGGCTCGGAGGTGATGAGATTTTTTATGGATACCCATCATTCAAAGATGGAAAAACCCTTAAATTTCTTTCTAATGTACCCTATTCGATTATTAAAATTTTTGAGTATTCAAAGAAATTTAATAAATTAGAGTTGATACAAGCTGAAAAAGAACTAGCATATTACTTGCCTCGTAGAGCACTTTTTACACCGACAGAAATATCTGAATTATTAGGTGTCGATAAGCATAAAATATTTAGTGTCATTGCTAAACTATGGAAGAGCTACAATACAGAAAATATAGAAGAAGTTGAAGATAAGATTTCTTTTTTTGAACTTAATCTATATATGAAGAACCAATTATTAAGAGATTCAGATCTATTTGGCATGTCCCAATCGCTTGAAATAAGAGTGCCATTTTTGGACAATGAATTGGTTGACTATACATTGAGAGTTAAACCGGCTGAAAAATTTGGGGAATTTAACAAACAATTGCTTGCTGATGTAGTGCGCAAAGTGTTGCCTAGTGGCATAGTTGATCGAGATAAAATGGGTTTTGTACTGCCTTTTGAGAAATGGTTTAGGAAAAATATAGAATATTATGAAGTGAATGAAACTATCAAAAGAAAGTTTATTCACAATGAAATATCTTGGACTAAATTTTGGGCAATCTTTATTTTACAGAGGTTTGAATCTAGATAGACTGCACTGTACATCCGTTTTAATAATTGAGTTAGTACAGTATAGTTGTCTTATTCAATAATTGAAGAATATGAATCAATTTATGAAAACAGCAATTGTAACTGGAGTTACAGGTCAAGATGGCGCATACCTTAGTCAGCTCCTTATAAAGAATAACTATAAAGTTATAGGGTTGCTAAGAAATAAAGAACTTAAAAACGTTAGAAAACTCGATTATCTTAATATTACAGGAGACATAGTTTTTGATTCATGTGACTTGTGTAATCTTCAAGAAGTTATTGGTTTTATTAATAAATATGACCCTGACGAAGTGTATAACTTAGCTGCTCAAAGCTCAGTAGGCCTTTCATTTCAGAATCCGATTGACACACTTCATTTTAATATATTGTCAACAACGAATATTTTAGAAGCTATAAAGATAGTTGATGACAAAATTAAATATTATCAAGCGTCTAGCAGTGAAATGTTTGGTAGTGCAAACGACTTACCACTTATTGAGTCTTCAATTTTTCATCCAGTGAGCCCTTACGGAATTTCTAAGGCCGCTGCTCACTGGATTACCGTAAACTATAGGGAGTCTTTTGGCTTATTTGCAACTTCAGGAATTTTATTCAATCACGAGTCAGTTTTAAGGGGGGATAATTTCATTGTAAAGAAAATAATTAAAACCGCTTTAAATATAAAAAATGGTAGAGAGAAAGTATTAGAAGTTGGGAATATTGATATCAAGCGTGACTTTGGTTGGGCTCCTAAATATGTAGAAGCTATGTTTCTTATGATGCAGCATAAAGTCCCAGATGACTATATTATATCATCTGGTGAGTCGATATCTATTCGAGAAATAATAAATTATATTTTTGATAAACTCTCTATAGACCGGCAAAAAATAAACATCAATCAAGAGTTTTTTAGACCTAATGAAATAGAAGATATTTACGGTGATTCGTCAAAAGCTAGAAACAATCTCGGTTGGGAGTATAACTTGTCAGTTTATGATGTTCTAGACTTACTGCTTGAAGAGGAAATGAGGTTGTATGAATAAAACCTGTTATTTTAATTTAACTACGTATTCATTGACTGGTGGAATCGAAAACTATAATAAAACATTTATTAAGGCTTTAAGTGCCATTGATGGAAATATAACTTCCGTAAGCGTGCATGACAGAGAAGAGAAAGGCAATATACGAGGCGTAGAGTATAAGAATTTTTTTGGTAACAAATACAAAGCGTCAATGTTCGTTTTGTTGAATATCAAAAAGATAGAAAGATTGTATGTTGCACATGTCAACTTACTGCCAATTGCTATGATAGCGAAAATCATTAACCCAAAGGTTGATGTATTTTTGAATGTATATGGTGTAGAGGTTTGGAAGAAATTACCTTTTATAGTGCGGAAGTTTATATCGAGAATTAAGGTTATATCTATCAGTAACTATACGACAAGTAAGCTAGTAGAGTTTAATCATGTAAAAAAAGAGAATGTGTTCTATTTGCCTCCCGACACTAATGCAACTTTAGAGCATGATTCTCATAACGTATATGAAACTGACAAATTTAACCTACTTTCAGTTACTCGATTAGACAGCGTGGACAATTACAAAGGCGTAGATAGTGTAATTTATGCACTCGCTAGGCTTGTTGAAAGTAATCATGATATTAGGTACACGGTTATTGGGAAAGGGGACGACAAGGAAAGGCTAGTTTCATTGGTTAAGTCTCTTCAGCTTGAACGTTTTGTACGCTTTGAAGGCTATGTGGATAGTATTGAGCCTTATTATGAACACTGTGACACATTTATTTTGCCAAGTAAGGGAGAAGGATTTGGCATAGTTTACATTGAAGCAATGAAATATGAAAAGCCATGTATAGCTTGTAATGAAGGTGGGCAAACCGATGTAGTTAAACACAATGAAACGGGGTATCTTTGCACATATGATGATAACGAAGAGATATCAGAATATATTATGAAATTATACAAAGATCGTGAAAGTTGTAAAAAACTGGGCCGTAATGGAAAGTCTCATTACTTAAATAACTTTACATACATGAAGTTCGAAGAGAGGTTAAGAAAAATTGCTTCTCCTTGTCGTTAGAGATCTAAATTAGTGGTTGATTATAATTCTGATGAAAGCTAGAAAGAAATTTTATTATTTTGCTTTACATCCCGTTCACTATCATATTGGTGTTTATAGGGAGTTGGCAAAATTGGATGATATAGAGTTTAAAGTTATATATGAGGATGATATCGGCATTCGACCTACTTTTGACTCTGAGTTTAACACAGAATTAAAATGGGATATCGATCTGGTCGGTGGCTATTCTCACAAATTTCTAAAAAATTTTAGTCGAAACCCACATGGCGGATTTTTTTCTAGAATTAATCCTAGTATTGTTAAGACATTTATTGTAGATAACCCTTCCGTTATCATGCTTAAAGGTTATGTTAATTTCAGCGATTGGCTTGTTATGCTAATGGCAAAGGTGACACGCACCAAAGTGATTTTTAGAGGTGAGGCCACTTTGGATACTCGGACCGGATCGACTAATTTTAAACAAAAAATAAAATATTATTTTCTTAAATACTGGCTGAAGAAATGCGACGCTGTTATGTATACCTGTTCGGGTAATAAACACTATTGGGAACATTATGGAGTGAATCAAGAAAAACTCTATTTTCTTCCTTGTGCTGTAGATAACGAATTTTTCGAGTCTGAGTACAACAGGTTAATTGATAACCGTTTGGGAATTAGAGAAAGCTTGGGTATTAGCCTTGATGATTTTGTTGTCATTTCTGTCTCTAGAATTAATGAGAATAAAAATTTACAGTCACTGGTCGAATCGATAAGCAACATCGAACATAGAAATATTCATCTCTTATTTGTTGGAGATGGACCTGATCGTGAGTACATCGAAGGTAAATGTCGTTCTTTGGGCATTAAGTCTACGTTTGTTGGTTTCAAGAATATAACGGAAGTTTCAAAGTATTATGCTATAGCCGACGTTTTTGTATTACTTTCTAAATACTACGAATATTCACCGAAGTCTTTGAACGAAGCCATGAATTTTGGGTTACCGGTTATTGTAACCTCTCTAGCGGGTACAGCGATAGATCTAGTTAAAGACAATGGATATATAGTAGAACCGACTTCTATTGAGCGAATTTCTAATGCGATTGATTGGTTAAACAAAAATCGATGTGAAGCTAAGGTGATGGGAAGAAAGTCGTCGATACTTGTGGATAGCTGGAATTTTTCATCTGGAGCGAAATCAATTAATCAAGCAATCGACGATGTTTTATCTAGTTAGTTGCTTTGTATATTTGGTGAATAAAAGAATAGTGTCGGCTATAAACAAAATACAGGGGATAAAATGAATAATTGGCAGAAAAAAATATATGATTCATATCAAAGCTCTGGACACTCAAAGTTTATTATGAATGCTAATGAAATGATATCTAATTATTATATTAGTCTAATAAAAAAGCATGTTTCAGATAGTAAGTCAGTAAGAATTCTTGATCTCGGCTGCGGAAATGGATCTCTGATCTATAACTTGAAAAAGCTAGGTTACGACAATGTTGTAGGTGTTGATACTTCTATCGAACAGGTAAATAATGCTAAAAAGTTAGGCCTGAATGAGGTTGTGAACGGGAGTATTGATGATTTTCTATCAAGCACCTCTGAACGTTTTGACTATATATTTATGAACGACATTCTCGAACATATACCTCAAGAAGATGTTATTGACTTACTATCGTCTGTTTTTAACAGGATTAATCCTGGAGGTAAACTTATACTTCATGTACCAAATGCTGAAGGAATCAATGGAATGAGAGTTAGATATGGGGATTTTACACATATATTTTCTTTCACAGTGTCATCAATCACCCAAGTTTTGAGAGTGGCTGGATTTAGTGAAATAAATTGTTTCGAAGAAAAGCCAACATCTATTGGCCTTAAGGGGAAGATAAGATCACTTTTGTGGAGTTTAATGACTGTTCACCGTAGAGCGCTACTGTATGTTGAGTCTGGAAAACAGCAATACATTTTATCGCAAAACCTCTTGGCCGTAGCCCAACGACGATCATAGTGCTTATATCAACCTGCGAGTCTTTTCTCTTTTTGATCTCGAGTTGGTTAGGTACATAACATTAATAAATTTGCTTGCGGCTTACTTTGATATTTTAATTTATAAACCTCATTTATAGATATTTTTGATATGGATTTGAATAATGAAGATAAATTAATGGTGAGTCGATTGTGAATACTTGTTTAAATGTATTTGGTAATTGAATGATTCTGACTAAGTTTATTTTAGGTTTTTTAGGGATATTCCTATCTCCCCAACTTTTGTGTAGAACTTTGATAAAAGGTTGGAATGAAAGTGAGCGATTATCTCTAGGGATAGCATTATCATTCAGTATTTGCTGGCTGTTTTTTCTGACCTCCGAGTTATTTTTGATATCGAATCGTTTTCTTTTTGGATTCTTTGTCTCGATGCTTATGTTTTCAGTTTATCTATGGCTTATTAAGATTGATCAAATTCACAAACTAAGCTTGAAAGATAATGACCAGTCAATGAAGTTATTAATTATATTAACTTTAGTATCTCCTTTGTTTCTATATATAGGTGATATATTTACTGGTGGGGATTCTGTTGTATCTTGGAATCGATGGGCGCAAGAAATGTATGCTGGGGATTGGATACCAGATGGCTCAGCATATCCCGTTTTATTTCCCTCAGTTTGGAGTTTATTATATAAAATTCAAGGAACCTCTGAAGTCTGGTGGACAGTTAAGTTATCAATGTTCGTTGTGCCGATATTTGTCATCTCTCTTCTTGTTAACCTTTGGTTTGAGTTGAGAGATCGAATATTCATCTTTATACTGGTTTTTACATTACCATATATTTATTGGGATCATAGTATATATGGAGATATGGATGTTCCTGTCATGTTAATGGGTCTATCATCTATATCTCTTTTATACGCTGCTATCAAGTATAAAGGTCAAGTCGGTTATGATAGATATATACAGTTATCACTTCTTTTAAGTGGTGTTGCTTCTATCATAAAGCAACCCGGATTGGCATTTTTAGTTTTTTCGATAGCTTTTACGCTTATAAATAGAAGTTGCTTACATAATACTAAAAGAACTTATTTGGTTTTAGGGATTTCTTTGCTGTTTTACACTACGTTTTTGTTTGTTTTCTACCAACACAAAGAGAATCCTGTTGATAACTTGAGTTACCTAAGTCAGTTAACGACTAGATCCGTATTTGAAGGTAAGCATCTTGTTGAAATTATTTTTGATTTACTAAAGAAAATGTTCCTAGTTCCAAGTTCCTCTGCAATTTTTATAGTTTCCCTATATATTGCCTCGATTATGGGGCTTGTATTTAAGTCAAAGTTAGATGCTCCTGTCTTGTATCTGACCAGGCTATCTAGTGCGTTCCTCTTAGTTGGGACTATAGTTTGGATATTTAATTTTTCATATGATTATCGAAATTTATTATGGGTGAAATCATTTGCTATTTTGTCTGGTTCAATTTTTATTGGCCTCGTATCATATGAAGTAGAATTGATAAATAATTTATCTTCAAAGTTTAGTCAATGGCGCAAAAGAGTTATTAGCCATCGTATTAAAGGCTTATCACTTCGAATAAGCCTAAATAAGACTTTACGTATATGTGTTCTTGTTGGGGCTATTACATTGTTTCTTGATGCGATAAACGTTCCAAACCATCAACAAGCTAGATTACAATCTAAAATCGGTCATGCTCAGATAGCTAAGACAGTTAAGAGTCTACTTTTAAATAGTGAAGAGTGTGTGAAATTGGTTACCAATCGCCAATTGTTACAATTCAACTATCATACTAGGCATGTAACGAATAAAATCCTGTCAGGGGGATGGTACGTGAATGAGATGCTTACTTTCTTAGACCACGATTGTGAGCAAGGACGTTACTTTTTATTTGGACCATGGACCAAAACACGCAATAATACTGGATGGGAAAAGGTTGAACCATTGATAGAGTCAAAGCGCATGGTACAGTTAGAGCCTTATGAATGGTTGATTTTTAAAGTACCACCGAGAGACGACATGAATGAGATATCACGATAGCACCTTTGTAATACCAGCATTTAATCCCGACAACATACTCGTAGAATTAATAAAAGAGATTAGAAGTAAGTCCGACTCAAAGATTTTTGTTCTTAACGATGGGAGCCGAACGACTTGTGACAGTATATTTGATGAAATTGCTTCGCTTGAAGATGACCGAGTATTTCTAAGTAGTCACGCTATTAATTTAGGTAAGGGTGCCGCGCTTAAAAATGTATTTAACACGATACTGACCGAACACACTGAAATTGAATACGCTGTTACTTTAGATAGCGATGGTCAGCATTGTATAAACGACTGCTTAAAAGTCTTGGATAGTTTGAAAACAAAGGATGGGCGATTTGTTCTTGGTGCTAGAACATTCAACAGTTCAATCCCTTGGAAGAGTTATATCGGAAACAATATTTCTCGCTTGGTTTATAGGTTCGTTTTAGGTCATAATTTTAAAGATACTCAAACGGGGTTGAGAGGTCTCAACAAATCTTTTATGAAGCAGTGCCTTGAAATCAAATCAAACCGATTCGAGTTCGAAACAGAGCAGCTAGCACTATCAGTAAGAAGCGAAGATATAGTTGAAATACCTATTCAAACTATTTACATCAATGAAAATAGTGCAAGTTCCTTTAGGCCACTCGTAGACTCCTTTAAGATTTACTTCATACTCCTCAGATATGCACTTTCATCTATATTAACGACGCTTGCAGACTTTATGGTATTCATAGCGTCGATCGGACTTGGTTTTGATATATTTTTGTCAAATATGTTTTCTAGAACGGCAGCTATAGGTGTTCAGTTTACGTTATTGAACAAAATCGTCTTTAGAACGAAGCCTACAAAAATGGCGTTTTTCAGCTTTGTTTTATACGTTTATATAATGGGCGGTATTTCGAGTTGGGCACAGATAGGGTTGGTTGAACTATTGAATATATCAGAGGTTTCCTCGAAAATATTAGTAGAAACTACTCTTTTCTTTGTTAATTTTTCATTTTTAAAATTATTTATTTTTAATTCAAAAAAGAGGCTTCGTGAAAAAAGTATTCGCAACTCCAGATAACGGGCACTATTTTTTCGGATATTACGATAAGTCACCTCTAGATTTGCCTAATGATAGGCTCTTAGCTTGTCGTTCTTCCTTTATAGATAGAATGCCTCGAGCCAATGATTCTATCACTATTGGTTATTTTAATTGGAGAGATTCCGGAGATTTTATCAAAGTAGCCACGACCAAGGCATGGAATTGGCAACAGGGCTGTATGTTGCAGTGGCGAAATGGTGAAGGAGACCAAGACGAAATAATGTACAATGACATTCGTGATCACCGATTTGTTACTGTTATTCTGAACTTGGTCACAATGCGCGAAAAGCTTTTGCCTATGGCTTACTATGCATCGGCCCATTCAGGTAAGTTTGTTATGTGTATTGATAACGAACGACATTACTTTCACAGGGACGGATATAATTATCAGGGAATCGAAAATAGTGAAAAGGCTGCTCCATTACTTAGGAGTGATGGTATATGGAAAATTGAAGTTGATACTTGTAAAACTAACAAAATAATAGATTTGGATACCCTGGTTAATCACAAGCCTATTTCTAATATGAAGGGTGCAGTTCATTATGTTGAACACTTAATGTTAAATCCAAGTGACTCTAGGTGTATCTTTATGCATAGATGGAAAACTAAGGAATCCGGCGTTTACTCTAGGCTGTACTCTATTGATATAGATGGCTCAAATTTATATTTACTCAGTGATAGTGGACGAATGAGCCATTACAGTTGGCGTTCAGACAACGAAATTATTGCTTGGGGCGGAGTTTCTAATCCAGTAAATACACTTAGAAAATACAAATCAATCGTAAAATACTTTATAAAGCCGCTTATGCCCCTTTACAAAAAACTCTCCAAAGGGAACTCTGTAGAAGGAAATAGCAAGTTTAGCCGGGCTATCTCGGGTGATAGTTACTTACTTTTTACTGACAAGACAACTAAAGTGAAACGTCTATTCGGTAATATACTAGATAGGGATGGTCATCCGAGTTTTTCTCCTATCAACGATTCTTTGATGGTTACAGATACCTATCCCGATGGAAGTAATGAACACAAGCAGAAGCTATTTTTGGTAGACGCTGATAGAGAAGAATTGAAAAGCACAATTTGTTTGAACCATATCCCCTTCTTGTCCAAAGGTGGAGCTAGATGTGATCTACATCCCAAATGGTCTTTTGATGGTAAGTATGTCTGTGTTGACACTTTAGATCTTGGTTTGAGAAGTATGTACTTATATGAAATTTAAGAGCCTACTTCACTTGAATATTGTAAAAAACTCATTTCTTTCAGTTTTAGATCAGTTGCTTAGTATTGGAATGAGCTTCTTATTGTCGATACTATTTGCTCGATTTCTTGGAGCTGATGCGCTTGGCCAGTATGCTCTTGCTTTATCTATAGTTGGTATTGTCAGCATTTTCACAAATTTTGGAATAATGGCGACGGTAAATAGAGAAGTTGCTAAGAGGGGTAGCAAGCTTCCTTTATATCTAGGGAACGCGTTGAGTGTCAAGTTTTTTATATCTTTTCCTCTTTTGATAGTCGTCATATTAATAACAGTATTTATTTTCAGTTACAACCTAGAAACACAGATGATTATTATAGCATCTGCGGTATATACTACAATTTTGTCATCTATAACTTATGTTAATTCCGCACTAGTATCTATCCATAGGAATGATCTAGTTGCTAAGATTAATGTAATAAATAAGTTAATATGTCTTGTTTTTGCACTGTTCGCACTTAACTTTGGTATTTCGCTGTTTGGGTTGCTCCTTATATTTAGTGTTA
This sequence comes from Vibrio sp. R10-SG3-ISO10, assembly GCF_059834185.1. NCBI lineage: Bacteria > Pseudomonadati > Pseudomonadota > Gammaproteobacteria > Vibrionales > Vibrionaceae > Vibrio > Vibrio sp. R10-SG3-ISO10. Next base: position 108,807 of record NZ_JCBDHG010000025.1, read on the forward strand.
TATCTTTTTTAGTGTTTGCATTGTCTATTTACTTAGTGAAGAGATTGTATCCTATTTTCACTCTAAGATTCGACAAGCGTTTTAGTAAGGCAATAATTTTCACTTCTCTCCCACTTATAGGAGCTAGTGCGGCTGAGTTTATTAGCCTTAAAGTTGATTCCATTTTCATTAGTGTGTTTTTGGATGAAATACATGTTGGTTACTATACTGCTGCTTTCAACATTCTAATGGGTGCAACATTAGTACCTTTAGCTTTAACACGAGTGTATTTCCCCAACTTTGTTAATCAGTATCATAGTAGTGACAATCGTGGCAAACGCTTGCTATACAGGTATACAGGTTTGTTCTCTTTTTACTCAGTCTGTGTCGGCGCTATCTTTTATTTATTTGCGGAGGATATTATTAGTTTAATATATGGCGGAGGATTTTCTCATTCAATGCCTATATTGGCTGTTTTGTCAGTCGCTGTTATTCTTTTGGTAGTCAATAGGTTGTTTAACTACACTTTGTTGGGTATGAAGCTCAACAAGCAGTACTTCGTAATTACTGTTTTAGGGATGTTGATTAATTTGTGTTTGAATTATTATTTGATCCCAAAATATGGAATAATTGGGGCCGCCTACGCGACTTTATCTTGTGAATTTTTAGTCTTGGTTTTATCATTTATTGTTATTCGAGGCCACATTGATGAACCGGTATAGCATAATACGATACATACTATCACTCTCGTTAATAATGACTCCTGTTTTTTACTACGGAGAGCTAATTACACTACTAAATTATAGAAACATCGAGACTAGTACGGTTTTTTTACAAACTCCTATATACATTAAAGCTTTTAAAGACTTACTAATGATCATGCCTATCCTCATCGCGATTGTTTTTACTATTTACGACTCTAGGATCGAGAAGGCTAAATTGAAGCAACTACTAATACTAGCAGGATTCCTATGTTTCACATGTTTTTCCTTTTTTGAGAATGATAGCTTATACTTGTACATTTCTGGTTTAAGGTGGTTTCTTCCGTTCATTCTTGTGGTAACTCTATATGGAATGCTTGACAGGATGACGATTGGTGTTTTAGCTAAAATATTATCTATGTTATTGATGCTATGCTTTCTATTACAACTATTTCAATTGTTTCATATGGGAAGCTATTATGGAATCGGATTTTTTGGCTTAGCTAGAAGGACTACCGGTTTTTTCTCGATGCCCACTACTCTTGGTTTTTTCGTGATAAGTGCCTTTATGGTTAATTATTACTTTGGTCGTGGTATCTTTCGTAGTATTGCTTTGATTGTAACTCCATTAAGTCTCTTGTTGGCATTTTCTAAAACAGCTATTTTGGTCTTTTTAATTATCAGCTTTTTTATTGTTTTTTATCATAATGCGCGAGTGTTGTCTATTTCTCTGATTATCATATTATTATCTTTCTTTGGTCTTCTCTCTATATATATAGGTGATAGTATAACAGTTTCTTTAGGTAGTAGGATTGAGTTTTTATTAAGGAATATTGAAAGTATAGATATTTTGTCAAGTAATTTTGGAAGTTCAACTAATACATATTTTATTATAAGCGATATTTTCCCCAATTACATGATACCACCTGTCCCATCAGATTCATTTTGGGGTGCGCTACCTGTTAACTTGGGGTTGATTGGAACAGTTTTATTTTTAGTTCTCTACATTATTATGGTTTTTTACTCGTTCATTAGAAAAAATGAGTCATTATCTGTATTTGCTTTGGTTTATGGGTTGTTTTCCTTCACTATAATATTTACGGAAGCCTATCCCATGAATCTTATTTTTAGTGTTTTACTTGCGTATCATTTACAAGAAATGAATAATGGCAATTTTAGTTTAGTAAGTGGGACGTCCACAATTAGGAATTTACCTGTTTAGAGGAGCCACTTATGTGTGGAATTTTTGGTTTAGTAGATAATAACCCTTCCGATAAGAAGTCAACATTAAGTGATATCAGTCGTCTATTCTATTTGTCTGAGAGACGAGGACGCGAAGCTGCAGGTATAGCGGTGGAATCTGGTGACCTGATAGATGTATATAAAGATTCTGTGTCAGCTTCAAGAATGTTGCTAACTCCAGCATATAAAGATTTTATTGGTCGAAATGTCGACCGTGCTATGGCTGAATCTTCTATACGTCTAATAGGCCATACTCGTCTTGTTACAAACGGAATTCAAACAATAGACAAGAATAACCAGCCGATTAAGAAGAATGGCTTGGTCGTTGTTCACAACGGCATTATTACAAATGAAAAAGAAATATGGGAAAGTACTCAAGGAATTGATAAAAATAGTCAAGTTGACTCTGAACTGTTTCCTTCTCTCATCCATAAATATCGTGAAGATGGCTATGATATTGTAGAGTCAGTAAGGAAATGTTTTAATTCTATAAAGGGTGAAGCGTCTATCGCTGTTTTATTCAGTGATCTGGATTTAATGGTTCTAGCAACAAACACTGGCTCTATTTTTACTATTCAGTCAGATACTAAAATGGCTTTTCTTTCCGAAAAATATCTAGCTGAAAATGCAATTCGAGGAAACAACCCAATAGTTAATGTTTCTGGTGAAGTGCGTAATCAGGTACATCAACTAAAATCAGGCAATATGATGTTAGTTAAGCTTTCTACATTGGAAACTGAAACATTTAGTATTGAAGGGAATTACCAAAGTATAAATATAGCGCCATTACTATCTAGGCAAAAAAAAATTGAAGACAAGTTTGAAAAAGACGAGTTGAGGCGGAAATCTCTTCGCCGTTGCACAAGGTGCATTCTTCCAGAAACAATGCCTTTTATCACGTTTGATAGTGAAGGAGTGTGTAATTTTTGTCGAGCTCACAAGCCTAAAGAGTTGCTTGGTCGCGATAAGCTAGAAATTGTCTTGGACCAGCACAGGAGTGATAACGGTGAGGCAGATTGTCTAGTTGCATTTAGTGGAGGAAGAGACAGTAGTTATGGCCTTCACTTAATGAAGAATGAATTCGGAATGAATCCAGTTGCATATACGTATGATTGGGGTATGGTTACTGATATTGCGCGTAGAAATCAAGCTCGAATGTGTGGTCAGTTAGGAGTTGAGCACTTATGGGTATCTGCCGATATCAAGTCTAAACGTAAAAACATTCAACAAAACGTAAAGGCATGGTTAAATAAGCCTGATTTAGGGATGATCCCGCTTTTTATGGCCGGCGACAAGCAGTTTTTTTGGTATGCAAACAAAACAATGGAGCAAACGGGCATTAAGCTAATGGTCTTCTCCCAGAATCATTTCGAAAAAACAAACTTTAAGTCAGGCTTTGCAGGCGCAGCGCCGATAGAGAGACTTGACGGTAAGATTTATAACATAGGCCTGACTAACAAAATGCGTTTAGCCTCCTATTACGGTAGAAACTATCTATGTAATCCTCGCTATATAAACCGCTCCATTTACGATACCCTATGGGCTTACATATCATTCTATTTTATTAAGCAAGACTATCTATATCTGTTTGACTACATTGAATGGAATGAAGATGATTTGAACTCAGAGTTACTTGGCAAGTACGATTGGGAGATAGCTCAGGATACTTCAACAACTTGGCGAATTGGTGATGGAACTGCACCTTTTTATAACTACATATATCACACTGTTACTGGGTTTTCTGAGAATGATACTTTTCGAAGTAACCAGATTCGAGACGGGCACTTGACTAGAGAAAAGGCTTTACGTCTTTCTCATCAAGAGAACATGCCTCGATGGGATTCAATTAGAGAATATTTACAAATGATTGATGTGTCATTTGATGATGCTATTCAAGCCATAGACAATATTAAAAAGTTATATTGAGGATTTATGAAAACTACAATATTTACAGGCAAGTACTCAGCCGATAAGTATCAATCAAAAAACCCAATAGCACGGCACCTCGTAAATAGGTTTATGTCAACAATCGTTGATTTGCTGGAGTATACGACAGGGTTTTCCGAAGTGCATGAAATAGGTTGTGGTGAGGGGCAGCTTAGTGGCTTAATATACCAAAAAGGTTATAAAGTTAAGGGGACAGATATTAGGGAAGAAAGTCTTGAAGTTGCTAGGAATAACTCCCTTCAATATGGGATGGATATTGATTTTATTTTGGGTAGTATTTACGAACTAGAAGAAAAAGACGCTTCAGATATTGTAATGTGCTGCGAAGTACTCGAACACTTGGAAAAACCTTCTTTGGCGTTGGAGAACCTTCAATCCATTACTAAAGAGTATATTATCCTTTCCGTTCCAAGAGAGCCTATCTGGAGACTCATGAATATGGCTAGGGGAAAGTATTGGAGTGGGTTCGGTAATACTCCAGATCATATTCAGCATTGGTCATCTCGTTCATTTATCTCGCTGGTCTCTAACTACTTTGACGTTATCGAAGTAAGGAGACCTTTACCTTGGACCATTTTGTTATGTAAGGTAAGGAAATAGTTGTGAAATTACTAGTAGCTATACCTTGTCTAAATGAAGAGAAAGCCCTTGCCACTGTTATTAATAACATTCCAGATAAAATTAATGGAATAGAAAAAATTCAAGTATTGGTGGTTGATGATGGCTCTCAAGATAATACCGTGAACGTCGCAAAAGATAATGGTGCTAAGGTTGTATCTCATATAGTTAACAAGGGAGTAGGTGTTGCCCTTCAATCTGCTTATACCTATGCCATCGATAATGACTTTGATGTAATGGTAAATATTGATGCAGATAACCAATTTGACGCGAATGATATACCAAAAATCATAGAGCCAATAGTTAACAAACAAGCGGACATGGTGACTGCCTCGAGATTTGTTGACGATAGCTATACTCCCTTAAATATGCCTCTAGTCAAAAAGTATGGCAACATTGCTATGTCAAAATTAATTAGTCACCTTTGTCGCAAAAATTTTCATGATGTTTCTTGTGGTTTTAGAGCCTATTCACGAGAAGTTCTTCTTAATCTCAACTTGCATGGAAAGTTTACTTATACTCAAGAAACCTTCTTAGATCTTACCTACAAAGAGTTTACTATTGTTGAAGTCCCTATAGTCGTAAAGTACTATCCAGACAGAGAATCTAGAGTAGCTGGTAGTATATTCAATTATATGCTTAGAACATCTAGTATAATATTCACAGTCTATAGAGATTACTACCCGATGCGTTTTTTTGGAATTTTCTCTTTGGTATTGCTGTTTATTTCTTTATCCTTTGGCGTCGTTTTTTTTGATCATTATATTAGTACAGGTCAATTTAGCGGTTATTTATTTGCTGGATATATTTCAGGTTTTTCTTTAATTATCTCATTAGCGCTGTTTTTGGTCGGTTTAGCGATGGGGATGTTGGTTAGAATAAGGGTTAACCAAGAACGAATATTACTAAATCTAAAGAAGAAACGATGAAGATTACAAAGAACAACATTTTTTTGAGTTACATCGGCTTTTTTACTTTAGGTGTCAGTGGTGTTTTGGTTAATATATTAATCACCACTGGGTATGGAATAGACACTCTGGGTAAGTTTAATTTCGCTTTGTCTATACTTATTATCTTTTCTCAGATTTCAGCCCTTGGTCTTCAGCATTCTGTTTTGAAACATCATTCGACGCTGATAGGTAACTATAAAGTGGCGTCTGTATCTTTGATGTCTGCCTTGGTATTGAGCTTTTTGTTTAGCTTAGTTTTTGTTTGTGTAATAGCATGTGTAATCTTCATTCTAGAAAAAAAATATACTTTTGCATTTCTCGATAGAACGATAATATTAGTTTTACCTGCGGTTATTTTTTTTGCTCTTAATAAGATAATTTTGATGTCTCTTAACGGGTTAAATAAAATAAAAGAGTATTCTTTTTTTAATTCAATGAGATATGTTGTTCTCTTGTCTCTAGTTTGTTTGTTCTTAATTTTTTCTTTTAATGTTAATTATTTGACAGTTGTATTGACACTAACTGAATTAATCTTGTTTTTGTTGTTAACTAGTTTCTCTTTTTCTCGTGTCTACTTATTCAAAGCTCCTGACGTCGCTTGGATGCGTCGTCACTTAAGTCATGGATTTCAAGGTATGTGGGGAGGGATTTTTTCTGAACTTAATACCAGAGTAGATGCCATAGCCATAGGCGTTCTTCTAGACTATAAAGCCGTTGGTGTGTATAGCTTCGCATCGATGATTGCCGAGGGGTTTCAGCAGGTTTATAACGTGCTGCGCAACAATGTCGATCCTCTAGTTGGCAGTTTTTTTCACAAAAGGGAAATATCTCAGATTGATAGCACAGTGTCTGATGTAAGAAGCAAATACATACCTTTTGTCTTACTATTGTTAGCATCTTCTGTTTTTATTTATAAGCCGGCTTTTATACATATATTTGGAATGGATCAAGATGTTATTGAAGATAGTTGGAAAGTTTATACAATGTTGATTGGTTTTCATGCATTGTCTAGTTGGTATCGCCCTTTTATTGGTATTATGAATCAAATAGGAAGGCCGGATATTTATTCGTGTGTGGTGATTGTTGGTGTTATAACTAATATAATTCTAAATATATATCTAATTAATGTTTGGGGTATCCTAGGAGCAGCATTTTCAACAGGCGCCGTCTTGTTTTTAGAAAGTTTTATATTGTTTATTTTATATAGAAAAATGGTCTTAAATGAAATCTGAATTTAACGACATTCTTTTACAGATACAAAATCCGTTTTACTTAATGCTACCATTTACTTTAGTAGCTGTTTTGTGTTTTTTATTTTTAAGTAATCGAAAGTTCATCTACTATACATTTTTTCTGTTTATCCTCATACAAGTTGGTTTAGTCTCTACATATAAGATATTAACCAACAATTATGATAGTCGAGATACCTCATCTATGGCTGGGTTGGCGGTAATTGATAATGAGTTCGTTGGTGGTTATTTTTCGAAAGGAAAGATCATGTCATTATTTTCGCTAGAATACTTTTCAGATAAAAATATCTATATTTCAAACTCCTTCCCTATCGACTCTAATGATTTTAAATATGTTAATATAAAAAGATTTTCTATAAATGAACAATACAACAACATTCTCACTGATTCTGAATATTATGCTCTAAAAGATAGTTTGATCAAAAGTGGCGGCTATTACTTTGAAGAAAAATTTTCTAATTATGAAAAGTCAAACTCGATATACTTTATGTCATATAAAAATTTTCGAATAATATTGAGTAGTTTTAGTTTAGAGGGGGTTCGGTATGATTAGCTCTACTTTTATACTGCTTCTTTACTTGAAGGGCTATTTTTTTAGCTTATATTTTGCTCCTAAGTTGGACAAGAAATATATACACCTTACATCACTCGCTGTAGGAAGTTTGTTGTATGCTCTTATCTTTTCACTTATCTTATCATTTTATCGTGGTGGCAACTTAGTTTATTGTAGTTTGTTGTCTTCTTTTGTTTTAACTTTATATTTTGCTTACTTTACTGTTTCAAAAGTAGACATCAAAATGCTTGTCTCTTCGATTGTTTTTATACTGTCCTCTCTTTGGGTTTTATCTAAGGCAAACATTATTATTATGTCAGCCGATTCTTTTTGGATCGTCCATTTCAGCAAAAATTTAGCAAACGGCGATTTTGAATTTGGTAGCGTAGTATTAAGTATGTGGGGAGTGTTTCTAGCCTCTATTCACAGCGTCACATTAATTAGTGATGATTATATACTTTCAGATTATCATCAAATTATATCTATAAACTTAGTCGCGTTTTTTGTGTATAGCTTGCATAGTTTTTATAAGGCTTTTGGTTTTTTTGAAAACAAAAGAAAACTATTTATACTCTCCACAGTATCCTTGTTGGCTGCTTCCAATTTATTTATCTATCATTTCTTCGTTGTACATACAGCGATGATCAGTGCCTTGTTTTTTTTGATATTTGTTGTTTCCTGGATAAACTACGACCTTTATAAAGATAAAACATACATTTTGTATTCTTTTATAGCTATTATGGCTATAGGGTTGTTGAGAATTGAAACTCCAATTGTCGGCTTTTTCTTGCTTTGTGCTATGTGTTCTTCCTGTAGATTATCATGGAGAGACTCTAGAGCATACTTGCTTACCTACTGCTTCATCTTCTTGTTTTGGTACTCAAGATTATATTTCTATATTCCTGAAGAGCATGACTTACTCGAACCGAAGCACATACTCATGGTTATAGCTTTTTTCGCAATCAGCTCGCTACTAGCTTACTCGCTTCGTTTCAACTTGATTAATAAGCTATTTAGTAATTTTTCGCAGCTCATCCTTATTCTATTGGTTGTTATGTGTTTAATCATGATCATAGTGATGCCAGGGCATATGTTATTATCTCTACTTCATATTATTCAAAATCTGCTAATTTCTGGCGGTTGGGGAATTACATGGGTTTATGCACTCGCTTTAACTTTTTATCTCATGTTTAATACCAAACCTATTAAACAGTTCCTACCTATATTGATTACCAGTGGTATTTTTTTGCTTTTCGTCTATTTAGTTGTAGCTACAAGAATACCATATAGACTGGGGCCAGGTGATAGTGCGAATAGAATGATTGTCCATGTTTATCCGTTGTTGGTAATGTATCTAGCATTCTGGTTGATGCAACTCTTTCAAAAGGAGCGACACAATTAAAATCATACATATAGTTGAAAACCTCGATGTAAGTTTTGGTGGTCCCGCTAGGTCTGTTCCAACTCTAGTTCATTACTTGAATAAAACTGGTATTGAAAATGTTATTTTCACAGTTCAGTGTTCTGGTGAAGAGACAAACTCAGTTCTCGAGTCATATACAGATTTGAAGGTTGTTAAGGTAGCACTCACCGGACCCAGAAAAATCAAGTATGCACGTGGCTTAGTGTCTGCAATAGAAAAGGAGCTAGATTCTTCATGCCTAATTCATGTGCATACTATTTGGACTTATCCAAGCTATGTTGGCTACCGCTTATCTCAGAAGTATGAATTGCCTCTAGTCGTTTCTCTCCGAGGAACAATGTATCCTTGGGCGTTGAAACAAAGTCGCATAGTTAAAAGGCTGGCTCTCACCATGTTCCAAAGAAAAATGTTGGAGAGTGCCGCTCTTGTTCACATTACTGAGCAAGGTGAACTAGATGCTTTGAACGACATTGGTATCTGTGCTCAAACAGCTTTAGTCCCAAATGGGGTGGATATGCCTTGTTTTGAACGGCTCGATACGGAACTTTTAAATAACTTTGGTTATCAGGAATCTAAGACTTATATTCTTTTTTTAAGTCGAATCGTGCACAACAAGGGTTTACATTATGCTATGCAGGCAATGAATGAAGTTCAGTCTCAATATCCTGAGGCGGAACTACTAATTGTTGGGGGTGGCGAAGATGAGGATTATATTTCAAGTCTAACGTATGATTGTAAGTCACATTGGTTCGGGCAGCTTGATGGTCTTCAAAAACACACGATATTCTCAATTGCATCATTGTTTATTTTACCTACTAGAACTGAAAATTTCGGGATGGCAATAGCTGAAGCCTTGACATACGGTTTGCCTGTAATCACAACGAAAGGCACCCCTTGGAGCATCCTCAACCAAAAGAAAGCTGGTTGGTGGGTAGAACTGACTCAAGAGAATATCACATCCGCAGTTAGAGAAGCGCTATCGGATAGTCATGAATCGCATCAAATTAAATCGGATAATGCGAGAGAGATTATTAAAGATTTCTCTTGGGAAGATCAAGCAGCTAAAATGTTAGTCAATTATCGAATACTTATGGATGCAAAAGCTCATGAATCAAGTTGAATTGGGAAAGTATAAAAATACTGAGTATTCGCCGGGGAGTATAGCTAAAAGAACTATTTGGTATCTTGTTAATGCATTGGTGTTTAACACTGCATTACCATTTTCATCTAAGGCTAAATGTCAGGTATTGAGGTTGTTTGGAGCCAAGGTAGGAAAGGGAGTTGTTCTCAAACCACGAGTTACTATCAAATACCCTTGGTTTTTGACCCTCGGAGACTTTACTTGGGTTGGAGAAGGCGTCTGGATTGACAATCTGTCAAAGGTTTCTATTGGAAGTAATGTATGCCTCTCTCAAGGGGTATATATCTTGACTGGCAGTCACAATTACAAGTTGACGAGTTTCGATTTAATCGTTAGCGATGTGCATATCGAAAGTGGTGTGTGGATAGGGACTAAAGCTATTGTTTGTCCTGGTGTCACTTGTCATAGTCATAGTGTTCTAACTGCTGGTAGTGTGGCAACTACAGATTTAGAAATCTTCAGTATTTATCAGGGAAATCCTGCAGTATTCAAGAGAGATAGAGTAATACGAAAAGGGGCTGGCAACCAAGAGGCTCATGAAGACAATTAAAGTCTACATTTAGGAGGGGCTCTCGATTTTGATCAGTCGGATCAATTGAATTATAATCGGTTTTAGTTTTGAAGGACAACGTCTGTGGTAGATGATTTGTCTTACGTATAGTGATTTATAAAGAGATTTGTATGAGAAAAGCGTTAATTACAGGTGTTACTGGGCAGGATGGTTCATATTTAGCTGAACTTTTGCTTGAAAAAGGATACGAAGTTCATGGAATCAAACGACGCTCTTCTTCTTTTAATACGGAGCGTGTCGACCATATTTACCAAGACAGACATGAAGAAAGCCCAAACTTTTTCCTTCACTACGGAGACCTAACTGACACTTCCAACTTAACGCGTATTTTGAAAGAAGTGCAACCTGATGAAGTGTACAATTTAGGCGCTCAATCGCATGTTGCAGTCTCTTTCGAGTGTCCAGAATATACGGCTGATGTAGATGCTATTGGGACGCTTCGTTTGCTAGAAGCGATTCGTTTTTTAGGTTTGGAAAAGAAAACGAAATTCTATCAAGCTTCGACTTCCGAATTATATGGTGAAGTACAGGAAATTCCTCAACGTGAAACTACTCCTTTTCACCCTAGGTCACCTTATGCTGTTGCCAAGATGTACGCATACTGGATAGTGGTAAACTATCGAGAGTCGTACGGCATGTATGCTTGCAACGGAATTTTATTTAACCACGAATCTCCTCGACGAGGTGAAACGTTTGTAACTAGAAAAATCACTCGAGCGATTGCTAACATATCGCAAGGACTAGAAAAATGTCTGTATCTTGGTAACTTAGATGCTCTTAGGGACTGGGGACATGCAAGAGATTATGTTCGAATGCAATGGATGATGTTACAGCAAGAAACTGCGGAAGATTTTGTTATAGCTACTGGTAAACAGATCTCTGTTCGAGATTTTGTGCGTATGGCAGCTAAAGAATTGGGTATTGAACTCGAGTTTTCGGGAGAAGGTATAGATGAGGTTGCTACAGTTAAGTCCATAGAAGGTGAAAAAGCCAAGGCTTTAAAAGTTGGTGATGTTGTCGTTCGTGTTGACCCTAGGTATTTCCGTCCAGCTGAAGTGGAGACGTTGCTAGGAGATCCAGCTAAGGCAAAACTTAAACTAGGGTGGGAACCTGAGATAACTGTAGAAGAAATGTGCGTAGAGATGGTTCGTCATGATTTCGAAAAAGCTAAACAGCATGCTCTTTTAAAGGACAATGGGTTTGATGTATCAATATCGTTAGAGAATTAACTATTATGTCAACTTCATTAAAGAGGGTATTCATTGCTGGTCACAACGGAATGGTTGGTTCGGCGATAGTCAGACAGCTATCAAAAAGGCAAGACGTAAAAATTGTCACTCGTTCTAGAGGTGAGTTAGATCTTTTGAATTATTCTGCTGTGGAAGAGTTTTTCAACAAAAATGATATTGACCAGGTATATTTAGCCGCCGCGAAAGTTGGTGGTATCGTAGCTAATAATACTTACCCTGCTGAGTTTTTATACCAAAATATAACAATTCAGAACAATATCATTCATTCTGCCCATTTAGCCGGGGTAGACGATTTACTCTTCTTAGGCTCATCCTGTATCTACCCTAAGTTGGCAAAGCAGCCTATGGCTGAGGAAGCTTTGCTAACAGGGAGATTAGAATCAACAAACGAGCCATATGCAATCGCTAAGATAGCGGGTATTAAAATGTGTGAGTCGTATAATCGTCAGTATGGTCGAAACTATCGCTCAGTTATGCCTACTAACTTGTATGGTGAGAATGATAACTTTCACCCTGAAAACTCCCATGTTATTCCTGCATTGATTCGACGCTTTCATGAAGCTAAGTTAGCTGGGCAGCCTAAGGTTATTGCATGGGGGACTGGCTCGCCTAAACGAGAGTTCTTACATGTTGATGATATGGCGTCTGCATGTATTCATGTAATGGAACTGCCTGAAAGTTTATATCGAGAGAATAGCCAGCCAATGGTTAGTCATATCAATGTTGGTTCGGGAATTGATTGCACTATCAAGGAATTAGTTAGAACCGTTGCAAGAACTGTTGGATTTGAAGGTAAGATTGAGTTTGATACTTCTAAACCAGACGGAACACCTAGAAAGCTAATGGACACCTCTAGGCTATCAGCGCTTGGCTGGAACTCTTCTATAAGTTTAGAAGAAGGGCTGCGGAGAACTTATGATTGGTATTTGAAAAATCAGAATATGATCAGGTTATAAGCTCCAATAATATTATTTAGCTAGTGTTGAAAGATTGCAGTTTAACTGGAATATGTTCCTAAGATATCAATTAATATTTCTTACCTTATTGAACATTTTTAGTGCATATATTTTTATAACTAATATCTTTTAGTTTTATTTATGATATCGAAAAATAGTGATATTTAAATGATTTATCCAATAATTATGGCAGGTGGAAATGGTAGTAGACTATGGCCCTTGTCTCGTGAATTATATCCGAAGCAATTTTTAACAATCAAAAATGAATTGTCGATGTTACAACAAACACTCCATCGCCTTTCTAATATTGAACATATACCTCCAATGCTAGTTTGCAATGAAGAACACCGTTTCATTGCCGCAGAGCAAGTTCGACTTGGGGGAGGGACTCATTCGGGAATAATTTTAGAACCCGTGGGTCGGAATACAGCCCCTGCAATCGCTTTAGCTGCACTAAGAGCACTAAAAAACAGTGAAGTTGATGATCCTATTTTGCTAATTCTTGCTGCAGACCACCTAATTGAAGATGTCGAAAATTTTGAAAGTGCTATCAATAGCGCTATGGAATTTGCAAAAAGTAAACAACTGGTCACTTTTGGTATTGTACCGACAGCTCCCGAAACAGGATATGGCTATATCAAAGCCGGTAAGAAGTTAGAAGGTGATAGTTTAGGCTTTAGTGTTGATTGTTTTGTAGAGAAACCTAATTTAGCGACGGCAACATCCTATTTAGAATCTAAAGATTTTTTTTGGAATAGCGGGATGTTTATGTTTCGAGCTTCTGTCTACTTATCCGAGCTGAAGAAATATCGGCCTGAAATAATAGAGGCTTGTGAAGAAGCTCTTGCAATGTCTACTTCTGATATGGATTTTGTGCGAGTTGATCGATCTGCATTTGAACGTTGTCCTGATGATTCAATTGACTATGCAGTAATGGAGAAGACTCAGCATGCAACCGTAGTGCCTATGGATGCGGGGTGGAGTGATATTGGATCATGGTCTGCATTATGGGATGTTTCGGATAAAAATGACGATAATAATGTTTGTATTGGTGATATTATTTCTGTCGATTCAAGTAATAATTACTTGCACTCCACTAATAAACTGGTAGCAACATTAGGTGTAGAAAATCTAATTGTTGTTGAAACTAAAGATGCGGTTCTAGTAGCAGATAAGTCACAAGTGCAGCACGTAAAATCTATAGTGGGTAAGTTGAAAACAAATAACAGGAATGAGTATTTAGTTCATCGAGAAGTCTATAGACCTTGGGGTAAATATGATTCAATTGACTTTGGAGAGCGAGACCAAGTAAAGCGAATTACCGTGAAGCCAGGTGAGAAACTATCTATTCAGATGCACCATCACCGCTCAGAGCACTGGATTGTTGTCTCAGGGACTGCAAAAGTGACTAATGGCGAAAGTACTTTTTTAGTTACTGAAGATCAATCTACATATATACCCTTAGGGACAATACACGCACTTGAAAATCCAGGTAAAATCCCACTTGAAATGATTGAAGTTCAGACTGGTAGCTATTTAGGTGAGGACGATATCGTTCGCTTCGAAGATCGCTACGGGCGTATAGAGGATTGATAAGGCAACTGATATGAATAAACTCACCTGTTTTAAAGCATATGACATTCGAGGCAGATTAGGTGAAGAGCTAAATGTTGATATTGCTTATCGAATAGGTCGTGCGTTCGGGATTTTCCTTTCTCCAGAAGGCGACTTAAGCAAAACTGTAACGGTTGGTGGTGATGTTCGCCTCACTTCTGACGAATTAAAGATGTCACTGGCTAATGGCTTAATGGATTCAGGTGTCAATGTTATTGATATTGGATTATCCGGGACGGAGGAAGTCTATTTCGCCACGGTGCACTTAGGCGCTGATGGTGGAGTTGAAGTTACAGCTAGCCATAACCCTATCGACTATAATGGTATGAAGTTAGTGCGAGAAGGTTCCAAACCTATAAGTGGTGATTCTGGTTTACGAGAAATCCAAAAGTTGGCCGAGTTAAACCAGTTCCCAGCAGTAGGCTCTCGAGGTCAATTACGAAAAAGATCGAATCTAGTAGATTATGTCGATCACCTTATGACGTACATAACACCAAGCAACATCAAACCCATGAAAATTGTGGTTAATGCTGGTAATGGTGCAGCAGGTCATGTAGTCGATGAAATAGAATCTCGTTTTAAATCCCTTGGCACCCCTATTGATTTTATCAAGATTCATCATGAACCGGATGGCAATTTTCCCAATGGTATACCGAACCCGTTGTTACCAGAAAATAGAAATGATACTGCGCAGGCTATAATTGACTATAAAGCTGATATGGGAATTGCTTGGGATGGTGATTTTGATAGGTGCTTTATTTTTGATGAAAACGGGGTTTTCATTGAAGGTTATTATATAGTTGGATTGCTTGCTGAGGCATTTCTTCAAAAACATAAAGGTGCAAAAATAATACATGACCCGCGTTTAACATGGAATACCATAGATATCGTAAGAGCAAACAATGGGTCGCCTATTATTTCAAAAACTGGGCATGCTTTTATTAAAGAAAAGATGCGCGAAGAAGATGCTGTTTATGGTGGAGAAATGAGTGCACATCATTATTTCCGTGACTTTTCTTATTGTGATTCGGGAATGATTCCATGGTTGCTGATAACAGAGCTTTTATCCGTTAAGTGCTCAAGATTGTCTGAGACAGTGAAAGATAGAATGTTGAAGTATCCTTCACCGGGTGAAATAAATAGAAAAGTAGCAAATTCACAATCTGTTATTGATAAGGTCTTGAAGCATTATTCTTCTTATGCCAAAGAAATCGACTACACTGATGGTATAAGTTTAGATATGGGGGAGTGGCGGTTCAATCTTCGAAGTTCCAACACAGAGCCATTGATAAGGCTAAACTTGGAAACTAAGGGAGACTTAACTTTAATGAACTTAGAAGTTGAAAATCTTCTTAGCCTTATAAATTGAGTATCATGAAAGTAACGATAATTACAGTTTGCTTTAACTCAGCACGAACCATAGAAGATACTATTAGGTCTGTATCTGAGCAAAACTATAACAATATTGAGTATATTGTGGTTGATGGAGGGTCTTCAGATGAGACTAATGCCATTGTAAAACGATATGCATCTAAAGTATCAAAACACATCATTGAAAAGGATGATGGTTTATATGATGCAATGAATAAAGGCATTGCGGCCTCTACTGGTGACCTTGTTGGAATTTTAAACTCGGATGATGTTTTTATTAACGATGATGTAATAGGGAGTATTGTAGAAAATATAGGAAGCTTCGATGGCATATATGGGGATGTGGGTTTTTATGATGAAGGCCTGTTGAATAAGAAAAGACACTATTCTTCTGCAAAATTTATTAAGGAAAAATTTTCGCGAGGCTTTATGCCCGCTCATCCATCATTTTATATTACTAGGCGTATGTTGGATAAAGTGGGTGACTATAATATTAGTTATAAAATCGCAGCAGACTTTGATTTTTTATTGCGTGCCTTTTATATACCAAACAGTAAGTATAAGTATTTGGAAAAAGAGATTGTCAAAATGAGACTAGGTGGGCTAAGTACATCGGGTTTAAAGGCGAATTATCTCTTGAACAAAGAAATTATTGAATCCTGCCAATGTAATGGAATTACATGCTCTTGGTTTGGTATTTTGTCCAAGTACCCTGAAAAATTTTTAGGGTATATTTTAAAATGATTTTGGTTACAGGTTCAAATGGCTTTTTGGGTTCTTGTTTGGTAAGCAGTCACCCAGAACTTAACTTACGTCTAATTAGTCGAAATAAAAATAAACACCCTAGTTATGATTTTTTCAACCAGTCTATTGATAGCAAAAGCGACTATTCAAAGGCTCTTGAAGGAGTTGATGTCATTGTACATTGCGCTGCACGTGTACATGTTATGAAAGATAGTTCCGAAAAAGCATTGGAAGAATACCGAGAAGTAAATACTTTTGGAACACTAAATCTAGCTAAGCAAGCTGCAGCAAAGAGGGTCAAGCGTTTTATTTTTATTAGCTCAGTTAAGGTAAACGGAGAATCTACTTCTGGGAAAGGTCCCTTTACTGAAGCAGACGAACGTTCGCCAAGAGACTTTTATGGTCAGTCAAAGTCTGAAGCAGAAGAGTTGCTGTTACAACTAAGTAGTAAAACTGGACTAGAGGTCGTAATTATTCGCCCCCCTCTTATTTATGGGCCTGGTGTTAAGGCAAACTTTGCTTCACTAATGAACTTAGTTTCGAAAGGCTATCCTTTGCCTTTTTCTGCTATATCCAATAATAAGCGCAGTTTAGTATCTATTGTAAACTTAGTTGATTTAATAGTTACGTGTGTTGAACACCCCAAGGCAGCTAATCAAGTCTTTTTGGTTTCTGACGATCATGACTTGTCGACTAGTGATATGATTGAACGTATGTCTACCGCTTTGAAGATAAAATGTTTTCAGTTCCCCGTGCCTGTATGGCTATATCAGATTATTGGTAAGTTTTTGGGCAAAAGTGAAGTGGTAGAGCGTTTAGTTGGTTCTTTAAGTGTTGATATATCGCATACAAAGAAAACGTTAGATTGGGCGCCTCCTCAAAGTATCGAACAAGGGTTTGAG
This sequence comes from Vibrio sp. R10-SG3-ISO10, assembly GCF_059834185.1. NCBI lineage: Bacteria > Pseudomonadati > Pseudomonadota > Gammaproteobacteria > Vibrionales > Vibrionaceae > Vibrio > Vibrio sp. R10-SG3-ISO10. The sequence goes on from NZ_JCBDHG010000025.1 coordinate 126,019, forward strand.
CTCGCTGCAAAGGGTTTTTCAAGAAAATAGAAACTAACACTAGGTTGTATTCACATGATTCAAGTTTTAGATAGATTCATCGCTTTCTTCGGACTCCTGTTTTTGTGGCCGTTACTGATGGTGGTTGTCATTTTCGGCCTCTTCGATACTGGTTCTCCTATCTTTGTACAGGAACGACTTGGTCGAGATAAAAAAACATTTAAGCTCATTAAGTTTCGCACTATGGGCTTAGAAACTAAATCCGTTGCTAGTCATTTAGCTGACAAGTCGTCAATTACGAAATTTGGCTCTTTGCTTCGCAGGACTAAAATCGATGAGCTACCGCAGCTGATTAACGTGTTAAAAGGTGATATGAGTTTGGTTGGACCTCGGCCTAATTTAGTTAATCAAGAAATAGTTATTTCTGAGAGAGAAGCTCTGGATGTGTATTCTGTATTGCCAGGTGTCACTGGCTTAGCTCAAGTAAAGAACATAGATATGTCTTCTCCTCGCCTACTTGCGGAAACTGATCGGAAGATGATAGATACCCTAACGGTTAAAGAGTATTTTAAATACATTCTAATGACAATTAATGGGAGTGGGCGAGGTGATGCAGTTAGATAGTAGTCGTATCCTAGTATTTGAAGTATTTTTTCCAATGATGCTGACGCTGGTTATTTAAGAGTAGGTGATTTCATGTTTAAGTTAGATTTGATTTGGAACTTACCTCGATTTTATAAACGCCTGATCAGCATCAGTATTGATGTTTTCTTTATTTTTGCTTCGTTTTATGCCGCTTACTGGACGAGAATCGGTCATATCAAGCCATTGGACGATATGTTAACCAAGTATGTACTAGCAGGCACCCTTGTAATTACGATTTTTTCATTTACGAAGCTCGGTCTTTATAGAGCAATTCTTCGCTACTTAACTTTTCACGCTTTAGCTGTTGTTAGTCTCGGGACTGCAATATCAGCAGCTTCTGTTGCTATACTTGCTTTTTACTTTGATGCTTCTGTTCCTCGATCTGTTCCTATAATATACGGAGCATTTCTGTGTTTGCTATGCGGTGGAACTCGTTTAGTCGTTAGGGTTTTAGTTTCACAAGCCAACGATAAAGGCATGAAAAGGGTGCTGATATACGGAGCAGGGGCTGCTGGAAGGCAGTTAGCACTTGCTTTACGTTCTTCGGAGACTCATAAAGTTGTTGGTTTTATTGATGAAGATAAAACTTTATACAATACGATTATTATGGGTCTTAAAGTTAAGGGGATTAGCCGCGCGGAAAGGCTTATAGAGAAACACTCAGTTAGCCAAATCTTACTTGCTGTTCCCAGTGCTTCTAGGGCTCGCCGTAAAGAGATACTAGACTCTTTAGTTCATCTTTCTGCTGAAGTTCTCACTGTTCCAGACATGAAAGATATTGTCGATGGAAAAGCTCAAATTGATGAGTTGAAAGACGTTGCAATTGAAGACTTGCTTGGACGTGATTCTGTCGAACCGCAACAGGCTTTAATGGAAGCAAATATCAAAAGCAAGGTGGTCATGGTCACTGGGGCTGGTGGGTCGATTGGCTCAGAGCTTTGTCGCCAAATAGTTCGACAGAAACCGAAGGCTCTGGTCCTATTTGAACTTTCTGAGTTCGGCTTGTACCAAATCGATCGAGAATTATCGAACTTGGTTGAAGCTGAGAGTTTGAATGTGGACATTGTTCCACTACTTGGTTCTGTACAACGCATAAATCGACTCGCTACAACTATGAAGAGTTTTGGTGTGCAAACGGTTTACCATGCTGCTGCATACAAACATGTGCCTTTAGTTGAGTATAATGTTGTTGAGGGTGTTCGCAATAATGTCTTCGGGACTTATTACACTGCGAAAGCGGCAATTGAAGCTCAAGTTGAATCGTTTGTTTTGATTTCGACGGATAAAGCTGTGCGACCCACCAATGTTATGGGTACGACTAAACGTATGGCAGAGCTAGGCCTTCAGGCGTTAGCAGAACAGGAAAATGCTAGAGAGATTGGGACCCGCTTTTGTATGGTTCGATTCGGTAATGTTTTAGGCTCTTCTGGTTCGGTTATCCCTTTGTTCAAAAAGCAGATCGCAAGTGGAGGCCCTATTACAGTAACTCACCCAGATATCATTCGTTATTTCATGACAATCCCTGAAGCAGCACAACTTGTGATTCAGGCCGGAGCTATGGGTAAAGGTGGTGATGTATTCGTACTAGATATGGGTGAACCTGTGAAAATCACCGATCTCGCGGTTAATTTGATTCAGTTGTCTGGATTAGAGCTGAAAGATGACAATAACCCATACGGTGATATTGCCATAGAGTTCTCTGGCCTACGTCCAGGTGAAAAGCTATTTGAAGAGTTGCTTATTGGGGATAATGTTGGTGAAACTGCTCACCCAAGGATTATGACAGCCAATGAACGTTTTCTTCCTTTGGATGAATATATAGAGGTTATTGATAACTTAGATAAGGCTTGTCATAACTTTGAGCATGATAAGATTAGAGAACTATTGCTTGAAGCGCCGACTGATTTTAATCCAACAGATGGTATTGGTGATCTAGTTTGGCAAAGGCTCCATGACACCAAAGACGAGAAAGTGGATATTATCCATTAGATAGAGAAAGAGCTCCAAATTTGGAGCTCTTTTCATATTCTTCTTTATTATCCTGAAATTTACAAAATCTGCTTCAGCACCCTATCTGCACTCACCCTAGTAATCTTACGCATCAGCTTCTGTACGGCATCAGGGTAATCTTCTGCTTTCTCTAACTGTCTGTAAGTACAAATGAACTGAGTATGCTGAAGAATATTCTCCACCTCTTTTTCAAATTGAGGTGTAAGGTGGTGGAAGTTATCTTGGATAAAGAGAGCGTTTTCCAAGTCCAAGCTCCATGCTCTCGGGTTTAGGTTATTACCCGTAATCAGCATGTAACGCTTGTCTACCCAAATGCCTTTTAGATGGAAGCTGTTTTCTTCATGCTTCCATAAGTGGATAGAAAGCTTGCGACTGGCGATATTGGCCTCATTCGACTTAGCAAACTGACGCAAATTACGTTCATAAAGGTAGGGTAGACCACCGATGGTTTTAAACTCTTCCTCAGGTGAGATATAAAAGTCATTCGCCGTTTTATCACCTACCACTATAGTCACTTTCACACCACGCTTTAGCGCTTTTTTTACTTCCTTAGCCACGCTGCGCGGGAAGTTGAAATAAGGTGTACAGATGAAGATCTCATCTTTGGCTTGTGCGAGTAACTGATTGATACCTTGATTAAGCTTATTACGTTTTTTACCCACGCCGACGATAGGCGTTACTGCAACCTGCTCTTGAGAGACTGCTTGTGACTCAAATTGATAAGAGGACTTGGCGAGCGAAGCCCTCAATTGACGAATCTGAGCTTTAATCTCTTTGGTCTCTGGCTTATTTGAGCAAGCCAGATTATTAACTGCAGGGTGATCGATCATCTCTTTCTGAACGAAGTTGACCATACTATCAGCTAGTGCTTTGTTATTGAGCACATGATAGCGGTCGAAACGATAACGTTCTTTGTAGTTGAGATAGATGTTGTTAAGGCTTGCACCACTGTAGATAATTTGGTCATCAATAATGAAGCCTTTTAAGTGCAAAACTCCGAATACTTCACGTCCACGAACCGGAACACCATAGATAGGAATTCTATGCTCGTAATTATCCGCAAAGCTCTTATACATAGAGGCGTTGGTTTCGCCCGGTTCCGCACCGATTAAGCCGCGCTGAGCACGATGCCAATCAACACATACATTGATTTCTAGACCAGGGTTGCGCTGTTTGGCTTCATAGAGTTCAGTTAAGATCTCTCTTCCTGCTTCATCATCCTCCAAATAAAGAGCAACCAGGTAGATTCGTTTACTTGCCTGACGAATCGCTTCTATTAAGCGAGTTCGAAAATCTTTAGCTGCATAAAGTGTCTCAAACTGAGCTGGATCTTGCGCCAAAGTAGGAAGTTGTTCGAATAAGTTCCTATTAGTCATCATGTTGGATGGGTTACCTTTACTTAAAGTGGACAAGGATATTAGCAAAATGTGCTAGCAGTTCCTAGCTACCAGATCCTAGTTCGACAATGCGAGTTGTAAAACCTGTGATTTACTGATTAGGACGAAGACTGATTTCACCACCGATAAAGGTTTCTAGGCCATTTTCGGTTTCTAATAGAACCGCGCCTTGTTCGTTGATGCCTCTGGCGATTCCGCTAATCTCCCTAGGTCCCATAAGCAGTTTTACTGAACGGTTGATAAAGTTATCCAAGCGATTCCATCTCTCGACAAAGCCTGCCATCCCATACAGTTCATAATCATCTAAAGCTTTTTGTAGGGTGGTTATCATGGTAATCGCCAGTTGGTTTCTATCAATCAGTTGATTATCTGCCACTTCATCTAGGCTAGCCCAGGGCTGGGTAATGCCTTCTGTTGCCTCTGACATCATCAAGTTGAGGCCCATCCCTATGACAAGGTTGGCCGCTGCACCAGCTTGGCCTGACATTTCGACCAGAATGCCTGCGAGCTTCTTGTCTTGATAATAGAGGTCATTTGGCCACTTTAGTTTTACCCCTGTCAGTCCCATTTCTTCGAGAGCTTCAACGATTGCCACACCAACCACTAGGCTTAATCCCATTGCGGCTGCCATACCTGCATCTAAACGCCAAAACATCGATAAGTATAGGTTTGAACCAAAAGGAGATATCCACTCGCGCCCACGGCGACCTCTACCTTTGGCTTGATATTCCGCAAGACACACTGACCCAGACACTAAGCTCTCGACTCTATCAAGTAGATATTGGTTGGTTGAGTCAATAATAGGTATCAGCTCTACTCGGTTCGTTAAATTATTTTGAAGTATCTCTTTGTCGAGCAACTGCATAGGCTTGGCGAGCTGGTAGCCCTTGCCCTGCACGCTAAACACATCGACTCCCCAAGCTTGGATGCCTTTAATATGCTTACTGATCGCGGCTCTGGATACGCCAAGCTTATCTCCTAGCTCTTCTCCGGAGTGAAATCCTCCTTGTGATAAAGCCTTCAAGATAGAAAGTTTTACGGAATGTTCTTTCATTGCTGGCTCTCTAATATTGTCGCTAAATTTGTTTCTGCATGAGAACCGATAAATCTCACTTCATGCTCTAACGCTATCTGATATCTTTCCAATACAGCTTGGCGTACTGTTGCTGCTAATTTGATCACATCGTTTGCGGTTGCATTGTCGGTATTCACCAGCACCAAAGCCTGTTTCGGGTGGACTTGAGCACCACCGATTTGATGGCCTTTTAATTGGCATCGATCTATTAGCCAGCCAGCGGCGACTTTTACGCCATCTTGTGTTGGGTACGCGGCAATATCGGGGAATTGTTTGCTCAAATTTTCGAACTGCTGGTTCGAGATAACCGGGTTTTTAAAGAAGCTCCCTGCATTGCCTAGTTTGGCAGGATCTGGCAGCTTTTCCATTCGGATTTGGCAAACTCGCTCAAACACCTGTTGCGCGGTGAGGGTTTCACTTTGAAGAGGTTGAAGCGGTCCATATTCGATATTCGCTGACCACTGCTTTGGGAGTTTCAAGCCAATCGCGACAACCATGACTTTCTCAAACAGCTCATGTTTAAAAATGGAGTCTCGATAGCCAAATTGACACTCTTCAGCACTCAAGCGCTTGGTATTGAAGGTTTCTAAGCAAAGTACGTCGACATATTCGCAGACATCTTTAAGCTCAACACCATAAGCGCCGATGTTTTGAATCGGAGCGCTGCCCGCACAGCCGGGGATGAGAGCGAGATTCTCTAATCCAAAGTAGCCTTGTTCAACACTCCACCTCACCAAGCTTGGCCAATCTTCACCGCCAGCGATATGCAGATGCCAATGCGTGTCGGTTTCACTGGCCGACTTTCCGAGCAATTTATTGACTACCACCACGCCTTGGTAGGGCTGGGTAAAGAAAACATTACTGCCTTTGCCCAAGATCAGTTTAGGAAGGCTTAACCACTCTTGTTTTTGATAGACATGTTTGATTTCTTCAACGGTGGCAACCTCAACTAGGTAAGAGCAGGTTTGCGAGATGGAAAAAGTGTGGGAGCGACTAAGATCTGCGTTAGCTAATATTTGCATCGGATTTATCGAGTAATCTAAACTGCCTGCATTCTACCCTAAATTGAAGTTTGGTGATAATGACCCCAATGCAGATTGAAACCTTAGACCCAATAAAACTCCCCCTTATCTCGCGTTTGTACAAAGCTCACTATCCTTCAGGCAAGGCGAAAAAGGATGAGCTGACAATTGTTGGTTCTATTGAGCAACAAATCGTCTCACTGGTTCGTTTTAGAAATATTGAGCAGTATCGTTTGTTAACAGGAATGCTAGTTTTACCAGAACATAGGGGAAGCGGATTAGGTCATCAGTTAATGGGCTACTGCGCTCAGCATGTTTTATCGGATCATGACTTCTGCTTTGCCTACGCACACCTAGAAACATTTTATGCTCAACATAACTTCAAGACGATTGATGCGAGTCAGTTACCTAACTCGCTAAAAGGGCTGTTTGAACGTTATAGCTTGAAGAAGCAGCTCGTAGCGATGAAGTACATCAAACCATCTCGGTAAAGCGTTTGCTTTATAAAGCTGATGCTCCATAATGTTTCAGTGATTGAGGGAGCAAGCATGAAAAGCGCCGACAAAATATTACAAACCATAAAAAGAGAAGGGGCTGTTACCGCGAAGCAGCTTGCCGACGCACTCGATATGACTACTATGGGGGCGCGTCAACACCTACAAACTCTTGAGAATGATGATTTACTCACCTTCGAAGACTTAAAAGTCAAAGTGGGAAGGCCTACGCGGCACTGGTCGCTGACAAAAAAAGGTCATGCACAATTTGCCGATCGTCACGGTGAGCTGACCATTCAAGTCATAGAAGCGGTCGAAAACCTGTTTGGTCAAGAGGGTTTGCAAAAAGTGGCGGATGAGCGAGAAGCGAAAACGTTAGCTTACTATCAAGAAGAACTCAGTCTTTGCTCCGACTCCTTTTCTAAGCTGAAAAGGCTAGTTGAATTGCGCCAACAAGAAGGCTACATGGCGGAGTTTGAAAAGGCAGATTGTGGTTACTTGTTGATTGAAAACCACTGTCCTATTTGTAAGGCTGCGACACGTTGTCCGAGCTTGTGTCACTCAGAATTATCCATTTTTCAGATTTTACTTGGTGACGAGTTATCTGTCGAACGCACAGAACATATCGTTGCTGGGCAGAGAAGATGTGTCTATCAAATTAAAGGCATACATCTTAGTGCGTCTCAAATCTGAAAAAGTAATTTTCAGGTTCACTAACTTCGTCTGGATCGCCTATCCTTAATTTGCGGTGTTGATAATTTAGTCATCACTAAGGGAGGCAGTATGAGTTCACCACTAATCAATCAAACCTTACCTTCTTTCGATGAGTTAATGGCACTGGCAGAAAATAATCCGGAAGGCTTTACTCAGCTAAAGCAGGATATGTGTAAAGAAATGATTCTTTCAGCTTCAGAAGAAATGCAAGACAGACTATGGGCTCAGCAAAGCCATATCGATCGTGTAGTAGGAAGCTGCAAAAACCCTAATCATGCCAACGTACTCCTCATGCGCGAGCTTGTTTCCCAAATGGTAAAATTTCAAGATGTGCTCGATGGTGATGTTAGCGAGATGGACTCTAAGCACAGTGCTCAGGTTATTCCCTTGGACGATTGGCGTTAACCATCAGCCGGTGAATTTACTCTCCTTTTCTAAACCTCTAATACTGTCAGGCGTCGAAAGGCTATGTTAGTATTTACAGATTCAATTAAGTATTTTTAGTAAGAATAAGCAAGTTGCTTGTAAAAGGATTATGTGTGAACGAGCAAAATCAACCATTATCAAATCAACATTACTCACTTAGCCCCCCCTCCCACCATAACAATAGTGGAGAAGATGTAGAACTTAGAGAACTTTTTAAAGCTCTGTGGGATGACAAGTCAACAGTTGTTTTTTTTACTGTGATATTTTCACTTGGTGCGTTAATTTACGCCTTTTACAAACCCAACATCTTTCAGGTTAGTGCTTCATTTCAAATTGAAGAATCTGTTTACAGTGTTGCGAAGGAATACGAACCAAGAGTTTCTCGTGAATTTATAATGAGCGATGTTTTTAAGGAAAAACTTATCCAAGAAATTGATACTGACAGTAAAGAGTTAGTGGGAATTAATATACGATATGATATCCGCAAAGGTTTTTTTACTATTTACGAAATATCGACAGAGCCGCAAGTAGCTTATAGCAATGTTAGTAAAGCTATAGAAAAACTTAATGATATAGTCAAAAATGAAGAACTGAAGAAAGTTGATTCATCCCTGGAAGAACTGTCTCTTCTTATTGATAGAGATATACCAAACGCTATTCAACAGCACTTGGATGAACTATTTGCTTTGCAGATTTATAAAAAAGCAATGTTAGAGAGTTCAAGTGCAACTATTGTTCGGTTAGTTTCCAAGCCTGTCAAGCCAACTGCACCTATAAGTCCGAATCGTAAATTTTTTGTTGTTTTGGGATTTTTACTTGGTGCAAGTTTAGGGGTGATTTTTGTGTTGTGTCGATTTGTATTTCTTCGAGAAAAATCTAGAGCCTCAAAACCTCAACAAACATAGGCATCTATAGATTTATAGTCTTAAAATAATCTATGTAAGAACCAGATCACAAAAATCTACTGCTTCCCCCTTGGGTTTCCTGAATTTACCCCTCATATAGATAGCACAAGACTTTGAAACTTTGTGCTTTCGCGCAATGCAATTATCAAACAACATGGAAATTTTCAGGAGAGACGACCGATGAACATTCGTCCATTACACGACCGAGTTATCGTAGAACGCCAAGAAGTTGAATCTAAGTCAGCAGGTGGCATCGTTCTGACTGGTTCTGCTGCAGAGAAATCGACTCGCGGTGTTGTACTAGCTGTGGGTAAAGGCCGGATCCTAGAAAACGGTACAGTGCTACCGTTGGACGTTAAAGTTGGCGACACTGTTATCTTCGCTGAAGGTTACGGCACTAAAACTGAAAAAATCGACGGTAAAGAAGTGCTAGTTATGTCTGAAAACGACATCATGGCAATCGTTGAGTAATAGCAATCATTGAGTAATTTTTTGCTCAGGTTCAGCTGAAAATCAAAACAAAGAATTTAGAAAAGGAAACTAAAGATGGCTGCTAAAGACGTTAAATTTGGTAACGATGCACGCGTAAAAATGCTTGAGGGTGTAAACGTTCTGGCTGACGCGGTAAAAGTAACACTAGGCCCTAAAGGTCGTAACGTTGTTCTAGACAAATCTTTCGGTGCACCAACGATTACTAAAGATGGTGTATCTGTAGCGCGCGAAATCGAACTTGAAGACAAGTTCCAAAACATGGGCGCGCAAATGGTTAAAGAAGTAGCGTCTCAAGCAAACGACGCTGCGGGTGACGGTACAACAACAGCAACTGTACTTGCTCAAGCTATCGTAAACGAAGGCTTAAAAGCTGTTGCTGCGGGTATGAACCCAATGGATCTTAAGCGTGGTATCGACAAAGCGGTTGTTGCTGCTGTTGAAGAGCTAAAAGCGCTGTCAGTTCCATGTGAAGACACTAAAGCGATTGCTCAGGTAGGTACTATTTCTGCGAACTCCGATTCAAGCGTCGGTAATATTATTGCTGAAGCGATGGAAAAAGTCGGCCGTGATGGCGTTATCACTGTTGAAGAAGGTCAGGCTCTACAAGATGAGCTAGACGTGGTTGAAGGTATGCAGTTCGACCGCGGTTACCTATCGCCTTACTTCATCAACAACCAAGAAGCAGGCTCTGTTGATCTAGAGAACCCATTCATTCTTCTAATCGACAAGAAAGTTTCAAACATCCGTGAACTTCTTCCGACCCTAGAAGCAGTAGCAAAAGCATCTCGCCCTCTTCTTATCATTGCTGAAGATGTGGAAGGTGAAGCACTGGCAACGCTAGTTGTGAACAACATGCGTGGCATCGTAAAAGTAGCGGCGGTTAAAGCGCCTGGTTTCGGTGACCGTCGTAAAGCTATGCTACAAGACATCGCTATCCTAACTGGCGGTACAGTGATTTCTGAAGAAGTTGGCCTAGAACTAGAGAAAGTGGTTCTAGACGATCTAGGTCAAGCGAAGCGTGTTGCTATCACTAAAGAAAACACAACTATCATCGATGGCATTGGTGAAGAAGCAATGATCTCTGGTCGTGTTGCTCAAATCCGTCAGCAAATCGAAGAAGCAACTTCAGACTATGACAAAGAGAAGCTACAAGAGCGCGTTGCTAAACTGGCAGGCGGTGTGGCAGTGATCAAAGTTGGCGCAGCGACTGAAGTTGAAATGAAAGAGAAGAAAGACCGTGTAGAAGATGCGCTTCATGCAACTCGAGCTGCGGTTGAAGAGGGTGTTGTTGCTGGTGGTGGTGTAGCACTAATCCGCGCAGCTTCTAAGATCACTGAACTTCAAGGTGACAACGAAGAGCAAAATGTCGGTATTCGCGTAGCTCTACGTGCAATGGAAGCGCCTATCCGTCAAATCACGAAGAACGCTGGTGACGAAGAGTCAGTGGTTGCTAACAACGTGAAAGGCGGTGAAGGTTCATACGGCTACAATGCTGCAACAGGTGAATACGGTGACATGATCGCAATGGGTATCTTAGATCCAACTAAGGTTACTCGTAGCGCACTTCAGTTTGCTGCATCAGTTGCGGGCCTAATGATCACCACAGAAGCTATGGTGACAGACCTACCACAAAAAGATGCTCCTGCAATGCCTGATATGGGCGGCATGGGTGGTATGGGTGGCATGGGCGGTATGATGTAATCCCCCGATCTACTTATAGCGATTTAAAAACGGAGACTTCGGTCTCCGTTTTTTGTCTCTAAATTGTCAAGCCTCTGCATAGTAATTGAAACCTTAACCAGTAACTCTAGAGATAAGTAAGTAGACCATCTGAATATAGATAGGAGCTTAAGGTGAGAATTGCGGTAGTAGGATGTGGGTATGTAGGTTTATCAATTGCGGTGCTCCTGTCTCAAAGAAACAGTGTTGTTGCTCTTGATGTGGTGAGGCATAAAGTTGAGCTTATTAATGACCGCCTTTCCCCTATTCGTGATGAAGGCATTGAAGAGTTTTTGAGTTCTCGAACTCTTGATTTAATTGCGACAACAGACAAGTATCAAGCGTATTGTGGTGCTGAGTTCATTGTAATTGCAACCCCAACGGATTACGACCCAATTACCAACTACTTTGATACATCGTCTGTTGAGGCTGTTATTCGTGATGTCGTGGCGATAAATCCGCGTGCCACTATGATCATCAAATCGACAGTGCCTGTCGGCTACACCAAAAGAATCAAGAGTACGCTAAATGTCCAAAACATCATCTTCTCACCAGAGTTTTTACGTGAAGGATTAGCACTGTACGATAATTTAAATCCCTCTCGTATTATTGTTGGTGAACGCAGTGAGCGTGCGAAGCAATTTGCGCAGTTATTGCTAGAAGGTAGTGAAAAACAAGGTGCTGAAGTGCTTCTGATTGATTCTACGGAAGCTGAAGCGGTCAAATTGTTCTCCAATACTTATTTAGCGATGCGGGTGGCGTATTTTAATGAGCTAGACTCTTATGCTGAATCTCACCGTTTAGATACGCGGCAAATTATTCATGGCGTCGGCTTAGACCCTCGTATCGGTGAGCATTACAACAACCCGTCATTTGGCTATGGTGGTTACTGTTTACCTAAAGATACCAAGCAGCTATTGGCAAACTACCAAGATGTACCAAATAATCTAATTGCCGCTATTGTAGCCGCCAATAAAACTCGCAAAGATTTTGTCGCACAGTGCATCATACAGCGTGAGCCTAAAGTAGTAGGAATCTACCGACTGATAATGAAAACGGGCTCGGATAACTTTCGGTTTTCTTCTATTCAAGGGATTATGAAACGCATCAAAGCGCGAGGAATTGAAGTGATTGTCTATGAACCAGTGATGGAAGAGGAGTCTTTTTTTCAATCAGAGGTGGTTCGTAACCTACAAGCTTTTAAACGGCGCGCTAGCCTTATCGTCTCCAATCGAATGACAAAAGAGTTGATGGATGTGCAAGATAAGGTCTATACCCGAGACCTATTTGGTTCAGATTCCTAAGCTTCTGATAAGTAGCGATGTACATACTCTCTAATGTAAGGCACAACCTCAGCTTCAAACCACGGGTTTTTCTTTAACCACAAAGTATTGCGTGGTGATGGATGAGGCAAGGGGAGGTAGTTGGGTGCCCAGCGTTGCCATTGCTGAACAGTCTCGGTCAGGTTTTTCGGTTTATCTGACAAATAGTAATTCTGCGCATATTGGCCGATGAGTAGCGTCATACCTATGTTAGGCAGTTGCTCAAGAACGCGTTGATGCCAGAGCGGCGCGCACTCTTTCCGTGGTGGTAGGTCGCCACTTTTTCCTTTGCCCGGATAACATAAGCCCATTGGCATAATGGCAATGTTACTAGGGTCGTAGAAGGTCTCTTTGTCGAGCGCTAGCCACTCACGCAGCCGATTACCACTCGGATCATTCCAAGGTATTGAGGTTTCATGGACTCTTGTTCCTGGTGCTTGGCCTATGATTAACAATTTTGCGGAGCTAGAGGCTTGAATGACAGGGTTGGCTCCCAGTGGCAGAGAAGGCTCGCAAGCCTTGCAAGCTCGAACCTCTTTTAGTAGCGGTTCTAACATCAGTAACCTTTATTTAGGTCGACCACGTTTATCAACCCAAAGCCATCGCACCAACGCTGATAGTTCTCGGCAAAAATGTCGATAACTTGTTCAGGAAAACTCAAAGCTGCGATATGGGGAGTAAGAGTTATCCCCTCATGATGCCAGAATCGGTGCTCTTCATTCAGTGGCTCCTGTTTGAACACGTCTAGATAAGCATGACTGACATTTTCATTCTTAATCGCCGTGAGCAATCCATCTTCATCGACTGCACTACCTCGGCCGACATTAAATAGCAGAGCACCAGAACAGTGGCCCAAACTATCGGCATTGAGGATATTTTCTGTTTCAGGAGTATTTGGCAAGGTGTTAACGACGATGTCCGCCTGTTTTAGGGCTGTAGCCAATTCCTGAATATGATAGGTCGCATCAAAAGGGGACTGTTTGCCAGGAATGCCACTTCTGTTAACACCAATTGGCTCGATGGCAAAACCCTTAGCGACGCTCGCAAGATAAGCGCCTATCGAACCCGTACCTAGGATAACCATCTTCTTTTTCGCCAAAGAGAGATAAGGTCTGGGTTGCCACTGATGTTGCGCTTGCAACTGTCGATAGTGATTAAAGTGACGATAGTGCTCAATGGTATAACCCAACACGTATTCGGCAATTTGCTGACCAAAAATACCTTTTACATTGGTTAGCTCGCCTGAGAAATCGTCTAGTTTGCCTACTAGGGCATCGACTCCAGCATAAATAGATTGAATCCATTCGATGTTGGGGAAATCATCAAGATGCTTAGCGGCGAGCGGGGGCGAAGCAAGTAGGATAGTTGCCTCACTGCGCGATGAGGTGAATTCGAGTTCAGGAAGTGCTACTTGTTCGAGTAACTGTTGGTAACGGCCATCATCTTCGGTAAGAAGATAAACTTTATGAGTGAAATTGTTCATCGCCTTGCTTTTTTCCCTGTTGGTTATCAAGTACACTTTCGCTGTCTAATTCAGCAACTAGGTCAACTGACCCAAAGAGTCTCTATGCTACAGAACCCTCTTCAGCTTCGTCTTGAGAAGTTAGAACCATGGCAACAGATTACCTTTATGGCGAGTCTGTGTGAACGTATGTACCCAAACTATGCAATGTTTTGTGATAGCACCGAGTTTGCCGAAGCGCGTGTTTACCGTGATATTTTAGACAGCATTTGGGAGCAGCTCACTGTCAAAACGGCAAAAGTGAACTTTGAGCGTCAGCTAGAAAAGCTAGAAGAGATCATTCCAAGCTCAGAAGATTTTGATTTTTATGGTGTTTACCCAGCGATTGACGCTTGTGTCGCACTGTCTAACCTTCTACATGGCTTGCTAGATAGAGATTATCTGTTTGAAAACATGCACAAAGTAAGTCAACAGTCGGTGATGACGGTCGCTCAGCTTGAAGAAGCCCAAACAGGTGAAGAGATTACTAACGAGAACCAAAAACAGAATGAAGCAGTTTGCGGTGAATGGGATGTGCAATGGGCGATCTTCCGTCCATTGAGAGAAGCTGAACAGCGTGATATTGAACTGATCAAAGATTTACGTGCTGAGCTTCGCGATGAAGGTGTAAGTAATATTGGAATCGAGCTATAGATCAATCTTCCATAGTTAGGTATTCCCTACTTTAGTTTATTCAAATAGAAGAGGGTTGACGCTTTCACGTCAACCCTCTTTTTTTATTATCCAGTTATCCAGTTATCCAGTTATCCAGTTATCCAGTTATCCAGTTATCCAGTTAACTAACTCTCGTCTTTTTTATTGTCTTTCGGCTTATCTACTGGTTCTTCAACAAGCTCTTCATCGTCATCACGATTTTCGATTACGCCATGCTTTTCTTTCCACTTCTCCCAACGGTCAAAAGCAAGCTCTTGCATATCAGTGGTACGGTCAGCTTCATCGACAATCTCTTCACCAACTAAGTGCTCAAACACATCTTCCAGAGTCAAAATACCTTGAATGGTGCCGTATTCATCGACGATCATCGCCAATTGCAGGCGCTTTGCCATCATCTGCTCAAACGCTTTTGGCAGTGCCATAGTATTGAAGAGTACATGCACAGGACGCATTATTGCACCGAGTTGTTTGTCACCACAGCCTGCTTGTTGCAGTTTAAATAACTCAAGGCGGTGCACAAAACCAATGATGTTATCAGTCGACTGGCTATAAACCAGAGGACGTGAGAACGGCGTCTCTTTATGTTTATCGAGAAACTCATTGATCGTCATTTCGGCATCAACGCGGAAAACAACAGGTCGAGGCGTCATCACCTGAGTGACAGGCACATCTTGGATACCGAGCAAGTTAGTCAGAATCTTAGACTCACCTTCTGCAAATTCACCACTCTCTTTGGCTAAAATTGCCATGGCGGATAGCTCATCACGCATTTTTGGTGCTTCATGCCCACGGGCTAAGCGCTTAGTGATCTGCTCTGAGAACCACACAAATGGAGTTAGCGCCCAAACCATCCAACGCAGAACCACAGCTGAAACTGGGGCTAGTTGACGCCAGTAAGTGGCACCAATGGTTTTAGGTACGATTTCTGATAGCACTAAGATACCTAGCGTGAGCACACCCGAGAAAACGCCTAGCCACTCGCTACCAAAGACAACCGCAGCTTGTGCACCTGCACTCGCCGCACCAATGGTGTGGGCAATCGTGTTCAAGGTCAGGATCGACGCCAGTGGGCGGTCAATGTCTGCTTTTAGCTTAGCCAGTTGCTCAGCCGCGGGGTGCCCTTGCTGACGCAATTGGGCGATATAACTTGGTGAGATACTCAGAAGAACCGCTTCTAATACGGAGCAGATAAACGATACGCCAATCGCAACAGTGACGTATATGGTTAGCAACAACATAAGTGTCCTATGTAGATTTACACCCCTATCAATTCTTGCCGGAAAAGTGCGACTTTTCGTACCTGCGCATTATTGATATGAGCATTTTATATTCGCTTTAGGTCCCGAAATATCAGGCTTTACGGGCTCTCGCATGTCTATAAATAAGGCCAAAATAGGTTAAAAACAAGTATTAAGTCTTGCTGACAGAGTAACAAATTGTGAGTTAATGCTCAGAATATGGTTAAAAGTGCGTCATGAGAGCTAAAGATCGCTTACAAACCTTTGCCAGATGGGGCATTTATGTTTTAGAGTGAGTTGAATTCGATAACATATGAGAAGGGAAACCTAATGAACAAGACCCAATTAATCGACTTTATCGCAGAGAAAGCAGACCTATCTAAAGCGCAAGCTAAAGCTGCTCTTGAAGCAACTCTTGAAGGTGTGACTGATGCACTTAAAGAGGGTGACCAAGTTCAACTAATTGGTTTTGGTACATTCAAAGTTAACCACCGCGCAGCACGTACTGGTCGTAACCCTAAGACTGGTGCAGAGATTCAAATCGCTGCGGCTAACGTTCCTGCATTCGTAGCAGGTAAAGCACTGAAAGATTCAGTAAAATAATTTATTGCTGATTTCAGAGTTTCAAACTCGGAATTGTATATAATACGCCAAGGTAGCTGCTATCTTGGCGTATATTTGTTTATGACGATGAAAAAACTTCTAGCACCTTCACTAATCGCTTCTTTGCTGGTTGGATGCTCTTCGAGTATTCCGACTCCCAACCTAGACCAGTTTACTGAGTATACTGGTGGTCAGAGTATGGGGGATGCGACCAGCCTATATTGGTACACCGAACGTTTATCTTTTCCTTACACCGCTGCGGACTATGTGAGCGCCGGAGACTATGGTTGGTATAAATCTGACTATCGATGGGAAGATGGCGAGATTCGAGAACTGATTCGTGAGGGGCAACAGCTAAAAGACAATCAAAGTTTAGTTCCTTACCGTATTCATGTTCGCTTTAGCAAAGATGGCGAGGCTATCTATCAGCAGTACCGGCTCGACGGGAAGGTCTTGCCGCTGAAAGCGGATAAAATTGCTTGGCTTAAGCAAGAAGCGCTGACTATTCCAACTCGCACCAAAGAGCAGAGCAATTCAGGTGTTCGTTTGATTCAGGGCTATTGGGATGGCTCAAGCTTTGATACTTGTTCAGGACAAAGCTATGAGCAAGCCGAGTTTAACGAGACATTACCAAGTTTTGTGGTAAACCGCTTGGCGAGCGTAGACAGCTATGCGGCGTTTTTGGGTACTACGCGAAACAAAAAGGTTGTGGTAAACCAATTGCTCATGCTGGCGGAAGATAGCCATGACTGCATCGAACGACCAGCTCTGATCGAAGAGTAATAATCGGCAAAAGATAGATAAAACAAAGGCGCTCATTGAGCGCCTTTTTACGATAAGCCAACTGATGTTGTGATTTACTGTTCTTGCTCGCGCGCAATCGCTCTGTAGCCGATGTCGTTGCGGTGGAACATACCATTCCAGCTTACTTGCTTAGCTAGTGCGTACGCTTGCTCCTGAGCCTCAGAAACGCTATTACCAAGTGCTGTTGCACAAAGAACGCGGCCGCCGTTAGTTACGATCTCACCTGATGCGTTGTTAGCAGTACCAGCGTGGAAGATTTTCTGACCTTCAACTTCTGCTGCTGGTAGAGAAATAACATCGCCTTTAGCGTAATCTGCTGGGTAACCACCTGCAGCCAGTACCACACCGATAGACGCACGCGGATCCCATTTAGACTCCGCTTCGTCTAGTTTCTCGTCGATAGCCATTAGACACAGCTCGACAAGATCAGATTCCATACGCATCATGATAGGTTGCGTCTCTGGATCGCCGAAGCGGCAGTTGTATTCGATAACCTTTGGCGTACCGTCTTTATCGATCATTAGACCCGCGTAGAGGAAGCCTGTGTATGGGTGACCTTCTGCATCCATACCACGAACCGTTGGGTAGATAACCTCTTCAAGAATGCGCTCGTGGATTTCTGGAGTCACAACCGGAGCAGGAGAGTAAGCACCCATACCACCTGTGTTAGGGCCAGTGTCTTTATCACCGACACGTTTGTGGTCTTGGCTGGTGGCCATAGGCAGAACGCTTTTACCATCCACCATTACAATGAAGCTTGCTTCTTCACCGTCTAGAAACTCTTCGATAACCACGCGGCTACCCGCTTCACCAAAGGCGTTGCCAGCGAGCATATCTTTGATTGCGTCTTCGGCTTCTTCTAGAGTCATCGCAACAATAACGCCTTTACCTGCCGCAAGACCATCGGCTTTGACCACGATAGGTGCGCCTTGCTGACGAACGTAAGCCAGTGCAGGCTCGATTTCAGTGAAGTTTGCATAAGCACCGGTTGGGATGTTGTGACGAGCTAGGAAGTCTTTAGTAAACGCTTTTGAGCCTTCTAACTGTGCTGCTGCTTCGGTTGGGCCAAAGATTGGCAAACCCGCTTCACGGAATGCATCTACCACACCGATAACAAGTGGCGCTTCAGGGCCAACAATCGTTAGCTCGATTTTTTTCTCTTGTGCGAAAGCAACCAATTCAGAAATCGCTTCAACACCAATGTTGACGTTCTCAAGCTTAGGCTCAAGAGCAGTACCTGCGTTACCTGGTGCAATAAATACTGTTTCAACGTTTGGGTTTTGCGCCGCTTTCCAGCCTAGTGCATGTTCACGACCGCCAGCACCAATGATAAGTACGTTCATTTTTTTAAATCCTTATAGCTGCGCCAGTGTCTTTATTTCTGTGTCAAACATGCTCACTTATAGTCATAAGCTCCGCGTGTTTTCCTTGAACTAAAGGCACTGGCTTGCTCTAACGTATTTCAAATATCGGAATATCCAAAAAACAAATTATAAGTCTTGCTCTACTCGGAGCGCTGCGTTCCCGTTTCCAGAAGCGAAGCGCTCTCGCTTCTTTCTAGTGGCGGAAGTGGCGCATACCGGTAAAGATCATCGCCATGCCATGTTCGTCTGCTGCTGCGATAACTTCGTCATCACGCATAGAACCACCCGGTTGAATCACGCACTTGATACCTGCTTCTGCTGCCGCATCGATACCGTCGCGGAATGGGAAGAACGCATCCGATGCCATTACACAGCCTTCAACTTGTAGACCTTCGTCAGCCGCTTTGATGCCTGCGATCTTCGCTGAGTAAACGCGGCTCATTTGGCCAGCTCCAACGCCGATAGTCATGTCACCCTTCGAGTAAACAATCGCATTTGATTTAACGTACTTAGCTACTTTCCAGCAGAATAGGGCGTCTTTTAGCTCTTCTTCTGTTGGTTGGCGCTTAGAAACCACTTTTAGGTCATCTAGGCTTACCATGCCTTGGTCACGGTCTTGAACCAGTAGGCCGCCATTAACGCGTTTCACGTCAAAGCCCGTCGTCTTAGTTGTCCACTCGCCACATTCTAAAAGGCGAACGTTCTTCTTCGCTGCAACCACTTCAATTGCTTCAGCAGATACAGAAGGAGCGATGATGACTTCAACGAATTGGCGCTCAACGATAGCGGTTGCTGTTGCCGCATCTAGCTCTTGGTTGAAGGCGATAATGCCGCCGAAAGCAGACGTTGGGTCCGTTTTGTATGCGCGGTCATACGCTTCAAGGATGTTACCACCTAGCGCAACACCACATGGGTTAGCGTGCTTAACAATCACACATGCTGGCTCGTCGAACTCTTTAACACACTCAAGTGCTGCGTCAGTATCGGCGATGTTGTTGTAAGAAAGGGCTTTACCTTGGATTTGGCGAGCAGTAGAAACAGAGGCTTCTTCTGGATTTGCTTCAACATAGAAAGCTGCGTCTTGGTGGCTGTTTTCACCGTAACGCATGTCTTGTTTCTTGATGAACTGCTGGTTGAATGTGCGCGGGAATTTGCTCTCTTCGTCACCTTCTTTGTTCTCTCCGTAAGATGGAACCATAGTGCCGAAGTAGTTAGCGATCATGCCGTCGTAAGAGGCTGTGTGCTCGAAGGCAGCGATAGCTAGGTCAAAGCGTGTTTCTAGAGTCAGAGATGTCTCGTTCGCATCCATCTCAGCGATAACGCGGTCGTAGTCGTGCGCGTTAACGACGATAGTCACATCTTTGTGGTTTTTCGCTGCTGAGCGAACCATAGTTGGGCCACCGATATCGATGTTCTCGACCGCGTCGGCAAGAGTACAACCTTCTTTCGCCACTGTTTCAGCGAATGGGTAAAGGTTCACCACGACCATGTCGATTGGGTTGATACCGTGCTTTTCCATTACGTCGTCATCTTGACCACGACGACCTAGCACACCACCATGTACTTTAGGGTGAAGCGTCTTAACACGACCGTCCATCATTTCTGGGAAACCAGTGTAATCTGATACCTCAGTTACTGAGATGCCTTTTTCTGCCAGTAGGCGAGCAGTGCCACCTGTTGATAGAATATCAACACCTCGGTTAGCAAGAGCTTGGGCAAACTCAACAATACCAGTTTTGTCTGATACGCTGATTAGTGCGCGGCGAATAGGACGAGCGTTAGTCATGCTTCCATTTCCTCAAAGTCACAGAGTTAATATGTAAGATAAAGATATTTGCCAAAAGTGAACTTGTTCTTATGCTTTGATTACAATCAGGCACTAAGATATTGGCCAGTTTTGGTAAAGACCTTTCCAACATTTGTTGGTGGTAAACTAGTCTCTGAGTTTGATGGCGCACATTCTAACTAATTTATTACAAAAAAGCTCGCGCAATCGTTTGGCATCTCAAAAATAATTGTGAAAAGCTCAAGTTTAGGCTTAAAACGTAACGAAACAGTTAATAGGAAAAGTTATGTTCCAGATCGGAGAATTGGCTAAGCGCTGTAATGTCACAGCAGATACATTACGCTTTTACGAAAAGAATCAGCTAATTAGACCAGCAGGTCGCAGTGATTCAGGTTACCGGCTCTATAATGAAGAAAACCAACATCAAGTCAGCTTTATCCTCAAAGCGAAAGACTTAGGTTTGAGCTTGGATGAGATTCGCGAACTTTTAGAGATAAAACTTGAGGCTACAGAACATAGTTGCGCCGAAGTTAAGGCGATCACTACAGCTAAGCTTTCTGTGATTGATGAAAAGATTATTGAATTAACTCGAATTCGCACAGCACTGAAGAAAATTAATGATGCTTGCTGTGGGCACGTTGATGATGATGCCAGTCATTGCTCGATTTTAGGTGCACTTGCGAGCGAAGAACACCAAGACTCTTGCTGTGAGATAGAAAAGGGGGTTTAAGAAGCGCGGCGGATATTGGCTTTCAACTCAGTGTTTGACTTGATGTCCGGAAGATTCTCGTAGTAGAGAGTGACTTGGTTACGACCGGTTTGCTTGGAGTAATACATCGCTTTGTCTGCTTGTACCATCAGCTCTCTAACGGATGATACATGGTCATTCAACTCGGCAATCCCAATACTCACTGTCGGCAAGATGATGTGATCATCTACCTGACAAGGTGTGGTCTCAATCGAGTGACGGATGCGCTCAGCAATATCGTACGCTTGAATTGCGTTAGTGCGAGAAAGCACCACACCAAACTCTTCACCACCTAAACGGCCAATATAATCACTGGAGCGAATTAACCCTTGGCAAATATGCGCAACTTGGACGATGACTTCATCACCGGACAAGTGGCCCACTTGGTCATTAATTTCTTTAAAGTGGTCGATATCAATCATCAAACAAGAAAGGTGCTGCTGGGTTGGGCTATCGAACTCCCGCTCCAGTCTTAGCATAAAGGCACGGCGGTTTAATATGCCAGTCAACTCATCGGTTTCAGCCAGTTTCTTTAATTCCACTTGGTGAAGGTGAGCTTTAGTGATCTCTTTCTCTTGCCACAGAACATATTTGGCACCGCTTGCCAATGTGATGGGCTTGAGAGAGGCTTCAAACCATCTTTCATCCACGCCATTCCAAGCTTCAAGCTCTTCGATAGAAAGCAGCAGCTGTTGGCAAGGGGTCATTGAGTATTGCAGAGTTTTACGTTGACCTGAGGTTAACGCCTGTTTGAAGTGGTGCTGTAAATTCTCAGCAAGGCTTTCTGGAAGGATCTCGCTAAACGTACGGTTGAGGTATTTATTGGTTAACTCAGGATCAGATTGAGTTGCTTCACCAAAGCTATCCACGATACGTCCGTGCTCATCAATGATCAGCAGACGATCAGGTAGCTCGGAGAGCATAAGACTCAGCCATTCTTCCCTTTGCATATCAACCATGTAGATTAGTCCGAACGTAAACGTAATTGATTATTATATCGACCACTTTGAGGTTAGCAATCGCAATAGATCACAGATCGTTGAATATTCGTGCAACTAACACTGGCTCTAATGATAAAAAAACCGGGATTACTGACGTAAGCCCGGCTTCTTAAAATCAAAATATCGAATGAACGATTAGTTCATGCCGTATTTTTTAAGTTTCTTGCGAAGAGTACCGCGGTTGATACCCATCATAGTTGCTGCGCGAGTTTGGTTACCGCGAGTGTACTGCATGATGGTATCTAGTAGTGGCTGTTCAACTTCAGCTAGAACTAATTCATATAGTTCTGTTACTTCTTGGCCATTAAGTTGAGCCAAGTAGTTTTTAAGAGACGCTTTAACAGAGTCACGTAGTGGCTTCTGAGTAATCTGGTCCTGTGACGTTACTGTAGTTACTGTTAATGCTTCTGAAGTCAGATTTTGTTCGAACATATTCGGTCTAGCTCTTCTCTTAATTATGATGCAACGTTTACCTGTCGTAGTTGGGGCGAAAGCACAACTAGTTAGGCTTTATCAAAATACTCTTCAAGCGCTTCAAGTTGCAGCTCAGCTGCATCAATGGCGTTGAAGGTACGGCGAAACTCACTTGCTTGCTCATGCTCTTTTAGGTACCAACCTACGTGCTTACGCGCGATTCGTGGACCTAAATACTCTCCATAGAAATCATGCAGTGCATTCACATGGTCAAGCAGGATGTCTTTCACTTCCGAGTAAGGAAGCTCAGGCATCGTGGTGCCGTTTTCCAAAAAGTGTTGGATTTCCTGAAAAATCCACGGACGACCTTGGGCAGGGCGTCCAATCATTAAAGCGTCAGCACCGGTATATTCCAGTACATGCTTGGCTTTCTCTGGGCTATCGATATCACCGTTAGCGATAACCGGAATTGAGATAGCTTGCTTGACCGCTTTAATGCTGTTGTATTCGGCCTCACCTTTGTACATACACGCTTTAGTTCTGCCATGCAGAGCAAGAGCCTGAATGCCGCAGTCTTCGGCTAATTTAGCGATTTGGACACAGTTTTTGTTATCTGTATCCCAGCCAGTACGGGTTTTCAATGTCACTGGGACATCGACTGCATTGACTACAGCCTTCAGAATATCTTCAATGATATCTGGATACTGAAGCAGGGCAGAGCCGGCTAGCTTCTTATTCACTTTTTTGGCTGGACAGCCCATGTTGATGTCGATGATTTGCGCACCGTTTTCAACACTGAACTGAGCAGCGTCGGCCATAAGCTGTGGATCAGCGCCGGCAATTTGTACAGAGCGAATGCCCGATTCGCCTTCATGTACCATGCGTTGCTTTGATTTGGACGTTTTCCATAGTTTTGGATTGGATGACATCATTTCACTGACGGCCATTCCAGCACCATAGCGGAGACACAACTCACGGAACGGTCTATCGGTCACACCTGCCATAGGGGCAACGATGAGATTATTCTTAAGTTGGTAGTTTCCGATTTTCAAAACGTCTTCACAGCTTAGTACCAGCAAGGGCGCGCATTTTACGCATTTTTTAGCGCTGTGAAAAGACTAATATTTGAGCATTTACAAATTGTTTTCGCAAAATGCCCAAAAATCAGTCAATTAGCTCGCAAAGTCTTGTCTAGCCTTGCTTTCGACCAGAGATGCGACACCATTCACTTTGCTCTTTGATAGGATCAATGTGAAGCTCATCACGGTAATAGTTAGCCACATCTTCAGCTTGAGTATCAAGCACGCCTGACATTGCAAGCTCGCCGTTTGGCTTAACTAAAGACTTAATGATTGGTGAAAGTTCGCGTAGCGGACCTGCTAAGATGTTAGCAACAACCACGTCAGCAATTAGACCTTCAGGCTGATCTTGAGGAAGGAACACTTCTAGCTGCTCGGCAACACCATTACGTTCAGCGTTGTCTTTAGAGGCAAGCAGTGCTTGAGGATCAATATCGATCCCGATAACTTTTTCCGCGCCCAGTTTGATCGCGGCGATCGCAAGAATGCCAGAGCCACAACCAAAGTCGATCACTGTTTTGCCCGATAAATCTAAGCCTTCTAGCCATTCAAGACATAATGCGGTAGTTGGGTGGGTACCAGTACCAAAGGCAAGGCCCGGATCCAGCATCACGTTGACCGCATCAGGCTCAGGGATCTCACGCCAGCTAGGGCAAATCCATAGGCGCTCGCCAAACTTCATTGGGTGGAAGTTATCCATCCACTCGCGTTCCCAGTCCTTATCTTCCAACTGTTCGACTTTATAAGCGAAATCATTTGCCAGTAGACCGCTGAGTTTGGATTGCTCAATGATAAAGTTAGTATCTGCTTCCGCGTCATACAGCGCTAGTATATCCGTATCACCCCAAAGACGAGTTTCACCAGGTAGAGGTTCGAATACAGGCGTATCCTGCGCGTCTAAGAAGGTCACAGACAGCGCACCAGTCTCTTCCATTAGCATGTCGCCGATCTGTTCAGCGTTTTCATTGGTCGCATTGAGTTTGATTTGAATCCAAGGCATGAGTATGAGCTCTTTACATTGATTGATGTGATTTGGCGCAGAGTGTAGCAGAAAAGGCTAACAAGTGCGCGAAAACAAAAATGCTCACCGAAGTGAGCATTTTCATTATAACTAAAGCGGAAATCGCTTATTGCAGGCCTAGTTTCTTCTCTAGGTAATGAATGTTGGCACCACCGTGTTGGAAGTTCTCATCATTCATAATGCTTTCTTGTAGAGGAACGTTAGTCTTGATGCCTTCAACGATCATCTCGCCTAGTGCGTTCTTCATACGTGCAATCGCAACATCACGGTTCTCACCGAAAGTGATCAGTTTACCGATCATTGAATCGTAGTGAGGAGGCACTGTGTAGCCTGTGTAGATGTGCGATTCCCAGCGAACACCCATGCCGCCAGGGGCGTGGAAGCGTTCAATCTTACCTGGTGAAGGTAGGAAGCGCTCTGGGTCTTCTGCGTTAATACGACATTCGATAGCATGGCCGCGGATCTTGATGTCATCCTGAGTGAATGACAAAGGCTGACCTGCTGCTACACGTAGTTGCTCTTTGATTAGGTCTACGCCCGTTACCATTTCAGTTACTGGGTGCTCAACCTGAATACGAGTATTCATTTCGATGAAGTAGAATTCGCCGTTTTCGTATAGGAACTCAAACGTACCTGCGCCGCGGTAACCGATTTCTAGACATGCACGTGTACAACGTTCACCGATGTACTTACGCATCTCTTCAGTGATACCTGGTGCTGGCGCTTCTTCAACAACCTTCTGGTGACGACGCTGCATAGAACAGTCACGCTCACCTAGGTGGATAGCACCGCCTTGACCATCAGCAATAACCTGAACTTCAACGTGACGAGGGTTCTCTAGGAATTTCTCCATGTAAACCATGTCGTTGTTGAACGCTGCCTTTGCTTCAGCACGCGTCATAGCGATGGCTTCAATTAACTCGCCTTCAGAACGAACAACACGCATACCACGACCGCCGCCGCCGCCAGACGCTTTGATGATTACTGGGTAACCAATACGCTTAGCGTGTGCTTTGTTTGCCTGCTCGTCGTCATCTAGTGGGCCATCAGAACCCGGTACACAAGGTACGCCAGCTTTCTTCATTGCCGTGATAGCAGAAACCTTATCACCCATGATGCGGATTGTTTCCGCTTTAGGACCAACAAAGATAAAGCCGCTGCGCTCAACTTGCTCAGCAAAATCTGCGTTTTCAGATAGGAAACCGTAACCAGGGTGGATTGCCACCGCGCCAGTCACTTCCGCTGCTGAAATGATGCGTGGAATATTTAGGTAGCTATCGATACCACGGGCAGGACCGATACAAATCGCTTCGTCTGCAAGTAGCACGTGTTTTAGGTCACGGTCAGCAGTTGAGTGAACAGCTACTGTTTTGATGCCCAATTCTTTACATGCGCGAAGAATACGAAGTGCAATTTCACCTCGGTTCGCGATGACTAATTTATCTAGCATAAGAGAGAGCCTCTATTATTCGATAACAACAAGTGGTTGGTCGAATTCAACTGGTTGGCCGTCTTCAACTAGGATAGCGGTTACAACGCCAGATTTGTCTGCTTCGATTTGGTTCATCATCTTCATCGCTTCAACGATACATAGCGTGTCGCCTGCGTTTACTGTTTGACCAACTTCAACGAATGACTTCGCGTCTGGGCTTGGAGAACGGTAGAAAGTACCTACCATTGGAGAAAGAACTTGGTGACCTGTTGGAGTTGCAGGAGCCGCTGCCGCTTCTGGCGCTGCTGCAGGAGCAGGTGCCGCCGCTGGTGCAGGCGCCGCTACAGGAGCTGGAGCTGCTGCGTATTGAACTGGTGCTACAGGTGCAGCAGTACCGTTACGGCTGATGCGTACCGACTCTTCACCTTCAGAGATTTCTAGCTCAGCAATGCCAGACTCTTCTACTAACTCGATAAGCTTCTTGATTTTACGGATATCCATCTTTTCTTTCTCTTTTATCTTGTGAATAAGACAGCTCAAAACGAGCTGCAGAGTGTTTATTTACGTTGAGCATCTGCGAAGGACTTCAACGTCAGTTGGGTTACTTTGCCTGCAGTTTATTCAGTGCGGCAGACAGAGCGAATTGGTATCCTTGTGCACCTAAACCACAAATCACGCCCTCAGCCTTATCTGAGAGATAAGAGTGATGACGGAATGGTTCACGAGCATGCACATTGGATAAATGTACTTCGATAAATGGGATAGCCACACCTAACAGCGCATCTCTAAGTGCAACACTGGTGTGGGTAAAGGCGGCAGGGTTGATGATAATAAAATCCACCTTGTCGTATGCCGCATGGATAGCTTCGATCAGCTCATACTCACGATTGGATTGAAGATGTTGGAGTTCAACATTGGCTTCATTCGCTTGCTTGGTTAATGTGTCGATAATCTGCGGTAGCGTTGACGAACCGTAATGGGCGGGTTCGCGTAGACCTAACAGGTTTAAATTTGGACCATTTAAGACAAGAATGCGTGATTTTGCTGTCATTGTGCTGCCATCTTCCTACTTCATGATATGAACTGGAATATTCCCATATTATCTCGGATTCATCATGCAGTTTTTACTAAAAATAGCAGTGAATCTTTGAAATAGACCCAGATTATAGCTAATTCAGCGCATTTAGCAGCAATTTACTGGTCTAATCTCCCAGCTTGAAGCCGGATTTTTGTAACCGAGGTAACATTTTTTGCTCAATGAGAAAGGGCGAGAGAGGAGTACTTTAGACGGTAAAAACAAAAAACCGCCACATAATGTGACGGTTTGAAGTTCTACATAGTGGTGTTGGCAATTACGCTAATTCCGCTTTTTCTGCAATCAGCTTATCAACCACACTTGGATCCGCTAGGGTTGAAGTATCGCCTAAATTGCTAGTATCGCCTGTGGCAATCTTACGTAGAATACGACGCATAATCTTACCTGAACGAGTTTTAGGTAATGAATCTGTCCAGTGCAGCACATCTGGTGTTGCGATAGGGCCAATTTCTTTACGCACCCAGTCCTTCACTTCTTTATGCAGTTCTGCACTTGGGAACTCACCATCATTGAGTGTGATGTAAGCGTAGATTGCTTGGCCTTTAATATCGTGAGGGATACCAACAATCGCTGCTTCAGCAATCTTATCGTGAGCGACGAGTGCCGATTCGATTTCTGCGGTACCCATACGGTGACCAGAGACGTTTAATACGTCATCCACACGACCGGTAATCCAGTAGTAACCATCTTCATCGCGACGCGCGCCGTCACTGGTGAAGTACATGCCTTTAAATGTAGAGAAGTAAGTTTGCTCGAAGCGCTCATGGTCGCCATATACTGTGCGCATCTGACCTGGCCATGAATCAAGGATGACTAGGTTACCGTCAGTCGCACCTTCGATGATGTTACCCATGTTATCTACCAGAGCAGGCTGAACACCGAAGAATGGGCGAGTCGCAGAGCCTGGTTTGAGGTCTGTTGCGCCTGGTAGTGGGGCAATCAAGATGCCGCCTGTTTCGGTTTGCCACCAAGTATCCACAATAGGTGAATCTTCATTACCGATGGTTTTGTAGTACCACTCCCACGCTTCAGGGTTAATCGGTTCACCTACAGAACCCATAATACGTAGGCTGCTACGTGACGTTCCTTCTACCGCTTCATTGCCTTTCGCCATAAGTGCGCGAATCGCTGTTGGTGCCGTGTAGAGGATATTCACTTGGTGTTTATCCACCACTTGGCTCATGCGGTTTGTGCTTGGGTAGTTAGGCACACCTTCAAACAGAATCGTTTTTGCACCGTTAGCCAGTGGGCCGTAAATCAGATAAGTGTGGCCGGTAATCCAACCCACATCAGCGGTACACCAGAAGGTTTCGCCTGGTTGATAATCAAATACGTACTTGAATGTCATCGTTGCGTAGACAAGGTAACCGCCTGTGGTGTGCAGAACACCTTTTGGTTTACCTGTCGAGCCAGAGGTGTAGAGGATGAAAAGAGGATCTTCTGCTTTCATCTCTTCTGGTGGGCAGTCAGCAGAAACATTTGCGGTTGCTTCATGCCACCAAACATCACGATGCTCATGCCAATCAATGTCACCGCCAGTACGTTTCATGACGATGACTTTTTCGATGGTTTTTACTTCTGGGTTAGTCAGTGCTTCATCAACATTCTTTTTCAGAGGAACAGCACGACCACCACGCACGCCTTCGTCAGCGGTAATCACCACTTTAGCGTCTGAATCAATAATACGGCCAGATAGTGCTTCTGGAGAGAAGCCACCGAATACAACAGTATGTACCGCACCAATACGGGTACAGGCTAGCATGGCAACCGCTGCTTCAGTCACCATTGGCATGTAAAGACAAACCACATCGCCTTTACGCACGCCTTGCTCTTTCAGTGCGTTCGAAAACTCACACACTTCTTTATGCAGTTGGTTAAACGTCAGTGTTTTATCGTCGTTTGGATCATCACCTTCCCAGATGATGGCGACGTCATCACCACGTTCAGCAAGGTGACGGTCAATACAGTTTGCTGACACGTTAAGCGTGCCGTCTTCGAACCAGCGGATATCAACGTGGCCGGTATCAAAGGAAGTGTTCTTTACTTGAGTGAAAGGCTTCATCCAATCGACGATTTTTCCGTGCTCACTCCAGAAACCAACAGGATCTGTCACAGATTGTTGGTACATAGCTTGGTAGGTATCGTTATCCGCGTGGGTATTTTTTTTGATGTTTTCTTTTACCGGATAAATATGGGCTTCACTCATTGCTTATCTCCTTGTGCTTAATTCCTTGTGAATTGAGCAAGTGTCCGTTTAAAACGATAAGGTCACCTGACCCTGACGTTGTAGAATCCCTATACCCATAACTTTCAAGCACAGGCGAGAATTCGACAATTAGACTTTAGGATGAGAGAGGTAGATCTGCTTTGAAATGAAGGAATTAAAACGCAAATTGAGAACTTGGTCGTAAGTTGGGTTAACGGGTATAAGGCAGATTTAAGCTAGGGAGGTCACCTTTTGTTAATCGAACAAACACTAAGGCGGCGGAAATCGCATCTTGGAGGGCATCGTGTTTGTCTTGCAAAGGCAAGTCGAGATGCTTACAAATGGCATCCAAGCTGAGGTCAAAGTAAGCGTTAGGCAGGTGTTTTTCTAGCTTGTCGTGATAGATCTGGCTGACTTCGATTAAAGGGTTGGGTAGAGGAAAGCCCAACTGTTTGCGACAGGCGAGATCGAGAATTTTTTTGTCATAGCGAATGTGATAGCCGACTAATGGACGATTACCTATAAACTCCAGCAGTTGCATCAAGGCTTGTTTTTCATCGATACCATCAACGAGATCCTGATGGCGGATGCGGTGGATTTTGATTGAGCCAGAGTCCAGTGATTGCGGGGCTCTAAGCCTGACTTCAAACGGTTTGCTGGTAATAATTCGATTGTCGATGATTTTGGTCGCCGCAATGGTAACGAGTTCGGCACGATTAGGGTCGAGGCTGGTGGTCTCACAATCTAACGAGACGTACTCGCCTTTTTGCACCGAGGCAAAAAGGGGCTGATAAGGAGCCCCCTTGAGCTTGTAAAACCAATAACGGCGTTGCAACCAATTCATACACCAGCCTCTAATCTCTTATCTGATAATGATAGCCCAAGAACTGCTTAAACTTTTTCACCACATGCAAACTATGACGCAGCAAGTCTCGTTCGGTGCGCTCTATCTGTTTCAGGTCGATGCGATTGTGGTTGTGCTGATTTGTCAGTTGTTGATTGAGGCGCAGCTTGAATAGCAACTTAAGTGCTTCACTGAGGTTGTCGGCGGTTTCTGGTTCGAGTATCCGCTTCAATCTTAAGGCTTCTATGCGTTCAAAGGTGTTTTTCTCTTCAATGCCGTACTCTAGCGACAAGGTACGGATCCCATGAACAATAGGGAAGATGCCGCCACTTTTTACGTCGACACCTTGTTTGTCTTTCTTAACATTGCCAAACAGTGTCAATGGTAGAGAAAACTGTAACGCAGGACGCGAGAAGTCTTGCAGCGCGAGCATGTTGTTCAGCATGGTTTGCTTAAGATGTTGCGTGATGGGTTCGAGTAACGTTTTGTTGCCAGCGACGGCATGAGCATCGGTGAAAATCGCTAGGTCCATGACGTTTTCTGCACTGCTAGGCTTAGACCATTGGCTGATCGTGCTTTTCCATTCTGACTGGGTTTTGACCCATTTCGGGTTATTGACCATGACATTGCCAGGGCAAAGTGGGTAGCCAAGTTGCTGTAGCGTATGGGTTAGCTGACCCATAACGGTTTCACATTGGTGCCAATGAAGACCATCTTTGATGATCAATGCGTTGTCTTGGTCAGTTTTCAGTATTTGTTCCCCACGCCCTTCAGAGCCTAGAACGACCAAACAACAGTGATCGTGAAGGGCAGGAGGAACAATCAGTTCAAAGGCTTTCTCTATGATCTGCTCGTTGACCGCTGAGATCAGTTCCATGATAAAGCGGGTGCGAATGCCGTTGTTAAGTAGACTTTCGACTAAGTTTCGTTGCCTGTTTGAGGCGAGGGCCAACTCTTCAATACTGGTCGAGCGGGCAATACTTAACGTTAATACGTGCGAGTGGGTTGAGAAAGCGCTGAGGATCTGGGTCATATCGAGCATGCCGACCGCTTCTTTACCATCGGCGACCATCACGCGTTTCATCCGGTGGCGCGT
Source organism: Vibrio sp. R10-SG3-ISO10 (assembly GCF_059834185.1). Classification (NCBI taxonomy): domain Bacteria; kingdom Pseudomonadati; phylum Pseudomonadota; class Gammaproteobacteria; order Vibrionales; family Vibrionaceae; genus Vibrio; species Vibrio sp. R10-SG3-ISO10. The sequence goes on from NZ_JCBDHG010000025.1 coordinate 157,127, forward strand.
CATTTTTATCATCGCATTAAAAAGAAATTCACCGTCCTCAACGTGCACCACAGGGAAAGTGGCAATTTTGCCTACTGGAGTGTCGAGTGGATGACCATCAAGCATAACCGCATGCAGCATATTGGTTCGAGTAATGATTCCATACGGCATTGAGTGCTCATCTTCAACGAGGCGAACATCAGAGTCGTTTAATCGCACCAACGCAGAGTCGATACCATTTTGCTTGAGTGTCTGCGTGACTTCATTCAGCGGCTGTTCGGGAGAGAGTATCATCGGCGGGTGATAGATCTCTTTGTCGACCTTGGTCAGGATAAACTCGGCCAGGTTTTGCTGTTGCTGGGCCGCATCGATCAGCTCTTGGCGCTTGGCAAGGTTGTTGTCGAAGTAGGCGGCGAACTGACCATTCTCGTTATACAGCTCAATGAAAACTGACTTGGGCAATAGATAGCAAAGGGTATCTTCTAATGCGATGTAGCGATGCTTTACCGTCTCTTCAAATAGAGCACGTACATCAAACAAATCATCATTAGCGTAGTGAGCAAAAATTTCTTTGTCGTCTTCCGAACGCTCTTCGACTGCTCCTTTGATCAGGATGTGCAGATGTTGGCTCTGTGTACCGGGCTGAAGTAAGGTTTCTTTGGCACGGTAATAAGCGACATCCAATGAGCTACGCAGCCGGTTCTGCTGCTGGCTGTCCAATCGATCAAACGGTGGGGAGTGCATATTAAATTTATCTGGCATTGCGAACCCTACTTCATTGCCACTCTATAGGTTAAGTGTGCAGGATTGGCATAATTGTTCCAGACGACTTTGGTCGAATCTATTAATGAAACAAGTCCGGCCACTTCGTTGCTAATGATGAAAATAGTGAGAATAGGGAAACGCAGTTGTGACGATTATTCCCTTTTTATTCTCAGCAAAGCAAACGATAATATCGCCGCTTTGTTCCAATTTATTCACGCATTCAGAGGTAATGATGCTCACCCCATCTCCATATGGCTGGATTTCCCAGTATTTTGTCGGTTTCTTTTTCGCTTATGGTGTTTATCTACCATTTTGGGCGTTGTGGTTTGAAGAGCAGGGGGTATCGGCAACAGATATTGGGTTGTTAGTTGGTATTGGTTTTGCGACCCGATGTGTCGCTAATATGGTGCTAACACCACGTATCCATAAAGTCGAACACTTGATGCCAGCACTGCGATGGCTCAGCTTTGCCTCTATTCTTTTTGTTGGTTTCCACTTCTTTACTGGTGGTAGTTTCTGGTTAATGGCATTGGCGACTGTGTTGTTCAATCTGTGCTGTGGCCCTATTGTTCCCTTGTCTGATGCCATGGCGAACTACTATTCACGTTTGCAAATGCTGGATTATGGCCGCACTCGCTTGTGGGGTTCGATTGCCTTTATTGCGGGTTCAACGGTGGTTGGCTTCTTAGTTGCGCAGTATGGCAGTGACATGATTATCTTCACCGCACTGGCTGGTGTGGTTGTGGCTTTGTTGTTCTCAATGCGCAACATCAATCCAATGCCCGTTACAACGGAAGATGAAGATGCCGAGCGCCCTAAGTTGACAGAGCTGCTGCGTGAACTTCCTGTGGTGAAATTTCTGATTTTGGTTTCCCTTATTCAGGGTAGCCACGCTGCGTATTACAGCTTCAGTTCGATTTATTGGAAAGAGGCGGGCTATTCGGAAGACATTATCGGTTATCTCTGGAGCTTAGGTGTCGTGGCTGAGGTGGCGATTTTTGCTTTGAGTAAACGTCTGTTCTCGGGTTGGACGCTTCGAGCGCTGTTTATGGTCGCCGCACTTGGTGTGGTGGTACGTTGGGGCTTGACTGCTTCTACAACAGCATTAGTAGCATTGGTCATGATCCAGCTTCTGCACGGCGTGACCTTCGCAATCGCACATATTGCCGCGATTCAATACATCCAACACTCTGAGCAAAGAAAAATGGTGGCGCTGCAAGCACTGTACAATGCGATTCCTTTAGGGGCTTTCATCGCATTGATGACAACCTTAAGTGGTTGGGGCTATGAAAACTGGGGGGCAAATGTATTCTGGGCGATGGCCGCTATGGGTGTCTTGGCTCTATTTATCAAAGTTGATCCTCAAAAACATCAAGTTAGCGATATGTCGAAAGCGGAGCCCAATGCACAGAATTAGGCCTAGCTGATTGAGTTGATAGCATATCCTTAGTTAAATGAAACCTCTCCAGTATGGAGAGGTTTTTGTTTTGGCGCATGATAAGGATATCTGATGCAAGGCTGGCTAGTGATCACCGTATCACTGATGTATCTCGGACTACTGTTCCTCATTGCTTGGTATGGCGATAAACAGCATAACTGGTTGGCAAAATGGCGACCTTGGATTTACAGTCTATCTATCGCAGTGTACTGCACATCGTGGACATTTTACGGCACCGTCGGGCAGGCTAGTAACAATCCTTGGGCTTTCCTGCCTATCTATATCGCCCCAATACTCGTCTTTACTCTCGGTTGGCGAATTCTGGCTCGGTTGATTATTACCGCCAAACGAGAACACATTACCTCTATTGCTGACTTTATCGCTGCGCGCTATGGTAAATCACAAGGTTTAGCTGTGGTCGTTACCTTGATTGCTGTGGCTGGCATTTTGCCTTACATCGCCCTGCAACTGCGCGGTATCACCATGGGGTTAGAGATTATTTCGCCTGAACTGCCACGAAGTTTCGAAGGTTCAAGTCTCGATGTGTCTTGGTTCGTGGTTGGTGCATTGGCCATTTTTACCATGCTGTTTGGTACTCGCCATATTGATAATACTGAGCATCACCGCGGTATGATGATGGCGATTGCGTTTGAATCTATTATCAAGCTGGTGGCATTTCTAGCCGTTGGTCTGTTTATTCTGTTCTTGGCGCTTAATCGCAATGACGTTGAGCTAGCACAGATTGCGCGTCAGACCTACCAATCACCGAACATACCGACTCTAGTTATTCATACCGTGCTAACCATGTTAGCGATTGTCTGTCTGCCACGTCAGTTCCATACTATGGTGGTAGAAAACGAACGCGCGCAAGATCTGCATACCGCGCGTTGGTTGTTCCCCGTATATCTGATTTTGATGGGCATTTTTGTCTTGCCGATCGCTTGGGTTGGGCAATCTCTGCTGACAGACGCTAGCCCAGATACCTATGTAATTAGCTTACCTATGGCGGTTGGCGCGCAGGATATCGCCTTGCTCGCTTTCCTCGGCGGTACGTCTGCGGCCAGTGGCATGGTAATTGTTTCAACCATCGCTTTGGCAATCATGGTTTCCAATGATTTAGTCATGCCATTACTGTTGCGCAGAATGCGACTCTCACAGCGCAATCATAGGCACTTCTCTGGCTTGCTGTTGATTATTCGTCGTGGGCTAATTCTTCTGCTACTGCTCGGAGCTTGGGGTTTTTATCAAGCTCTAGGTAACATTCACTCCCTTTCTGCGATTGGTTTCCTCTCCTTTGCGGCTATCACCCAGTTTGCCCCAGCTTTGATAGGTGGCATGTATTGGCGTCAGGGTAACCGCAAAGGGGTATACGTTGGTTTGGCGGTGGGTTTTACCTTATGGCTGATTACCTTAATGAGCCAAACCGATATGTTGGCCGGCACCGCGCAAGACAACTTCCTGCTGTGGATGATTACTCCGCCTGAATGGCTGCAAAATCTCAATGTCAAAAACTCAGACTGGGGCATTGTACTCAGTGTTGCGCTCAACACACTTTGCTATGTTGTCGTCTCACTGCTAACTCGTGCCAGTCTAAGTGAGCGCTTACAGTCTGCTTCGTTTGTGGGTACGCCTCTGCCTGAAAGTGAAAATATGAGCTTGTATCAAAGCCGTGTCACTGTGGGTGAGTTAGAGATGCTGGCGTCGCGTTTTGTTGGTAGGCAACGGGTGCGAAGTGCATTCAGGCAATATTGGCAACAGCAAAGAGAAACCTTACTGCCGAATCAACAAGCGCCTTCTACTTTAATTCGCCATACCGAAAGGGTGTTGGCTGGGGTTTTTGGTGCCTCATCGGCTAAGTTAGTCCTTACTTCTGCGCTACAAGGCAGAAACATGCAACTGGAAGAAGTTGCTACCATTGTCGATGAAGCTTCAGAGCTGTATGACTTTAGCCGAGGATTACTGCAAGGGGCGATTGAACATATCGGTCAAGGTATTGCCGTGGTCGATAAGCAGCTTCGTCTTGTGGCATGGAATCAGCGTTACTTAGAGCTATTTACGTTTCCGGTCGGCTTGATTCAGGTGGGTAGGCCGATTGCTGATGTGATTCGCCATAATGCTGAACAAGGCTTGTGTGGTCCGGGTGACCCTGACGAGCATGTGCGCCGACGAGTTTTTCACCTGGAACAAGGGACGCGTCATACCTCTTCGCGTGTGCGACCTGATGGTCGAGTGATAGAAGTGCAGGGCAACCCAATGCCAGGTGGAGGGTTTGTGATGAGCTTTACCGACATCACCGTCTTCCGCGATGCCGAACAAGCACTAAAAGATGCTAACGAAACCCTTGAAGAGCGCGTACAAGAGCGTACTCAAGAGCTAGAGCAGCTGAACAAAAAATTGGTCTCAGCCACCCAAAGATCTGAACATGAGTCACAATCTAAATCGCGCTTTTTAGCGGCCGTAAGCCATGACTTAATGCAGCCACTCAATGCTGCTCGCCTGTTTGCCTCATCCTTGTCTGAAGTGGCAAAAGAGCCTGAAACTAAACAGCTTTCCCAGCATATTGAAAGTGCCTTAGGGGCCGCTGAAGATTTGATTGGCGACTTACTGGATATCTCGCGTCTAGAATCAGGCAAGCTAGATATCAACGTGCATGGCTTTGCGATTAACGATGTTTTATCTAACCTCAATGCGGAATTTAGTGCGCTTGCTAAGCAGCAGGGTGTTGAGTTCACCATGATTCCGAGTCAGCTATTGGTTCAGTCTGACCCGAAGCTCTTACGTCGTGTGGTACAAAACTTCTTAACCAACGCGTTTCGCTACAGTCCAAAAGGTAAAGTGGTTCTCGGCGTAAGACGAGTGGGAAGCCAAGCACGCATCGATGTGTGGGACAATGGTATGGGCATTGATGAGGACAAGCAGCAAGAGATATTTGAAGAGTTTAATCGTGGGAATCAAGTTCGTTCCGATCAGGGCTTAGGGCTTGGACTAGCGATTTCTAAAGGGATAGCTCATGTTCTTGGTCACCAAATCACTATGCGTTCATGGCCGGGTAAAGGCAGCGTGTTCTCGATTACACTCGCGCGCAGCGAAAAAGCCCTAGAACCAGTAAAAACTGTACCGGCAAGCTCTACTTCAGACTTGAGTCATTTGAAAGTTCTATGTGTGGATAACGAAACCGATATCTTGGTTGGCATGGAAACCTTGCTCGGCCGCTGGGGGTGCGACGTACGCACCGCTGTGGACTTGGTTAACAGCTTGCAAGCAATAGAAGAAACCTGGGTGCCGGATGTGATTTTGTCTGATTATCGACTCGATAATGGACGCACAGGATTAGAAGTGCTTCAGCAATGTCGCCTGCGTTTAGGTGATAGCTTTATCGGCGTCATTATTAGTGCAGACCGCACTGACGATATGCTAGATGGTATCAAGTCGAATGGGTTTAGTTTTATTCCCAAGCCTGTTAAACCGCTAAAACTCAGGGCGGTGTTGAATCGGGTTTAGAGGGCCCGGAATCGGGAACGGGCTGCGCCCTATAGAACGCTATGCTAGAGAACGGACTTCGTCCTTCGAGAGGGAAATTTGTTAGTGAGTTGGCAACTTTTGATAGTGCCTGCTTATGGGAAAGTAGAATGAGGCGCATCCCGCATCCAATGAAAAAGGGTTGACACTTAGTGCCAACCCTCCAAAATTTCTCGCTTCTCGCTTCTCGCTTCTCGCTTCTCGCTTCTCGCTTCTCGCTTCTCGCTTCTCGCTTCTCGCTTCTCGCTTCTCGCTTCTCGCTTCTCGCTTCTCGCTTCTCGCTACTCCGTAAACAAAGTCTCGTATTTAACAAACGCAGTTTGAGTTTCGCCGTAATACAGCGTTCCTTCAGACTGAATTGCGACGCGTAGCCAGCTTTCAGCGGATGTTGGTTTCGCTACAGAGATTGCCCAGTGTTGGCCAGTACTATCTGTTGGCTGCATATCCAAAGGTTGAGCGCTTTGCTCTTGGCTATCGACAATGGATAGCTTTACACCTTCTAAAGGGAAAGCGGCTTTTAAAGATAAATCCAAACCGTTCGCGGTTAACTTCTCGGAACGAAACTGCACTTTAAAGTCGCCGTTGGTCATATCACATAGTCCGCTGGTGTAGCGGCAGTTAGATTTGGCGGCTAGCTTATAGGTTTCGCCTTCTTTCGCGGCATGAGGCTTTTCACTCAGCGCCATATCTGTACCAAAGTAGGCAATCAGAGAAAGAATTGGGGCAATCAATAATGCGATTAGAAAGTGCTTATTTTTGAACATCTTGCGTCCTGGCTTCAACGTTAAAAGGCTAAGTTAACTCAATTTAGCGAATAAAAAAGCCCCCGAGGGGGCTTTTGTGGCTTAGGTACTATTTTAGTGGTCTACTGCACCGCCAGCGCCTGCTGGTACACGTACGTGTTCAACCAAGTCTTTCACTTCTTGTGGTGTTTCCGCTGTTACTTTCGATACAGCGAACGCGACTGCGAAGTTAAAGACTGCACCAATTGCACCGAATGCGTTTGGCTCAATGCCTAGGAACCAGTTGCTGCCCCAGCTTTCTAGGTAAGTCCAGTCAGCAACAAACAGGATGCCTTTGTGCTGGAATACATAGAATAGAGTGATACTGATACCTGCAATCATACCTGCGATTGCGCCTTCCTTGTTGATACCTTTACTGAAGATACCCATCATCAGTGCCGGGAAGATTGAGGACGCCGCAAGACCAAATGCCAGTGCTACCGTACCTGCTGCAAAGCCTGGCGGGTTGAGGCCGAGATAGCCTGCCACCGCAATCGCCACCGCCATGGAAATCCGACTGGCGAGCAGCTCTTTCTTCTCGGATATATTCGGATTGATGACGCCTTTGATTAAATCATGGGATATCGCAGAGGATATCGCGAGCAATAGACCTGCCGCCGTTGATAGTGCCGCTGCCAGACCACCTGCTGCCACTAAGGCAATCACCCAGTTTGGAAGCTTAGCAATCTCAGGGTTAGCCAGTACCATGATGTCACGGTCAACTTTCAGCTCGTTAGTCGCTGGGTTTGACGTGTATTCAATCAGACCATCGCCGTTCTTATCATCAAAGCCTAGTAGACCTGTTTTCTCCCAGTTTTTGAACCAGTCAGGGCGCTCATCATAAGCAAGGTGCTGACCTGGAGCTGGGTTTACGGTATCCATTAGGTTTAGGCGAGCCATTGCCGATACTGCTGGTGCAGTTGTGTATAGGATAGCGATGAAGACGAGTGCCCAACCTGCTGAAGTACGTGCGTCACGCACTTTAGGTACCGTGAAGAAACGGATGATTACGTGTGGTAGACCCGCAGTACCGATCATTAGCGACATAGTGTAAACAAACATGTTGAGTGTATCGCCACGGACTTGAGTGGTGTATTCACTAAAGCCGAGTTCGGTGACCACTTGGTCGAGCCTATCGAGTAGATAGACGTCGGTGCCTTGGATGGTACTACCGAGACCAATCTGAGGAAGAGGGTGACCAGTTAGTTGCAGAGAGATAAAGATTGCAGGAATAGTGTAAGCTAAAATGAGTACGCAATATTGAGCAATCTGCGTGTAAGTAATCCCTTTCATGCCACCCATTACAGCGTACATGAATACGATACACATACCGATCAGAAGACCAGTAGAGTAATCCACTTCTAGGAAACGACCGAACGCAACACCAACGCCTTTCATCTGACCGATTACATAAGTGACCGACGCGATGATAAGACAGACAACTGCTACGATACGTGCTGCGTTTGAGTAGAAACGCTCACCTACGAACTCTGGTACAGTAAACTTGCCGAACTTACGTAGGTAAGGTGCAAGTAGTAGTGCGAGAAGTACGTAACCGCCAGTCCAACCCATTAGGAATACGGAACCGCCGTAACCCATAAAGGCAATCAGACCTGCCATAGAGATAAATGATGCGGCTGACATCCAGTCTGCTGCGGTTGCCATACCGTTGGCGATTGGGTTTACACCACCGCCTGCAACATAAAACTCTTTAGTTGACCCAGCACGTGCCCAAATCGCAATACCGATGTAAAGGATAAAGGTCGCACCAACAACGAGGTAAGTGATAGTTTTCAAATCCATCTGAGTTACTCCTTACTCATCTACGCCGAATTCACGGTCGATTTGGCGCATTTTCCACGCGTAGTAGAAAATAATACCCAGGAAGGCATAGATTGAGCCTTGTTGAGCAAACCAGAAACCAAGCTTGTACCCGCCTAGTTGAAATTGATTGAGTTCATCTACAAATAAAATGCCGCAGCCGAAAGAAACGACAAACCAGATAACCATAAGGCTAACCATTAGTTTTACGTTCTTATCCCAGTAGGCTTTGGCTTTATCCTGACTTTCAAACGCCATTGCCGTCTCCTTACGTGTTCGTTGTTAATAAAATGTTTCAATATCTACATTAGCAAGGGTGGGACAAGAACTCTTTTCAACTTTAGTCGCGGTGAGAAAAACAAAAAGCGCCTAAAAATAAGGCGCTTAAGGATTAATGATAGATTTTTGTGATGTTAATGGTGTGTTAAATTAGCCTAAAGTCTAACGTTTTATTGTTAGTCTTATCGATTTTCGCTATCCGGCGTAGAAATCTTTGATCCCCATCAGCAGGTTGCTTACTGCTACAGCCGCAAGAATAAGCCCCATCACACGACTGATAATGGCGGCACCGACATTGCCAATCCACTTTTGAATATGTGTCGCACCCAGAAGTAACAATAGGGTGATAAGTAAAACCGTCACCATGACAGCGGCAGTAATCCCCTGATCGACAAGTGCATATCTATGATTGTCCGTCAGCATGACAATCGCCATCATCGCTCCCGGCGAAGCGATAGAGGGAATAGCTAAAGGGTAAACCGCCAAGTCAGCGAGATCGGAATGACTCACTTCTTCAGAAAGCTTAGTTTCTTGTTCAGGCTTAGACTCGCCAAAGATCATGGTTAGGGCAAACAGTAGTAGTACTAAGCCACCTGCCGCCTGAAATGCTGGCAAGGGTATCTGCATCGCTTCAAGGAGCAACTGACCTGCGACGAGGAAAAACAGTAGTACGCCCGTTGAAATAGCCACGGCTTTTAACGCGACCAAACGGCGCTGTTTAGCGGTGAGATGCTGAGTTTGAGATAAGTAAACCGGGACTGAGCCAATGGGATCGATAACGGCCCAGAGGACGACAAATTGAGTAATTAGAACGCTTAGCAAGAGAAGTACTCCCAGAGTTTGTTGAACAGAGGGGTAAATCAGATTTTTGCCTGATGCCTCAAGTGTAGCAAATTTCTAGGAGTATTTGTGTCAGAAACTGGTGAGTTAAGCTTCTGATTCGAGTTGTTGAAGCAAAATAACAGCTTGAGTTCGATTTTTTACACCTAACTTGCGGAATATTGCTGTCATATGAGCTTTTATTGTCGCTTCTGATACATTTAATTCATAAGCAATCTGCTTATTCAGTAAGCCATCAGATAGCATTCCTAAGACTTTGTATTGCTGTGGAGTCAAAGTGGCAATTTTTTCTGCTAAATCATTACATGCTGCGTTGTTGGTAATGGAACCTTCAGGGAAGAAAGGTTCGCCATTGAGCACCTGATTGAGAGCACTGACGAGTTCACGCATATCACTGGATTTAGGAATAAAACCGAATGCGCCATGGCTCTTAACCTGAGTCACTACTGACGGTTCTTCACTAGCTGAGACGACCACAATGGGTAAATCAGGATATTCAGCACGCAGTTGAATCAAGCCTGACATGCCGTTTGCTCCAGGCATCTTTAAGTCGAGCAGAAGTAAGTCCGGTTCGTCTTCTTTAGCGAGCAGGGTAAGAAGGGCATCTAACGAGTCGGCTTCTAGCAGATTTGCGCCACTCACCGCCATATGCACCGATTGGAACAGAGCATTGCGAAACAGCGGATGATCATCCGCAATGATAATGGTGTAGGTCGCGTCCATGGAATCAACACTTTTTATAGGTTATTAAGTTCAGTATTACCATTTGCTGATAGAGACACAACTAGTATGCGTGGATTATCGAGTGTTTCTTCACAAAATGTGAAAGAGCCGAGCATAAGGATGTATCTGCAATGCTTGGCTCAAACAACTATGATGTATAGCAAATATTTATCATGTGCTTACAGGAAAATTGGAGCGTCGAAGTTGTCAGCTTCATCGCTATAAGCGGTTACAATAGCGTCTTCAACAAGTCCTGTTTCTGCTTGTACGTGAGTTTCAAAGAAAGTTTGAATCTGAAGTCGACGACCATGTGCAGCCCAGCTCTCCGCATTAGCCCAGATTTCATTAAACACAATGCTGTAGTCGGTTCGAGTAGCGCTAGGATGATTGATTTGGCGAGTCAGAATATATTGTATACACCCTTCTTCACGTAATGAGTCTGGTTCGAGAGCTTTCAATACTTCAAATAGTTCCGATTCCTTTCCTTTCTTAGCTTTAAATTGTGCGAGTACGTATACTTTACTTGACATGTGCATCCTTCATTTTGTCGTTAAAAAGCAATTAGTTGTGCCACTCTAGCTTAACTACTTCTTCTCTGTTAGAAAACTATCAATATGTGTCAAAAATGGCTGAGCTTTCATGAAGCCAGTAATACGAGCGCTTGGAAGATGAGTTCCTTGTCTATCCCAGAACTCGATAGTAGGAAGCCCTAGCACGCTCATCTCTTTCAATAAGGCAATGTCTTGTGGTTGATTTCGTGTCACGTCTGCTTGCAGCAACACAAAATCTTTTAGGCGCGACTCAACATCTGGCTGGTGGAAGGTGTATTTCTCGAATTCTTTACAGGCCACACACCAGTCGGCGTAGAAATCGAGCATGACCGCTTTACCATCCGCTTTTGCTTTAGCAAGTTGTGTGTTGAGCTGCTCAACATTGGCGATCCGGATAAATTCTATCTGATTTTGTTTTTGCTCGGTGCTGATCGCGCTCTTACCAAAGTAGTGGTTCAATGCAGGTTGAGCTGAAGCAAATAGACCAAGTACAGCGATGATTCCCACCACGCTCTGTTTCCAGCCACCAAATGGCAGTGAATTTTTGACATGGTAGAGCCAACCAAACGCAGCAATGCCGAGCACTGACCATAATCCTGTCGCCCACACTTCAGGCAAGATTCGCTCAAGTAAGAATATTGGCGCAGCCAGTAGAATGAAGCCAAACAGAGTCTTGACCCGATCCATCCAATTGCCTGCTTTTGGTAGCAGCTTGTTGCCAAAAACAGCGACTAGCATCAATGGAATCCCCATGCCAAGTGCCAGAGCATACAGAGCGATACCACCAGTGAGTAGATCGCCACTTTGTGCTACATACAATAGAGCACCAGAGAGCGGCGCAGTGGTACAAGGTGAACAAACTAAGCCAGAAATCGCTCCCATGGCGAACACACCCAGTGAACTTCCACCTTGCTGTTTATTGCTTAAATTGTTCAACCATGTCTGAACGCTGCTAGGCAGCTGCAAGCTGTAGAGACCAAACATGGAGAGTGCCAGGGCGACAAATAAAACGCTTAGGCCAACTAAGACATAAGGGTGCTGCATGGCCGCTTGAAATTGCATACCCGCTGACGCAACAACTAGGCCGAGTAAGGTATAGGTCAGTGCCATGCCTTGCACGTAGATAAAGGCCAACCCTAGGGCACGTCCATGGCTAAGCTTACCGCTACCCAGAACAATACTGGTTAAAATTGGGTACATTGGCAGTACGCATGGTGTAAAGGCGAGACCAACACCTAAAGCCAAAAATAGTAGAGGCGTCCACCAGTTGTCACTGAGCTTAGAAGCAAGGTTTGACTCGCTTGAGACAGGTGTTTGCTTTGTTGCTGTTGTTGAATTTGCCGGTTCTTTTTGAGTTGGAATGACTGCATTCGCTTCTTGGAAGTCGAAGCTAGTGACATCGATAACTCGGGTTTCTGGTGGGTAGCAAAAACCGGCTTTGGCACAGCCTTGGTATTGAACGATCAGGCGCGCCCCATCTTGGTAATTTGCGAGCGGAACTTCGACAAATAGCGGTGTCGTGTAAATATTTACCTCACCAAAGAACTCATCTTTGTAAGGTTCTCCATCTCGCATTTCAATATCACCCAGAGTGACATTTTCGCCACTGACAGAAATACGATGTTGATAGAGATAGTAATCTTCTTTGACTTGCCAATCGAGGAAAACGCGATTCCCTTGTTGGAAAGAACTGAATGGGAAAGCTTGGTCTACCGGAACAAAAGTATTGTTGCTAACGCCAAAGCTTGGTGCGGAGTTTGATTGCTCAAAAACGGCTAAAGCAGGTGCAGAAACAATAGAAAAACACAGCAGAATTAGAGATAAAGCGAAGCGCATAGAAGAGTCACTTAAGTTAAATTTTCATCATTTTAACTCAATCAGACAGAGGAAAGGGGGAATAAGTTTCAACTTGCTATCATTTAGAACATTTTTTGTGTGATGCCTCCCCAAAGAAATGGGGCTCTTAGAGGAGGCAATAAAGTTCTAAGCGACACCTAACCGCGCGCGAACCACACGCTCACACGCATCAATGTTGTCAGTATCTTTAGGGATGACAAGTACCGTATCGTTACCACCAACAGTACCTAAGATCTCGGTATGAGGATCAATATCGACTAATCGAGCGACAAGTTGCGCGCTACCTGGGTGGGTTTTGACCACCACCATGGCTTGGTTATGAGTAATGAATTCTATCTGGGAAGAGATAGAAGACTCGACACGTACCGGAGCCGTTTCAACGGTAATGCAGTAAACCTTCTTACCACACGCATTCTGGACTTTCACTACACCTAACTGAGACAGCAATCTAGAGACGGTTGATTGACTGATACCTTCGAAACCAATATCTACCAAGGCTTCACGGAGCTCATTTTGAGTGCTAAAACTTTGCTGTTGCAGCAGACGTTTGCATGCCGCGGTTAGCGTTTTGTCTTCACTGTAGTCAATAGTGGTTGCGTTTAGAGTTTCACTCATGGGAACTCCTTAAAAAACATGACGTAGGGATGATTCGTCCATGTAACTATCAGCACTTAACTCCATCTAGGTGCCGTACTATTTGATTGAGCGGTCACTTCTTTTTTGGTGACTTATATTTAATGCGATCATAATACCACCAAAGTATATGTGGCTTTGTGAGAGCGATCGCCAAATAAATAACTGCTTTGATGGATGTTTTTTGGAGAAATATTCTGATGTAAAGTGGATATTTATTCCTAATTGGGAATAAATATCCAGCTTAATTTTAGAGGGAGCGTAGCGAGATTAAGCGCTGATTGCTTAGCGCGCTTCTGTCATGATTTCGCGTGAGAATACTTTTTCACAGTAATGGCATTTTAGCTGCGCATTCTCTTTCTTTTGCTGCACATTAAAGCGACTTTCTACCGGTTCTCCGTGTGAAATACAGTTGCTATTCGGGCACTCAAACACACTTTCAATGCTTTCTGGAAGCACAAGATTAAGCTTGTTGACGACCTTGTATTCTTCAATCTGATTCACTGTTGCTTTTGGAGCGTAAAGCGCCAGTTGGTTCGCTTGCTCTTTAGTCAGGTAGATGTTTTCAATCTTGATCAGGTCTTTAGCACCTAGCGCTGAAGAAGGCAGGTTTAAACCTATCGTAATACGCTCATTTGATTTGTGCATCTTGAACAGTTTCAGCACTTTGATGCCAATGTTTGCAGGAATATGGTCAATGACAGAGCCGTTGCGAATCGCTTCTACTTGTAGTTGAGTTTCTTTTACCATGATAGTTCTCCTGCGGATTAAAGAGTTTCGTTCAAGACTAGGGCTAGCAGAGCTTCGCGCGCATAAACGCCATTTTCAGCTTGCTCGAAGTAGTAAGCGTGTTTGGTCTTATCGACATCTGTGGTGATCTCGTCAACACGTGGTAGTGGGTGAAGTACTTTTAAGTTGTCGCGTGCGCCTTCTAGAGTTGCTGCTGTAAGAATGAAGGCTGATTTCATGTGCGCGTACTCTGACTCATCAAAACGTTCTTTTTGCACTCGCGTCATGTAAAGCACATCCAGCTCAGGAACCACTTCTTCAATGTTGTTGTGCATACTGAACTTGATACCCGCTTCCTCTAACTCTTCGCAGATATAGTCAGGCATAGCCAGTGCATCTGGAGCGATAAAGAAGAAGCGTACGTTGTTGAATTTTGCCAGTGCTTGAGTCAGTGAGTGCACAGTGCGGCCATATTTTAGGTCCCCAACGAAAGCAACGTTGAGGTTATCAAGCGTGCCTTGCGTTTCGTGGATAGAGAATAGGTCGAGCAGAGTTTGGGTTGGGTGTTGGTTTGCGCCGTCGCCACCGTTAATGATTGGAACACCGTTAGAGAACTCAGATGCTAAACGCGCAGCTCCTTCTTGAGGGTGGCGCATCACAAAGGCATCAACATATGAAGCGATGACTTGGACCGAGTCAGCCAAGGTTTCCCCTTTTTTAGCCAGAGAGGTGTTACCCCCGTTATCGAAACCAATCACGCTGCCGCCTAAACGTTCAACGGCGGTTTCAAACGACAGACGGGTACGAGTCGATGGTTCGAAGAAGCAACTCGCCACGACTTTGTTTTTTAGTAGCTCAGGGTTTGGCTCTGCTTTTAAGCGTGCTGCAGTATCGACGATAAGTTCAAGCTCGCTGCGGCTGAGCTCAGGGATGGAGATGATGTGCTTGTTAAATAACGAATGCGCCATAGCTGTATTTCCTCGCCTCATAGATGACAGACAAAAAAAAGCCCCCTAACAATAGGAGGCTGATAAAGGATCGATGGAGACTAAAAATAAAACAGCTGACGTCCCTGATTCAGGGCGCGTTTTGTAACAACGAGATGTTGTATTTTGCTGGTTCATAATACTCTCCTAGACAAATTTCGGAGGATTATACGGACAAAATTACGCGACGCAAGCGTTTGCGCAAAGTATCCAGAAATTGGATTTTTATGCGAAATTGACTGTTTTTGATGTGCTTTTCGCAGCCGTTGTCGGAATTTGCTTGGAGGGTGATTGGGAGGTTTTTTATTGTCAGCGCGATGAAAAAAAATGCGGGCTTTATTCAGAGCCTCTGAATGCCACCCGCATTTCCCTGCAAACCACTCGTGATACCTATGGATTAATTCCGTGATATGGAGTGTTCGCGATTAATATCTTTGAGTGATATTAGTCGCCTAGTGTTGCTACCATCACTGCTTTGATAGTGTGCATACGGTTCTCTGCTTCATCGAAGACGATAGAGTGTTTTGATTCAACAACTTCATCTGTTACTTCTACGCCATCTTTAAGTTGTGGGTACTCAGCCGCTAGCTGTTTACCAACGGTAGTATCTTCGCCATGGAATGCAGGTAGACAGTGCATGAATTTCACATGTGGGTTACCTGTCGCTTTTAGCATTTCCATGTTCACTTGGTAAGGCATCATTAGGTTGATACGCTCAGCCCATGCTTCTTTCGCTTCACCCATAGATACCCATACGTCTGTGTATAGGTAATCACAGCCTTGAACGCCTTCTTGTACGTCTTCAGTCAGAGTGATTTTCGCACCAGTTTCTTCAGCGATTTCGCGACAAGTCGCTACTAGCTCTTCTTCTGGCCAGAACGCTTTAGGAGCCACTAGGCGGATGTCCATACCCATCTTCGCCGCACCAACCATTAGAGAGTTACCCATGTTGTTGCGAGCGTCGCCTAGGTAAGCGAATTTCATTTCATGTAGCTGTTTACCACGGCCGTGTTCCATCATAGTTAGGAAGTCAGCTAGGATTTGCGTTGGGTGGAACTCGTCTGTTAGGCCATTCCATACAGGAACACCAGCGTACGCACCTAGCTCTTCAACGATTTCTTGACCAAAGCCGCGGTACTCGATGCCGTCGTACATGCGACCAAGGACGCGAGCAGTATCTTTCATTGACTCTTTGTGACCGATTTGAGAACCCGATGGGCCTAAGTAAGAAACTTGAGCGCCTTGGTCAAATGCTGCAACTTCAAATGCACAACGAGTACGAGTAGACGTTTTCTCGAAAATTAGCGCAATGTTTTTGCCTTTTAGACGAGGTTGTTCATAGCCGTTGTATTTCGCTTTTTTAAGTTCCGCAGATAGATCCAACATGTGTTGAATTTCACGTGGAGTAAAGTCTAATAGTTTTAGGAAGTTACG
This sequence comes from Vibrio sp. R10-SG3-ISO10, assembly GCF_059834185.1. NCBI lineage: Bacteria > Pseudomonadati > Pseudomonadota > Gammaproteobacteria > Vibrionales > Vibrionaceae > Vibrio > Vibrio sp. R10-SG3-ISO10. The sequence goes on from NZ_JCBDHG010000025.1 coordinate 173,463, forward strand.
GTTGCGTAGGTTAAAAGCCATGATGTTTTCCTTCTTTGTTTTGATTGCGCTCTCTTGGTTGCAGGGAAAGAGGTAAGAAAGCGCATAAATAAGTAATGTTTGTATAACTTTTGCTTCCACAGTGGGGAGCGAGATAGAGGCACCTTAAATTCAACGAGGGTCTGGTTATTCAATCTCGCTCCAGTTGTGGAGTTACGAGTCGGTTAGCCTTTGGTGATATTGGTACCCGCGGTGCCTTGAAGAATGCGTAAACCATCTTCTAGAGAACCAATGCCGACCACTTTGCCACCTTGTTTAATGAACTCGCATGACGCTTCGATCTTCGGTCCCATAGAGCCAGCATCAAATTGGTACTGAGCCAGTTCAGATGGGTTAGTGCTGCGTAGAGCATGTTGAGTTGGTTTGCCCCAATCTAGGTAAACCGCATCAGCGTCAGTCAGGATAAGTAGCGCATCTGCGTCTAGTTGTTTTGCTAGGAACGCAGCAGACATGTCTTTGTCGATAACCGCTTCAACACCAACTAATTTGCCGTTTTCGCGTTTGACTGGAATACCGCCACCGCCAGTACAGATAACCAAGTGGCCTTGCTCGATCAGTGCGGTAATCGCTTCATGTTCAATGATGCCTGTAGGTTGTGGGCTTGGGACTACGCGGCGGAAGTGTTGGCCGTCTGGCTTGATTGTCCAACGGTACTTCTCTGCTAGTTCACGCGCTTCTGCTTCTTCGTAAATTGGGCCGATAGGCTTGGTTGGATCAGCGAATGCAGGATCGCTTGGGTCAACCGTCATTTGAGTCAACATGCAAGTCGCGTTGACATTAGGCATTTGGTTTTTAAACTCTTGCATCAGCATGTAGCCGATCATGCCTTGAGTTTCACTGCCCAATACATCGAGTGGGTACGGAGCGACTTTCTTGTATTCCAGACCTTGTAGAGCAAGTAGGCCAACTTGTGGGCCGTTACCGTGCACAAGCACTACGTTGTACTCTTGCGCGATTTCAGAAATTGTCTTAACCGCAATCTCAATGTTTTGGCGCTGAACTTCAGCTTCTAATGGCTCGCCGCGGCGAAGTAGGGCGTTACCACCAAGTGCTACAACTACTGTTTGTTTAGTCATTGCTTTAATCTCTCTGCAGGGGGCAGGAGCAAAGGGCTCCCGCCAACTAATCACTTACTTAAATACCGTCACGCTCGATTGGGCAGCTCATGCAGCGAGCGCCACCACGACCACGGCCTAGCTCGTCACCTGGGATAGGTAGAACAGTGATGCCCGCTTTGTCGTATTTCTCGTTGGTGTAAGTGTTGCCTTCGTAGCCAACAACCACGCCAGGTTTCACAGTTAGTACGTTGTTTGCGTCGTTCCACTGCTCACGTTCTGCGTGGAAGTTGTCACCACCCGTTGTGATAAGGTTTAGCTTGTCGACACCAAGTGCTTTCTCGATAGCCGTTACAAAGTAGCCCTCTTCTTTCACATTAACCGCACCAGACTCATCGCCAGTTAGGCTCCAACATTTCACGTCTTTACGAACCACTTCTGGGTAAACAGAGAAGGTATCTTCGTTCATGTGAGTCATAACGGTGTCTAGGTGCATGCAAGAGCGGTGTTTAGGTAGCTCCATTGCAATGATTTGTTTCGCTTGGCCGTGCTTGAATAGACCAGAAGCTAGGTGCTCAACACCTTGTGCGGTTGTACGCTCAGACATACCGATAAGTACCGTGCCACGACCAAGAACCAATACGTCGCCGCCTTCGATAGTTGAGTTGTCGTAGTTGATTGTCTCTTCGTCGCCGAAGTACTTAATGAAGTCTTGACCTGCGAAGGTTGGATGCCAGCGGTAAATAGCACGAACATGGTTTGTTTCACGTTGACGAGCAGGTTTTGCCATTGGGTTGATTGATACGCCACCGTATACCCAGCAAGAAGTGTCACGAGTAAATAGGTGGTTTGGTAGAGGCTCAATGATGAAGTCAGTTGGAGCATGCAGACCTTGCATCATTGAAGAAGATTTCATTGGCATTTCAGCGTAAGAAAGGCCACCTGTCAGAATTTTCGCGAGCTCTAGATTAGGTAGGTCACCTAAGTAGCAGCGTACATCGTTAGCGAAAGTCTTGCCTAAGCGGTAATCTGATACTTGGCGGCTAAGTAGCCAGTCTTTGGCTTCTGGAACAGCAAGCGTGTCTGCTAGTAGGTCTGTAAGAAGTAGCACTTCCACACCTTGATCACGCAATGTTTGAGTGAATACGTCGTGCTCTTTACCTGCACGCTCAACTGCCAATACGTCATCAAATAGCAGATCGTGACAGTTAGAAGGTGTTAGGTGAGTCAGAGCTCGTCTAGGGCGGTGAACAAGAACGCGACGTAATTGACCGATTTCAGAACCTACGTATAACTTACTCATGATCGTATCTCTCTTATATTCTAATTAGTCTTAATATTTAAAAACTAATATTTAATTTGTAGGGAATAGAAGCGTGAATTTATTTATTCACTTATTTTGTTTCTGGAACTCATATTACGCCTGTTGGCGGGGGAATCTTAGAGGTCAATCACAGTTCGATTTTTATGCTCCAGGCCTTGATTTACAAGGGTTTTAACAATATCTATGCAGTTGTTATTGAGCTGTAACACCCCTAATTAGCCACTCGGCGTGGAACTTTATGCAGGTAATTATCCAAGATGCTAGATAAACAATAATTAGAAGAAAGAATATGCACAAAAAATTTAGTGACAATAAGTTGAATAAAGCGGAAATATGCAATGAATCTTTCTAGATAAGTGCTTTTGGGGTGTGAATTAATCGTTTTATAACAAAATATTTGGTAATAATTGTTGTGCTGATCACATATTAATATTTGCACCGCTTTAATTAGAGGGGTTTATTTAATTAATAAAGTTTATTGGTTGGGATACTTTTTCTAATTAAAAAAATAGAATTGAGATCAGACTTCGTCTTCTAGAACGCTTCGCTGCGGGAGCGGGCTTCGCCCTGCGAGAGGAATGTGAGTGGCTTGGGATGGAGTCTTTAGTTTTGATAGTGTTGGCAGGCAATAGGAGCAGAAGTAAAATATTCTCGTATCTCGTATCTCGTATCTCGTATCTCGTATCTCGTATCTCGTATCTCGTTTCTGGTCTCTCAAAAGAAAAGCCGCACTATGGCGGCTTTGAGGGCGGCTCACTTCCTGTGAGCCAGGGTAAGGAAAAGAAGTCTGTGGATTAGATTAGGGCACCAATACTTAGTACAACAACGCAGAACAGAGTCAGAATTGCTAGCAATGGCGCTACCCATTTCACCCAGCGTACGTATGGGACTTTAGCAATTGCCAAGCCGCCCATTACAACTGCAGAGGTTGGCGTAATTAGGTTCACTAAGCCAGATGCAGATTGATATGCAGTGATAACTAGGTCACGACCGACACCCGCAAAGTCTGCTAATGGCGCCATGATAGGCATAGTAAGAACCGCTAGACCAGACGTTGAAGGTACAAGGAACGACAGTAGAATCTCTAGGAAGAACATCACGTTGATGAACACAACAGACGATAGCCCCGTCACCATTTGCTCAGCAGAGAACAAGATGGTGTCAGTGATCATACCGCGGTCCATAACCACGACGATACCACGAGCAATACCAATGATTAGCGCAACGCCTAGTAGGTCGCGAGCACCGTCGATAAAGCTGCTAGTAAACTCTTCTTCACTCATGCGTGCCACGATACCGACAATGATGGTAGCGGCTAGGAACATGGCAGAGATCTCGGCCATCCACCAACCTGCAACTGATACACCGTAGATCATCACACCAAATGAGCCACCAAAAATAGTAAGGATAGCTTTACGAGTGGTCGTGAACTCTAAGCCTTCATCAGACTGGTTACCAAGGAAGTGTGCTTTATTTTCTTCGTATTTGTCGTACACAATCGATTTAGATTGGTCTTCGCGAACCATGCGAGCATAACGCATCACGTAGGCAACACAGATAGCCCAACCAGCGACTAGCATGATAAGGCGTAGTGCAATACCATCTGTAAATGGGATACCTGATGCGTTTGCAGCGATGACAGTGGCAAATGGGTTAATAGTTGAACCCAAACAGCCAATACCAGCACCAAGCAAGACGGTTGCTGCTGCAACAACAGGGTCAAAACGCGCAGCCATCATGACAGGGACGAGTAGGGTGTAGAAAGGTAGAGATTCTTCAGCCATGCCGTAAACAGTACCACCCGCGGCAAACAGCGCCATCAGTATAGGTATCATCATCTCTTCTCGTCCTTCCAGACGATGAGTCACGCGCTCGATACCCGCGTCAATTGCCCCTGTTTTCGTTACTAGCCCTAGGAAGCCACCAATGATGAGGATGAAAAGAGAAACGTCGATCGCTGCAGCTTCGTAGCTGTTGTGATCATAGAAGCCATCAATAGGTGCAAGTAGAACATCAATAACGCCTTGAGGGTTGCCATCTACGGCTTGATAGGTGCCTGTAACAGGAACTTCACGCCCTAGGTCTTCGTTCATTACGCGGTCGTACTGGCCTGCTGGAACAATCCAGGTCAGCAGCGCAACCAGCGCGATTAAAACAAAAAGAATCGTATATGCGGAAGGGAACTTAAAGTTGGCAAAGAAGCCGCCTTTTTTTTCTTCGGTCGGTACAGTTTGGGTTGTCATGGCTATCTCCTTACTTTTATTTATATACCAATAAATAAAAGTGAATCAGCGACTAATAGTTATTAATAATTAAATAACTTATGTAGGGTAAGTTATTGGTATTTGATTTATAAACTGGGCTTCACTGTCAAATCTGCCCTTTGATGCTATTTTAAAAGCAGTTCTTGATGCTAACTTTGGTGATCTTCACAAAATAAATCGACAAAAAAAACGCTATAAATCTAGTGATAAATTGGAGCGACTAATTGTTTGAAATAGGCGGATTAATATTCTAGAAAAACAGTTATAGAAGGTGGGTAAGTAGGCTGTGGTTGGAAAGTAAAAATTTGACCGGAATTTTATTCAAACGTTGGGATTTAAATGCACAAAGAGTTTTTGAACACTTTATTGACTAAAGTCAAAAATAAAATGTGAGCTAGATTTTTTACACGAGATAAAATAAAAAAGGGAGCCGAAGCTCCCTTAGTTTTAATATGGTTTTTAGATGAATAAACCGCCGAATGTAAAGCCTAGCGCTACCGCAGACGAGATAGTCACCACACCAGGAATAAAGAACGGATGGTTGAAGACGTACTTGCCGATACGTGTTGAGCCAGTGTCGTCCATTTCAACTGCTGCAAGCAGTGTTGGGTAGGTAGGTAGTACGAACAGCGCACTTACTGCGGCGAAAGATGCAACGGCTGTGAGAGGCGCGACACCAATAGCCAATGCTGCTGGCATTAGTGCTACGGTTGTTGCCCCTTGTGAGTAAAGTAGCATTGAAGCAAAGAACAGCACCATAGCTAGCATCCATGGGTAATCTGAAAGCAGTGCACCCGCCACTTCTTTAATGCCGTCTACGTGTGCGTTAACAAAGGTTGAACCAAGCCAAGCAACACCAAGTACACAAACACATGCTGTCATACCCGAGCGGAAGGTTGCCGCTGAAGGGATCTTAGATGCATCAATCTTAGTCACGAGAACGATGGCTGCCGCTGCTGCCAGCATCACTGTCATGATCGCTTCATTTCGGCCTAGCGCCGGATCCTTGATAAGGCCAATCGAGCCGGAAATTGCTGCTGCGTAGCAAACAACAAAACCGATCGCGGCAAGGAAGATGTAAGTTGCAGTTTTTGCTGTAGGTAGAATTTCACGCTGCTTTTCAGTTGCTAGCTTGATTAAGCCTTTTTCCAGACGTTCTTGATAGATAGGGTCATCTTTAAGCTCGCTGCCCATAAAGTTGGCAACGAATGCACCAATCATACATGCGATGAAAGTGGTTGGAATACATACCGCTAACAGAGTTAGGTAATCCACACCCATAGGCGCTAGCATTGCTGCAAACGCAACAACAGCCGCTGAAATCGGTGAAGCGGTAATAGCAATTTGTGAAGCAACAACTGCAATAGACAGTGGGCGCGATGGACGTACTCCTTGGCCTTTTGCTACTTCAGCGATAACAGGCAGAGTCGAGAACGCAGTGTGTCCTGTTCCTGCCATTAGCGTCATTAAGAAAGTTACAATCGGCGCATAAAAGGTGATGCGCTCAGGGTGTTTACGCAAAAAGTTTTCAGCCACTTGTACTAACCAGTCCATGCCACCAGCAACCTGCATGGCTGCGATCGCGGTAATGACCGACATAATGATAAGAATAACGTCTACTGGAATAAAAGCTTGGCTAGTGGGTACACCAAGTACCAAAGAAAGTGCGATAACACCTGCACCACCTGCTAAACCAATGCCAATACCACCAATTCTTGCTCCTAAATAGATAAAGAGCAGAACGACAAAGAGTTCGACTGCCACCATATTGATACCTCATAAAGTTTATTTTGATTCTGATTATCTAACGACTCAGCGTCTAAATAGTTAGATAATAGGAATGAAGAGAGACCTTGATAAAATTGTGGTTAACCGTATTGAGTGCCAAAAAAGGGCTCCGAAGAGCCCTTTCTTACTGCGATTATTCGTAGCGTTTCGCTTTATACGTTGGGTGCATAAAGTTTTCAACACAAAGAATTTCATCAAGCTCTTCTTCGGTTAGCAGACCGCGCTCAAGCACGACTTCACGAACACTCTTACCTGTTTCTGCACAGATCTTACCAACGATGTCACCTTCGTGGTGGCCAATGTATGGGTTTAGGTAAGTCACGATACCGATAGAGTTGTAGACATAGCTTTCACACGTCTCTTTGTTGACTGTGATGCCATCGATACACTTGTCACGCAGGTTGACACATGCGTTGGATAGGATTGAGATAGACTCAAACATGCTTTGTGCAATCACAGGTTCCATCACGTTAAGCTGAAGCTGACCACCTTCTGCTGCAAACGAGATAGTGTTGTCGTTACCAAGCACTTTGAAACAAACTTGGTTAACTACTTCTGGAACTACTGGGTTTACTTTCGCTGGCATGATTGACGAGCCTGCTTGAAGTTCTGGCAGGTTCAGTTCGTTCAAACCTGAACGAGGACCAGATGAAAGCAGACGCAGGTCATTACAGATCTTAGACAGTTTAACCGCTAGGCGTTTTAGTGCGCCGTGCGTCATTACGTATGCACCACAGTCAGACGTTGCTTCGATCAAGTCTTCTGCAGGAACCACTTCTAGGCCTGTTACTTCCGCTAGGTGTTTCACAGCTGATGCTTGGTAACCTTGTGCGGCGTTTAGACCTGTACCAATTGCGGTTGCACCTAGGTTGATTTCTAGTAGCAGTTTTGATGTGTACTCAAGCGCACGAATTTCTTCGTTTAGGGTGACTGCCCAAGCGTGGAACTCTTGACCGACTGTCATTGGCACTGCGTCTTGAAGCTGAGTACGGCCCATCTTCAATACATCTTTAAACTCTTGGCTCTTAAGCTCAAAGGCACCTTTTAGGTATTCAATCGCTTCAATCAGCTTCGCTACGCTGTTGTATACCGCGATACGGAAACCCGTTGGGTATGCACAGTTTGTTGATTGGCTCTTGTTTACGTGATCGTTCGGGTTAACGATGTCGTACTGACCTTTCTCTTTGCCCATTAGTTCAAGAGCAACGTTAGCAATCACTTCGTTGGTGTTCATGTTGACTGAAGTGCCTGCACCACCTTGGAATACGTCTGAAGGGAACTGATCCATGCACTTACCTGTTTCAAGGATCAAATCACACGCTTCGATGATGTAGTTAGCAACATCTTTAGGGATAACACCTAGCTCTTTGTTTGCGAGTGCAGCGGCTTTCTTTGTCATCACCATACCGCGTACAAATTCAGGTACGTCAGAGATGGTCATGTTAGAAATATTGAAGTTTTCAATCGCGCGAAGAGTATGAATGCCGTAGTAAGCGTCAGCTGGTACGTGGCGCTCGCCGAGTAAGTCTTCTTCGATACGGGTTGCTTGGTTAGCCACTTGAGAGGTTTCAGTTAGGGTAGCCATACAGGATCCTTAGATATTTATTCTGATAATAAAGTTGCTTTATAGCCAATCTGTAGTCTAAGAATCCATTCGACAGAATTTTTGGCTGTATAATCCGTCCTGACTTATGTGGCACATGATACTGTACCTGCGGTATAAAAATAGTAAGTGGATCACCTTTTTTGCTTTTGTTGAGTTAAAGTTTTGTAAGATATGAATAGGTTATTAATAACCCTTTAGTGGTAGGGGTTTATTGAGTGTTTTATCACGATTTTTTACAGCTTCAATTTGAGCTAAAACCGTGGAACACGTACACTGAACCCAACAAAGGAGGGCGTGTGTTTCCTATCTTATTATTGCTGTTTATCTTCGTTCCTATTATTGAAATAGGCCTATTTATTCAAGTCGGTGGTTTTCTGGGTTTGTGGCCAACCATCGGCTTGGTACTGATCACCGCATTTGTTGGTGCCTCGTTAGTACGTAGCCAAGGGCTGCAAACACTGATGTCAGTGCAAAACCGCCTTCAGCAGGGGGAGTTACCTGCTCAGCAGATCTTTGAAGGCGTGATGCTGGCGGTTGCCGGCGTGCTGCTTCTGACCCCAGGTTTTATGACTGATGCATTCGGTATGCTGGTTTTACTTCCTGCTCCTAGGGCGGTTATCGCTAAGTACTTGATGAGCAAAATGGTGGTGAAATCAGTGGGTGGTGGATTCCAAGGTGGATTTCATGGCGAGCAGTTTGGTCAGAACCCATTTGAGCAAGGTCCTTTCCACAAAGGGGACTCTAAGCAAGGCTCGACTTTCGAAGGCGAGTTTGAGCGTAAAGATGATGATGACCAAAACCGACTAAACTAATCCGTTTAACTCTCTTTCCAAAGGCGCTCTCACAGCGCCTTTTTTGTTTCTGTCTAACGCTGAATACCTCTAAAGTAGTTACTCTATTTATTAGCAAAAACTTAAATAATTCAACCTCCTCGTCTCAAAGTTGAAACTTCTGTTACCACCATATGTTGAAAATTTGACGACGCTTCAATTATTCATCATGTCTATGAGATCGAAATCTCACTGTCACTGAATGTAATTTTTAGTTTCATAAAAAACATCAACACTGGACATGATTTATTTATAAGTAGTCACGAAAAAAGTGATTTGGAACACGCTTTCTCGTTGTGGTTCAACATTGGAAGCGATGCATGGTGGATAACATGAAACAAAAACTAACCCCAACGCTACTTGCAGCAGTGGTAGCAGGTGCTCTGTCTTCTCCAGCAATGGCAGACATTATTATTTCTCAGTATGTAGAAGGTGGTAGCAACAACAAAGCAATCGAGATTGCTAACACAGGTGATGCTTCTGTCTCTCTTGATGGTTATGAACTAGCCAAGTCAACTAATGGCAATGGCGAGTGGGGCAGCAAGCTGTCACTCAACGGCCAAGTGCTGGCAGCGAAAAGCGTACTGGTTGTTGCACATACTAGTGCTAGCGATGACATTAAAGCGGTTGCGGACATCCTTAATGGCTCAGTAACGGGTTTCAACGGTAATGATCCAATGGCACTACTGAAAGATGGCAGTGTGCATGATCTTCTGGGTGACATGGGTGGCTCTGACTTTGCTAAAGATACCACTTTAGTTCGCAACTCAGATGCGATGACACCTTCTACAGCGCACAATGCTGCACAGTGGTCTTCACTGCCGAAAGATAGCATTGAAGGGTTAGGTACGTTGGATGGTGGTACCGCTCCAGAGCCATTCGCTTGTACTCAAGATGGCGCAGCGCCAACCTTTACTTCTATTCAAGAAATTCAGGGTGAAGGTGATACCTCTCCATTTATTAATGGCTACCCTTACATCACAGACGAAGACTTCTTTGTTAAAGGTGTGGTTAGCGCCGTGACGACGGGCCTAACCAAAGGTTTCTACCTACAGGCACTGACGGATGACTACAACCCACAAACATCAGAAGGCTTGTTCGTTCACACTAACCAGTCTAGCTCAGAGCTAAAACCAGGCGATGTCGTGTGTGTGAAAGGTAAGGTTCAAGAATACTACAACCACACTCAGCTAAAGACAGAAAACAACAACTGGGTTAAGCAAGGCGAGCAAGCAGCGCCAACGGCGACGGATATCGAGATCCTGCCAACAGATAAAAATTTCGATCGCACATTAGAGCGTTACGAAGGCATGCTAGTCAGAACAACTGAAGCGCTCGATATGCGTGTAACGCGTACTTTCGGCTACGATTACGCTGCGCGTCGTAACAATATGGTACTGGCGCAAGGTCGTATCAGCATGCAGCCAAACCAAAACTTTGCCGCAGGTTCAGAGCAAGCGAAACAGCAGAGCATCGAAAACGCTGAGCGTCGTCTATACGTAGAATCTGATGCCAAAGCACCAAACGGTTCTATCCCTTACTACCCAGATTTTGGCCGTACTGACGCAGACCAAGATGGTTCAACAGAAGATTACATCCGTGTTGACGATACGATTGTTGGTCTAGAAGGTGTGATCACATACAGCTACGGCGATTACCGCCTAATCCCGACCAACACGCTAACTAGTGAAAGCTTCGTACGTAACGATCCACGTACTCAAGATATCGATATGACAGAAGGCGACCTACGTATCGCGACTTTCAACGTCTTGAACTACTTCAACTCGCCGTTTGGTGGTGACACGAACCCACATGGTAATAACCGTGGTGCGAACAATTTTGAAGAGTTTGAAGTACAGCAAGCGAAGATCGTCAATGCGATTCTACGCCTAGACGCTGACATCATCGGCCTGATGGAAATCGAGAACAATGGCTTTGGTGAAAGCGGTGCGATTCGTCAGCTTGTTGACCAGCTAAACGCACGAATTGAAAACAAGAAAGATCGTTACGATATCGTCGCTATCGACAGCAATGGCGATAAAGTGACAGACGAAAATGACTACATCGGTACTGACGTAATCACAACAGGCGTTATCTACCGTCCTAAAGTGGTTAAGCTAAAAGAGTCTCGCGTTATCGCAATGCCAAGTCAGCAAGCGCCTGAAGTGGTTGATGAAAACGGCAAAGTGATTGAAGACGGTAAGAACTACCAGCGTGACTCTCTAGCGCCAACCTTTAAGGTGAAAGGGACCAAAGAGAAGATCACAGTGGCGATTAACCACTTCAAATCAAAAGGCTCTAAGTGTTGGGAAGATGCAGCACCGGTTGAGCAAGGTGGTCAGGGTGGTCAAGACCTAGACAAGCAGGGCTCATGTGAAAACTTCCGCGTTGCAGCGGCAGTGGCATTGGGTGATGCGCTGAAAGAGATTAAAGGCCACAAAGTTATCTTGGGTGATATGAACTCGTACGGCATGGAAGACCCAATGCTTGTTCTGACGGATTACAGCCAAGAGAAATACGGTAAGACAATCAAAGCGGCACGTAACACATACATCGGCGGTGAAGTGCAGTACGGTGATGATGGTGCAGTGATTAATCACAACTACGGTTACATCAATGCCGTAGCGAAAGCGCATCCAAACAGCTGGAGCTACTCGTTCAATGATGAAGTGGGCGCACTTGACCACCTATTGATCAGTCCAAGTCTAGAGAAGCACTTTGTTGACGCAACAGACTGGCATATCAATGGTGGTGAATCGACGTTGTTCGATTACAACGATGAGTACAAAGGTGACCTACCTAAGTACCAAGATCACTTCCGTTCTTCTGACCACGATCCAGCGGTTCTAGAGCTAAACATGGCAGGTTCATTCGGCTTCGGCGCAATGATGTCTCTGTTCGGCCTAGCGCTATGGCGTCGTCGTAAATAATAATCCTCAAAAAGTACTGTAAACTAATAAGGTCGGTGAAAGCCGACCTTATTTTTATCGTTTGCTCTTGCCTTTCTTGCCCTGTATTGCACAATACCGCCCCTAACCAAGAAATTTATCAACGCTAGTCTCCGAGTAATGCTGTTAATCATCGATAATTACGACTCTTTTACCTATAACCTGTACCAGTATTTTTGTGAGCTGGGCGCAGAGGTTAAGGTAGTGCGTAATGATGAAATCACGCTTGAAGAGATAGAGGCGTTGAATCCCACCCATTTGGTTATCTCTCCGGGGCCCTGTACGCCCAATGAAGCGGGTATTTCGTTAAGTGCGATTGAGCATTTTGCGGGAAAGCTGCCGATTCTTGGTGTTTGTTTAGGCCATCAGGCGATTGCGCAGGTGTTTGGCGGAGAAGTGGTACGTGCTCGGCAGGTAATGCATGGCAAAACATCCCCAATTCGTCACAATGATCGCAGTGTGTTTGCCACGCTCAATAATCCGCTGACGGTAACGCGTTACCACTCACTTGTGGTTAAGAAAGACTCTTTGCCAGATTGTTTTGAGCTTACTGCTTGGACAGAGCTTGAAGATGGCTCGATGGATGAGATCATGGGCTATCAGCACAAAACCTTGCCGATTGATGCGGTACAGTTCCATCCTGAGTCGATTAAAACAGAGCAAGGCCACCAGATCCTCGCTAACTTTTTGGCTCGCCAGCCACTTTAAAACGCTCTCTTTGACCGTCTTTTGTCTGGTTAAAGCCTGACTCAGATCACTATTTTTAACATTTCCTTCATAATTCACCTTGCGGATATTTTGTGAAAAAGTATGCGCAGAGTTTGTCGCGTCTACGCTAGAGCCCTTATCCGGACTATGATTAACCATAGCTTATCGTAGCTATAAGAATATATTGCTTCATAAAAGTAGAGGCGTGATGCATAAATACGCATAGGTAGTGACTATCAGACTCCGCAGTGGGCACTAAAAAGAATAAATCACTATTGAAATGGTTAATTAAATGTAAATACAATGCCGTGATTGCTTAATAGCAAAACAATATCTTATTTCATTGAATAGAAGTAAGGACACCATATTCGCTATGCATGCGGTATCAAGAGGGAATGTGCAATGACTGTAGAAAATAACGTAGAACGCGGTTTGTTTGATGAGGTAATGGTACCTTGTTATAACCCAATGGAAATGATTCCAGTAAAAGGCGAGGGTGCTCGCGTTTGGGATCAGCAAGGTAAGGAATACATCGACTTTGCTGGTGGTATCGCCGTGAGCTGTTTAGGTCATTGTCACCCTGCAATGGTGAATGCGTTAACTGAACAAGGTCAAAAGCTGTGGCATTTAAGTAACGTAATGACTAACGAGCCTGCGCTTCGTCTCGCTAAAAAGCTTACTGAAGTGAGCTTTGCGGAGAAAGTTTTCTTTGCTAACTCAGGTGCAGAGGCAAACGAAGCGGCTCTGAAATTGGCGCGTCGTTATGCAGCAGATAAGTTTGGTCCAGAAAAATCTGAAATCATCGCTTTTAAACAAGGCTTCCATGGCCGTACTTTCTTCACTGTAACTGTTGGCGGCCAAGCGGCTTACTCTGATGGTTTTGGTCCTAAGCCAGGTGATGTCACTCACTTGCCATACAATGATGTTGAAGCACTTCGTGAGCATATCTCAGATCGCACTTGTGCCATCATGATGGAACCACTTCAAGGTGAAGGCGGCATCATTTCTCCAACTGATGAATTTGTTCAGACAGTTCGTGAGCTATGTGACAAGCATAATGCCCTACTGATTTTTGATGAAGTGCAGACAGGTAACGGTCGTACTGGTCAATTCTACGCATATCAAGGTCTGGGTGTGACTCCAGATATTCTAAGCACAGCTAAGTCTCTAGGTGGCGGTTTCCCTATTGGCGCAATGCTAACTACTACTGAGCTATCTAAGCACCTGAAAGTCGGTACTCATGGTTCGACTTACGGTGGTAACCCACTAGCGTGTGCGGTTGCTGAAGCTGTGGTTGATGTTGTCAGTGCTCCAGAAACATTAGCTGGCGTTGCAGAGCGTGAAGCTCTATTCCGTGAAGGCTTAGCCAAACTTAATGATAAGTACAACATGTTCGCGGAAGTTCGCGGCAAAGGTCTTCTTTTAGGTGCTGCTCTTAACGATGAGTGGCAAGGCCGCGCACGCGATGTGTTAGTCGCTGCAGGTAAAGAAGGTCTGATGGTTCTAGTGGCAGGTGCAAACGTAGTTCGTTTCACACCATCACTAGTAATCAGCACGGAAGAAATTAACGAAGGACTTGCGCGACTAGATAAAGCTCTAGCGACGCTAGTTAAATAACAAAAACAAATCGGGAACCTATTCACTAATAGGTCCCCAATACCAGTGCTATCGGTCATCTGTTCAGGTAGTTGCGTAGGAAAAATCGCTTAGAACAAGGCGTAGCTTACAGCGAGCTAGCGGGCCTAACTTCAAGAGCTACAACGTAGTTATCAGCGATTTTAACCAGCAAGAACAGACAGATGATCGGTAGCATTGGTATCTTGTATCAGGAGGGAGTTTTGATGCTGGTTGTTCGCCCTATCGCAATGTCGGATTACGATGCGCTGCACACATGCGCAGTGGAATCGGGTCACGGATTTACATCTCTACCGGTTAACGAAGAACTGTTAACCAATCGTATTACCCATTCAGAATATAGCTTTACCAAGCCGGACGTAAACGAGCCGGGTGATGAAGGCTATCTCATGGTTGGCTTTGATAATGAGACTGGCGAAGTCGCTGGTTGTACGGGGATTGAAGCTTCCATTGGTTGGGATGTACCTTTTTACTCTTACCATATCAGTACCGTCGTTCACTCATCGCCAAAACTGGGTGTGAATAACGTGGTTAAGCTACTGACTTTCGGTAACAACTACACCGGTTGTAGTGAAATTTGTACTCTGTTCTTAAGACCTTCTTTCCGTCAGGGCTTGAATGGCCGCTTGATGTCGAAGTGTCGTTTTCTAATGATGGCAGAGCATCCTGAAAGATTCTCGAAAACGGTTTTTGCTGAGATGCGCGGTGTATCGGATGAAGAAGGTAACTCACCATTCTGGCAATGGCTACAAGAGCACTTCTTCTCGATTGATTTCACTATGGCAGATTACCTCACTGGTATCGGCAAGAAAGGCTTTATTGCTGACCTGATGCCTAAGCTACCAATCTACATCAACCTATTGAGCAAAGAGGCCCAAGAGGTGATTGGTCAAGTGCATGAAAACACCAAACCTGCTTTACGCCTGTTGGAAAAAGAAGGTTTCACTTGTCGTAACTACGTCGACATCTTTGATGGCGGCCCAACGGTTGAGTGTGATGTACGCAATATCGAGTCAGTTCGTCACTCATTCAGAGCGAAAGTCACTATCGCGGAACACACCAGTTCTCAAGACTACTTGATCTCAAACACGTCGTTTGAAGACTTCCGCGCAACTGCGGCGAAAGCGGCTTACGATCAGGCTTCAGAGTCAGTGATTTTGTCTCCTGAAGTGGCGAATGCCCTCAAAGTTAACGAAGGCGAATTCGTTCGCATGTTGGCTCAATAGAGCTTTGTATTAAGGAAAATGTGAAGGAACAAGCTATGACACATTGGATTGCTGGCGAATGGGTTGCAGGTCAAGGTGAGTCGATGAACTCACAAAGCCCATACAACAACGAAGTTATCTGGCAAGGCGACAGCGCAACACCGCAGCAAGTTGAGCAAGCGGTATCAGCGGCACGCAGTGCATTCGTTGGCTGGAAAAAATTAAGCTTTGCTGAGCGTGAAGCGATCGTTCTCGCTTTTGCTGAAAAGGTAAAAGAGAACAGCGAACAAATCGCAGAAATCATCGCCAAAGAAACCGGTAAGCCAATTTGGGAAACTCGTACTGAAGCAGCGGCAATGGCAGGTAAGATTGCGATTTCAATTCGAGCTTACCATGACCGTACTGGTGAAGCTCAGCGTGAAGCCGCAGGTAACCAAATCGTCCTTCGTCATCGCCCATTAGGCGTCATGGCGGTGTTTGGCCCATATAACTTCCCAGGACACCTACCAAACGGTCACATCGTACCTGCGCTACTGGCAGGTAATACCGTGGTATTTAAGCCGTCAGAGCAAACGCCGCTAACCGGTGAGTTTGCCATGAAACTGTGGGATCAAGTTGGTCTGCCGAAAGGGGTGATCAACCTAGTGCAAGGTGCTAAAGAAACCGGTATTGCGTTGGCTGATTCTAAAGGCTTAGATGGCGTGCTATTCACAGGTAGCGCGAATACAGGTCATATCCTGCATAAGCAGTTTGCTGGTCAACCGGGTAAGATGCTCGCGCTAGAAATGGGTGGCAACAACCCAATGGTGATCTCTGAAAATTACGGAGAGTTGGACGCGACCGTCTACACAATCATTCAATCTGCGTTTATCAGTGCGGGTCAACGTTGTACTTGTGCACGCCGTTTGTATGTTCCAGTTGGTGATAAAGGTGACTTACTGGTCAACAAGCTAGTGGAAGCAACCAATAAGATTCGTGTCGATCAGCCATTTGCTGAGCCAGCACCATTTATGGGCCCGCAGATCTCTAAAGCGGCTGCTGACTTTATTCTTGCTGCTCAAGCAAATCTACAAAAGCTAGGTGGCGAGAGCTTAATTGAAGCTAAAGCCGGAGAAGCTGCATTTGTAACACCGGGCATTATTGATGTCACAGCAATTGCTGAGCTGCCAGATGAAGAGTACTTCGGCCCACTACTGCAAGTGGTGCGTTATCAAGGTCTAGAGAAAGCGGTTGAGTTAGCCAACGACACTCGCTTTGGTCTATCCGCAGGCTTAGTTTCTACTGACGATGGTGAGTGGGAATACTTTGTCGACCATATTCGTGCTGGTATCGTAAACCGCAACCGCCAGTTAACTGGTGCAAGCGGTGATGCGCCATTTGGTGGCCCGGGCGCGTCAGGTAACTTACGCCCAAGTGCTTACTACGCAGCAGATTACTGTGCTTACCCTATGGCTTCGATGGAAGGAGGAGAAACACTTCTTCCTGCAACGCTAAGCCCAGGTGTTGAACTATAAAAAACGATAAATTTTAGGGAATTCCCTTCTCGCCTCCCCGAGCCGGGAGGCATTTGAAACGTCACAGGCTGAAGGCTATCTGATCAAACTTTCTGGACACATTTGGTTAGATGGCCTTTTTTATAATTAAACAGATAACTACTCATACTCCATTTACGTAAACCACCCCTACAAGGAGGCGTTATGACGCCAGATGTTTTATTCCAACAGTTATGGAATGACTATATTCAACGCTTATGTCCCTCTGCTGAACAAGTCCACCAACTTCTGCAAGAAGACGAAGCGCTGATCAATGACCACATTGCTCTGCGCACTTTCAATGTAGAACCTCTGGGCATTGCGACCCTTGCACAACCATTCTTAGACGTAGGCTACAAGCCATGCGGTGACTATGTGTTTGAAAGCAAAAAGCTTGTTGCCAAGCATTATGAGCACCCAGACCCAAAACAGCCAAAAGTGTTCATCAGTGAATTGAAGGTTGAAGAGTGTTCTGCCGAGCTACAAGCTATTGTCGCTAAGCTTGTCGAGCAATTGGACACCAGTAAGCTAAAAGGTCATGAGTTCTTGTGTGGCGGTCGTTTGTGGGACATTAGCTTTGCTGACTTCCAGACGTTAGCGAAAGAAAGTGAGTACGCTTCTTGGCTGGCAGCACATGGTTATGGCGCCAACCACTTTACGGTTAGCGTCAATCAGCTTAACGCTTTTGAAGAAGTGAAAGGTGTCAATGATCACCTACGCGATTCCGGCTTTACCATCAATGAGTTTGGTGGCGAAGTGAAGGGGTCTCCTGATGTGCTGCTAGAGCAATCTTCAACGATGGCGGATAAAGTAGCGGTAACCTTCACTGAAGGCACAGAGATTATCCCTGGCGGTTTCTACGAGTTTGCTAAGCGCTACCCAATGAGCAACGGTGAACTTTATCCAGGGTTTGTTGCAGCTTCTGCTGATAAGATCTTCGAGAGTACTAACGGGTAGAGAGTAGATGCGAGATTCGGGCTTCGCCCTGCGAGAGTCGAGATCGGACTTCGTCCTTCGAGAGGTGGGAGCTAGTAGTGAGGCGATAGGGCCTTATGTCTACAAGGTGTTGACAGAACGAGTCCTTAATCAGTCATAATTTTCTCGATTCTCGATTCTCGATTCTCGATTCTCGATTCTCGATTCTCGATTCTCGATTCTCGATTCTCGATTCTCGATTCTCGATTCTCGATTCTCGATAAAAAAGCCACCAATGTCTCCATTGGTGGCTTTTAAAATTTTAGCGGTTAATCGAAATTAACGAGTACCGTAAACCACGATAGTTTTACCGTGTGCAGAAATTAGGTTCTGCTCTTCTAGCATCTTCAAGATACGACCTACTGTCTCACGAGAACAGCCAACGATTTGACCGATTTCTTGACGAGTGATCTTAATCTGCATGCCATCTGGGTGAGTCATCGCATCTGGTTGCTTCGCTAGGTTTAGTAGCGTTTGAGCAATACGGCCAGTTACGTCTAGGAATGCTAGGTCACCTACTTTTTGGCTAGTCACTTGTAGGCGGCTTGCCATTTGCGCAGATAAGCGCATTAGGATGTCTGGGTTCACTTGGATAAGCTGACGGAATTTCTTAAATGAGATTTCCGCAACTTCACAAGGAGATTTAGCACGAACCCATGCTGTACGCTCTTGGTCTTCTTCGAATAGACCAAGTTCACCGATAAAGTCACCTTGGTTTAGGTAAGAAAGGATCATTTCCTTACCTTCTTCGTCTTTAATAAGAACCGCTACTGAGCCTTTTACGATGTAGTACAAAGTTTCAGCTTTCTCGCCCGCGTGAATTAGCGTGCTTTTTGAAGGGTACTTATGAATATGACAATGTGAAAGAAACCACTCTAATGTTGGGTCGGTTTGAGGTTTACCTAGAACCATAATATCTCACTTCCTCTGCAGGGTACGCTTGCCGCTTTCCATATTTTAGCTAAGCCTTAATCAAGACCTACTAGGATAAGAGCACTTTACAAATGCTGCAAGCCAACTTGTGTTTCGGTAAGAAATAGTATCCTTTTTCGAAAACGATTTCTTGATTTTAATCGGGTACAACTGGGGTTTTAGTACGCAAAACTGTGCACATGATCACGGTATGAAAAGTAATCGTGTTCTAGCTGTGGGTATTAACCAATTTTGCCCGTTTCGATGAGCTGTTGAAGTATCGGTTTAACGATTAGCTCCATGGCAAAACTCATCTTACCGCCAGGGACAACAATCGTGTTATGACGCGACATAAATGCCCCATCTATCATTGCCAGTAGATATGGGTAATCTACGTTTTTAATGCCTCGTAATCGGATAACAACAAAACTCTCATCTAAACTCGGAATGCCTTTGGCGTTAAGCGGGTTAGATGTGTCGACGGTAGGGACACGTTGAAAGTTAATATGAGTACGAGAAAACTGCGGGGTAATGTAGTTCAAATAGTCATCCATGGAGCGGACGATAGAGTCCATCACCGCTTCACGCGAGTGACCACGATCGCGAGTATCGCGAACGAATTTCTGAATCCACTCTAGGTTAACGATAGGCACCATGCCAATTAGAAAATCAACATGCTGTGATACGTTAACCTCGCCATCGACAACACCGCCATGCAGACCTTCATAAAACAGGACGTCGGAGTTTTCTGGCAGATCTTGCCAAGGTGTAAAGGTGCCTGGCATTTGGTTGTATGGAACCGCTTCATCGAACGTATGCAGGTAACGACGGATTTGACCGACGCCCTCTTGACCGTACTTGCGGAAGAACTCTTCAAGTCCATTGAAGTCGTTCGCCTGAGGGCCAAAGTAACTGATATGGCGACCCTGCTCACGTGCCTTTCGGATTTCGACATCCATTTCAGGGCGCGTAAAGCGGTGGAAGCTATCGCCTTCAACCCAGGCGGGTTTGACGTCCATCATATTGAACATCTTGCGGAAAGCTTCAGAAGTCGTTGTGGTACCAGCTCCAGAGGAACCAGTGACCGCAATAATCGGGTGTTTTGCTGACATGACAAACCTTGTCGTAATCTAATCCTTTAAACGAAAACCACTATAGCACGCTTTAGTGGTCAGTCACTGTATGCGATGCGTTAAAGTACTAAAACTTTCGTTTGAGTTGAATATCGACGGTCTCGTGCAGTTCAGAGAAGACAACAACGGCTTCCCCTGACTCCAACTGGGTACGTATCTGGTCGATTTTGTCTTGCAGCGAGACCTCGATATCCCCGTAGTCTGTCCCTTCACGCAGGACAAACTCACGAATGAGATTTTCTAGTGTCGTAGGTTCGATTTGTTGCCATGGAACGATCATAAATACCTCTTTATTTTATGATTTAGGCCAAGGTGATTGGCTACGCGGAGAGAGCCAAACTTTCATAGTATGCGGGTAGTGCCTCTTCGAGCCAAAACCTCGGCTTTAACGCACTGCCGGTCACAAAACCAACATGCCCACCTTGTTCAAACAGTCGGTAGTCAATGTTATCTGGCAAGACATATTTCGGAATCACAGCGTCAGTCATGAACGGATCATCTTTCGCATGGATGATCTGTGTGGGTAGGGTGATCTCTTTCAAGCGATGAATGCCCGAGCAGCGCTGATAATAGTCTTCCGCGTCCTTGAAGCCATGCAGTGGGGCGGTGATTAGGTCATCAAACTCGTACAGTTTAGTCACGCGTTTGATGTTTTGATAGCTCAATCCAAGCTCTCCTTTCAGCAGTTGATGCTTTTGCAGTGCGCTTTTCTTCAATGATGACAGGAGATAGTTTTTATACAGCTTGGAAAAGCCTTGTTCGATGCGCTCAGAGCAGGCAGACAGGTCGAGTGGCGCAGACACTATAGTGGCGGCATCAAGCAATGGATCTTGATTGTACTTGGCGAGGTAGTTGGCCAGCATATTGCCGCCAAGAGAAATTCCTACCGCGACTTTAGTTTGGTGCGGAAACAGCGAATCAAGATGTTCAAGGAAGAAGCGGGCATCTTCCACTTCACCTGAGTGATAGGCGCGAGCAAGTTTGTTGGGTTTACCGCTACAGCCACGAAAATGCATCATCACTGACAGCCAGCCTTGCTTTGCAAAAGCGTCCATTAAACCATTAGCATACGGGCTGTAGAAACATCCTTCCAAACCGTGGAACAAAACAAAAATCGGCTTGCTTTTGGCTGACTTGCCATTGATATCTTCACTCCAAGCGATATCGAGGAAGTCTCCATCCGGAGTATCTAAAGTTTGCCAGATTGGTTCAAACAGGGCTTTTTTGCGAATAAAGCGCGGAGCAAGCGTTTGTAGGTGTGGGTTGGCTAATCCTTTAGCGGCAACAAAATGAGTCATAACGGTTCCAAAGCTTAGGGCTTATAGATTGGCGATATCATCGATAGGTTCAGCAAAAGCCTCATACAGCTGCTCACCGCCTAATTGGCGGCAGTAACGTAAAGTAAGGGGCTCAGCGTGATTCACTGTAAGTTCAATACTGTTGATACAATCGACCAGATCAGATTGCTGCTGCTTTTCTAATTGCAGCTCAAATTGCAGTGATTCACGATACAAGGTATCTGGGAGGTGGAGCTTGAGTTTTCGTCTTAGCTCGCGGTAACTGTGCAGTAAGGCTTCTGAGCGCCCAAGGCATTCTTCAACCTTGTGCCAGTCCTGCTCTTGAAAGCAGACCTGCTGCTCATCAAGCCATTTAAGCAACAGGAGTAGGTTAACGTTACCTTTGAAATGATTTTGTAGATGGAGGCACGCCTCTTTTACTTCTCGCACACTGTAGTACTGCAAGCTAAATTGCCACAACCGTTCCAGTGTTAAAGAAATAGCGACGTGCTTTGAACTCATTGGCTATTGAACTCCTGCTCCATATTCTCTAGCTCTTCTTGTAGAGCCATCCATTCCATTTCGACATCTTCTAGCTCACTTTTGCTATTGGCCTGAATAGCTAACACTTCGTTAAGTTTAGCTTTATTTTCGGCATCATAAAGTGAGTTATCTGATAATTGCGTTTCTGCTTCCGCAAGTTTAACGCCCAACTTATCCATTTTTTCTTCAAGTTTTGTCAGGTTTTTGCGAATTGGTGCCGTTTGCTTACGGAACTCGGCTTCACGACGTTTTTGATCTTTCTTTGCCGCCGCGCTATTCACAGAGCTCTTTTCAGGTTGCTGAGCTTGAGCCTCTCGACGATCGGCTTTTTGTTGTTCCGTCAACCACTTGTAGTAATCAGCTAGGTCGCCATCAAATGGTGCAACTTGGCGGTCATGTACAAGATACAAGTCATCTGTGGTTGCACGTAACAAGTAGCGGTCGTGCGAAACAATCACCATGGCACCTTCAAAGGTTTGCAGAGCCATCGTGAGCGCTTGACGCATATCCAGGTCAAGGTGGTTAGTTGGTTCATCGAGAAGCAACAGATTAGGCTTTTGCCATACGATTAAAGCCAGTACTAAGCGTGCTTTCTCACCACCAGAAAATGGTGCGACTTTTTCTAGCGCTTTTTCGCCTTGGAAGCCAAAGCTGCCTAGGTAGTTACGCAGTTCAAGCTCGTTCTTATCTGGGGCGATTTGCATCATATGCTGCAGTGGCGTTTCTTCAGGGTGCAGCGTTTCCAACTGGTGCTGGGCAAAATAGCCAATTTTGACGCCTTGCGAGTAGGTTAGATCGCCGCCTTGAGGAATGAGCTCACGCGAGAGTAATTTGATGAGCGTTGATTTACCCGCACCATTGCGACCTAGCAGGCCAATGCGACTACCAGGGACTAGGTTAAGGCGAATCTTTTCTAAAATCAGATTGTCACCGTAGCCCGCTGACACTTCATCCATCATGATGATTGGGTTTGGCAATGCGTCAGGTTCGCGGAACTGGAAACTGAACGGGTTATCAAGCTGAGCAGGTAGCACTTTTTCCATGCGCTCAAGGGCTTTGATACGGCTTTGTGCTTGGCGAGCTTTTGAGGCTTTATAGCGGAAGCGGTCGATATAACTCTGCATATGCGACATTTGCTTTTGCTGCTTTTCAAATTGAGCTTGCTGCAAGATGAGTTTTTGCGCGCGTTGATCTTCAAACGAAGAGTAGTTGCCTGTGTACTCATTGAGTTGCTGGTTTTCGACATGAATAACACGACCCACGATAGGATCTAGGAAATCACGGTCGTGAGAGATAAGCACAAGCGTGCCAGGGTAGTTCTGTAGCCAGCGTTCGAGCCACATAACAGCATCAAGATCTAAGTGGTTGGTTGGTTCATCGAGTAGCAAAAGATCCGAGCGACAAAGCAGTGCTTGTGCAAGGTTAAGGCGCATACGCCAACCACCAGAAAACTGAGTGAGATTCCAGCTCATCTGATCTTGGCTAAAACCTAAACCATCGAGCAGTTCTGCGGCGCGTGCGCGAATACTGTAGCCACCAATGGTTTCAATCTTGCCATGGATTTCGGCGACCAAAGTACCTTTATCCTGTTGCTCTGCTGTCTCCAGTTCTGATTCTAAGCGGCGGTATTCACGGTCACCATCAATGACATACTCAATAGCACTGCGCTCTAGTGCAGGGGTTTCCTGTGCCACCCAAGCCATTTCCCAGTGCGCCGGCTTACTGAAGTTACCTGCGTCAATAGAGAGTTCGTCTTTGATTAGGGCGAATAGGGTTGACTTACCACAACCGTTTTTGCCGACTAGACCGACTTTATCGCCTGGATGAATGGTCGCCGAAGCTTGATCTAGAAGTGGTTTGCCACCTCGAAGAAGCTGGATGCCAGAGAAGGTAATCATAATCTTTTGCTTTGTCTTTGCTCGTATTGCGACGAATAGTAGGGCAGTTAACGAGTTATGTCGATCGTTGCGTTATTGCCACTAACAACGTATAACAAACTGATAACGATAAATAGCAATAAAAACAGTCATAACTGGCTATTCATAACATTAAGGATTGCTGTCGAAGGAATGCAGAGTTTATCATCCGACAAGCCTAAAGTGTTGGTGCTTTACGCCCATCCAGAGTCACAAACTTCTGTGGCTAATCAAATGATGATCAAGAAGATTGAATCGCTTGATCACGTCCACGTGCACGATCTTTATGCACACTACCCAGATTTTTTTATTGATGTACCGGCTGAGCAGCAATTGCTTGAAGAACACGATGTGATTGTGTTCCACCATCCTCTTTATATGTACTCTTGCCCCGCTTTGCTTAAAGAGTGGTTCGATCGCGTTCTCGGTAAGGGGTTCGCCTACGGCAAGGGAGAAGCGCTGAAAGGAAAATACTGGCGCAGCGTAATTACCACCGGAGGCAAAGAAGAAGCTTTTGGGCGCTCCGGTTACAACCGCTATCCGCTCGATGAAATTCTGCAGCCGTTTGAGCTTACTGCCGCGCTGTGTCAGATGGAGTGGATTGAGCCACTGGTGCTTTATTGGGCACGCAATGTCAGTGAAATGGAACGCTATCAACATGCAGAGACCTATCGTCAATGGCTGAATAATCCATTGCTAACCTATACTGAACAAGTAGTAGGGGGTGGGAATGGCGCTTGAAAGTGATTTTCTCCAGAGTAGTGTGATCTTTCTGACGGCTGCGGTTATTGCCGTGCCGCTTGCTCAGCGATTGGGTCTTGGCTCAGTGCTGGGCTATTTGCTTGCGGGCGTCGCTATTGGTCCTTGGGGACTAGGGTTGATCCGCGATGTAGAAGCCATCCTCCATTTTGCTGAGTTTGGTGTTGTTCTGCTGCTGTTTCTGATCGGTTTGGAACTGAACCCGAAAAAGCTGCTACAAATGAAAGGCCCGATATTAGGGCTTGGCGGGGCGCAAGTTGTTGTCACTACTTTGGTATTGTCTTGTGTTGCTTATCTGGCAGGAACGTCTTGGCAAACCAGTCTTGTGATTGGCATGGGCTTAGCGCTTTCTTCTACCGCTATCGCCTTGCGAGTCATCGAAGAGCAAGGGTTAGCCGGTGGCGAGACCGGACAGTCTGGTTTTGCGGTTCTGCTGTTCCAAGATATTGCTGTCATTCCTATGCTTGCGATTCTTCCGGTCTTAGCCGGGAATACAGCAGGTAACTGGCTCGATGCGTTGTGGATGCTAGGCGGTGTCGGCGGGCTGCTGGTAGGTGGTCACTTCCTACTAAGGCCTCTGTTTCGCTATGTGGTGCTCAGCGGTGTCAGAGAGTTGTTCACAGTTGCGGCACTGCTGTTGGTCATTGGCATCGCCTTGTTAATGAAACACCTTGGTCTATCCATGGCACTTGGCACCTTCTTGGCGGGCGTGTTACTCGCAGAGAGCGAATATCGCCATGAACTTGAGATAGCGATTGAACCTTTTAAAGGCTTGTTGCTTGGACTGTTCTTCATTGC
Organism: Vibrio sp. R10-SG3-ISO10; assembly: GCF_059834185.1. Classification (NCBI taxonomy): domain Bacteria; kingdom Pseudomonadati; phylum Pseudomonadota; class Gammaproteobacteria; order Vibrionales; family Vibrionaceae; genus Vibrio; species Vibrio sp. R10-SG3-ISO10. The sequence continues at coordinate 198,710 of NZ_JCBDHG010000025.1, forward strand.
TGTTGGCATGGCGGTCAATCTTGGCTTACTTGCTTTAGAGCCTTTCACAATATTAGCCGCTGTTGTCGGGTTAGTTATCGTTAAGGGGCTGATTCTTTACCTTCTAGCACGACTCGCGGGCAGCAGCGCTAAAGCTCGCAGCAAGATGGCAGCAATACTAAGCCAAGGTGGTGAGTTTGCTTTCGTTATATTCACTGCCGCGAGCAGCGAAGGCTTAATCAACCAAGAACAAACCGCCTTTTTGTTAGTGGTCGTCAGTTTGTCTATGGTGACGACGCCGCTGCTGCTGATGGCACAAAACAAATGGTATGCCCGTGGCCTAAACGCAGAATCGGTCGAAGCGCTGCGCAGCGATGTCATTAATAAGCAGCCAAGAGTCATCATTGCAGGCTTCGGTCGTTTTGGTCAGATTATTGGCCGTTTGATGTATGCCAATAAGATCAAAGTGACCGTGTTGGAAAGTGATGCCAGCCAGATCCAGTTGCTGCGCAAATATGGCTATAAAGTTTTTTATGGTGATGCAACTCAGCTCGATTTGCTGCGCGCGGCTGGGGCAGATAAAGCAGAGGCCATGGTTATCTGTACTGACTCGCCAGATGAAATCATGAAGATTATTGAGCTGTGCCAAACCCATTTCCCTGATTTGAAACTGCTCGCACGTGCTCGAAGCCGCGTCGAAGCTTATCAACTTCTGAGCCATGGGGTAGACAACTACTCGCGTGAAACCTTCTTGGGTGCCTTAGATCTTGGTCGTCAAACCTTAATCAATTTAGGCATGCATCCGTATCAAGCAAAGCGAGCGGAAGCGCATTTTAGAAAGCTCGATAATGCTATGCTCAAAGAATTGCTTCCTCAGCACAATGATGACAAACAATTGGCCCAAAGAGCCAAAGAAGCCCGCAAAGAACTGGAAGAGATATTTGGTCGAGAAATCGAGAGCGATCAACAAGCCAAAAACTTCTGGGATTAATTTAGGTCACTAGACCCCAATAACTGAGTTGTACAATGAAGAAAAGATTTATCGCAGGCGCCAGTTGCCCAAAGTGTTCAGCACAAGACACTTTGCGCTGGTGGATAGAGAACAATATTGAGTTAGTAGAATGTGTTGAATGTGGTCACCAAGACCAACGTCAGCCTCAGTCCGTTGAGAAAACAGAGCATGGCGGTCAAGAAATGATCGGCATTTTTAAGCCCGATTGATTGTGTTTCTATAAATCATCCCCATAATACCCCCGTAGAAAGTTTATAGACCTTAGTTTGGGCTAAGGTCCTTTATTCTCCTTGGAGTAAATATGAAAATTGAAAAGAACGTAGTTGTAAGCCTTGCTTACCAAGTGAAATTGGAAGACGGTGTTGTTGTTGATCAGTCTACGGCTGATGCGCCACTAGATTACCTACACGGCAACAACAACCTAATCACTGGTCTTGAAACAGCACTGGAAGGTAAGGAAGCAGGCGCTAAGTTCTCTGTAACCGTTTCTCCAGAAGAAGCATACGGTGAGCACAACGACGCACTTGTACAACGTGTTCCTGCAAATGTATTCCAAGGTGTTGAGCAAATCGAAGTAGGTATGCGTTTCTTAGCGGATACTGACCAAGGTCCAATCCCTGTAGAAGTGACAGAAGTGGATGGCGACGAAGTGGTTGTTGATGGTAACCACATGCTTGCGGGTCAAACACTGACTTTCGACGTTGAAGTTGTAGCGGTACGTGAAGCGACAGCAGAAGAAGTTGAGCACGGTCATGTTCACCAAGCTGGTGGCTGTGGTCACGACCACGATCACGAAGGTGGTTGTTGTGGTGGCGAAGGCCATGATCACGGTGAAGAGAAGAAAGATGGCTGCTGCGGTGGCGGTAGCTGCGGTTCTCACTAATCCGTTAGCTTAGAACTAGATTGTAAAAGGCGTTTCCCGCTGTACGGGAAACGCCTTTTTTGTTATTAACTTATCAGTCAACTCGTTGTTAGGAGAGCCGTCGATGACTCAACCATTCTCAATTGCCATTCATGGCGGAGCCGGAACTATATTACGTGATCAAATGAGCGAAGAGTTAAAGGCTTCCATCCTAGCTGACCTTGAAGCTTCGGTTCGCGCTGGGCATAGCATTCTAGCTCATTCGGGTGATGCGCTTGATGCGGTCGTTGCCGCGGTTAAAGTGCTCGAAGACTCACCGAACTTTAATGCAGGCAAGGGCTCTGTCTTAACCCATAAAGAGATGGTTGAAATGGACGCGTCTGTCATGCACGGCAAAGATAAAAATGCCGGTGCTATAGCAGGTGTGCGTCATATCAAAAATCCTATCGAGCTTGCACGCGAGGTGATGAACAAGAGCAACCATGTATTACTGATTGGTGAAGGGGCCGAGGAGTTTGCATTCGAGCATGGTTACGAGTTCACCGAGCAGGACTATTTTTTCACCGACCGCCGCTATGAGCAGCTGTTATCGATGAAAGAGAAAGGCTTGTTTGCTTTGTCTGAGTCTAAATATCCTGATGATAAGAAATACGGCACAGTAGGGGCGGTAGCACTGGATCAGCAAGGCAACCTTGCGGCGGCAACCAGCACTGGGGGCGTGACTAACAAGAAATATGGCAGGGTAGGTGACTCTTCGATCATCGGCGCTGGGACATTTGCAGAGAATGGCAATGTTGCTGTTTCCACCACAGGAATGGGTGAGTTCTTCATTCGTCAAACTGTCGCGGGCGATGTTGCGGCAAGAATGCGTTACCTGAAAGAAGATTTAGCCACCGCATGTGAGACGATTATTCAAGGTGAGCTCAAAGAGATGGGCGGAGAAGGTGGTCTGATTGCCGTTGATGCCCAAGGACAGCTCCATTTTGCGATGAACAGCAGTGGCATGTACCGAGCAGGCATCGACGCAAATGGTCGCTTTAGCGTGAAAATCTACGCAGATGAGTAGCTAGTAAGCGACTTGAGCCCACCAAGAGTGCTATAAGTCGCTGATATAATTCGACGTTAGCTGAGTCACCCCTTTATTTAAGCGGTATTACGCTTAGATGATTAAAAAATGACTGCAAGAAATGTGATTCAGTGCTAGAATCCATTTTTAACTAGCAACAGATACTGGAAAGATGGGAAATAACGTAGTCGTTCTGGGCACCCAATGGGGTGACGAAGGTAAAGGTAAAATTGTTGACCTTTTAACTGAAGATGCAAAGTATGTGGTTCGCTACCAAGGCGGTCACAACGCAGGTCACACTCTTGTAATTGACGGTGAAAAAACCGTTCTTCACTTAATTCCATCAGGCATCCTACGCGATAACGTAAAATGTGTTATCGGTAACGGCGTTGTACTATCGCCTGAAGCACTTCTTAAAGAAATGAAGCCTCTTGAAGCGCGTGGTATCCCGGTTCGTGAGCGTCTTTTCGTTTCTGAAGCTTGTCCTCTAATTCTTCCTTACCACATCGCTATCGACAACGCGCGTGAAATCGCTCGTGGTGCTAAAGCGATTGGTACAACTGGTCGTGGTATCGGTCCAGCTTACGAAGATAAAGTTGCTCGTCGCGGTCTTCGCGTTGGTGACCTTTTCGACAAAGAAATGTTCGCTGAGAAACTAAAAGAAGTGATGGAATTCCATAACTTCCAACTAGAGCACTTCTACAAAGCTGAAACAGTAAGCTACGATGAAGTTCTTGAGCAGTGCATGGGTTACGCTGATCTACTAACCTCTATGGTTATGGACGTAACTGACGAACTAGACGCAGCACGTAAGCGCGGCGATAAGGTAATGTTCGAAGGTGCTCAAGGTACTCTACTAGACATCGACCACGGTACATACCCATACGTAACTTCATCTAACACGACTGCTGGTGGTGTTGCTGCAGGTTCTGGTTTTGGTCCTCGTCACATCGGTTACATCCTTGGTATTACTAAGGCTTACTGTACTCGCGTTGGTTCAGGTCCATTCCCAACTGAGCTTTACGATGGTCTAGACAAGCAAGACCCAGTAGGTAAGCACCTAGGTGATGTTGGCCACGAGTTTGGCGCAACAACAGGTCGTCTACGTCGTACAGGTTGGTTCGATGCAGTGGCAATGCGCCGTGCAATCCAAATCAACTCTCTAACTGGTATGTGTCTGACTAAACTAGACGTTCTTGATGGTCTAAAAGAGATCAAGATCTGTACTGGTTACAAGATGAAAGATGGCTCTATCCTAGAAGTTTCTCCAATGGCTGCAGAGTCATTCGAAGAAGCGACGCCAATCTACGAAACTATGCCAGGTTGGTCTGAGACAACATTTGGTGCTAAGTCGCTAGACGCGCTTCCACAAGCAGCTCTAGATTACATCAAGCGTATCGAAGAGCTAACGGGTGTACCAGTAGACATCATTTCTACAGGCCCAGACCGTAACGAAACAATCATTAAGGTTCACCCTTACCAGGCTTAATCTCTGATTGTTCAGCAATTTTAAAAACCGGCGTCTATCGCCGGTTTTTTTATAACCAATTTTTCTTGCGATCCCCTTAACTTACGGCAACAATTTGCCATAGAACGGCAATTTTGATTAAAGAGTTAGCATTGATTGCCGATACTAGTATCAAGCTTGCCGTGTTTGCGGCAAATCTGATGTTGACGAAAAAGCATCAATGGTCGAAGTTAAGAGTGCAGAAAATGAAGCTAAGAAAATTAGCTGCTTCGATGGTGTTGGCGTTAAGTGCCTCATGGGTACAGGCAAATGAATTGCCTGATATCGGTGAGCCAATACCTATATATACCGAAGCCGAACTAATTAAACTCATCAACAACAACCAACATTTAGAGCGTGTAAAAGCCGATAACTGTCAGCTTGTTGAAGATATTGTGGCTCGTGCGACTCGAATCAGCTTACCTGCGTATGAATTTTTATACGGAGATATGTTGGCATGGGGCGTGTGTGTCAATCAAGATGTAGAGCTAGGTCTCTACTACATGGAAAATGCTGCCCACCAAGGTTTGCCAGCTGCTCTAGAGCAGATTGGTCGTTACTACTCACGTGGCACCTTAGTTCAGCAAGATAAGGAGCGCGCGATTCCTTACTTGCGTGAAGCGGCGGCTATGGGCAATCTAAATGCGCGTATTCACTTAGCAGAACTGCTGCTACGTGATTATGGTAGTCCGCTTGACTATGAAGATGCCTATCGCTGGCTTTATAATTCAGTCACTGCTGATCAGCGGGTACACAAACGCATTAGTGTGTTAAGGCAAGGCTTAGAGAGGCGCATGCCTCAGAACATTATCGCAAGAGCGAAAAAGCGCGATACCTTCTGGTAACTGCTAAATGGTTTAAATGCACCTGACTTACTGCACTCGGTCGGTTGCGAAAATACAAAAATGCCCAGCACTTGCTGGGCATTGTTATTACTAGCCTGCGGTTATTGGACCACTTCACCAGATTCAATCACTGTCTCACGAACCACTTTAGTGAATTCAAGTGCTTCTTTGCGAATCGCTTCTTCATCGACAGTGAGCATTTTACGATCCTGCATCAGTACGTTTCCATCAACAATTGAGTGACGCACATTGCCTGAGTTTGCTGAGTAAACCAAAGCCGAGTACGGATTATAGACTGGCACCATATTTGGTGCTTTAGTGTCGATGACAATGATATCTGCCAGTTTGCCAGCTTCAAGAGAACCGATTTTGTCTTCCATATGCAGCGCTTTAGCTGCACCCATGGTCGCCATATCAATTACTTTGATTGGCGGCATTGCCGCGCGATCTTTGTTAACCAGTTTATGTACTTTAGCCACTTGGTTGAATTCATCAATAGTACTCAAAGTGTTGCCTGACATCGGCCCATCAGTGCCTAAGCCAATACGAACCTCTTCATCGTACATCTTAAGAGCAGGAGAAACGCCTTTTGCAGATTTAATGTTGGCACTCATGTTGTGTGCGACGCCCATATCTGCTTCTTTCACCAGTTTGATGTCTTCGTCATCAACTAAGATCATGTGAGCGCCAACCAGATTTTTGTTCAGTGCGCCAATGCTATGCATGTATTGAACAGGCGATAGGCCATCAGAGCGTTGTGCGATTTTCTCTTCTTCACGGTGTGATTCCGCTAAGTGAATCATCACTGGCACATCGTGTTCAAGCGATAGCTTAGCCACTTTTTGCAGTGTTTCAGTGGTGTTCGTATATGGGGCGTGTGGCGCGAAAGCAGGTGTGATTCGCGGGTGGTCTTTGTACTCTTCGATAAAGTTAAGGGCGTACTGAATGCCTTCATCTGCGTTGGCGGCATCGGCAACCGGGAACTTAATCACTGTTTCACCCAAAATGGCACGCATACCGATCTTATCGACGGTCTTTGCCACTTCATCTTCAAAATAGTACATGTCCGCATAAGTGGTTACGCCACCTTTAACCATTTCGACGTTACCAAGGTTTGCCCCGATACGTACCATATCACGTGAAACAAGCTTAGCTTCTAGTGGGAAAATATAGCGGTGGAGTCGATCTGGGACATCGTCAGCAAGAGAGCGAAATACCGTCATAGAGACGTGAGTATGGGTATTGATAAGGCCAGGCATAACAATATCGCCATCCACATTCAGTACTTTCTTCGCTTGGTATTGTTTCTCCAGTGATTGATCGCCAACTGCAATGATTTGATTGCCCTTAACCACTACCGTTCCTTTTTCATACACGGTTTTATCTTGGTTCATAGTGAGAACCATGGCATCTGTGATCATTAAATCCGCTTTCTCAGTAGCGGATGCCTGAAGCGAGAACAGACCAAGGCTAGCGATAGCCGAAGCGATTAAGGTACGTTTGATACTCATAGCAACACCTGTAGTAAAAGGAACAGTAAATTTTTCCTAAATCATACCCCCTTCTTTACTAGGTGCAATCGTTTGCTTGGTCAGTTGCAATAAAGTGTGATCTTTATCGTACGATGTTATGAGTTGTGAAGAGTCGAGATAAGTTATGAAAAACAGTTGGAAAAACTGCGAAATTAAAGCGACTTACCTGTAGCTTACCTCGCTAGTCAGATATACTAGTTTTAATTCCCCTCCTTTGCTAGTTAGGCGCGCCTATGTCAGACAATATCCATAATGACCCTTTTGCAGCTCGTGAATCGGAAAATTATGAAAACCCGATCCCAAGCCGTGAGTTTATTCTTGAGTTCCTCAGCCAAGCTGGTGTTCCGATGAACCGCAATGATCTCTTTGAAGCTTTAAAGCTGAAAGGAGAAGATCATTATGAAGGCTTACGTCGTCGACTGCGCGCTATGGAGCGTGACGGGCAACTGGTCTTCACTCGGCGTCAATGCTATGCCTTACCAGAGAAGCTGGAAATGGTGAAAGGCTATGTGATTGGTCATAAAGATGGTCATGGATGGGTACGTCCCGAAGGAAGCGTCGGCAAAGATAACGACATCGTACTTCCTCATCACCAAATGAAAAACATCATCCACGGTGACTATGTTTTAGTTCAACCAACGGAGAACTCAAAGCGAGGCCGAAAGGAAGGGCGCTTAGTTCGTGTACTTGAAGAGCGCGTCACGCAAATCGTTGGTCGCTTCTTTATGGAATATGGTTACTCATATGTGGTGCCAGATGACTCGCGCATTAGCCAAGACATCTTGATCCCGAATGACCTACGTGCAGGGGCGCGTATGGGGAATGTCGTGGTGATTGAAATTACGGATCGTGGCTCTCGTTCTCGCGGTATGATGGGTAAAGTGGTTGAAGTCTTAGGTGAAAACATGGCACCAGGGATGGAGACACAAATTGCGATCCGTACTCACCAAATTCCCCACGAGTGGCCTGAAGCAGTCGATAAGCAAATCGAAGGACTTGGTGAAGAAGTACCGGAAGAGGCAAAGGTCGGCAGGGTAGACCTGCGCGAACTGCCACTCGTGACTATCGATGGTGAAGATGCTCGCGACTTTGACGATGCTGTTTTCTGTGAGAAAAAGAAAAGCGGTGGTTGGAGACTTTGGGTCGCTATTGCTGATGTCAGCTATTATGTTCGCCCAGACAGTGCACTGGATAAAGAAGCGATTAACCGTGGTAACTCGGTTTACTTCCCATCGCAAGTGGTTCCAATGCTCCCGGAAGTATTATCTAACGGCTTATGTTCCCTTAACCCACAAGTCGATCGTCTGTGTATGGTGTGTGAGATGACCATCTCCGAGACGGGTAAATTATCTGGCTATAAGCATTACGAAGCGGTGATGAACTCTCATGCTCGCCTAACCTATAACAAGGTACATCATATCCTTGAAGGGGATGAGGAGCTGCGCCAAAGATACGAACCACTCGTTCCTCACTTAGAAGAGCTGCATAAGATGTACAAGGTGCTTAAGCATGCTCGTGACAATCGTGGTGCGATTGAATTTGAAACGGTGGAAACCAAGTTCATCTTCAATGCGGAGCGTAAGATTGACAGTATTGAACCTGTGATTCGCAACGATGCGCACAAGATTATTGAAGAGTGTATGATCTTAGCCAATATCGCTTCTGCTTCTTTGGTCGAAAAAGCAAAAGAACCGGCACTCTACCGAATTCACGAATCTCCGGGTGAACTCCGTCTGCAAGGTTTTCGTGACTTCTTGGGTGAGTTAGGTCTGCACTTAAATGGTGGTTTAGAGCCATCGCCAACCGATTATGCTGACTTAGTTAAGCAAATTGGCGAGCGTCAAGACAAAGAGCTGATTCAAACCATGCTGTTGCGTTCGATGAAGCAAGCGGTCTACAACGCAGATAACTGCGGCCACTTTGGCTTGGCACTAAAACGCTACGCGCACTTTACCTCGCCTATCCGTCGCTACCCAGACTTGCTATTGCACCGCGCGATTAAATATCTAATTGCCAAAGAAAATGGCACATTGAAAGATCGCTGGACACCAACCGGTGGTTGCCACTATTCATTTGATGACATGGACTTCTACGGTGAGCAATGTTCGATGACTGAGCGTCGCGCCGATGATGCGACTCGCGAAGTTTCTGATTGGCTCAAATGTGAATACATGCAAGACCATGTTGGTGAGGAACTCGAAGGCGTTATCGCCAATGTGACTGGTTTTGGTTTCTTCGTTCGTCTTAGCGATCTGCATATTGATGGTTTGGTGCATATTTCAGCGCTGGCGAATGACTACTATCAATTTGACCCTATTGGTCAGAGACTTATTGGTGAAAGCTTTGGTGCTATCTATCGATTAGGTGATGCAGTGAAAGTCAAAGTGCTTTCCGTTAATCTCGATGATCGTCAAATTGACTTTGAATTAGTCGAAACAAGTCGTAAGCTACGCGGCGAAGGGAAGACGGCTAAGAAGCGCGCGGCAGAGGCGAAAAGAAAAGCCAAAGAGAAAAAACGCGCCGCAACCAAAGGTGGCAAAGCAGGCCGTAAAGCCAGCCCTGACGTTGAACCAACCAAACGTCCGGAGCCATCAGAGTCAGGAACAGGCAAGAAGCCGAAAGTGACTAAGGCGCGTAAAAAAAAGCCGGGCGCAAAACCTAAGAAAGCCAAGCGTACTAAGAAAGCTGCGCAGTAAGAATTTAACCCAACAGGTTTTTAAATGAGTAACGAATTTATCTATGGTATCCACGCTGTAAAAGCAGTACTAGAGCGTGAACCAGAGCGTTTCATTGAAGCGTTCGTATTAAAAGGTCGTCAAGATGACCGTCTAATGCCGATTCTGAATGAGCTACAAGTGTGTGGTGTTTCAATTCAGCAGATGACTCGTAAAACGTTAGATGACAAAGCTCGTGGGGCTAACCATCAAGGTATTATGGCGCGTGTTAAGCCCGCTAAACAGCTTAATGAAAATGACTTAGATGACATTCTTGCTAAGCATGAGTCACCATTACTGTTAGTTCTTGATGGTGTCACAGACCCGCATAACCTAGGTGCTTGTCTACGTAACGCTGATGCAGCGGGTGTTGCGGCGGTTATTGTACCGAAAGACAAATCAGCAAACATTACGGCGACAGTCAGTAAAGTGGCCTGTGGCGCGGCAGAGACCGTACCTTTGGTTCGCGTGACTAACCTAGCTCGCACCATGCGTGTGTTGCAAGAGCAGGGGGTATGGTTTGTTGGTACAGCAGGTGAAGCGACACACGACATATACCAAGCGAAGCTAACAGGTTCGCTAGCTATCGTTATGGGCGCAGAAGGTGACGGCATGCGCCGCCTGACTCGCGAAACTTGCGATGACCTAATAAAGATCCCGATGGCAGGCAGTGTCTCAAGCCTAAACGTCTCTGTTGCATCAGGTGTATGCCTATTTGAAGCGGTGCGCCAGCGCTTAGCTTAACGTGTAGGAACGCTGCGCTCCTAGATAACGGGAGCGCTACGCTAATGGAGAACTGGAGTTGACCTCTTGAACCTGAGTGGTCAACTTTAGCTCTCCAGCTCTCCAGCTCTCCAGCTCTCCAGCTCTCCAGCTCTCAGTAGGACGAAGTCCGTTCCCGCATCCCGAATCCAAGTCCCCACTCCCTCTTCTGCGTTTATTTTTCAAACAGCGCTTGCAAGTAAAACTGTGATCTGTATAATGCGTCGCACTGGTTAAGCCAGTTGTGAACCAATGAGCGAAGAGGAGCTGATTTATCTCTTTGATATTTCAGGTAATGTAGACTCAGCTTATGTTCGCGGTTAATACAATTAGCTACTTATTCTTCGGAATAACTATCCCCAGACGTGATTCTGGTATGTAGGGGTAGTTAATCGAAAATTAACTGACAATACTTCCTAATCTTGGAAGTTACGGTTTCACATAAATCAATCGGCATTCTCTCGTCTTTACGAGTTTGAGTGGCGATATTGTTTGTGTAATTTTTAATATTGGAGCTCTGTCTCATGCAGAACCAACGTATCCGTATCCGCCTAAAAGCTTTCGATTACAAACTAATCGATGCTTCTACAGCGGAAATCGTTGAAACAGCTAAGCGCACTGGCGCACAGGTTCGTGGTCCAATCCCACTACCTACTCGTAAAGAGCGTTTCACAGTTCTTATCTCTCCACACGTTAACAAGAAAGCACGTGACCAGTACGAAATCCGTACTCACAAGCGTCTAATCGACATCGTTGAGCCAACAGACAAAACTGTTGATGCTCTAATGCGTCTAGACCTTGCTGCGGGCGTTGACGTTCAAATTAGCCTAGGTTAAGGGAGATTAGAAGAATGATTGGTCTAATCGGTCGTAAAGTGGGCATGACCCGCGTATTTACTGAAGAAGGCGTTTCTATCCCAGTAACTGTTGTTGAGGTTGAAGCTAACCGTGTTTCTCAAGTTAAAACTCTTGAGACAGATGGCTACGCTGCAATCCAGGTTACTACTGGTGCTAAGAAAGCTAACCGCGTAACTAAGCCAGAAGCAGGTCACTTTGCTAAAGCAGGTGTTGAAGCTGGTCGTGGTCTTTGGGAATTCCGTTTGGAAAACGGTGAAGAGTTTGCAGTTGGCGCTGAGCTAACAGTTGAACTATTCAACGAAACAAAGAAAGTAGACGTTACTGGTACATCTAAGGGTAAAGGTTTCCAAGGCGCTGTTAAGCGTTGGAACTTCCGTACTCAAGATATGACTCACGGTAACTCATTGTCTCACCGTGCTCCTGGTTCTATTGGCCAATGTCAAACTCCAGGTCGCGTATTTAAAGGCAAGAAAATGGCAGGTCACATGGGTGCTGAGCGTGTAACGACTCAAAACCTAGAGATCGTACGTGTTGACGCTGAGCGCAATCTGCTTCTTATTAAAGGTGCAGTCCCAGGCGCAACTGGCGGTAACGTGATCGTTAAACCAGCTGTTAAAGCATAACGTCTCAGGAGTAAGTAATGGAACTAATGGTTAAAGGTGCTGATGCACTAACTGTTTCCGAAACTACTTTCGGACGTGAGTTTAACGAAGCTCTTGTACACCAAGTAGTTGTTGCGTACGCAGCAGGTGCTCGTCAAGGTACTCGTGCTCAGAAAACACGTTCAGAAGTTTCTGGCGGTGGCGCTAAGCCATGGCGTCAAAAAGGTACTGGCCGTGCACGTGCTGGTACAATCCGTAGCCCAATCTGGCGTACAGGTGGTGTTACTTTTGCTGCGAAACCACAAGATCACAGCCAAAAAGTAAACAAGAAAATGTACCGTGGTGCTATGAAGAGCATTCTTTCTGAGCTTGTTCGTCAAGAGCGTCTAATCGTTGTTGATAACTTCTCAGTAGAAGCACCAAAGACTAAAGAACTAGTTGCTAAGCTTAAAGAGCTTGAGCTAACTGACGCTTTAATCGTGACTAGCGAAGTAGATGAGAACCTATTCTTAGCTGCTCGTAACCTATACAAAGTTGACGCTCGTGACGTTGCTGGTATTGACCCAGTTTCTCTAATCGCGTTCGACAAAGTTGTAATTACTGCTGACGCAGTTAAACAAGTAGAGGAGATGCTAGCATGATCACTGAAGAGCGTATCCTAAAAGTTCTACGTGCACCGCACATCTCTGAAAAAGCAACTATGGCTGCTGAGAAAGCGAACACTATCGTTTTCAAAGTATCTATCGATGCTACTAAAAAAGAGATCAAAGCAGCTGTAGAAAAGCTATTTGAAGTTGAAGTTAAGTCTGTAAATACTCTTATCACTAAGGGTAAGACCAAACGTCAAGGTCTACGCCAAGGTCGCCGCAGCGACGTTAAGAAAGCGTACGTTACTTTGAAAGAAGGTCAAGATCTTGACTTCGTTGGCGGCGCGGAATAACAGGAGTAGTTAAGAATGGCTATTGTTAAATGTAAGCCGACTTCCCCTGGTCGTCGTCACGTTGTTAAAGTTGTTAACGCTGACCTACACAAGGGCAAGCCATACGCACCTCTTCTAGAGAAAAACTCTAAGAACGGTGGTCGTAACAACAACGGTCGTATCACAGTACGTCACATCGGCGGTGGTCACAAGCACCACTACCGTGTAATTGACTTCAAACGTACTAAAGACGGTATCCCAGCGAAAGTTGAGCGTCTTGAATATGATCCAAACCGTAGCGCTAACATCGCTCTAGTTCTGTACGCAGACGGTGAGCGTCGTTACATCCTAGCACCTAAAGGTGTTAACGCAGGTGATGCTATCCAGTCTGGTGTTGATGCACCAATCAAAGCTGGTAACACTCTACCAATGCGTAACATCCCAGTAGGTTCAACTGTACACAACGTTGAACTTAAACCTGGTAAAGGTGGTCAGCTAGCTCGTTCGGCTGGTGCATATGCTCAAATCGTTGCTCGCGACGGTGCATACGTAACTATCCGTCTACGTTCTGGCGAAATGCGCAAAGTACTTTCTGAAGGCCGTGCAACAATCGGTGAAGTTGGTAACTCTGAGCACATGCTACGTGAACTTGGTAAAGCTGGTGCTAACCGCTGGCGCGGTGTTCGTCCTACCGTTCGCGGTGTGGTAATGAACCCAGTAGACCACCCACACGGTGGTGGTGAAGGTCGTACTTCTGGTGGCCGTCACCCAGTTTCACCATGGGGTCAGCCAACTAAAGGCTTCAAGACTCGTAAGAACAAACGCACTGACAAGTACATCGTACGTCGTCGTAACAAGTAATCTATATAAAGAGGAATCGCCATGCCACGTTCTCTCAAGAAAGGTCCATTTATTGACCTACACTTGCTGAAGAAGGTAGAGAAAGCGGTGGAAAGCGGAGACAAAAAGCCTATTAAGACTTGGTCCCGTCGTTCAATGATCATCCCTACGATGATCGGTTTGACCATCGCTGTCCATAATGGTCGTCAGCACGTACCAGTATTCGTAACCGAAGAAATGATCGGTCACAAACTGGGCGAATTCGCACCAACACGTACTTACCGCGGCCATGTCGTGGATAAGAAAGCTAAGAAGCGTTAAGGAGTAGATGATGGAAGCATTAGCTAAACATAACTTTGCTCGCATTTCGCCTCAGAAAGCTCGCTTAGTTGCGGATCAAATTCGTGGAAAATCTGTAGACCAGGCTCTAGAAATTCTAACGTTCAGCAACAAAAAAGCTGCTGATCTAATCAAGAAAGTTCTTGAGTCAGCTATCGCTAACGCGGAGCACAATGAAGGCGCAGATATTGACGATCTAAATGTCGCAAAAATCTTCGTAGATGAAGGCCCTATCATGAAGCGTATTATGCCTCGTGCTAAAGGTCGTGCGGATCGTATCTTGAAGCGTTCAAGCCACATCACTGTTGTTGTAGCAGATCGCTAAGAGACTAGGAGAGTAAGCAATGGGTCAAAAAGTACATCCTAATGGTATTCGTCTAGGCATCGTTAAGCCTTGGAATGCTACATGGTTTGCTAACACCAAAGATTTCGCTGACAACCTAGACGGCGACTTCAAGGTACGTCAGTTCCTTACAAGTGAACTGAAAAAAGCATCTCTTTCACGCATCGTTATCGAGCGTCCAGCTAAGAGCATCCGTGTGACTATTCACACTGCTCGTCCTGGCGTTGTAATCGGTAAGAAAGGTGAAGACGTAGAAAAACTACGCACAGCTGTAGCTAAAATTGCAGGTGTACCAGCGCAAATCAACATCGCTGAAGTACGTAAGCCTGAACTTGATGCACAGCTTGTAGGTGATAGCATCGCGTCTCAGCTAGAGCGTCGTGTTATGTTCCGTCGTGCTATGAAGCGCGCGGTACAAAACGCAATGCGTCTAGGCGCTAAAGGTATCAAAGTAGAAGTAAGCGGTCGTCTAGGCGGCGCTGAAATTGCACGTTCTGAGTGGTATCGTGAAGGCCGTGTGCCTCTACACACTCTACGTGCTGACATTGATTACGCAACTTCTTCGGCTCACACTCAATACGGTGTGATCGGCATTAAAGTTTGGATCTTCAAAGGTGAGATTCTAGGCGGTATGCCAGCAGCTAACGCTGTAGAGCCTAAAGGCGACAAGCCTAAGAAGCAGCGTAAAGGCCGTAAGTAAGGAGTCGACAGATGCTACAACCTAAACGTACTAAGTTCCGTAAGGTTCAGACTGGTCGTAACCGTGGTCTAGCTAAAGGTACTGATGTAAGCTTCGGCGAATTCGGTCTTAAAGCTACTGGCCGTGGTCGTCTAACTGCTCGTCAAATCGAAGCGGCACGTCGTGCAATGACACGTCACGTTAAGCGTCAAGGTAAAATCTGGATCCGTGTGTTCCCAGACAAACCTATCACAGAAAAACCACTTGAAGTTCGTCAAGGTAAGGGTAAAGGTAACGTTGAGTACTGGGTAGCCCAAATCCAACCTGGTAAGGTTATGTACGAAATGGGTGGTGTACCTGAAGAATTGGCTCGTGAAGCGTTCCGCCTAGCGGCTCGTAAACTGCCATTCAAAACTACGTTTGTAACTAAGCAGGTGATGTGATGAAAGCACAAGATCTACGCGAAAAAAGCGTTGAAGAGCTTAACGCTGAGCTTTTGAATTTGCTACGTGAACAGTTCAACTTGCGCATGCAAGCTGCTACTGGTCAACTACAGCAAACTCATACTCTGAAAGCTGTACGTCGTGATATCGCACGTGTGAAAACCGTATTGACTGAGAAGGCAGGCGCATAATGAGCGACAAAATTCGTACTTCATTTGGTCGTGTAGTTAGCAACAAGGGCGATAAGTCTATCACTGTTGCTATCGAGCGCATGGTTAAACACCCAATTTACGGCAAGTTCGTAAAGCGCACGACTAAAGTTCACGCACATGACGAGAACAACGAGTGTGGCCTAGGCGATACTGTTGAAATTCGTGAGTGTCGTCCACTGTCTAAGACTAAGTCTTGGACTTTGGTAAAAGTTGTAGAAAAAGCGAAAGGCTAATCCCTTAGCTAGTTCTATGATATTAAACGGCTCCAAAATTATTTTGGGGCCGTTTATTTTTTGACTACCCAATCACAAAAAAGGGTGGTACAATTCGCGTCCCTTTTAAAGAGGCAGCCCGACCCGTGATGGGTCTAGTTATTAATATTTAGCGGAGCACTAACAATGATCCAAATGCAAAGTACACTTGACGCAGCTGATAACTCTGGCGCGCGCAAGGTAATGTGTATTAAGGTCCTGGGTGGCTCACACCGCCGTTATGCACATATCGGTGACGTTATCAAAGTTACTGTGAAGGAAGCAATTCCTCGCGGTAAAGTTAAAAAAGGTGACGTTCTGAAGGCGGTTGTTGTGCGCACTCGCAAAGGCGTTCGTCGTCCAGACGGTTCTGTCATTCGCTTCGACCGTAATGCTTGTGTGTTGTTGAACGACAATACTGAGCAACCAATCGGTACACGTATCTTTGGCCCTGTGACGCGTGAACTTCGTGGCGATAAGTTCATGAAGATCGTTTCACTGGCTCCAGAAGTTCTGTAAGGAGCACGTAGAAATGGCAGCTAAAATCCGTCGTAATGACGAAGTAATCGTTCTTGCTGGTAAAGACAAAGGCAAGAAAGGTAAAGTAACTAAGGTTCTAGCAACTGGTAAAGTTATCGTTGAAGGTATCAACCTTGTTAAGAAGCACCAAAAGCCGGTTCCGGCTCTAGGTCAACAAGGTGGCATCGTTGAACAAGAAGCAGCTATTGATGCTTCTAACGTTGCAATCTTTAACGCAGCTACTGGTAAAGCTGACCGTATCGGTTTCCGTTTTGAAGATGGTAAGAAAGTTCGTTTCTTTAAATCTAACAACGAAATCGTTTCTAACTAATAGAAGTAATTTGGAGTTCTACTATGGCGAAACTGCATGATTACTACAAGTCGTCTGTAGTCGCTGAACTGACCAAACAGTTTAGCTACACAAGCGTCATGCAAGTCCCTAGAATCGAGAAAATCACCCTAAACATGGGTGTTGGTGAAGCAATCAACGATAAGAAACTGCTAGAAAACGCAGCTGCTGATATGGCAACGATCTCTGGTCAAAAGCCACTTATCACTAAAGCGCGTAAATCTGTTGCAGGTTTCAAAATCCGCGAAGGCTACCCTATCGGTTGTAAAGTAACCTTGCGTGGCGAACGTATGTGGGATTTTCTTGAGCGTTTAATTAACATCGCTCTTCCACGTGTACGTGACTTCCGTGGCGTTAGCGCTAAGTCTTTTGACGGACGCGGTAACTACAGCATGGGCGTTCGCGAGCAAATCATCTTCCCGGAAATCGACTTTGATAAAGTTGATCGAGTACGCGGTCTAGACATCACTATTACGACGTCTGCTGGTACTGATGAGGAAGGCCGTGCTCTGCTGGCTGCCTTTAACTTCCCATTCCGTAAGTAAGGTGAAGGGTTACTGTTATGGCTAAAAATTCAATGAAAGCACGTGAAGCAAAACGTGCGAAGCTAGTAGCTAAGTTCGCTGAAAAGCGTTCTGCGCTTAAAGCTATCATCAGCGATGTAAACGCATCTGAAGAAGATCGTTGGAACGCAGTTCTTAAATTGCAATCTCTTCCACGTGATTCAAGTGCATCACGTCAGCGCAACCGTTGTAACCAAACTGGTCGTCCACACGGTTACCTACGTAAGTTCGGTCTAAGCCGTATCAAAGTTCGTGAAGCTTGCATGAAAGGCGAGATTCCTGGACTTCGTAAGGCTAGCTGGTAATTGCCACTTAATCATTTGGAGTAAATCATATGAGCATGCAAGATCCGATTTCGGATATGCTGACCCGCGTTCGTAACGGTCAGGCAGCAAACAAAGTTGCTGTTAAAATGCCTTCTTCAAAGCTTAAAGTTGCAATTGCTGCACTACTAAAAGCTGAAGGTTACATCACTGATTTCGCTGTAGAAGGCGAAGCAAAACCTGAGCTAGAAGTAACTCTTAAGTACTTCCAAGCTAAACCAGTAATCGAGCAACTTAAACGTGTTTCTCGTCCAGGTCTACGTGTTTACAAGAAGAAAGATCAACTTCCTTCTGTAATGGGTGGTCTTGGTGTTGCTATCGTTTCAACTTCCAAGGGTCTTATGTCAGACCGCGCTGCACGTAAAGCAGGTCTTGGTGGTGAAATCATCTGCTACGTAGCTTAATAGGAGTAGACTATGTCTCGTGTTGCTAAAGCACCTGTCGCTATTCCAGCTGGCGTAGAGGTGAAACTAAACGGCCAAGAAATCACTGTAAAAGGTGCTAAAGGCGAACTATCTCGCGTTCTTAACGCTGCGGTAGTTGTTGCTCAGGAAGAAAACAATCTTACTTTCGGTCCACGCGAAGGTGTTGCTAACGCATGGGCACAAGCAGGTACTGCTCGCGCTCTAGTTAACAACATGGTTGTTGGCGTTACTGAAGGCTTTACTAAGAAGCTAACCCTTAAGGGTGTTGGTTACCGTGCTGCTATCAAAGGCAACGCTGTAGGCCTAACTCTTGGCTTCTCTCACCCAGTTGAGCATGAATTGCCAGCGGGTATTAAAGCTGAGTGTCCAAGCCAAACTGAAATCGTGATCACTGGTTGTGACAAACAACTTGTTGGTCAGGTTGCGGCTGACATTCGTTCTTACCGAGAGCCTGAGCCTTATAAAGGTAAAGGTGTTCGTTACGCAGATGAAAATGTGCGTACTAAAGAAGCTAAGAAGAAGTAAGGTAACACTATGGATAAGAAAGCATCTCGCATCCGTCGTGCTACACGCGCACGTCGTAAGATTGCAGAACTGGGTGCAACTCGCCTAGTAGTACACCGTACTCCTCGTCACGTGTACGCTCAGGTTATCGCATCAAACGGCTCTGAGGTTATCGCAGCAGCTTCTACTGTAGAAAAAGCGATCCGTGAGCAAGTTAAGAACACTGGTAACATCGATGCAGCTAAAGCAGTAGGTAAAGCTGTTGCTGAGCGCGCTCTTGAAAAAGGCGTTGAGTCAGTTGCATTTGATCGTTCTGGTTTCCAATACCACGGTCGAGTGGCGGCGCTAGCAGAATCTGCTCGCGAAGCTGGTCTGAAATTCTAAGGTAGGGTTGGAAGATGGCTAAAGAACAACAAGTTCAAGCGAATGATTTGCAAGAAAAGCTAATCGCAGTTAACCGTGTATCTAAGACGGTTAAAGGTGGTCGAATCATGAGCTTTACTGCACTAACAGTAGTTGGTGACGGTAACGGTCGTGTAGGTTTCGGTTACGGCAAAGCCCGTGAAGTACCTGCAGCGATCCAAAAAGCAATGGAAAAAGCGCGTCGTAACATGACTACGATCGCTCTAAACGAAGGCACTCTTCACCACCCGGTGAAAGGTCGTCATTCGGGCTCTAAAGTTTACATGCAGCCTGCTGCTGAAGGTACTGGTGTTATCGCAGGTGGTGCGATGCGTGCAGTACTAGAAGTTGCTGGTGTACACAACGTACTATCTAAAGCATACGGTTCTACGAACCCTATCAACATCGTTCGTGCAACGATCGATGCACTAGGTAGCATGAAGTCGCCAGAAATGGTTGCTGCTAAACGTGGTCTAACTGTTGAATCTATTTCGGAGTAAGAACACCATGGCAACTATTAAAGTAACTCAAACTAAAAGCTCAATTGGTCGTCTACCTAAGCACAAAGCGTGTCTTAAAGGTCTAGGCCTTCGTAAAATCAACCACACAGTAGAACTTGAAGATACTCCGTGCGTACGCGGTATGATCAACAAGGTTTACTACATGGTTAAAGTTGAGGAGTAATCAGAATGCGTTTGAATACTCTATCACCAGCTGCTGGTGCTAAGACTGCTGCAAAGCGCGTTGGTCGTGGTATCGGTTCTGGCCTAGGTAAGACTGGTGGCCGTGGCCACAAAGGTCAAAAGTCACGTTCTGGCGGTTCAGTTCGTCCAGGTTTTGAAGGCGGTCAGATGCCTCTAAAACAACGTCTACCAAAATTCGGTTTCACTTCTCGTAAGAGCCTAGTGTCTGCTGAAGTTCGTCTAGCTGAGCTAGCGAAAGTAACTGGTGACGTAGTAGATCTAAACAGCCTTAAAGCTGCTAACGTTATCACTAAGAACATCGAATTTGTAAAAGTTGTTCTATCTGGTGAGCTTAACAAAGCAGTGACTGTAAAAGGTCTACGTGTGACTAAAGGCGCTAAAGCTGCAATCGAAGCTGCAGGCGGTAAAATCGAGGAATAATCTCGAGGAACGAGGTACAGATGGCTAAGAAACCAGGACAAGATTTTCGTAGTGCTCAGAGCGGCTTAAGTGAACTAAAGTCGCGCTTGTTATTCGTAGTGGGTGCACTTTTAGTATTCCGAGCCGGCTCTTTTGTGCCGATTCCTGGTATTGACGCTGCTGTACTTGCCGAATTGTTCGAACAGCAAAAAGGTACCATCGTAGAAATGTTTAACATGTTCTCCGGTGGTGCTCTTGAGCGTGCATCTATATTAGCGTTGGGCATCATGCCGTATATTTCGGCATCTATTGTTGTCCAACTGCTAACTGTAGTTCATCCAGCGTTAGCTGAACTCAAAAAAGAGGGTGAAGCAGGCCGTCGTAAGATCAGCCAATATACACGCTACGGCACGCTTGTACTTGCAACATTCCAGGCTATTGGTATTGCAACAGGCTTACCAAACATGGTCGATAATCTGGTTGTTATCAACCAAACCATGTTTACGCTAATTGCTACCGTAAGTTTAGTAACCGGCACCATGTTCCTAATGTGGTTAGGTGAACAAATTACAGAGCGTGGAATTGGTAACGGTATTTCGTTACTAATCTTTGCAGGTATTGTTGCTGGATTGCCTTCTGCAATCGGTCAAACAATCGAGCAAGCGCGTCAAGGTGAATTGCATGTACTTCTTCTGCTGTTGATTGGTGTACTTGCTTTTGCAGTTATTTACTTCGTTGTTTTCATGGAGCGTGGTCAGCGTCGAATCGTTGTTAACTACGCGAAGCGTCAACAAGGTCGTAAAGTATTTGCTGCGCAAAGCACTCACTTGCCACTTAAAATTAATATGGCAGGTGTTATTCCAGCAATCTTCGCATCGAGCATTATCCTGTTCCCAGGAACATTGGCTCAGTGGTTTGGTCAGAACGGTGAGAGCAGCGCGTTCGGTTGGTTAACTGACGTGTCTTTGGCTCTTAGCCCAGGTCAGCCTCTGTATGTAATGCTATATGCAGCAGCGATTATTTTCTTCTGTTTCTTCTACACGGCGTTGGTTTTCAACCCGCGTGAAACAGCAGATAACTTGAAGAAGTCCGGTGCATTCGTACCCGGCATCCGCCCAGGTGAGCAGACAGCTAAGTATATTGATAAAGTAATGACGCGTTTAACCTTAGCAGGTGCGTTATACATTACCTTTATCTGTCTGATTCCGGAGTTCATGATGGTCGCGTGGAACGTACGTTTCTACTTCGGCGGTACATCTCTACTAATCGTAGTGGTTGTTATCATGGACTTTATGGCACAGGTACAGACTCATCTGATGTCTCAACAGTATGATTCTGTGTTGAAGAAAGCGAATCTGAAAGGCTATGGCCGTTAATTCGGCGGTAGACTCAGATTTCATTTACGGAGTTTAGCAATGAAAGTTCGTGCTTCCGTTAAAAAAATCTGCCGTAACTGTAAAGTTATCAAGCGTAACGGTGTCGTTCGCGTGATTTGCAGTGAGCCAAAGCACAAGCAGCGCCAAGGCTAATTAGCAGAAATTTTTACTTGTAATATAAGGTAGTGTCGAGTATATTCCTCGGCCTACCTTTTGCGTGCAAAAGAAGTAGTATTCCGCAGCGTATCCATAACGGGCTTTGCTGCGGCTAATTCTTTTATGAAACACTAGGAGTGAATAATGGCCCGTATAGCAGGCATTAACATTCCTGATCAAAAACATGCTGTGATTGCACTAACGTCAATCTACGGCATCGGTAAGACTCGCTCTCAAGCTATCCTAGCTGAAGTGGGTATTGCTGAAGATGTTAAGATCAGTGAACTATCTGAAGAGCAGATCGATCAACTGCGTGATGGTGTAGCTAAATACACTGTAGAGGGTGATCTACGTCGTGAAGTATCAATGAACATCAAGCGTCTTATGGACCTTGGCTGTTACCGTGGTCTTCGTCATCGTCGCAGTCTACCACTACGTGGACAGCGTACTAAAACCAATGCTCGCACCCGTAAGGGTCCGCGTAAGCCGATCAAGAAATAATCGGGAAGGTAGAGTACAATGGCTAAACAACCAACTCGCGCGCGTAAACGCGTTCGCAAACAAGTTGCAGACGGTGTTGCGCACATCCATGCTTCTTTCAACAACACAATCGTAACCATCACTGACCGTCAAGGTAATGCTCTTGCATGGGCTACTGCAGGTGGTTCAGGTTTCCGTGGTTCTCGTAAGTCTACTCCGTTCGCTGCACAGGTTGCTGCTGAGCGTTGTGCTGAAATGGCTAAAGAATACGGTCTAAAGAACTTGGAAGTTATGGTTAAGGGTCCAGGTCCAGGTCGTGAATCTACTGTTCGCGCACTGAACGCTGCTGGTTTCCGCATCACAAACATCGTTGATGCTACACCAATCCCTCATAACGGTTGTCGTCCACCTAAGAAACGTCGCGTATAACGTTTTTTAGATTACTGGAGAAAGATCATGGCAAGATATTTGGGTCCTAAGCTGAAGCTTAGCCGTCGCGAAGGTACTGACTTATTCCTTAAGTCTGGTGTACGCGCGATCGATACCAAGTGTAAAATTGATAACGCACCAGGTGTACACGGCGCTCGTCGCGGTCGTCTATCTGAGTATGGCGTTCAGCTTCGTGAGAAGCAAAAAGTTCGTCGTATGTACGGCGTTCTAGAAAAACAATTCCGTAACTACTACAAAGAAGCTGCTCGCCTTAAAGGCAACACTGGTGAAAACCTACTTCAGCTTCTTGAAGGTCGTCTTGATAACGTAGTTTACCGCATGGGCTTTGGCGCAACTCGCGCAGAAGCACGTCAGCTAGTTAGCCACAAAGCTATCCTAGTTAACGGTAAAGTTGTAAACATTCCTTCTTTCAAAGTTGCGGCTAACGACGTTGTTTCTATCCGCGAGAAAGCTAAACAGCAATCTCGTATCAAGGCTGCTCTAGAAGTTGCTGAACAACGTGAAAAACCAACTTGGATTGAAGTAGATGGTGGTAAGATGGAAGGTACGTTCAAGCGTTTGCCTGAGCGTTCAGATCTATCTGCTGACATCAACGAACAATTGATCGTCGAGCTTTACTCTAAGTAAGGTTTAAACTAAAGAGAGGACACAATGCAGGGTTCTGTAACAGAATTTCTTAAGCCACGTCTTGTTGACATCGAACAGGTTAGCACGACTCACGCAAAAGTAACTCTTGAGCCATTAGAGCGTGGTTTTGGCCATACTCTTGGTAATGCACTTCGCCGTATTCTTCTATCTTCTATGCCAGGTTGTGCTGTAACAGAAGTAGAAATCGAAGGCGTACTTCATGAGTACAGCACTAAAGAAGGCGTTCAAGAAGATATTCTTGAAATCCTACTTAACCTTAAAGGTCTAGCTGTACGTGTTGCCGAAGGCAAAGATGAAGTGTTCATTACTTTGAACAAATCAGGCTCGGGCCCTGTGGTTGCAGGTGACATCACCCATGATGGTGATGTAGAGATCGCTAACCCTGAACACGTTATTTGTCACCTAACAGATGACAACGCTGAGATCGCAATGCGTATCAAAGTTGAACGTGGTCGTGGTTATGTTCCAGCTTCGGCTCGTATCCATACTGAAGAAGATGAGCGTCCAATTGGTCGCCTACTGGTTGACGCTACGTACAGCCCAGTAGACAAGATTGCTTATTCTGTTGAAGCAGCTCGTGTAGAGCAGCGTACAGACTTAGACAAGCTTGTTATCGATATGGAAACGAACGGTACTCTAGACCCTGAGGAAGCAATCCGTCGTGCAGCTACTATCCTAGCTGAGCAATTGGATGCGTTCGTAGATCTTCGTGATGTACGTGTACCTGAGGAGAAGGAAGAGAAGCCAGAATTCGATCCGATCCTACTGCGTCCTGTAGACGATCTTGAACTAACAGTTCGCTCTGCTAACTGTCTGAAAGCAGAAGCGATTCACTACATCGGTGATCTTGTACAGCGTACTGAGGTTGAGCTACTTAAAACGCCTAACCTGGGTAAAAAATCTCTTACAGAGATCAAAGACGTACTTGCATCACGTGGTCTTTCTCTTGGCATGCGCCTAGAAAACTGGCCACCAGCGTCTATCGCTGAAGATTAATCGATAAAGTTAGAAGGATTAGGTCATGCGCCATCGTAAGAGTGGTCGTCAACTCAACCGCAACAGCTCACATCGTAAAGCGATGTTTAGCAACATGGCTAGCTCTCTAGTACGTCATGAAGTTATCAAGACTACACTGCCAAAAGCAAAAGAGCTACGTCGCGTAGTTGAGCCTTTGATTACACTAGCTAAGACTGACAGCGTTGCTAACCGTCGTCTAGCATTTGCACGTACTCGTGACAACGAAGTAGTTGCAAAACTATTTAACGAACTAGGTCCACGTTTTGCTGCTCGTCAGGGCGGTTACACTCGTATCCTAAAAGCTGGTTTCCGTACTGGTGATAAAGCTCCAATGGCTTACATTGAGCTTGTAGATCGCCCAGCTGCTGAAGAAGCTGCTGAGTAATCAGGTTCGTAAGAACGAAAAAGCCGAGCATTAGCTCGGCTTTTTTGCGTCTGGAGGTAGGGAAAGAACGGGCTGCGCCCTGCGAGAATTTAGAACGCTTCGCTTCGAGAACGGACTTCGTCCTTCGAGAGGTGTATAGCTACCGAGCAGGCATCCGGTGCGGAGTTTTTTGTTAGATATTTCTGTTTAAAACACAGAAAATAGGTAGACGCCTTAACGCCAACCTTGCAAGATTTTCTCGCTTCTCGCTTCTCGCTTCTCGCTTCTCGCTTCTCGCTTCTCGCTTCTCGCTTCTCGCTTTACTGCCAGATTGTACCTAAGCTACCCAACAGACCGCTGCTTGCACCTTGGCTTTGTAATGCACTTAGGATGATAGGAGTGAAGGTTGAGATTAGAGACGGGTCCATTCCTAATGCAGAAAAAGCGCTCTTAACGGATTCGTTGTTCGCAATCATGGTGCTTAAACCGCTTGATTGCAGCGAGTCAAACCCTGGAATAAGGCTCGCCATCTCACTGGTTTCGCTGCTACTTAACGAGTTTTGCGCTAAGGCTAACATCGAACCGAGTCCGCCTATCGCTTGTTCAGAAGAAACATTGGCATTGTTTTGCAGGGCTGAAACTAAATCTGTATCTGCTGCACCTTGCGAAGACCAAGCCTGAACCGCTCCCATTAAAGCTGCATTGGCGATTGTGCCATAATTGCTTTCTGTCGCACTTGCCTGGCCATCACTCGAAGTACTTTGGCATCCTACTAAAGCAAGACTTGCTAAAGTTGCTAGCGCTAAATTCTTGTACATTGTCTCTCCTTGTTTCAATAGTACCTATACGCGTTGTTTGATTAGTATCATACATAAAAAACGGCGACACAATGGTCGCCGTTGTACATGCTTAAATTTCTTAAGAAATTAAAGGATGTCTAGAAGTTCTACTTCAAATACTAGAGCAGCAAATGGAGGGATAGCAGCACCTGCGCCACGCTCGCCGTATGCTAGGTCTTGTGGGATGTATAGTTTCCACTTAGAACCAACAGGCATTAGTTGAAGTGCTTCAACCCAACCTTTGATTACGCCAGTTACTGGGAACTCAGCAGGTTGACCGCGAGATACAGAGCTGTCGAAAACAGTGCCGTCAGTTAGCTCACCGTGGTAGTGAACACGAACTTGCTTGTCAGAAGTTGGGATTTCGCCAGTACCTTCAGTGATGATTTCGTACTGTAGGCCAGACTCAAGAACAGTTACTTCTGGACGTAGAGCGTTGTCTTTTAGGAACGCTTCACCGTCAGCAGCTGCTACTTTAGCTGCTTCTTGACGTGCTGCTTCAACGCGAGTGTGTAGCTCTTGTAGTGCGTTGTTGATCTCGTCGATTTCGATAGCTGGTTGCTCACCAACTAGTGCAGTTGCGATACCAGCAGCGATAGCGTCAACGTTTAGACCTTCAAGACCAGAACCAGCAAGTTGCTGACCCATTTGTAGACCGATACCGTAGCTAGCTTTTTGCTCTACAGTCTCAAATTTAACTTCAGACATGTTGTCTCTCTTTATATGGTGTATAAAGGGTAAAGGATACCAGTTATAGCTTTGTTATGAAACGGTCGAGCCTAGATAGTCTTTCGCCACGTTGTGCGATTAAGATCGACTTTTAGTGACATTTTGTCGAAATTTAACTGGGCTATTACCTTCAAAGCTTAAAAATCCTATACTCATGAGCGCTTGGTTTTTATACTTGTAGCGAAGGCCGTTTGGAGACAAAGTGCGATGAATCGCAGAAAGAAAAAGAAACAGCAGCAGGTGGATTATGTTGAACTGGCGAAAGCCAAGCTCAACCAGATTGATTGGCAGCAGATTAAACAGAGTATTCTAGATAAATGGAACTTGTTACCTAGGCTGCATCAACGTGCACTTATGGTGATTACTCCTTTGTTATTGGTGTTACTTGTGATCCCAATCCCTGAAGCTCAAACCGAAACAGAGCCGGCAGTTTCTCCTAACACTCAACGTGTCGAAGTGGATATCAATACCCGTAGCCTGAGTGAGCAAAAAAGCGCAGAGCAGGATTCTCTGGTCTCCAAAGCTTGGAATGAGTATGAGGTTAAAAGTGGTGATACTTTAGCTCAAGTCTTTCGTAGTAACGGTTTGGCTATGGCTGACCTTAACGCCTTGGTAAAGGTTGAGGGTTCGGATAAGCCTTTGAGCAGAATTAAAAAAGGTCAGCTAGTGCGATTTAAACTAGCCGAAAACGGCCAGCTTGATATCTTACAGCTTGAAAAAAGCAATCAGTCAGTGATGTTCTTCCGACTGTCCGATGGCGGATTTGGTCGCAGTAAGTAATTGACTCTAAATAGTTTCAACACCGCTTTCCATGGCATTAGGGGGAGGATAATCATCACTATCCCTAATGCTGTTAGCCAATCTGGCACTTCATCAAACCACATCACACCAAACAGCGCGACAAACACTAACCCAGAATTTTCTGCCACTGCGATCGAGCTGGCTGGTGAGCGTTGGTAGGCCATCACCGCAAGACCATTGTAGATCAGAATCAAGGCGGCACTGGCTAAGATTAGCAGTAAGTGGTTATTCGATATCGGCTGCCAGTAAAGTAGCGCTAGTATACTGGATACCGGCAGTGACAGGACTGATGTCCAAAATAGGGTGCTGACGACGGTTTGTTGGCTGGGTAACTTTCGTGCGCTTATGTTAAACAGGGCAAGGGTGAAGGTTGTTCCGAGCGCAAATAGCGCTGCCCAGTGAAACTCTGATGGTCTTAGCACCACCATTACTCCAGCAAAGCCAAAAATGGTTGCTGCACTACGTTGAAGTGTTGGTTTCTCTCCAAGTAACACAATCGCTAGCGGCAACATGAGTAGGGGGGCGGCATAGAAGACTGCATTGGCCGTCGCCAAGGTTAAGTGGGTGATAGCGACAACCATGCATCCACTACCAATTAAGATCAGATGCGCTCTGAGCAAATTTAACTTGGGGCTGTACATCTTTCTTTGTGGCTGGGATTGTTTCCACCATAAAGGGAAAATAACCACAGCGGAAAGCAATTGGCGAATGAAGATGTACTGAAAGGTTGATACCTCACCATCAAGCAGCTTCACAGCGACATCGGAAAGAGAAGCTGCGAAGTTGCCAATCACTAGCAGTAGGATAGCGACGTAGGTTGCAGAGAGAGCCAAGGCTACTTTTCCAATTTCATATCAATATGTGGGATGTCATCTTCTAAGTACATAGCGGATGTTTGAACAAAACCGTGTTGTTGATAAAACGAGGCTAAGTGTTCTTGTGCGCCAATTTCAATCGACTCACTGGGCCATAATGATTCACAATCTGCCAAGGCTTGTTGCAGTAGTTTATGACCTAAACCACCACCTCTATGACTTTCCTTAGTGGCAACACGACCAATACTCACTGATGGATAACTGATTCCTTTAGGTAACAAACGTGCGCAAGCTATTAGCTCATCATCTTGATAACCGAGTAGGTGGAAAACGCCCAATTGGTGGTCTTTATCATCCAGCTCTGGGTAAGGACAAGTTTGCTCGACGACGAAGACGTCGACTCGAAGTTTAAGCAGTGAATACAGTTGCTCTGTGGTGAGGTCGGAAAAAGGTTTAAGCTGCCAAGTAATCATTGTTTATCTGTCTTGCTGTTGTTGATATCGCCAATGTAGCAAGACAGTTTCCGATGGGCATTAACAATTGTTAACTTTGGCTACGCTTTTTGATTCGGCTTAGGCTAATTGGAGTAATCCCAAGATACGCTGCGATTTGATAATCATTGAGGCGTTCAAGTAAGTTTGGGTAATGCTGACAGAAAAGTTCATAGCGCTCTTCCGGGCTGTAGAGCAACATAAAGCGTTCTTTGTTTTCTTTATACATCAGCTGAGTTTCAAGCAGCTTGAGGTAAATACCGTATTTTTGCTCGCGCCATACCCTTAAGGTCTCAATAGGTAGAGAGAGCAAAGTGCACTGGGTCAATGACTCAAGCAAGTAAGGGGAGGGTTGTTGGTTAACCAAGCTTTCAAAACCGATGATCCAGTCATTCTCCCAATAGAACTCTTTACTGAACTCTTTGCCTTTATCGGTTAGATACGCCGAGTGGCACATTCCATCTAACAAAAAGAAAATCTCTTCAGCGACTTCCCCTTGATGCAACAGAATATGGCGTGTAGGCAGTTCAATCAATTGCGCTGATTGGGTGAGTTGTTCTATTTCAGATTGCGTGAATCCGTTTTGTGACAGTTGCTGATGGAAAGCGTCAAACATAGTGGCAAAAATCTTACGTAGATGAAGAGCGGTCATTTTAAGATAAACGTTAACCAATAAAAAAGCCGCAATTTTTATTGCGGCTTTCAGTTAGTCTAATGAAGTGTTACTTCTGTAGGTCGATTTGGTACACACCAAAGCCAACATCATCCGTTGCGACACGTTTCATTGGGTACTGACCTTTTGCTTCAATGAATTTCGCTGCTTTTTCACTTGGTGACGTTTCAAAGCGGATATCAAGTTTGTTGTTTGACTTGATTGGAGCGAATGACCAGTTGTTGTCAGCGCTTGGTGTTACTTCACCTTTCTCTTGGCTTACACGAGTGATGTAGGCTGCGATAACTGAGCGGTTTTCATCTGGTGAATCAAATGCGACAAACTCTGCGCCTGTTCCTGGGAACTTGTTGCTGTATGCACGGTAGTTGTTGGTTGCGATGATGAAGTCTTGCTTCATATCGATTGGCTTACCTTGGTAAGTTAGGCCAACAATACGCTCGGCACCTTGGTTAACGACTTTACAGTTACCATCGTATTTCGCTGGTTGAGTAACGTCGATTTGGTAGTTTACACCGTCGATAACATCGAAGTTGTAAGTACGGAAGCCGTCCCAGTCGATAAGTTGCTGTGGTGCAGTGCTGTTGACGTCGATTTGCTTAAACTGTCCAGCAGTACACTCTAGCCACTCTTTGACTTCTTTACCGGTGACCTTCATCGCTACTAGCGTGTTCGGGTACAGGTATAGGTCTGCTGCGTTACGGAAGGTTAGCTGACCAGACTCCACTTCTGTAAAGTTTGCAGGATCATTTTTACGACCACCCGCTTTAAATGGCGCAGCTGCAGAAAGTACTGGAATATCAGAGAGATCTGGGTCGCCCTGAATGAAGCGCTCAACATAATCTTTTTGCGCTAGGTTGACGATTTGAACCGTTGGATCATCCTGAACGAGAGCTAAGAAGCTGTACATGACGTCATTCGCTTTACCAATCGGTTGGTTAACGAAATCGCGAGTACCTTTGTGGTCAGCTTCAAGCACTTTGACCATCTCTTTATCTGCTTCAGCCAGTGACTTCTTGTTTACTTTGTCGAAGATTGGGCGTGCTTCTGATTGGCCATTAACCACAACCCACTTGCCATCTTTCTCTTTAAGTTCTAGATCGATAACACCAACATGGCTACCCCAGCGGCCAGGCATTACTGAGGCTACGCCATTGATCGTCCCTTTTTGGTTATCAACGCCTTGAATATTGTCGAAGCCTTTACCTGGGAATACCGCATGCGAGTGACCAAATGCAATTGCGTCAATACCTTCAACTTCAGCTAAGTAGTATGTTGAGTTTTCAGCGCCATGTTTGTATGGGTCTGCTGCTACACCTGAGTGAGGAATCGCAACGATAACGTCGGCACCCTCTTTTTTCATCTGTGGAACAAGCTCTTCTGCTGTTTCTTTGATGTCTTTAGCGAACACCTTACCTTCTAGGTTCTTCTTATCCCAAACCATGATCTGTGGTGGAACAAATCCGATGTAACCTACTTTTATTTCATGCTCAACACCGTCAACGTCTTTGAATTTGTGAGACTTAATGATGTATGGCTTAAAGTAGTGCTCACCGGTTTTTTGATCAAATACGTTAGCGCTGATGTAAGGGAAGTCTGCATCGTTGATGGTTTCAGCTAGGAACTCAAGGCCGTAGTTGAATTCATGGTTACCAATGTTGCCCACATCGTAGTCTAGTTGATTCATCGCTTTGTACACAGGGTGTACTTCACCAACTTTGATGCCTTTAGCTGCCATGTAGTCACCCATAGGGCTACCTTGGATTAAGTCACCGTTATCAACCAAGACACTGTTCTCAACTTCAGCGCGAGCCTGTTTTACTAAAGTAGCAGCACGAGTCAGACCAATCTTTTGCGATGGCTTATCTTTGTAGTAGTCATAATCCATGACGTTAGTGTGAATATCAGTTGTTTCGACAATACGAAGTTTGATCGTATTTGCCATTGCTGGGCCTGCCATGGTTAACATGCCACCCAGTACAGCAAGAGATAGGGGTTTCACTGCTACTTTCATTTTTTGATGCTCCGATAGCGTTTAGTAAGACGCTGCATAATGTAACAAAATGAAATGAAACAATGATTTCATTGAAAGATAAAGTGTGATGTTGAGCAATTACTTTATAGCGTTCTGCTGAGAACATCTCAAAACCGAACAAAGCTTGAACAATCTTAAAATATTCGCTTATCAGAAATTGATATAAAAAATGAAATTTTAGAATTTCAGGTAATATAACTAGAGCGCCATAATGCCTTCATAGATTAGGTAAGGGTGACATTATGGCGAGCAAGGATAAGATTTCTCAATTTCCTCTGAGCAATCAGCACGCACAGCGTAGTAAGCAAGCAGATCTCAATACAGTTGGTCAGAGTCTGCTCGGTAAAGGTGAAGTTGCACTTGTTGGCGCAGGTCCGGGTGATGTAGAACTTCTGACCTTGAAAGCGCTGCGTTTCCTTCAGCAAGCTGATGTTGTGCTTTATGACTACTTAGTATCGGATGACATCATCTCTTTGGTGCCAAACGATACCATCTTAGTTTGTGTCGGTAAACGTGCCGGTCACCACAGTGTTCCTCAAGAAAAAACCAATCAACTATTACTCGACTTCGCGCTGCAAGGCCACCGCGTGGTACGGATAAAAGGTGGCGATCCGTTTATCTTTGGTCGTGGTGGAGAAGAGCTAGAAGTCCTTGCTGATGCAGGTGTCTCTTTCCACGTCGTGCCAGGTATCACAGCTGCAGCTGGCGCAACTGCTTATGCGGGCATTCCCCTCACTCATCGCGACTATGCTCAGTCAGCAATGTTTATCACCGGTCATTTAAAAGCCGAAAGCGATCAGATGGATTGGTCGACGTTAGCGCGCGGTAATCAGACTCTAGTGATCTACATGGGCTTGATGAAGTCGGAATACATCCAAAGCCAACTGATTGAACATGGTCGTCAGCCAGAAACACCCATCGCGATCATTGAGCGCGGTACGCACAGCAAACAGAAAGTATTCAAAGGTCAGCTCAATGAGCTTGCTGATCTCGCAAAAGACGCTCAGTCACCTTCGCTTATCGTCGTTGGTGAAGTGGTGGCATTGTCCGAAAAGCTTGCGTGGTTTGAACCCCAAGCAGAACAAGTCACCGCTCAGCGTCAGTCAGCCTAACGCCATTTTAACTAGATTAGCCATCGGCTCAATGAGCCATAAAGGAAGCAATTAACATGGATCAAGAACGTTTAACCCATCTTAAGCAGCTTGAAGCGGAGAGTATTCACATCATTCGTGAAGTTGCCGCTGAGTTCGATAACCCAGTGATGATGTATTCAATTGGTAAAGACTCATCGGTCATGCTGCATCTGGCACGTAAAGCTTTTTACCCAGGTAAAATTCCTTTCCCGCTACTTCATGTCGATACCGACTGGAAGTTTAAGGAAATGATTAAGTTCCGTGACCGTACTGCTGAGAAATACGGCTTTGAGCTTTTGGTTCATAAGAACCCAGAAGGTCTTGCGATGGGATGTAGCCCATTTGTGCACGGCTCTTCAAAGCATACTGACATCATGAAGACTCAAGGTTTGAAGCAGGCTCTGAACAAGTACGGTTTTGATGCGGCTTTTGGTGGCGCGCGTCGTGATGAAGAGAAATCTCGTGCGAAAGAGCGTGTTTACTCTTTCCGTGACAAGAACCATACGTGGGATCCAAAGAATCAGCGTCCTGAGTTATGGCGTACTTACAACGGCCAAATCAATAAAGGTGAGAGCATTCGTGTCTTCCCACTTTCAAACTGGACTGAGCTAGATATCTGGCAATACATCTACCTAGAGAACATCGAGATTGTGCCACTTTACCTAGCCGATAAGCGACCAGTTGTTGAGCGTGATGGCATGCTAATCATGGTTGACGATGACCGTATGGAGCTTCAACCAGGTGAAAAAATCGAAGAGAAAAGCGTTCGCTTTAGAACACTTGGTTGTTACCCACTGACTGGTGCGATTGAGTCTGAAGCCAATACGCTAACAGGCATTATTGAAGAGATGTTAGTTGCGACGTCCAGTGAACGACAAGGCAGAGCGATCGACCACGATCAGTCTGGATCGATGGAACTTAAGAAACGCCAAGGTTACTTCTAATTAGGATCTAAGGAAAGAACATGAATAGCGCAGTTGAAGCTCAGCTTGAAGAGCTTGGTATTGAAGGATACCTAAAACAACACCAATACAAATCACTACTTAGATTCCTCACTTGTGGTTCAGTAGATGATGGCAAAAGTACCTTGATCGGTCGCTTACTGCATGACTCTAAGCAAATTTATGAAGATCAATTAGCAGCCGTTCACAACGATAGCCAACGTGTTGGTACTACTGGAGAGCGTCCAGACCTTGCTTTGCTTGTTGATGGACTTCAGGCAGAGCGAGAGCAAGGGATCACTATCGATGTAGCTTACCGTTA
This sequence comes from Vibrio sp. R10-SG3-ISO10, assembly GCF_059834185.1. Taxonomy (NCBI): domain Bacteria; kingdom Pseudomonadati; phylum Pseudomonadota; class Gammaproteobacteria; order Vibrionales; family Vibrionaceae; genus Vibrio; species Vibrio sp. R10-SG3-ISO10. The sequence continues at coordinate 231,929 of NZ_JCBDHG010000025.1, forward strand.
CTTCTCAACACAGAAACGTAAGTTCATCATTGCAGATACTCCGGGGCACGAGCAGTACACGCGTAATATGGCGACAGGGGCATCGACCTGTGATCTCGCAGTGATCTTGATTGATGCACGTAAAGGCGTACTAGATCAAACTCGCCGTCACTCATTTATCTCAAACCTACTTGGTCTTAAGCACTTTGTGGTTGCGGTAAACAAAATGGATCTTGTTGACTATTCGCAGCAGCGTTTTGAAGAGATTCGCGATGAGTATCTTGAGTTCTCCAAAAACCTGCAAGGTGAGACTGATATTCAAATCATCCCGCTTTCTGCACTTGAGGGTGATAACGTTGTTGAGCCTAGCCCGAAAATGGCTTGGTTCGAAGGTTCGCCGTTACTAGAGATTCTAGAAAACGTTGATGTTGACCAAGACAAAGAGATTGGTGAGTTCCGTTTCCCTGTCCAATACGTTAACCGTCCGAATCTAGATTTCCGTGGCTTTGCTGGCACGATTGCTTCCGGTAGCGTCAAAGTGGGTGATGAAGTTAAGGCGTTGCCTTCAGGTAAAACGTCGAAAGTTGCGCGTATCGTTACTTTTGACGGTGACCTTGAACAAGCTCAGGCAGGACTAGCCGTCACGTTAACGCTTGAAGATGAGATTGATATCAGCCGTGGTGATTTGATTGTGCTAGAGAATGCGCAAGTTGAGTCGAGTAATCATTTGCTTGCTGATGTCGTGTGGATGACAGAGCAACCACTCCAGCCAGGACGCGATTATGACGTGAAGATTGCTGGTAAGAAAACGGTCGGTCATGTCGAGGCGATTCGCCACCAATATGACATCAACAATCTATCAACGCACAGCGCAGTTGAGCTACCTCTTAATGGTATCGGCTTGTGTGAGTGGACTTTAACAGAGTCTGTAGCACTTGATGACTATCTTGCTAGCCAAGACACTGGTGGTTTCATCATCATCGATCGCCTAACCAATGTAACGGTCGGTGCAGGTCTTGTGCGCGAAAGCCTATCAAGTGTTGAAGTGAAAAACTCTGATATCTCTGCATTTGAACTAGAGCTGAATGCCTTGGTTCGTAAGCACTTCCCACACTGGGAAGCGAAAGATATTAGTCAGCTACTTAAATAGTTGATTGGTAGAGTAGGGAAGCGTTATGTGGCAGCAAGGATTTGTGTTGGCAATTTTACTCGGCATCGTAGCATGCTTGGTAACAACACGAATTAAACCAAGTTATATCTTTGCCGGAGCAGCATTTATTGCTTTTCTTGGTGGCATGATAGAGCTAGGTGAAGTGGCTACTAACTTCACCAACTCTTCTCTACTCACTTTAGTGCTGCTGATCTTAGCATCAGCAGCACTAGAAAAGACTCGCCTGATTAGCTGGGTAAGCCGCTCACTTTCAACAGGAAGACTGGGTACTGTTGTTGCCAAACTGGGCGTCTCAACAGCGCTACTTTCATCCTTTACCAATAATACTGCGGTCGTGGTCTCTTTGATTGGCGCCATTAAACGTAACCAGCAGCATGCACCTTCAAAACTATTGATCCCGCTTTCTTACGCCGCGATCTTAGGTGGCACATTGACCTTGATCGGTACGTCGACCAATTTGATCATTAACAGCTTTGTTGAAGATGCCGGACTACCCAGTCTTGGCTTCTTTGCGCCAACTATGATCGGTTTGTCTGTCTTGCTTGGTGGTATGTTGATCTTGATCCCGCTCAGTTACCTATTGCCCAATTATGAAGATCACAGCCAAGACGAGTTGCCCTATTTTCTTGAAGCGAGAGTTGAGCCAGGTTCGCCATTGGTCGGTCGTAGCATCAGTGAGAACAACCTACGCGCCCTGCGTAAATTGTTCTTGGCCGAAGTGGTACGAGACGGTGAAACCATGCCTTCTGTTGAACCAGACTTTGTGCTTCAAGCGCGTGACCGATTGCTGTTTTGTGGTGATATTGAAAGTGTTGCTACGCTGCAAGAAATTCAGGGGCTGACCTTATTTGGTCAGCACCATCTCAACGGCCAAGGTTTTGTCGAAGTGGTGGTGAGCTCTTCGGCAAGCTTTTGTAATAAAACACTTAAATCGAGCCACTTCCGCGATCGTTTTGATGCAGTTGTTGTTGCCATACGTCGCGGGCATGAGCGCTTACAGGGCGGGTTAGGGAATATTACGCTCAATGCGGGTGATACCTTAGTCCTTGTTCCGGGTAAACGCTTTGAGCAAGAGCGTCGTGCGCATCGTAAAGAGTTTGTTCTAGTGAATGACTTAGATTCGAGTGCGCGTTTGGATGCCAATAAGTCGGCCATGGTGTTAGTCGGCTTTGCAAGCGTTATTGCTCTTGCGCTGCTTGAGGTGGTGCCGCTGATTAAAGGGTTGTCCGTTTTCCTCTTGGCTGCGCTGTTTTTTGGTGTAGTTCAGCTTGGTGAGCTTCGCCGACGTTTTCCCGTCGATATCGTAGTGATTGTTGGCTCGGCGCTCTCCATTGCTCAACTGATGCTGTCGACAGGTTTGTCCGTTAGCTTAGGCCAGATGTTTATTGAAGGCTTCAATGGTTGGGGTGTGTTTGGTGCCTTGGTCGCCACCTACTTACTAACCCTGATTTTAACTGAGCTTGTAACCAATAATGCAGCCGCGGCGTTGTCGTTTCCTATCGGCTACAGCATGGCGATTGGCTACGGTGTCGACCCTATGCCATTCATTATGGCAGTGCTTTTTGGTGCTAGCGCGAGCTTTATTTCTCCCTACGGTTATCAGACCAATCTCTTGGTATACAGCGTAGGCAATTACAAATTAACAGATTACGTTCGAGTGGGAATTCCTCTTTCTATTGTTTACTCCGTTTTGGTGTTAACGCTAATTCCACTCTTCTTTCCGTTTTAAAAGGACTGAATTATGACTACGGAAACGCCAACTAAAGATGAAAATGTCGTATGGCATCAACACTCTATTGATAAGGCTTTTCGCTCTCAGTTAAAGAAGCAAAAGCCAGTGGTGCTATGGTTTACGGGGCTTTCTGGCGCAGGTAAATCCACTATTGCGGGGGCATTGGAAACGCGCCTTGCACAAGCGGGTTTTCATACTTATCTACTAGATGGAGACAATGTACGCCACGGCCTATGTAGTGATCTGGGCTTTTCCGAGCAAGATCGTAGAGAGAATATTCGACGCATTGGTGAATTAGCTAAGCTGATGGCAGATGCTGGCTTAATTGTTTTATCAGCGTTTATTTCTCCGCATCGCGCAGAGAGACAGCTTGTTAGAGAGATGCTTCCAGAAGGGGAGTTTCTAGAAGTCTTCGTCAACACCTCACTCGAAGTTTGCGAGCAGCGTGACCCTAAAGGCTTGTACAAGAAAGCGCGAGCAGGAGAAATTGCAAACTTCACAGGTATTGATTCTGAATATCAAGCGCCGATTAACCCAGAAATAGATTTGCGCGCTGGTGAGAAGTCGATTGAAGCTCTGGTAGAAGATTGCTTGGCGGCTCTCAAGGAAAGACAAGTTATCGCATAAACTAAAAAACGCTTCCCTAGAGAAGCGTTTTTTATTGATTCACTTGAGTGGTTTATTACTCGAAACAGATCTCAATAAAAGCATTACCCCATTGAGATGTGAATGGCATGATTATGATAGAACCTTCACACTTGTGACGAATAGTGTGGCCTTTGCCAGAGACAACAACCGGTGTAGCCATATCAAAATCAAAGCCACTTTCTGCAAGAATACGCTTGGCACCACCAGTAACCATGTTGGTGATTTCGCCCACCATGTCCGTTACTTCATCGTTAAGGCCATTCGGGCGCTCACCTAGCATGTTCTGCATAATCTCTAATGCGAGGCTTTCATCAAAAGTAATAGACATAGAACCGCGGCTTTGAGTGCCTACCATCCCTATTAAACCTGATACATCCCCACGTGCGATTTCATCTTTCTTCACACGAGGCTTCTGTGGCTTCAATTCCAGCGAAGCCATCGTTTTTAATACGTTCATCAATGAAGCTAAAAACGGGTTTACAAATTCAGCGCGCATAATCTTCTTCTATATCTTTATTTCGCATTGTCAGCAGAACAAGCCTGACAAGTACCGTGTGACTCAATTACGTGATTATTGATGGTAAAACCATGTGCTTCCGCATTGTTCGCAAGTAAGGCTACCAAACTATCATCTTGAAGTTCAATAACGCTCCCGCATTTATCGCAAATCAATAGGTGCGAGAAATGCTTATGAGCATTGCATGAAACACATTGAATGTAGCTATTGGTTGACTCAACCCTATGAATAAAGCCTTGCTCTAACAAAAAATCTAACGCCCGATATACGGTCGGTGGTTTTGCTTGAGGCTCGCTTTGTTTCAAATCTTCAAGCAGCTCATAGGCACTAGAGGCCTTTGGGCTCTCACATATCAATTCAAATACGCGCTTACGCTGAGTTGTAAGGCGTACACCTCGGGCAGAGCATATCTCTTCAACTTGCTTCACTAAATGCAGGTCCAAACTTATCACCATTACCATTGGACATTTTAATAATATACCATTTCTCGCGGTTTATCGTCGCTTACTAGGTAATATCTTATAGCTTTGTCAGTAAGTTACTTATTCATAATGTGAATAATGTCTAACTTGTCTGGAACGCTATAACTTACCTTATCTACATAAAAAACGATACCAATAACAGCATTTTAGCTATTTCTTATCGTTGAGCTGTGTCCAAGATCTGCAATCCACGCTCAAAATCGAACTCTTCGACCACGCGAGAAAGCTCTGATAATTGAGCGCTACTCAAGCCAATCTGCTTGCCTGAGTCAATGTCATTGATGATGGCTACCGCCTCGGTATCGCTTTGTTCAATGGCCGAGTAGAGCTTTTCATATGTCTCTTGATCGTAGTTTTGAATATGCGTATCCGCAGCTTCAGTCTTGGTTTTCGAAGAGGCAAGGCCTTGCTCTATGTTGCTAATTAACTGCTCAAGCTGTTGAGCTAGCTGGTCCCGCAGACCTTCGTTATCTAAGTCTTGCTCCAGTGAAGTGCTAAGCTGGTGGACTTCGCTGGCGCCAATGTTCCCAGATACCCCTTTGAGAGAGTGAACGTTGCGTTTTCTCACCTCTTTATCTTGGTCAGAAAGCGCCAGTAATACAGCATCAGTGTCACGATATGTAGCGGCAAAACGTTCGAGAAGCTTCTTGTACAAACCGCTATTACCACTTGAACGAATCAGTCCCGCTTGTGTATTGACGCCTTCAATTTCCGGAATGTCTGAACTGTGCTGCGCAGACTGAGCGACAAACTGTTGAGGATGTTTTGGTGTAATCCATTTGGCCAGCGTGCTAAACATACTGCCGACATCAATGGGTTTAGCAATAATGTCATTCATACCTGCTTCTGCGGCTTTGACTTTATCTCGCTCCATCACGTTTGCTGTCATGGCAATAATGGGGATCGAATGGTCACTAAGCTTAGTGCGAATAAACTGAGTGGCCTCATAACCATCCATGATAGGCATTTGGCAATCCATCAGAATGCCATCGAAATCATTGGTTTTATACAGGTCGAGAGCGACCTGACCATTTTCAGCCACCGTGACATGAATTTGCTGTCCTTCAAGTAGCTCAATAGCTAACTCTTGGTTGATTTCATTGTCTTCGACTAAAAGAAGCTGTGCACCAGCCAGTTGCTGAACATTGGCTAGTTGGTTCTGCTCTTCTGCCTCACTTCGACTTAGACGGGCATGGTCAACGCCGTAGAGAGAAACAATGGCATCAAAAAGGTGAGATGCCGTTATCGGCTTATCGAGAATACTAGGAACAGTAATACTTCTTTGTTCAAAGATCTCGGTGAGTTCCTCTCGACCAAAGGCGGTCAACATAAGTGGTTTTGGCTGTTGAGATTGAGGAATCTGAGCGTTCACCATCTCAAGTAAATCAATGCCATCTTTGCCAGGCATTTGCCAGTCGGTAATGAGCAGATCATAAGGTTGTTGGTTGCTGAGTGCTTGGTTGAGCTCTGCGAGTGCATCGTCAGCATTACTTACGCTGTGAGCGTCAAATCGTAGTGATTCAAGGATATCTTCAACAATGATTCTGGCGCTGGCGTTGTCATCGACGACAAGTACTCTCAGTTTTCCTAGTTCGACAGGAACCGCGATCTCTTCTTGTTTCAGAGCATGACTGACTTTGGAGGCTACAGTAAAGGTAAAGCATGAGCCTTTACCCGCTTCACTTTCTACACGGATATCTCCGCCCATCAACTGGCTAAGTTCCTTACTGATGGCTAACCCTAACCCGGTACCACCATATTTTCGCGTAGTTGAGCTGTCAGCTTGAGTGAACTTACTAAACAACTTAGCGGTTTGCTCCGCTGTCATGCCTATACCACTGTCTTCAACGCTAAACTCTAGTTCTAGGTTGTCACCATCTCGCTCGGCAACGCGAATGGATATTTTGATTTCACCTTTCTCTGTAAACTTGACCGCGTTATTCGCGAGGTTAATTAAGATCTGCCCAAGTCGCAGAGGATCGCCGACTAAGGTGGTGGGTACGTCACGATCAATGTGGATCAGTAGCTCAAGTCCGCGCTCCGAAGCACGTAAACCAACAAGGTTCGAAATATTGTCGAGTACATTTTCTAAATGGAAATCGACGTTTTCAATATCTAGCTTACCCGCTTCAATCTTAGAAAAGTCAAGGATGTCATTGATCAGCCCCAGTAGGGAGTCTGCAGACAGCTTAACCTTATGAATGTAGTTACGCTGAGCTTTAGTTAAGTCGGTTTTGAGCGCCAAGTAGCTCATACCTATAATCGCATTCATCGGAGTGCGGATTTCGTGGCTCATATTCGCTAAGAAATCCGACTTAGCGCTGTTCGCTGAATCGGCTTCATCACGCGCAATCGCGAGCTTTTCGGCAAATCGCTCTAAGGCAGAGTGAGATTTATTGGCTAGAAAGCCTAGGAGTAAAAGTGTAACTAGGAAGATTGCACCACCGATGGCTAGATTACGTGCGATACTGCCAGAGTCTTCCACTGTGGCTAGCTGTGCTTCATAGCCAGGTAAGATTAGCTCAATGATGGCTTGATGCTGCTGTTTGAGTGCTTGGATTTGACGGTTTTTCTCACCACGTAAGTCTGTGAGCTGATTGAACAGAGTTAGGTAATCTTGTGTCGCGTCTTGTAGCGTACTGATTTGAATTTGTTCATCCTCAGTGACAACTTGCTCATAGAGGTTTTCTAACAGTTCGATGGCAGCAATAAGGTTGTTCTCAACTTCTGTTTTAAGCTGTAACTGACGCTCAATTTGTTGAGTAATAGCGTAGTCTTTGTCACTTTGCTGTGCATTACTAATCTCAGTGTGTAATACCAATAAGTTGGTGCTGATAGAAAGCTTGTCACTAATAGAGAGCTGAACATTGGTTACGGCTTGCTGGGCGAATTTGAGTCGTTGCTGGAGATGTGAACGTAGCTCGATTGAGACCCGAGTCAGTTCAGTGACCGATCTTTCTATCTGGGAAGATATATTCGCCTGCAGAGGTTTAGACAGCTTCGGCCAACTGCGAAGTTGAACTAAGGCTGAGCTGTAACGGTTTTTTGCATTCTTGATTAGAGCAATTGTCTGTTGGCTTTCGCTATCGGTGGCATCTCGCTCAAGTTTATTGATCAGTTGCTCCGCTTTTTTTAGTTCTAGCTGAGCAAGGTTTAGAGATTCTTGTTGATTGGAAACGATGTAGGTTTTCTGCTCTGCTTGAGAGTTAGCTATCAGACTGACCAACCAATGTGCTTGAATCGCGAGATCAGATTCTCGGTCGACTTTTTCTCTAAGTTCATCAATCGAAACGATACTCGACTCGATGAACTGTTCGTGTTCAAGCTGAATCTCTTGTACTAAGCTCTCGACGTAGTCTCCGGTCTCAGATAGCTCCGTCCGTGTTTGAGCGGACTTTTCACTCAGCCCCACATAGCTTTCAAATTGCTGATGATATTGGGCGAGTGAGCTTTGAATCTGCGAGTCAGCCCCATTGCTTACAGCATCACTGGCAATTAACTGAGCTTTACTGACCGCTTGCGACAGTTGGTTTTGCAGTTGGGCATCTGGCTGGCGAATATAGCTTTGCTCGATAACTTTAATACCATCAAGGGTTGAGAGCAGCTGAGCGTTATTGGCATATTGATCAACGGTGTTAAAGCGTTGAGTTAGGCTTAACCATCCGATAATGCCAGCGATGAGCAACATCACCGACGCGATAATAAAGCCAATAAGAATACGTTTGGAATCGAGAGCGTAGTTTTTTACAGAGTCCATTCAAGCCTCAGTGGTTGATTAGAATTCATCTTTAAAAGATTCTTTAACTTTCAAAATCTCATCGAGTTGTTGGAGAAAGATTGGGACCAGGGTTGGATCAAAATGTGAGCCCGCTTCTTCTTCGAGCAAAGCCGTCGCTTTTTCAATCGGCCATGCCTGTTTGTAAGGACGCTCACTGGTTAAGGCATCGAAGACATCCGCAATGGCAACAATTCTCGCACTAAGCGGGATATCTTCCCCCTTTAATCCATGCGGATAGCCACTGCCATCCCACTTTTCGTGGTGATAAAGCGCGATCTCTTGTGCCATCTGCATTAATCGTGTGTCGCTGTCTGCAATGATATCTGCACCGATTTTTACGTGGGTTTGCATCACTGCCCACTCTTCGGCATCCAGTTTTCCCGGTTTGCGCAGCACAGCGTCAGGGATACCTATCTTACCAATGTCATGCATCGGGGCTGCTTGGAACACCAACTCAATCCATCGCTCACTCACATCTAACTGCTGAGCAAGGATTCTCGAGTAGTGACTCATGCGAATAACGTGCATGCCTGTTTCGTTGTCTTTATATTCCGCCGCTCGGCCAAGACGCTGGATGACCTCGAGGCGTGTTTTTTCCAGCAGCGCAGTGCGCTCTTTCACTTTGTTGGCTAATGAAAGGTTTTGGTCATAGAGAGAAATATGTGTTTTTACCCTAGCTTGAACGATAGGTGGGCTAACTGGTTTGGTAATATAGTCGACAGCTCCCATCTCGAAGCCTTTTTGCTCGTCGACCACCTCTGCTTTAGCGGTAACGAAGATAACCGGAATTTCAGCGGTAACTGGATTGGTTTTTAGTTTCTCACATACCTCATAACCATCCATCTCTGGCATCATGATATCGAGCAGGATGAGATGTGGGTATGGTTTAGTGCTGGCAATCTGTAGAGCTTTTACGCCACTCGTCGCCGCTTTTATACGGTAGTCATCAGAAAGAATGCCTGACAAAGTATGGATGTTGTCGGGGATATCATCGACAACCAGAATTACAGGTTTTTCATGCTGTTCAATTAGCATTGCGGTAAATCCTTTACTGCAGATTCATTGACTTATTAATCCATAGAATAGTTATTTTTTATAAATATTGGCACTCAATAATTCAGTGGTCGTATAACTCGTCCTAGATAACGTGACCCACGTTTGAATAATCGTTATTTATTACCGACGGTATTTAACCTGAATCTTTTCCCGCAGCGGTGTATAATCGCGCGATTATTTTTGATGCCGCGCTGGAAATAGGGACGTTATTTGAAAGCGGTACTGACTGTTTAGAGGTAGCTTCGTGTCGAACACTGAAACGAAACAACAATTTCCAATGCAGCGCTTTTCCATTGCGCCCATGCTCGATTGGACAGATCGCCATTGTCGATACTTCCATCGCTTGCTGACTAGTGAAACATTGCTGTACACCGAGATGGTGACAACTGGTGCAATCATTCACGGTAAAGGTGACTTTTTAGCCTATAACCAGCAAGAGCATCCAGTGGCGCTTCAGCTTGGTGGTTCGAACCCTCAGGATTTGGCTACGTGTGCTAAGTTAGCGGCAGAGCGCGGTTATGATGAGATTAACCTTAACGTTGGTTGTCCGTCAGACCGAGTGCAGAACGGTCGTTTTGGTGCGTGCTTAATGGCAGAGCCAGAGCTGGTGGCTGAATGTGTTTCTGCAATGCGTGATGTAGTTGATGTCCCAGTTACAGTGAAAACTCGTATCGGTATCGATGACCAAGACTCTTATGAGTTTCTAACTGACTTTGTATCAATTGTCTCTGAGAAGGGCGGTTGTGAACAGTTCACGATTCATGCGCGCAAAGCTTGGCTATCTGGTTTGAGTCCAAAAGAGAACCGCGAGATCCCACCGCTTGATTATCCGCGTGCTTATCAGCTCAAGAAAGACTTCTCGCACCTGACGATTGCGATTAATGGTGGCGTTAAGACACTGGAAGAGAGCAAGGAGCACCTTCAGCACCTTGATGGTGTTATGGTAGGTCGCGAAGCGTATCAAAACCCATATATCCTAGCGAACGTTGATCAAGAGATCTTTGGTTTAGATAAGCCAGTTAAGAAACGCAGCCAAGTGGTTGAAGAGATGTACCCATATATTGAGCAGCAGCTATCTCAAGGGGCGTATCTTGGTCATATTACTCGTCATATGTTAGGTCTATTCCAAAATATGCCGGGTGCTCGTCAGTGGCGTCGTTACATCAGTGAAAACGCGCACAAACCGGGTTCGGGTATTGAAGTGGTTGAAGCTGCACTGGCGAAAATTCCTAAAGAGTTGAATGTGTAAAAAATACCTAGTTACTTGGTTAATTTTACCTCATCGAAGATTTTTAAAGAGCACTCAAATAGGGTGCTCTTTTTTATTTTCTATTTATCAATGCCTTACGCTTAGGTGTGAGTTTGGCACGTATCCTGATAGATATTCTAGGTCAACTAAGGAGAATCGTATGTTTGAACTGATCTTTATCATGGTATTTGCTGCTACATTGCTAGTCACTGGCGTGACTATGGTGACAGTGCTTGCGGGTGTAGCGTTTTCTTTGGTAGTCATGGTACTGCTTGGCATGGTAGGAGCAGTCCTTAAGTTGTTGCCTTGGCTCATTGTTATTGCAATCGGTATTTGGTTCTTTAAATCCTATGTGGCGCAGCCTAGATAAATACGGTTAAAAGACAAATACTTGATGGCTAGTCGCACAAATATGCATTAGTATTTGACGCATACCATACTTGTCTAGCTAAGGCAGCACAGCGAGGTGCTGCCTATTGCGATTAACTGGAGAGTCAAATTTATGGGTTTAAAAACCGCAATTGCGTTGGCAGCTGTTGTTTCTGCGTCTGCATTGGCAGAGTCGTCTCTAACCACTAAGTTTGGCGCCGAAATGTGGTTTCCAAAGGCTGAAGTAAATGAAGTCAACCGAGAAAGCGATACCACACCGAGCTTCTATGCTGCGATAGAACATGATGTAAAATATGTTCCAGATGCACGCGTTCGCTATTCTACAGTCGATGCCGACTATATGGCATTCAACAAATTAGATCTGACTTTGTATTACCGTATTCTTGAGCATGACTTAATGCACTTTGATGCGGGTATGACCTTCAGTGACTTGAGCAATACCAAGTACGTCAACGCGGATACTAACGCCGTTAAAAACTTTGATGAGATGATTTGGGCTTGGTACGGCTATGCAGAAATTACGGTGCCGAATACCAATCTTGATGTGATTGGTGAAATGAACTTTGGCAATAATAGTGGAATTAAGAGTACTGACTTGATAGCCGGGATGCAGTATCGACTGCCGCTTGGGAGCAGTACTCTTGCATTACGCGGAGGCTACCGAGTGATAGATCTCGAAGCAGAAGAGATCTTTAAGCCGGGTGAAGGCTCAAACCTAGGTAAACCATTTATTTTCGCTAATGGCTTTTTTGCTGGAGCAGAGTTCTCGTTCTAACGAAGCTTTAATATTGATTTTTTAAAACGCCGTCTTCTAAGACGGCGTTTTTTTATATCTATTGATTATATTTACATAATTCATTTAGCACTTTCTTGTCGATTGACCATGCTTAAAGAGGAATAGTGTTTTTAGCCAGAGAAAGGAATCTCATGACTATCAATGAACTTAGACATCTTTATCGAGAGCAGCAATTGGTTGAAGCCATCATCGAGCCATCGGCTCAGGAAGGCAGTTGGATCGTTGAGTTTCGTCATGCCCGTGGAGGCTTTGTTCTTTTAACCGACTCTCATGGTGAAGAATGTCACTATATGAACTTAGACCTCGCGTCCAAGTCAGCAATGGCGGTAGGTTTCAAACAAGTCAGAGTCGAAGCCAAGTAGGTGAGTTAGTTCAATTCTTCTCCTTTCTTTAATTCGAAAAGTTATAAAACATTCACTTCTATTCTTTCTTGTTATTAAAGAGAGTGGTTAATCTATCATCACGCAATGAATAGGGATGTCGAGACCATGTCTTTGAACAAGAACGTGTCCTCTCAAGGAAACACACCACAAGAATTACCATCAATCGCTGCTCCTCTTAATGATCAACAGCTTAGCTCGCTACAACAGACGGTTACCGATCTGTCGGCGCAGCAGTTAGCTTGGGTGAGCGGTTATTTCTGGGGATTAGCTCAAGCTCAACCGGCGGCAGCTTCTGCTCCAATTAATCAAGCGGCAGCTGCCGTTGCGGCTAAACCTGCTGGAAAACTGTCAATTATCTTCGCATCGCAAACGGGCAATGCTAAAGGTGTTGCTGAAGCGCTAGAGCAAGAAGCAAAAGCACAGGGCATTGCCGTTGAGCTGTTTGATGCCAGTGACTACAAAGGTAAAAACCTTGCCAAAGAAACGCACGTAATTTTCGTGGCATCAACCAATGGTGAAGGTGAAGCACCAGACAATGCTATCGAGTTGCATGAGTTCTTACAGTCGAAGAAAGCACCGAAATTGCCAAATCTGCAATATGGCGTGATTGGCTTAGGTGACTCAAGCTACGAGTTTTTCTGTCAGACAGGTAAAGACTTCGATGCATTTTTGTCTAAGTTAGGTGCAACTTCATTTATCGATCGTGTTGATCTCGATGTTGACTATGAAGCGCCAGCCGCTGAGTGGCGTGCCTCAGCGTTAGAGAAAGTTAAAGAGGCGCTATCGTCTGGTGCAGAAGCTGAAGTGGTGCAACTTCCGGTAGGCCAAGCGGCACCAGGGCATTCACCATATAACAAGCAAAATCCTTATACAGCGACATTGCTGACGAGCCAAAAAATAACAGGTCGCGATTCAGGTAAAGATGTTCGCCATGTAGAGATCGATCTCGAAGAGTCTGGTTTAACTTACCAACCGGGTGATGCGCTAGGCGTATGGTTTGAAAACAGCAGCGATCTCGCTAATGCCATTTTAGCTAAAGTAGGCCTATCAGGTGTAGAAAGCGTTGAAGTTGATGGTGAGAGCCTATCGATTCATAGCGCTTTGGTTAGCAAGTTCGAAATTACAGCGGCTAACCCTCAGCTAGTGACTAAGTTTGCGGAGTTGTCTGGTAGTAAAAAACTACAAAAGCTGGTGGAAGATAAAGACAAGTTACGTGAATACGCTGGGAATACGCAGGTTGTTGATGTACTTGCTGAGAAGAAAACCAAGTTATCTGCACAAGAGCTGATTGGTTTATTGCGTCGTTTAACTCCGCGTCTTTACTCTATCGCATCAAGCCAAAGTGAAGTGGATGAAGAAGTTCACCTAACGGTTGGCTTAGTTGAATACGACAAAGGGGATGAAAAGCGTTACGGAGGGGCATCGAGCTTCTTATCACAGCGCTTGGAAGAAGGCGGCGAGGTGAAAGTCTTTGTCGAGAACAACAATAACTTCAAGCTACCTCAAGATGACAATACTCCTGTGATCATGATTGGTCCTGGTACAGGTATCGCGCCATTCCGTAGCTTTATTCAGGAGCGTGACAACCGAGATGCAGAAGGTAAAAACTGGTTGTTCTTCGGTGATCGCACCTTTACTCAAGATTTCCTCTACCAAGTGGAGTGGCAGAAGTACCTTAAATCTGGATTACTAAATCGCCTTGATGTGGCGTTCAGTCGTGATCAAGCAGAGAAAGTCTATGTCCAACACCGCATTCTAGAAAATGCCGAGCAAGTATGGCAGTGGATCCAAGAAGGCGCTTACATCTATGTTTGTGGCGATGCAACACGCATGGCGAAAGATGTGCATGAAGCCTTGATTCATGTTGCTGAGCAACAAGGCAAGCTATCACGCGATGATGCGGAAGAATTTATTAACGAACTACGTAAAGCGAAACGTTATCAAAGGGATGTGTACTAATGACTTTTTCTACTGAGAATAATAAGCAGGTTGTATTAGGCGAAGAGTTAGGAAAGCTTTCTGATAACGAGCGTCTAAAAACGCAAAGTAACTTCTTACGCGGTACGATCGAGCAAGACCTACAAGACAGAATTACTGGTGGTTTTACCGCTGACAACTTTCAGCTGATTCGTTTCCACGGCATGTATCAGCAAGATGACCGTGACATTCGTAACGAACGTGCGAAGCAAAAACTTGAGCCGCTACATAATGTCATGCTGCGTGCTCGTATGCCGGGTGGCATTATCAAACCGGATCAGTGGCTAGCGATTGATAAGTTCGCGACTGAGCACTCTCTTTACGGCAGTATTCGCCTGACGACTCGTCAAACCTTTCAGTTTCACGGAGTTCTTAAGCCGAACATTAAGTTGATGCACCAAACCCTAAACAGTATTGGTATTGATTCGATTGCAACAGCGGGTGATGTGAACCGTAACGTCTTGTGTACCACTAATCCAATTGAGTCAGAGCTACATCAAGAAGCCTATGAGTGGGCTAAGAAAATCAGTGAGCATTTGCTACCTAAGACTAAGGCGTACGCAGAAATCTGGCTAGATGGCGAGAAAGTGGAGACAACAGAGGGTGATGAGCCAATTCTAGGTAAGACTTATCTTCCTCGTAAGTTTAAAACGACGGTAGTGATTCCGCCACAAAATGATGTTGATGTTCACGCCAACGATCTTAACTTCGTGGCGATAGGTGAGAACGGCAAGCTGGTGGGCTTTAATGTTCTTGTCGGTGGTGGCTTGGCAATGACCCACGGTGATACTTCTACTTATGCTCGTCGTGCTGATGACTTTGGGTTTGTTCCGTTAGAGAAAACTCTTGATGTCGCAGCGGCAGTGGTTACCACTCAGCGTGACTGGGGTAACCGCTCGAACCGTAAGAATGCCAAAACCAAGTACACCTTAGATCGCGTCGGAATCGATGTGTTCAAAGCAGAAGTAGAAAAGCGTGCAGGTGTTGAGTTTGCTGAAAGTCGACCTTATGAATTTACTGACCGCGGCGATCGCATCGGTTGGGTTGAAGGGATCGATGGTAAACATCACTTAGCACTGTTTATTGAGAACGGACGCTTACTAGACTTCCCAGGTAAACCCCTTAAGACTGGTGTAGCTGAAATTGCCAAGATCCATAAAGGTGATTTCCGCATGACGGCTAACCAAAACTTAATTGTTGCGGGCGTCTCGAAAAGTCAAAAAGCCAAGATCGAAAAGATCGCACGTGAACACGGCTTGATTGATGATAGCGTGAGCGAACAGCGTAAGAGCTCGATGGCATGTGTCGCTTTCCCAACTTGCCCACTTGCTATGGCTGAAGCTGAGCGCTTCTTACCTCAGTTTGTAACAGATGTAGAAGGCATACTTGAGAAACACGGCTTGCCAGAAGAAGAAAATATCATCTTACGTGTGACTGGTTGTCCGAATGGCTGTGGTCGTGCAATGTTGGCTGAAATCGGCTTGGTCGGTAAAGCTCCAGGGCGCTATAACCTCCACCTAGGTGGTAACCGAGCGGGTACACGCATTCCAAAGATGTACAAAGAGAACATTACCGATAAGCAGATTCTTGAAGAAATCGACAAACTGGTTGGTCGTTGGGCGCAAGAGCGTGAAACGGGTGAAGGGTTTGGTGATTTTGCAATTCGTGCTGGAATCATCCAAGAGGTAAAAGTATCTAAGAGGGACTTACATGCTTGATTCTGTCGCTTCTAAACCTCAGTTAGCGAAACTTCTCTCATTAACTAAGACGGAACAAATACTCCAGCTTGGCCAAATTAATGCAGAGTTAGAGCAGCTAACTGCGCAGCAAAGAGTTGCTTGGGCGCTTGAAAACCTTGAAGGTCAGTTCGCTGTTTCTTCTAGCTTCGGTATTCAGGCTGCTGTTATGTTGCATCTAGTTACTGAGCAAATGCCTGATATCCCCGTTATCTTGACGGATACTGGCTATCTGTTTCCAGAAACCTACCGCTTTATTGACCAGCTTAGTGAGCAGTTGACGCTAAACCTTAAGGTCTATCGCGCAAAAGAAAGTGCTAACTGGCAGGAAGCGCGTTACGGAAAATTGTGGGAACAAGGTATAGAGGGAATAGAGAAATACAACAAACTAAATAAAGTCGAACCGATGAGGCGAGCTTTAGATGAGCTTGAGGTAGGGACTTGGTTCTCAGGTTTACGTCGTGAGCAATCTAAATCACGAGCAAGTTTGCCAATCCTATCGATTCAAAATGGTGTGTTTAAGTTCTTGCCTGTGATCGATTGGACGAATAAAGATGTTCATTATTACCTAGAGCAAAACGGACTTTCTTATCATCCCCTAAGGGATGAAGGTTATCTATCTGTTGGTGATACCCACACAAGTAAGAAGTGGGAGCCGGGTATGAGTGAAGAAGAAACTCGTTTCTTTGGATTGAAGCGTGAATGTGGTCTTCACGAAGACGATAGTGAACAAGATGGTTCGGGGATTTAGTTTTTCCCTCTATATATAGATAAAAGGTCGCGAGAGCGACCTTTCTTTTTACGTGAAAAACAGCGAATTGTGGATAACTCTGTGTATATTTTGTTGGCTTAATTGGGGTAAAGTTGGATAAATAAGGCTTTGGGCGGAATTTAGCCTGTTAAACGTTATTTTTGCAATTTTTTCAAAATAACGCTTGCCAATGTGAGCGTGATCTCTATAATGCCTCCTCGTCGACAGGGCAAGAGCTCACAAGGGTTCAAGCAAAATCGACAGGTTAACTAGCCAAGCGGAAACGCTTAAGAAAAAAGTTTAAAAAAGTGGTTGACACTAAAACTTAAAACGCTAGAATGGCCGCCTCTTCCGAAGTGATACGAATCACAAAGAAGAGAAGCTCTTTAAAAATATAGACCTATCAATCTGTGTGGGCACTCGTTGATGATAATCCAATTAGAAACTTCGGTTTCAAATTAGGTTTCAATGATACGAAGTGACCATTGAATCTTCGGATTCAGCACAGTCAATTCAAACATTACTTTATGTAA
>NZ_JCBDHG010000026.1:0-19170 GCF_059834185.1 Vibrio sp. R10-SG3-ISO10
GGTTACCTCATTGAGGTGATTTGCTCTTTAACAATTTGGAAAGCTGACGAATAACAACAATCCCCATCTCTATGAGATGCGTTGTTATTCAATTAAAAGTTCTCAAATCCTAGTGACTTAGTCATTAGGTACCAACACACATTCAAGTGTTCTTGGAAATTTGAGTCCGGCAAAATCGTGTCTGCACATGTATAAAAATGCAGACAACTTTGGTTGTTTAAACAGAAGACCCTTTGGGGTTGTATGGTTAAGTGACTAAGCGTACACGGTGGATGCCTTGGCAGTCAGAGGCGATGAAAGACGTAGTAACTTGCGATAAGCCCAGATTAGGTAGTAACAACCATTTGAGTCTGGGATTTCTGAATGGGGAAACCCAATTGCATAAGCAATTACTGTTAACTGAATACATAGGTTAACAGGGCGAACTCGGGGAACTGAAACATCTAAGTACCCGAAGGAAAAGAAATCAACCGAGATTCCGAAAGTAGCGGCGAGCGAAATTGGACTAGCCCTTAAGCTTTTAATGAGACAGGTGAACAAGCTGGAAAGCTTGGCGATACAGGGTGATAGCCCCGTAACCGACATCTCATCATCAGTGAAATCGAGTAGGGCGGGACACGTGATATCCTGTCTGAATATGGGGGGACCATCCTCCAAGGCTAAATACTACTGACTGACCGATAGTGAACCAGTACCGTGAGGGAAAGGCGAAAAGAACCCCTGTGAGGGGAGTGAAATAGAACCTGAAACCGTGTACGTACAAGCAGTAGGAGCACCTTCGTGGTGTGACTGCGTACCTTTTGTATAATGGGTCAGCGACTTATATTCAGTAGCAAGGTTAACCATCTAGGGGAGCCGTAGAGAAATCGAGTCTTAACTGGGCGTCGAGTTGCTGGATATAGACCCGAAACCAGGTGATCTAGCCATGGGCAGGTTGAAGGTTGAGTAACATCAACTGGAGGACCGAACCGACTAATGTTGAAAAATTAGCGGATGACTTGTGGCTAGGGGTGAAAGGCCAATCAAACCTGGAGATAGCTGGTTCTCCCCGAAATCTATTTAGGTAGAGCCTCGGACGAATACTACTGGGGGTAGAGCACTGTTAAGGCTAGGGGGTCATCCCGACTTACCAACCCTTTGCAAACTCCGAATACCAGTAAGTACTATCCGGGAGACACACGGCGGGTGCTAACGTCCGTCGTGGAGAGGGAAACAACCCAGACCGCCAGCTAAGGTCCCAAATTATAGCTAAGTGGGAAACGATGTGGGAAGGCTTAGACAGCTAGGATGTTGGCTTAGAAGCAGCCATCATTTAAAGAAAGCGTAATAGCTCACTAGTCGAGTCGGCCTGCGCGGAAGATGTAACGGGGCTAAGCTATAAACCGAAGCTGCGGCAATGCGATTTATCGTATTGGGTAGGGGAGCGTTCTGTAAGCCGTTGAAGGTGGATTGTAAAGTCTGCTGGAGGTATCAGAAGTGCGAATGCTGACATGAGTAACGATAAAGGGGGTGAAAAACCTCCTCGCCGGAAGACCAAGGGTTCCTGTCCAACGTTAATCGGGGCAGGGTAAGTCGACCCCTAAGGCGAGGCCGAAAGGCGTAGTCGATGGGAAACGGGTTAATATTCCCGTACTTCTTACAATTGCGATGGGGGGACGGAGAAGGCTAGGTGGGCCTGGCGACGGTTGTCCAGGTTCAAGTGCGTAGGCTTGAGAGTTAGGTAAATCCGGCTCTCTCTAAGGCTGAGACACGATGTCGAGCTACTACGGTAGTGAAGTCATTGATGCCATGCTTCCAGGAAAAGCCTCTAAGCTTCAGATTGTAAGGAATCGTACCCCAAACCGACACAGGTGGTCGGGTAGAGAATACCAAGGCGCTTGAGAGAACTCGGGTGAAGGAACTAGGCAAAATGGTACCGTAACTTCGGGAGAAGGTACGCTCTTGACGGTGAAGTCCCTTGCGGATGGAGCTATTGAGAGTCGCAGATACCAGGTGGCTGCAACTGTTTATTAAAAACACAGCACTGTGCAAAATCGTAAGATGACGTATACGGTGTGACGCCTGCCCGGTGCCGGAAGGTTAATTGATGGGGTTAGACGTAAGTCGAAGCTCTTGATCGAAGCCCCGGTAAACGGCGGCCGTAACTATAACGGTCCTAAGGTAGCGAAATTCCTTGTCGGGTAAGTTCCGACCTGCACGAATGGCGTAATGATGGCCACGCTGTCTCCACCCGAGACTCAGTGAAATTGAAATCGCTGTGAAGATGCAGTGTACCCGCGGCTAGACGGAAAGACCCCGTGAACCTTTACTACAGCTTGGCACTGAACATTGACCCTACATGTGTAGGATAGGTGGGAGGCTTTGAAACCGGTACGCCAGTATCGGTGGAGCCGTCCTTGAAATACCACCCTTGTAGTGTTGATGTTCTAACTTAGACCCGTTATCCGGGTTGAGGACAGTGCCTGGTGGGTAGTTTGACTGGGGCGGTCTCCTCCCAAAGAGTAACGGAGGAGCACGAAGGTGGGCTAATCACGGTTGGACATCGTGAGGTTAGTGCAATGGCATAAGCCCGCTTGACTGCGAGAATGACAATTCGAGCAGGTGCGAAAGCAGGTCATAGTGATCCGGTGGTTCTGTATGGAAGGGCCATCGCTCAACGGATAAAAGGTACTCCGGGGATAACAGGCTGATACCGCCCAAGAGTTCATATCGACGGCGGTGTTTGGCACCTCGATGTCGGCTCATCACATCCTGGGGCTGAAGTCGGTCCCAAGGGTATGGCTGTTCGCCATTTAAAGTGGTACGCGAGCTGGGTTTAGAACGTCGTGAGACAGTTCGGTCCCTATCTGCCGTGGGCGTTGGAAGATTGAAGGGGGCTGCTCCTAGTACGAGAGGACCGGAGTGGACGAACCTCTGGTGTTCGGGTTGTGTCGCCAGACGCATTGCCCGGTAGCTAAGTTCGGAATCGATAACCGCTGAAAGCATCTAAGCGGGAAGCGAGCCCTGAGATGAGTCTTCCCTGACCCCTTGAGGGTCCTAAAGGGTTGTTCGAGACTAGAACGTTGATAGGCAGGGTGTGTAAGCGTTGTGAGGCGTTGAGCTAACCTGTACTAATTGCCCGTGAGGCTTAACCATACAACACCCAAAGGGTTTTGATGGACTCAAAGCAAGAACAGAATTGAATGTGTAGAGAACACAATAGCAGCTTTCCGAATTAAAGAATTTGCTTGGCGACCATAGCGATTTGGACCCACCTGATTCCATGCCGAACTCAGAAGTGAAACGAATTAGCGCCGATGGTAGTGTGGGGCTTCCCCATGTGAGAGTAGGACATCGCCAGGCTTTAAATTTAGACTTAGAGTCTAACCAGTGCGGAGCGGTAGTTCAGTTGGTTAGAATACCGGCCTGTCACGCCGGGGGTCGCGGGTTCGAGTCCCGTCCGCTCCGCCACTTATTTAGAGAGTCGTCTCATTAAACACGAACTACAGGGGTGTAGCTCCAATTGGCAGAGCAGCGGATTCCAAATCCGCGTGTTGGGAGTTCGAATCTCTCCACCCCTGCCACATTCAAGGCTCTAGCAGAAATGCTAGAGCCTTTTCTTTTGTAGCTAGGAAAGAGCAGCGGATTCCGCCACTACCAAAAACGCGCGCGTTGGGAGTTCGAATCTCTCCACCCCTGCCATATTCAAAAGCCTCAGCAGAAATGCTGAGGCTTTTTTCGTATGTTAGTGCTAAACCAAAGCAGCGGATTCCGCTAATACCAAAACATGCGCGTGTTGGGAGCTGGAGTGCTAGCCCAGTAATATCTCTCCACCCATTTTAAACATAACAACTATTCCTCTAGCTTAGAGGATATTCTTTGGAACTATTCTTCTGAGCTTTACCCCAATCTGTTTAAAGATACTGACCTTATGATCTGGGTTGAAGTCCTCACTAATAAGCCACGCGTTTTCTGGCTCCATCTCGATTCTCATTGCAATATTTACACCGTCGGTAATCTCTGGTGAATGAATAATGGTAAAGCTTTCTGTATTGAGGTTAGCGCTACGAGGGTCGAAGTTATAAGTACCGACAATCGTTATATGGTCATCAATGGTCATCGTCTTAGCGTGTAAGCCAAAGATAGGCGTCGTAGGCAAGCGTTTAAACATATGTTCAGTCATGACCCGTTGACGAACTTTGGCATCTGGCTTGAACTCATAAATCTCGACGCCTGTTTTTAATAGTGCAGAGCGATTCCTTTGGTAGCCACTAAACGCTTCTAGGTTGTCGTTGGAGGCGAGGCTGTTAGTGAGGATCTTTATCTCTACTCCTTTATCGACTAATTGACGAAGGAACTTACGGTCCGCTTTTGTGGTGACTAGATATGGCGTTTGGATCAAAATGCTTTTCTGAGCACTTTCTGCGAGTTCAATCAACTTACTTCTTGTAAGACTTCCACCGCCAAGAAAGGTTTGCTGATCGTTTTTCCCGGGGCTATCAGAAATATATTCCACCCTCTCAAGGAATCTAAAGCGTCCTTGGTCCATCAAGCGGTCAAAAGTTTGTGGCACTTTCTCGATTTCAGCTTTTATCTCAGGATGGAAGTTCTCAGGGTTACAAGAGTAAGAATGCAGGCGGGAGAAGTCAGGGTTCTTAGGGTAAGGATTATTACCAACCAGTTTCTCAACTCCTACACTTAACTCATGGTTCCAAAATTCATTAAATGACCTTTTTACATCTGATACCGCTTTACCCGCGAGAAAGACGTCGCGATCTCTGAAGTTATACTCATGGTCAAAGCCGAAATACTCGTCCGCAATGTTGCGCCCTCCAGTAACGGCTATCTGGTCGTCGACCAAGAAGACCTTGTTATGCATTCTCTGATTTAAACCGTGGAAGTCAGTAAGTAAGGTTCCCAGCTTGTTGATGACGTTCTTGCCTATGTTTACATTCGGGTTGTAGATTTTTATCTCTATATTTTCATGGGCAGTAAGCATTAGGAGCTCATCGCCTTTTGCATCTAGCATGATGTCATCAATTAATACTCTGACTTTTACTCCGCGTTCGGCCGCGCGAACAAGGTGGTCTGTTGCAATCAGGCCAATGTTATCCACCGAGAATATAAAGTACTGAATATCAATACTGTGCTCAGCCCTATCCGTAATCCAAGCTCTGGACATCATGGCTTCAGCGCCTTGCTCCAAAACATACACACCAGTTGTATTGTCTAGCTTTGATTGGAATGGCTGGATGTAATGAGAGAGGGGCTCAACGTGATGTGGCTCGATTGAGTCACAATGATCTTTTTCAGAAAGTGGCACACTGTCGGGATCTGAGCCACAGCCAATTAAAAGTAGTGTTAGAGAATAGAGTAGAGGTTTTATCTTCATGTGCTAGTGTCGATACGTCCATTGTCTTAATAAGGTAGGCGTCACTTTCTTATCACACATTGCTTTAGATATGTGTTTATAGTGAGCTAATAGCTGAGTTAGCTCCCAATTATAGATAGTGTAGATATAAAAAAGCCCACTCATTAGAGAGTGGGCTAAAAATTTCAGCTGTGACGGAGCTTGATATTATTTTAGTAGTGCTTCATTACCGTTTTCACGGATGTGCTTAAGCATACCTTTAACGCCGCGAGCGCTTGATGCAACAACGTTGCCTGACTTCATGTAGTCAGTGCCACCTGCAAAATCAGTCACGATAGCACCCGCTTCACGAGCAATAAGTTCACCAGCAGCGATATCCCAAGGCTTAAGGCCTAGCTCGAAGAAACCATCAACTCGGCTAGCTGCTAGGTAACATAGGTCTAGAGCAGCAGAACCAGTGCGACGGAAATCAGAGCAATCTACAAATAGAGCAGACATGATCTTGAAGTAAGACTCAGAGTGTTGCTTCTGCTTGAATGGGAAGCCTGTTGCTAGAACAGTGCCTTGAAGGTCTTTTAGTTGTTTAACGCGGATACGAGCGTTATTTAGCTGGGCGCCAGCACCACGTTGTGCAGTGAATAGCTCGTTAAGCATTGGGTCGTATACACACGCTACTTCAGTTTTACCTTTGATACGAACAGCGATAGATACAGAGAAATGTGGCAAACCTTTAACAAAGTTTGTTGTGCCATCCAGTGGGTCGATGATCCATTGTACGTCTTTATCTTTACCTTCGATTACGCCGTTTTCCTCAGCAACGATCTCGTGCTCAGGGTAAGACGCTTTGATTGTATCGATAATTAGAGTTTCAGCTTCTTTGTCTACGTTAGTAACAAAGTCATTCGCGCCTTTTTGAGTCGATTCGATCTTCTCAGCATTTTCTAAAGATTTAGCAATATGGTTGCCTGCTTTTCGTGCAGCACGAATAGCGATATTAAGCATTGGATGCATACTAATTTCCCAACGGATGTTAAAGAACAGAAAAACGGGCGGCAGTATACCAGATAAATAGTGAAATGGAAGTGGTTAATTTTTGCACTTTTAGTTTTATTAGTAGAAAGGGTCTGACCATTTTACTCAGGTATATGGTACTATCTTGCAGCTCAAATTTTGTGTTCGGAAATCATCAATGCTTAACAACGTAAAAGTCGTCCTTGTCGGCACTTCTCACTCAGGAAATATAGGCTCAGCAGCCCGCGCAATGAAGGTTATGGGGTTATCTAACCTAGTGCTTGTTGACCCTCAGTGTAGCGTTGATGAACAAACCTTAGCGTTAGCAGCAGGAGCAGCAGATATCGCGCAAAATGCTCAAGTTGTATCGACTTTGACTGAAGCGGTAGCCGATTGCGCATTAGTAGTCGGTTCGAGCGCTCGCTCGCGTACTCTAGAGTGGCCGATGCTTGAGCCGCGTGAATGTGGCCAGAAGTTTGTTGAAGAAGGTCAATCCGCACCAGTGGCTTTAGTCTTTGGACGAGAGCGCACCGGGTTGACTAACGAAGAGCTACAAACTTGCCATTATCATGTATGTATTCCTGCGAATCCTGAATACAGTTCTCTGAATTTGGCGATGGCGGTTCAGACGTTGAGCTACGAAGTGCGAATGGCTTACCTAGAACGTGAACAAAGCCAATATGAACCGCAAGAAACGGCAGAGTACCCAAGGCACAAAGAATTAGAATTATTTTTCTCACACCTTGAAAAAGTGGCGCAAGAGACCCAATTTATCAGTGAAGAGCAGCCTGGCAAGGTGATGAATAAGCTCCGTAGATTGTTTAATCGAGCTAGACCTGAATCACAAGAGCTTAATATTCTGCGCGGTATCTTAACTTCAATTGAGAAGCGTATCTCTCAACCCAAATAACCACCATAAGCGAATGGTTAAATACCTGACTAAAACAGTCAATTAAATACTTGACCAATTTAGTCGGGTATGTGACAATTCATACCACATAAACGGTGTGGATATGGTGTTATATGAGACTTACATCTAAAGGAAGATACGCAGTGACAGCCATGTTAGATGTGGCTCTGCATTCGCAACAGAACCCTGTGCCTCTGGCTGATATTTCAGAGCGTCAAGGTATCTCTTTGTCTTACTTAGAGCAGCTTTTCTCTAAGTTACGTAAAGCTGGCCTAGTAGCTAGTGTGCGTGGTCCTGGTGGTGGTTACCGCCTCGGCGAAGACGCTCATTCAATCGCAATTGGTACTGTCATTGCCGCGGTAGATGAGTCAGTGGATGCTACAAAATGTAATGGTAAAGGAGATTGCCAAGGTGGTTCTCGTTGCCTTACGCACACACTGTGGCGTGACCTAAGTTCACGTATCAGTGACTTCTTGAATAACATCACTCTAGGTGAGTTGATGAAAGACAATGAAGTACTAGAAATTTCAGATCGACAAGATATTGATCTTGCCGTTAATCATGGGTTCGCTACTAAAAATACAAACACCGCGCCCATCGGTGTAAACGTCCGCTCATAAGCGGTTTGCCTGTTACATTGGAGTAGAAAATGAAACTGCCTATTTATTTAGATTATTCAGCGACCTGTCCTGTTGATCCTCGTGTAGCTGAAAAAATGGTTCAGTACATGACTATGGACGGTACGTTTGGCAACCCAGCGTCTCGTTCGCACCGTTACGGCTGGCAGGCAGAAGAAGCAGTAGATACCGCTCGTGAGCAGATTGCAGACCTACTAAATGCAGACCCGCGTGAAATCGTATTCACTTCTGGTGCAACTGAGTCAGACAACCTAGCGATTAAAGGTGCAGCGCGCTTCTATTCGAAGAAAGGCAAGCACGTCATCACTTGTAAAACAGAGCACAAAGCGGTTCTTGACCCATGCCGTCAACTAGAGCGTGAAGGGTTTGAAGTCACTTACCTTGAGCCTGAATCAAACGGTCTTATCGATCTTAAGAAGCTTGAAGCTGCAATGCGCGAAGATACCGTTCTTGTGTCTATCATGCACGTAAACAACGAGATCGGCGTTATCCAAGATATCTCTTCAATCGGCGAAATGTGTCGTGAACGTAAGATTGTTTTCCATGTAGATGCTGCTCAATCAGCAGGTAAACTACCTATCGACGTTCAAGAGATGAAAGTCGACCTGATCTCTATGTCAGCGCACAAAGTTTACGGTCCTAAAGGTATTGGCGCACTATACGTACGTCGTAAGCCACGTATTCGTCTAGAAGCACAAATGCACGGTGGTGGTCACGAACGCGGCTTCCGCTCTGGTACTCTAGCGACTCACCAAATTGTGGGTATGGGTGAAGCGTTCCGCATCGCGAAAGAAGAGATGCAGAAAGACTTCGATCATGCTCTAGCCCTACGTACTCGTCTTCTTGATGGCGTTAAAGATCTTGAAGCAGTCACGATCAACGGTGACCTTGAGCAGCGTGTACCTCATAACCTAAATATCAGCTTTGCTTTCGTTGAAGGTGAATCACTACTGATGTCGCTAAAAGATCTAGCGGTTTCTTCAGGTAGTGCTTGTACTTCAGCAAGTCTAGAGCCTTCATACGTTCTACGTGCTCTAGGTTTGGATGATGAGCTAGCTCACAGCTCAGTTCGTTTCTCATTTGGTCGTGCAACGACTGAAGCAGAGATCGACTATGCAATCGAACAAATTCGTACAGCAGTGATTAAACTGCGTGACATGTCTCCTCTATGGGATATGTACAAAGAAGGAATTGACCTAAGCACAGTTGAGTGGGCACACCACTAATACTGACTCAGTCATTCCAAGGATAGAAATAGAGGATTCGAGGTAAATATCATGGCATATAGCGAAAAAGTAATTGATCACTACGAGAACCCACGTAACGTTGGTTCATTTGACAAAGAAGATCCAGCAGTAGGTAGCGGAATGGTTGGTGCTCCTGCGTGTGGTGACGTAATGAAACTTCAGATCAAGGTAACACCAGAAGGTATTATCGAAGACGCGAAGTTTAAAACTTACGGGTGTGGTAGTGCAATCGCATCAAGCTCACTTGTAACTGAGTGGGTAAAAGGCAAGAGCATTGATGAAGCAGCAGCAATTAAAAATGCTGAAATCGCTGAAGAGTTAGAGCTTCCACCAGTAAAAGTTCACTGCTCAATTCTTGCTGAAGACGCAATCAAAGCAGCGGTTGCTGACTACAAGAAAAAACACCAAGAATAAGTAATCTGTATATAATGGGGGCCAGAACCCCCATTTCATTCGCGAAATAGACAAACTAAGGTGCAGTATGGCCATTACAATGACAGAAACCGCGGCAAGTCGCGTTAGAACATTCCTAGAAAACCGAGGCAAAGGTATCGGTTTACGCTTGGGTGTGAAAACGACCGGGTGTTCTGGTATGGCATATGTACTTGAATTCGTTGATGAGCTTAACGAAGAAGATTCAGTATTCGAACATGAAGGCGTGAAGGTCATCATTGACCAAAAGAGCCTAGTGTACTTAGACGGCACTGAACTGGATTACGTTAAAGAAGGCCTCAACGAAGGGTTTGAATTCAATAACCCGAATGCTAAGAGCGAATGTGGTTGTGGTGAAAGCTTCAACGTGTAATTGATAAGGCCTGTGGGTTTCGGCTCACAGGTTTATTACCAAGGATAGAATTCTCCATGAATTACTTTGAATTATTTGGGCTACCAAGTCAGTTTAATCTGGATGGTAGCCTTCTTTCTTCACAATTCCGTGAACTTCAAAAACAGTTTCATCCTGACAATTTTGCGACTGCATCTGAACGTGACCGCTTAATGGCGGTGCAAAAAGCTGCCGAGATTAACGACGCCTACCAAGTTCTGAAGAACCCTATCTCAAGAGCCGAATACATTTTGTCTGAGAATGGCGTAGAGATTCGAGGCGAGCAGCAAACGATGCAAGATCCGATGTTCTTAATGGAGCAAATGGAGTTGCGTGAAGAACTAGAAGATATCTCTTCAAGCTCTGACGCGGAAGATGCGTTGTTCGACTTTGAAAGCAAAGTGAGCAAAATGTTTAAGCAGCAACTGACTGCAACCGAGCAAGATTTAAATCAAACGGACTGGCAGCAAGCGGCTGACCGCGTTCGTAAACTTAAATTTATTGCCAAACTACAGAACGAAATCGAGCTAGTGGAAGACAAACTCTTCGGCTAGTGCAATACAAGGACCACCCATGGCATTACTTCAAATTGCAGAACCGGGTCAAAGCTCGGCTCCACATGAGCATAAACTAGCAGCTGGCATTGACTTAGGTACGACTAACTCACTGGTGGCTTCAGTTCGAAGTGGCGACGCGGCAACATTGCAAGATGAGCAAGGTCAAAGCATCTTACCTTCCGTTGTTAACTACTCAGGAGAGACGCCCGAAGTTGGTTATGCTGCGAAAGATAAAGCAGAAGTTGAGCCAACCAATACCATTATTTCAGTGAAGCGACTATTAGGCCGTTCACTAGAAGATATCCAAGCGCGCTATCCAAATCTTCCTTACCAGTTTAAAGCGAGTGACAACGGCCTGCCGGTACTGCAAACGGCTAATGGGGATAAAAACCCGATTGAAGTATCCGCTGAAATTCTCAAGTCGCTAGGTCAGCGTGCTGAGAAAACGCTAGGTGGAGAGTTAGCGGGTGTGGTAATCACCGTTCCTGCTTACTTTGATGACGCTCAGCGTGCTGGAACCAAAGATGCGGCTAAGCTAGCAGGTCTGCATGTTTTAAGACTGCTTAATGAGCCGACAGCAGCGGCAATTGCTTACGGATTAGACTCGGGTCAGGAAGGTGTGATCGCCGTATACGATTTGGGTGGTGGTACGTTTGATATCTCTATTCTACGTCTATCCAAAGGCGTGTTTGAAGTATTGGCAACCGGTGGTGATTCTGCACTTGGTGGTGATGATTTTGACCACCTGCTGGCTGATTACCTACTTGAAAAGTCGGGTAACACAGAGACTTTAACTGCAACGCAGATGCGCACAGTTTTGAAT
This sequence comes from Vibrio sp. R10-SG3-ISO10, assembly GCF_059834185.1. Taxonomy (NCBI): domain Bacteria; kingdom Pseudomonadati; phylum Pseudomonadota; class Gammaproteobacteria; order Vibrionales; family Vibrionaceae; genus Vibrio; species Vibrio sp. R10-SG3-ISO10. The sequence goes on from NZ_JCBDHG010000026.1 coordinate 11,360, forward strand.
GTGGCAACGGCGACTAAAATTGCTTTCTCAGATAAAGAGTCAGTAGAGGTTGATGTTCTAGGTTGGCAAGGTAGCGTTTCTCGCGATGAGTTTGAAGACTTGATTCGCCCGCTCGTTAAGAAGACTTTGATGTCTTGTCGCCGTGCATTGAAAGATGCACAAGTTGACGCTGAAGATGTGCTAGAAGCGGTTATGGTAGGCGGTTCTACACGTACGCTGCTTGTAAGAGAAATGGTGGGTGATTTCTTCGGTCGTAAGCCGCTAACCAGCATTAACCCAGATGAAGTGGTGGCGATTGGCGCTGGTATTCAAGCCGATATTTTAGCGGGTAACAAGCCTGACTCTGAAATGCTACTACTGGACGTTATTCCGCTATCCCTTGGTATCGAAACCATGGGTGGATTGGTTGAGAAGATTGTTCCACGTAACACGACAATTCCAGTTGCACGAGCTCAAGAATTTACCACGTTTAAAGATGGTCAAACGGCAATGAGCGTTCATGTTGTGCAAGGTGAACGTGAAATGGTTGATGACTGTCGCTCTCTGGCGCGTTTCTCGCTAAAAGGTATTCCACCTATGGCGGCAGGGGCAGCGCATATCCGCGTGACCTATCAAGTTGATGCAGACGGCCTCCTGTCTGTAACTGCGATGGAAAAGAGTACAGGTGTTCAGTCTGAGATTCAGGTTAAGCCGTCTTATGGTTTGAGCGATGATGAAGTCGCCAATATGCTGCGTGATTCTATGACGTATGCAAAAGAAGATATGAATGCTCGAGCGTTAGCAGAGCAACGCGTTGAAGCCGATCGCGTTATCGAAGGTTTGATTGCAGCAATGCAGGCAGATGGTGATGAGCTACTGTCTGAGTCAGAACGTGCTGAGCTGCTTAAAGCGATTGAGTCTTTAATTGAGCTACGCAATGGCGACAGCGCTGACGCGATAGAACAAGGTATCAAAGATACTGACAAGGCGAGCCAAGAGTTTGCCTCTCGCCGCATGGACAAATCGATTCGAGCTGCTTTGTCAGGTCAATCAGTAAATGATATTTAAGAGAAAGAGTTATGCCTAAGATTATTGTATTACCGCATGAAGATTTATGCCCAGAAGGTGCGGTTTTGGAAGCAAATAGTGGTGACACCGTTCTGGATGTTGCGCTAAAAAATGGCATTGGCATTGAACACGCATGTGAAAAGTCGTGCGCTTGTACGACCTGTCACGTGGTGATTCGTGAAGGTTTTGATTCACTAGAAGAGAGTGACGAGCTTGAAGATGACATGCTAGATAAAGCGTGGGGTCTCGAGCCAGAATCTCGCCTTGGCTGTCAGGCTAAAGTCGCAGACGAAGATCTGGTCGTTGAGATTCCAAAATATACTCTGAACCACGCTTCAGAAGATCACTAATCGACAGCTTTTCTCATTCGAATTATCACTACCGAAGAGTAGAAGGAAGGTAAGCAATGAAATGGACAGATTCACGCGATATTGCGATCGAACTATGTGACAAGTTTCCAGAGGTAGATCCTAAAACAGTACGTTTTACCGATCTTCATCAGTGGATTACTGAGTTGGACGAGTTTGATGATGAGCCAAACCGTTCTAATGAAAAGATTTTGGAAGCGGTGATCTTGTGCTGGATGGATGAAATGGATTAATCCTTAAACGGAAACCCATCTCAGTTAACAAAATTTACTAAAAAAAACGGGCCTTATGGCCCGTTTTTTTATCAATTTCACATTAAAGTGTTAACATCCCTGAGTGAACAGAAAAAGGCGTAGGCAGCGCCAGTACAGACAAGGAGAAACCATGTCTACACAGATGTCAGTATTTCTAAGCCAAGAGGCTGCAGCGCCACATTGGGGCGAGAAAGCAATTCTTTCTTTCTCTGAATCAGGTGCGACAATCCATCTTGGTGATAATCATGATTTAGGCGCAATTCAGCGTGCTGCGCGTAAGTTAGATGGCCAAGGTATCGCTTCCATTTCTTTACAAGGGGAAGGGTGGGATCTAGAGAGTATTTGGTCGTTCCATCAAGGTTACCGTGGACCAAAGAAGAAAAATCAATTCGTATGGCAAGAGCTTGAAGAGCAAGATCAAGCTGAGTTAACTGCGCGCATTAAAGCGACGGACTTCACTCGCGATATTATCAACAAGCCGGCAGAAGAAGTCGCACCGCGTCAATTGGCGACGATGGCGGCTGAGTTCATCAAATCAGTTGCACCAGAAGGGACAGTGAAGGCGCGTATCGTAAAAGATAAAGACCTTCTTGCTGAGGGATGGCAAGGTATCTTTGCGGTTGGTCGCGGCTCTGAGCGTACATCGGCAATGCTTCAACTGGATTTCAACCCAACAGGTGATGAAAACGCTCCAGTTTTTGCTTGTCTAGTTGGTAAAGGGATTACCTTCGACTCTGGTGGTTACAGCATCAAACCGTCTGGCTTTATGACAGCAATGAAAGCGGATATGGGCGGTTCAGGTACGATTACTGGCGGTTTAGGTCTTGCGATTATGCGCGGTTTGAACAAGCGTGTGAAACTGATCCTTTGTTGTGCAGAGAACATGATTTCTGGTCGCGCACTTAAACTTGGCGACATCATTACCTATAAAAACGGTAAGACAGTAGAGATCATGAATACCGATGCGGAAGGTCGTCTTGTACTTGCGGATGGTCTAATTTATGCGAGTGAGCAAAACCCTGAGCTAATTATTGATTGCGCTACCTTAACTGGAGCTGCTAAAAATGCTCTAGGTAATGATTACCACGCATTGATGAGCTTTGACGATGAGTTGTCTCATCAAGCGCTGAACGCGGCACGCGAAGAAAAAGAAGGTTTATGGCCACTGCCATTGGCTGACTTCCACCGTGGTATGTTGCCATCTAATTTTGCTGATCTTTCAAACATCAGCAGTGGCGACTACTCTCCTGGTGCAAGTACTGCGGCGGCATTCTTGTCTTACTTTGTTGAAGACTACAAAAAAGGTTGGTTGCATTTTGACTGTGCAGCAACTTATCGTAAGTCTGCAACAGATAAGTGGGCAGCAGGTGCAACTGGCGTAGGTGTGCGTAGCCTAGCGGGTCTGCTGCTACAGCAAGCGAATAAATAAGCTAAGAGGCCGTAGAGCCTCTTTTAATAATACCAAGAAATAACGAAAGGATACCCTATGACTCTAGAAAGAACTTTTTCTATTGTTAAGCCCGATGCAGTAGAACGTAATTTAATTGGTGAAATCTACCACCGTATTGAGAAAGCAGGTCTGCAAGTTATCGCTGCAAAAATGGTGCGTTTAACTGAAGAGCAAGCGAGCGGCTTTTACGCTGAACATGAAGGCAAGCCATTCTTTGAAGATTTGAAAGCCTTTATGACTTCAGGTCCAATTATGGTTCAAGTACTGGAAGGTGAGAACGCAATTGCTCGCTACCGCGAATTAATGGGTAAAACTAACCCTGAGGAAGCGGCTTGCGGCACCATTCGCGCTGATTACGCATTAAGCATGCGTCATAACTCTGTTCACGGCTCTGATAGCCCAGAGTCTGCGGCTCGCGAAATTGAATTCTTCTTCCCTGAATCGGAAATCTGTCCTCGATAATTAAAGGACAGCCTTAATGATAGATATGCTGCCTGTATTGTTTATAGGCAGCATTTTTATTCTGAAAAAACTTCGTCAATTCGTTGAAATGTGCCATTAAAGGGCAGATTAACTGCTAGTATTGGTGAGAAAAGTTTTTTTTACATACAGCGCATGCAAGGGTATCAGTCTTGACAGATTGTGATATACTCTGCGCGCAATTTATACCTTATAAACAGAGTAAGACAATGGCAGATTTATCAAAGTACAGAAACATTGGTATTTTCGCGCACGTTGATGCGGGTAAAACTACCACCACTGAGCGTATCCTTAAGCTTACTGGTAAAATCCACAAAACTGGTGAAGTACACGACGGTGAGTCTACAACTGACTTCATGGAGCAGGAAGCTGAGCGTGGTATCACAATCCAGTCTGCTGCCGTAACTTGTGAGTGGAATGGCCACCGCCTAAACGTTATCGATACTCCGGGACACGTTGACTTTACAGTAGAAGTATACCGTTCACTTAAAGTTCTTGACGGTGGTATCGGTGTATTCTGTGGTTCTGGTGGTGTTGAGCCTCAGTCAGAGACTAACTGGCGCTACGCGAACGATTCAGAAGTTGCTCGTCTGATCTTCGTAAACAAACTAGACCGTATGGGTGCAGACTTCTTCAACGTAGTTGATCAAGTGAAAAACGTTCTTGGTGCAAACCCACTAGTAATGACTCTGCCAATCGGTCGTGAAGACGATTTCGTTGGTGTTGTAGACGTTTTAAACCGTCAAGCTTACGTTTGGGATGACACAGGTCTTCCAGAGAACTACGAAATCAAAGAAGTTCCAGCGGACATGGTTGATGACCTAGAAGCATACCGTGAAGAGCTAGTTGAGACTGCTGTAGAGCAAGACGACGATCTAATGGAAGCTTACATGGAAGGTGAAGAGCCTTCTATCGAAGACCTTAAGCGTTGTATTCGTAAGGGTACTCGTGACCTAGCGTTCTTCCCAACTTTCTGTGGTTCTGCATTCAAAAACAAAGGTATGCAGCTTATCCTTGACGCTGTTGTAGATTACCTACCAGCTCCAGCAGAAGTTGATCCTCAGCCTCTAACAGATCCAGAAACTGGCGAGCCAACTGGCGAAGTTGCTACTGTATCTGCAGATGAGCCACTAAAAGCGCTAGCATTCAAGATCATGGATGACCGTTTTGGTGCTCTAACGTTCGTACGTATCTACTCTGGTCGTCTGAAGAAGGGTGACACTATCCTTAACTCAGCAACTGGTAAGACTGAGCGTATCGGCCGTATGTGTGAGATGCAAGCTGACGAGCGTAACGAACTTACTGAAGCGCAAGCTGGTGACATCATCGCTATCGTTGGTATGAAGAACGTTCAAACTGGTCACACTCTATGTGATCCTAAGCACGAATGTACTCTTGAAGCTATGATCTTCCCAGAACCAGTAATCTCTATCGCTGTAACTCCTAAGGACAAAGGCGGTTCAGAGAAGATGGGTATCGCTATCGGTAAGATGGTTGCAGAAGATCCATCTTTCCAAGTTGAGACTGACGAAGAGTCTGGCGAAACTATCCTGAAAGGTATGGGTGAACTTCACCTAGACATCAAGGTAGATATCCTTAAGCGTACTTACGGCGTTGAGCTAGAAGTAGGTGCTCCACAGGTAGCTTACCGTGAAACTATCACTCAAGCAGTTGAAGATAGCTACACGCACAAGAAGCAGTCTGGTGGTTCTGGTCAATTCGGTAAGATCGACTACCGCATCAAACCAGGTGAGCCAAACTCTGGCTTCACGTTCTCTTCAACAGTTGTTGGTGGTAACGTACCTAAAGAATTCTGGCCTGCAGTTGAGAAAGGTTTCGCATCTATGATGGAAACTGGTGTTCTAGCTGGCTTCCCAACTCTAGACGTAGAAGTTGAACTATTCGACGGTGGTTTCCACGCAGTTGACTCTTCAGCTATCGCTTACGAAATCGCTGCTAAAGGCGCATTCCGTCAGTCTATGCCTAAAGCGGGTGCACAACTTCTTGAGCCAATCATGAACGTTGACGTATTCACTCCAGAAGACAACGTTGGTGACGTAATCGGTGACCTTAACCGTCGTCGTGGTATGATCAAAGACCAACAAGCTGGTACTACTGGCGTTCGTATTAAAGCTGACGTTCCTCTATCAGAAATGTTTGGCTACATCGGTCACCTACGTACTATCACTTCTGGTCGTGGTCAGTTCTCTATGGAGTTCGGTCAATACGCACCATGTCCAGCAAACGTTGCTGAGCAAGTAATCGCAGAAGTTAAAGAGCGTAACGAGAAGAAGTAATTCTTACGTTAGCTAGATAGCTTTGAAAGCCCCAGTCGAATGACTGGGGCTTTTTTTGTTATGGGAACGGGCTACGCTCTATGGAACGCTCCGCTACGAGAATCGAGATCGGGCTTCGCCCTTCGAGAGGTGCTAGTGGAGGGCTCGTCGAACATGGCTAGATGTAGCGATCTTCATGAAACTCATCGTTTTTGAGAGGAAAGTGTTGAGAATTTACGTTATTCCTTAAAGACTTCTCGTTTCTCGTTTCTCGTTTCTCGTTTCTCGTTTCTCGTTGTTCCGCTCACCTCGGACTGCGGCTATCGATAATCTCTAGACCTAAATGATCGAGCTTCTGGCACTCTTTGGCTTGGTCAAAAATCCATTCACAGAAGCGTTTGATTTTCTCTCTTTTAAAGTAGGCGCGTGGTGCGCACAAGAAATAGTTGTAGTCGGTACGCTGCGCTAGATTACCGATTCTGACTAGCTTCCCTTCATCAATATAACGTTGAGCTAAGGTATGCTTGGCGAGCGCGACGCCTTGAACAGCTAAAGCACCTTCTAATACAAAGTGGGAGCCATTGTACTTAAGTGTCGGCTTAGAGGCTTTATGGCCCACGTTGTTGAGCCAAATCCCCCAATCTAGGTCTCGCCAATAATCTTCAATTAAGTCCGCGCCTGTTAGGTCGCTGAGTTGGTAAATACCGTGTTGCTCTTGGTAGATAGGATGACAAACAGGATAGAGTAACTCTTCAATAAGTAGCTCTGAAGTGATGTTTGGGTAATCACCAGGCCCATATCGAATGCACAAATCAAGGTTAGAGTTTTGAAAGTCAGCCAGCTCGCTGGTGGGCTCAATCATCAGTTCAAGATCTGGGTTTTGCTGTCTAAAGTGGCCAATTCTTGGCACAAGCCAGTGTTGGGCAAAGGAAGGCAATGTCGAAATGGAGAGCTGGTTAGGATTGGGGTCTTGGTTGATTTGTCGAACACCGCGATGAAGATGCTCAAAGCCTCTTAGAGCTTGCTCATAGAGTATTTCCCCCTCCATGGTTAGCGTGACTTTACGATGTTGCCTCAAGAACAGTTCTGCGCCTAAAAAGTCTTCCAGTTGGCGTATCTGCTGACTAATGGCTGCGGCGGTGACATAGAGCTCTTGGGCTGCCAGTTTGAAACTGCCCAGCCTCGCTGCGGTATAAAAGTAATAAATGCCCTGCAAAGGTGGCAATCGATCTTTCACTTTAGTTTTCCTTAACTGAAGGTCAATTTGTATCGTTTGAGCAAGATAGGTTCATGGTTAATTATTTAATCACTAAATGCAAGAGAGGGGATAAACCATGGAAACTTCAGAGTACGGCTACAAACAAAAACTATCTGATACTTTAGTTTGGGATAAAAAAATCTTAACTATATTGAAGCGCTGGTGGCGAAATCATCGCACTCGTAAGCAGTTGGAAGATTTGCCAGATCACCTTCTTGATGATCTTGGACTAACGAAAGAGCAATCGCATGAAGAAAGCATTCGACGTTTTTGGGATGAGTAATCCGTAAAAAGGGTTACTCTGCAATTTCACTGTGCAGCCAGTTGGCGAATGCAGCGATACGTTGTCGGCGAGGTGATTCACTATCGTAGAAAAGGTTGAACTGAATACCCGGCGTCATTCCAATATCAAACGGTTTAATGAGTAGCCCTCTTTCAATGTAGTCGCTTGCTAATGAATCAGATGCAAGGCAAGCGCCATGACCGGCCATAACGGCATTCATTGCATGGTCAAAAGTACTGACATCCATCCATTGAACGGACTCTTTATTCATCGTCACGCCTGCTTGAGCGAACCAGGTTTGCCAAGGGTAACCACCAGACTCATAGTGAATAAGCCATGTATTGAGTAGCTGTTCAGGGCTAGTAAGTTGGATAGTTTTGGCTAAATTGGGTGAG
>NZ_JCBDHG010000027.1:0-57591 GCF_059834185.1 Vibrio sp. R10-SG3-ISO10
AGAAGGCTAGGTGGGCCTGGCGACGGTTGTCCAGGTTCAAGTGCGTAGGCTTGAGAGTTAGGTAAATCCGGCTCTCTTTAAGGCTGAGACACGATGTCGAGCTACTACGGTAGTGAAGTCATTGATGCCATGCTTCCAGGAAAAGCCTCTAAGCTTCAGATTGTAAGGAATCGTACCCCAAACCGACACAGGTGGTCGGGTAGAGAATACCAAGGCGCTTGAGAGAACTCGGGTGAAGGAACTAGGCAAAATGGTACCGTAACTTCGGGAGAAGGTACGCTCTTGACGGTGAAGTCCCTTGCGGATGGAGCTATTGAGAGTCGCAGATACCAGGTGGCTGCAACTGTTTATTAAAAACACAGCACTGTGCAAAATCGTAAGATGACGTATACGGTGTGACGCCTGCCCGGTGCCGGAAGGTTAATTGATGGGGTTAGACGTAAGTCGAAGCTCTTGATCGAAGCCCCGGTAAACGGCGGCCGTAACTATAACGGTCCTAAGGTAGCGAAATTCCTTGTCGGGGTAAGTTCCGACCTGCACGAATGGCGTAATGATGGCCACGCTGTCTCCACCCGAGACTCAGTGAAATTGAAATCGCTGTGAAGATGCAGTGTACCCGCGGCTAGACGGAAAGACCCCGTGAACCTTTACTACAGCTTGGCACTGAACATTGACCCTACATGTGTAGGATAGGTGGGAGGCTTTGAAACCGGTACGCCAGTATCGGTGGAGCCGTCCTTGAAATACCACCCTTGTAGTGTTGATGTTCTAACTTAGACCCGTTATCCGGGTTGAGGACAGTGCCTGGTGGGTAGTTTGACTGGGGCGGTCTCCTCCCAAAGAGTAACGGAGGAGCACGAAGGTGGGCTAATCACGGTTGGACATCGTGAGGTTAGTGCAATGGCATAAGCCCGCTTGACTGCGAGAATGACAATTCGAGCAGGTGCGAAAGCAGGTCATAGTGATCCGGTGGTTCTGTATGGAAGGGCCATCGCTCAACGGATAAAAGGTACTCCGGGGATAACAGGCTGATACCGCCCAAGAGTTCATATCGACGGCGGTGTTTGGCACCTCGATGTCGGCTCATCACATCCTGGGGCTGAAGTCGGTCCCAAGGGTATGGCTGTTCGCCATTTAAAGTGGTACGCGAGCTGGGTTTAGAACGTCGTGAGACAGTTCGGTCCCTATCTGCCGTGGGCGTTGGAAGATTGAAGGGGGCTGCTCCTAGTACGAGAGGACCGGAGTGGACGAACCTCTGGTGTTCGGGTTGTGTCGCCAGACGCATTGCCCGGTAGCTAAGTTCGGAATCGATAACCGCTGAAAGCATCTAAGCGGGAAGCGAGCCCTGAGATGAGTCTTCCCTGACCCCTTGAGGGTCCTAAAGGGTTGTTCGAGACTAGAACGTTGATAGGCAGGGTGTGTAAGCGTTGTGAGGCGTTGAGCTAACCTGTACTAATTGCCCGTGAGGCTTAACCATACAACACCCAAAGGGTTTTGATGGACTCAAAGCAAGAACAGATTTGAATGTGTATGAGAACACAATAACAGCTTTCCGAATTAAAGAATTTGCTTGGCGACCATAGCGATTTGGACCCACCTGATTCCATGCCGAACTCAGAAGTGAAACGAATTAGCGCCGATGGTAGTGTGGGGCTTCCCCATGTGAGAGTAGGACATCGCCAGGCTTTAAATTTAGACTTTAGGTCTAACCAGTGCGGAGCGGTAGTTCAGTTGGTTAGAATACCGGCCTGTCACGCCGGGGGTCGCGGGTTCGAGTCCCGTCCGCTCCGCCACTTATTCCAGACCTCAGCAGCAATGCTGGGGTCTTTTTGTATCTGCGGTATTATTTTGCTCTGCGACCAACGAGTCCCGGTTGCCCGCAACCCCGGCCGACAGCCACTTATTTAGAAAGCCTAGTCTTACGACTAGGCTTTCGTCGTTTTAGAAGCCCGTTGCTGACGCAACGGGCTTCTTGCGTTTAAGGGATAGATGGGACGGGCTACGCCCTATGGAATTGGGAACGGACTTTGTCCTATGGAACACTTTGTTTCTGGAAAACGGGATCGGGCTTCGCCCTGCTGGAATGTTACGCGTTGAGAACCTTAGGTGGATAGCGTCCTTTGAGAGGTAAACTGTCATTCCATAGACTGACGAAGGAAGGAGTAGGGAATCTCATAGTGTATTCGACTCGCTTCTAGAGATCCCAAAGTCATTCGCCCCCTCGTTCTTGAGGACGACAGCTGTACAAAAGAGAGTGGACACTAGGTATCTGCCCTTCTAACTATTTCCAGTTTTCCAGTTTTCCAGTTTTCCAGTTTTCCGTAGGACGAAGTCCGTGCAGCCCTTAATGCTTTTCGAATCGCGCCGTATTGATTAGATATAAAAAAAGCCACTCGAGTGAGTGGCTTGGTCATTGCTTTTTGATTTACTAAGCAGCAGGTTCTTTGATAAGCGTAAGTGCTTTCTTAGATACTTCATGAGCTGCTTTAGTTAAGTTCTGCTTCTCTAGTGCGTCAGAAAGGTAACCATAGTCTGAAACATTAGAGCGTACAGATAGTGCCTTCTCTAAGTGCTGCTGAGCCTCACTCCATTCTTCATTACGTAAATGGAACTGAGCGATGGCGCTGTGCGCTTCCGCATTATTCGCGTCTTTACGCAGAGCGCCTTCTAGGAAGGTCACTACTGGGTGATTATCTGCAAGCTTAAGCTCTGGTAATAGGGCATAGAGGTCAGAGTTAGGGTGCTTTTTAAGTGTCTCTTTGATCAAAGTAAACGCTTCATTGTCTGCTTGGCGCGAGATCAGCTGCTTAGCAAAACACTCAACAAGGTGAGCATCTACTTTCGCCTTACGCGGTAGACTATTCCAATGGGCAATGAGGCCTTCACTGCCTTTCTGCTCTGCTACATCGCTAAGCAGTCCGCATTGGGCGCGTTGCATCAAAGGCTCTTGCTCTTCTTTAGAGACAATTTTGTTTTTGACTAATTTAGGCAGAAGATCTAACAGTGGCTGCCATAGCTTTAGCTCTATATAAACTTGTTTGAGTAGATTCAAGACGATAGCGTTATTGGGATAGCTGCCCTTTATGTTCGAGAGCGTATCGAACGCATCGTTATAGTTGGCATCACGGATCTGCTGCTTAGCTCGGGTAAGCTCCACTGCTAGCTGCGAATTTTCCTGCTGGGAGGCTAACTCTAGGTAACGGTCACGTTGCTGGTTGTTACCCATACCCTGTGCCGCTTCTGAAGCGACCAGGTAGCAGAGCAGCGGCATATCATGATGATTTGCCCAGCGCGTGACTTTCTTCTCTGCCAGTTTGAAGTCACCCTCTAACAACTTGATTATGCCTTCATTTGTATAGCGGCGTGAGCGGCGCATTTTACGTACGCTGAACCAGTTCCATGTTGCTGAACTCGCGCTAAGTGCTCGTTTAATCAAGAACTCTAGACCAAATAGGGCAGCGAGGGCGGCGATAACAAAGATAACCAGAGTAGTAACGCTCATCTCAATGGTTTTATTTGCTACAGAGATTAGCACGTAACCTTGCTGGCCTGCGTATTGAGTCCCGGCAAACAAACCTAAGCCAAGAACGACAAAGAGGAAAATAATTCGAAACATTAGTTTTCCTCCGTCACTAGGGTGGTGACTTCTCGGCGTAAGCGGTCACGAATCACATCTGAGAGCTGCTGCTGTGTTTCCAGTTTGACTGGGTACTCAACCTGCACCGTCTGTTTGCTTAACAGTTCAAGCGCCTTATTGAACTCTTTCACTTCATTAGAATCTTGGTTAAAGAAGGTCGCTGACCATTTATCCGCAGTCGTTAATGCTGTGCTGTAGATATCTTGCTGCTCGACGTAAACAGCTTTAATTGCGGTCTCTAGCTTAGCTTTAATGTTCTCTTTTAAATAAAAGTGTTGCTGTGGAGAAAGTAGTGGAATGACATTGCCATCACGAGTTCTAAACGTAATGAAGTTCTCTGAGAAATCTTTTAGAGACGTCATTAAGTTATTTTGCCAGTCGTTTACATCTTCAGAAACAACCTGTTTTTCAACTTGTTGTGCTTCTGGTAATAGTGCATTGGCTAATGGCAGGTTATCCACTTGTTGTTGCAGTGACGTGATGCGCAGCACTAAGCCTTCTCTGTCGACCAGGGGAACCGTTTTTAGTTTGGTGATGTCGTTAGCCATAGATTTACGCAAAGGCACTAGGCTTGGGTCATTAAGCGCCGCAATTCTTTGGTCTGCACTTTCCATCAGTTTGGTCGCACTAACGGCATCGTGCTCTAAGAACAGTTTTCTACCCGCTAGTTTAACTAAGTAATCGGCTTCTGCGAGCAGCCAGTCATTTGGTCGGCGACCTTTCACGTCAGCTACCGCAACTTGTAGGCTTTCGATGCTTTTTTGCTGCTGCTCAAGAACGGTTTCAGCACGGTGGGTAATTTCTGTCGCTTTGGCAATAGCTTGTTGCTTGGTTGAATCGAGTTCTGACTGAACACTGGTTTGAGTTTGCTTTAGTTGAGCTTGAAGAGCATCTATCTGCGCTTGATATTGAGCATTCTTTTGCTGCATTTGGAAAGTGAGACCACCGCCTATCAATAAAGAGATGACAATGGCGATAGTGCCAAGTTTTACGCCGCGCTTACCTTGCTTCTCTTCAAACTCAGGTTGTGTAGTTGCGGCAGACTTGGCTTCAGGCTGAGAGGCTTGTTCAACGGCCGGTTGTTCCGCTTTTGTTTCAGTAGTATCAGACGCGTTTGTTGCTTTGCTTATTTCCTCTGCCGATTTTTTTTCTTGGTCAGGGGTATTGTTATCGTTGTTATTTTTTTTGGTCATTACTTATTGTCCTGTTTCACTTGGCCGGAGAGCAGCCAGTAATACTTTATTAGAGGCACTGAAGGTGTTGGTAACAACTTTAAAACCGACTTCTCGTGCTTGTTGCGCTATTCGCTCACTGGGTACATACAGATGGAGCGTAAACAGCCAGGCCTTATGCTCATCAGTTAGTTGAGAAACAAAGTAACTAAGCTGACCTGAACTGGTGATGACTAATTGAGTTATTTTTTCATTTTGCCAGATAGGTACGAGCAAATCTGAGCGGAAAGCTAGGTTTTCTCGTTTATACACCTCGCGATATTCAACTTGAGCGCCACGGGCGACTAGAGTATCGAATATCAACTCTCGCCCTCCATTGCCTCGTAGAATCAGGATCTTTTTGTTGGCGATAGAGAGTAAGGCGTCTTGTAGTAGCAGATGTTCACTATCACTGACTTCTGGGTAGTGTACTGTTTGTCGGGTTGCTTTGCTTAAAACGTGTGCAGTTTTTTGACCAACGGCAAGGTAGGTCGTGCTATTGGGCCAACTTTGCTCAAGTTTTTGCAGGTATCTATCGGTAGATGTCACCGCATGCTGACTGACGGCGATGATAATATCGAAATGAGAAATGGATGTTTCCAGCCCTTCGAGTTGCTCTCCGGGCTGAATGTCTATCAAAGGTTGGTGATGGCTTTCAATACCAACCTCTGACAGCTTGTTACATAGCGAGCGGCCTTGTTGTCCCGGCCGAGTGACCAGTACTGCCATAAGGAGTTACTCGTGCTCAGCGTATAGCTTGGTTAAGATCTCTTTCGCACCTTGGTCGAGTAGCTGGTTGGCAAGCGTAATGCCAAGAGCTTCAGCATCAGTACGAGAGCCACGAATCTCACCACGAACGATCTTTGAACCATCAGGTTCGCCGACTAGGGCACGTAACCATATGTTGTCGCCATCAATTAGAGAGTAACTACCAATTGGTACTTGACAGCCGCCCTCTAGAGTGAGGTTCATCGCACGCTCACACAGTACGCGATCGGCGGTTTCTTTGTGGTTGAGTGGTTCTAGTAACTTAATTAGGCGTTCGTCATCAAGACGACATTCAATACCTACAGCGCCTTGTCCTACCGCCGGTAGAGATTGTTCTGGTTCGATAAAGCTCTTGATGCGCTCTTCTAGTTCAAGGCGTTTCAAGCCAGCGGCAGCGAGAATGATGGCATCGTATTCGCCTGCGTCTAGTTTACCTAGGCGAGTGCCTACATTGCCGCGTAGCTCTTTGATCACTAAATCTGGGCGAGATTCTTTTAACTGGCATTGACGGCGTAAGCTGCAAGTACCTACTACGGCACCCTGAGGCAGCTCATCAATATTGTTATAGGTATTTGAAACGAAAGCGTCGCGAGGATCTTCACGTTCACAGATCGTCACCAGACCAAGACCTTCAGGGAAATCGACAGGGACATCTTTCATTGAATGAACGGCAAGGTCGGCGCGTCCTTCTAACATAGCCACTTCTAGCTCTTTAACGAACAAGCCTTTACCACCCACCTTCGCTAAAGGTGTATCTAGAATGATGTCGCCTTTGGTTACCATCGTCACTAGCTCAACTTCTAAACCAGGGTGAGCAGCCATTAAAGCGTCTTTAACATAGTGAGCTTGCCAAAGGGCAAGAGGGCTTTTGCGCGTCGCAATTCGAATTGGAGTTTGTTGAGTCATAGTGTTCTGCAGATAACAAAATAATGGCTTAATCCTACCATTGTCAGCTAGAAAAGTATTATTGCTTATTCGACCGCATGAGGCTTAGGTGTTTGCTAGCACAAAATGATTAAAAGAGTGTGACTAAGGTCTCGTTTGTAAAATAGGCTATTATTATTAATAGAAGTTACGTACCACACTAAGAGCGACAACTTCGGATGGGCAAAATTGTGTCGAATCGATCGTACATTTCTTTACCAACTCAAAGAAAAGTGATAGATTGATCACGTTTTGTTGGTGCTTTAGAACAATTAATAGTCAAAGTGCCATCTAGGATATGAACCAAGGAAACCCCCTTGCAGGCTTACACCAAGACGCTAATTAAAAGACTTGATAACCTAAACCAGCAACGTGTTGAGCGTGCGCTGGCTCTTATGGATTTGCCAAGTCAGCGTGTGTTCCATCTGATCCCAACACTGCTTCATTTCAATCATCCAGTTATCCCTGGTTATTTCGACGCGCAAGTACCATTTGGTGTTCGCGAGTTTGAATTGAATGACATCCAGCAACAATTTGTTGAAGATACTCAGTTAACGATTGGTCAGCCGCTTACTACCAGTGACAACCCAGCGATCTTGGGTCTGTACACTATGGGCAGTACTTCCTCCATTGGTCAAAGTACTTCCAGTGATCTAGATATCTGGGTGTGCGTTTCGCCAAGCATGAGTTGTGACGAACGTGAAAGTCTTACTAACAAATGTTTGCTGATCACCGATTGGGCTCAAACGCAGGGTGTGGAAGCTAACTTCTTCTTAATGGATGAAGAGCGATTCCGTTCAAATCACTCAGAAGAGATGACGGGTGACAATTGTGGTTCATCTCAGCACTTACTGCTGCTCGATGAGTTTTATCGCAGCGCAGTGCGTCTCGCCGGTCAACGTCTACTGTGGCAAATTGTTCCTCCTGAAATGGAAGAGTGCTACGACGAATACGTGAAAGACCTCTGTGGCAAAGGTTATATCGATTGTTCGAAATGGATCGATTTCGGTCAGCTTAATCGAATCCCTGCAGAGGAATATTTTGGCTCTAACTTATGGCAGTTATATAAGAGTATCGACTCGCCCTATAAGTCAGTTTTAAAAGCCATCCTACTTGAAGCTTATTCGTGGGAGTACCCTAACACTCAACTTCTCAGTCTAGATACTAAGCGCCGCTTCTTTGCGCATGAGCCCGACCTTTATGGTATGGATGCGTATTATCTGATGCTAGAAAAAGTCACCCGCTATTTAGAGCGTATTGGTGATACCACTCGCTTAGATCTTGTGCGCCGTTGTTTTTATCTTAAAACGCACGAAAAGCTATCTCGTGAGCCAAGTGTCGGCTCTGTTGCTTGGCGACGTGAAGCACTCTCTGACATGGTGCAGAAGTGGGATTGGGATAGCTCAGTGATCGCTGAACTTGATGACCGCCGTAATTGGAAGGTGGAGCAAGTAAAAGTGGTGCATCATGCGTTGCTTGATGCCTTGATGCAGAGCTACCGTAACTTGATTCAGTTTGCGCGTCGCAATGACATTACTTCGGCGATCAGTCCGCAAGACATCAGTATTCTTGCGCGTAAGTTATATGCGGCATTTGAAGTCCTGCCTGGCAAGGTGACGCTGCTCAACCCGCAGATTTCACCTGATTTGCACGAGTCAGACTTAACTTTTATTGAAGTGAGACCAGGGCGTACTAACCAGTCTGGTTGGTACTTGTATAAGCAACCTCTTACGCCACACCGTATTCTTGGTCAGGCGCCATTAGAGCACAACGAGTATCTCAGTAAGCTTGTTGCTTGGTCTTTCTTTAACGGCCTAATCACTGAATCGACTCGATTGCATTCTGTTATCCGCGATGCGCATCTTGATATCGACAAGTTTTATCAGATGGTGAGTGATTTGCGTAATACCTTCTCACTACGTAAGCGTCGTCCTACGATGCAGGCATTAGCTAGTCCGTGTGAGATTAGCCAATTAGCGATGTTTATCAACTTCGAGAATGACCCAACGTCTGAGCTAAGCGGCAAGTCACTTAAGCTTGATCCTAAAACGACCGATATTTTTAGTTTTGGTTCTGAACAGAAGTGTTTAGTTGGCAGTGTCGACTTGGTTTATCGTAACTCTTGGCATGAAGTGCGTACTCTGCATTTTAAAGGCGAAACTGCCATGCTGGATGCCTTGAAAACGGTATTAGGTAAAATGCACCAAGATGCGATTCCGCCAGAGTCAGTTGATGTGTTCTGTTACAGCAAAAACCTGCGTGGTGTGATGCGTAATATGGTGTATCAGCTTCTTGCTGAGTGTATCGATTTACGCTTAAAACCTGTTGAGCAAGAAAAGCGCCGTCGCTTTAAAGCGTTGCGTATTGGTCAACAAACTTATGGTTTGTTCTTTGAGCGTCGCGGTGTTTCGGTACAAATGCTGGAAAACTCGGTCGACTTCTATCGCAGTATCTCAACCAATAAGTTGAAGGGTTCACCGCTGTTAATGCTTGATAAAGAGCAAGATTACCAGCTACCTGAAATTGTTGATGGGTTTGCCAGTGAGGGCCTGATCCAGTTCTTCTTCGAAGACAGTGAGCAAGGCTTTAATATCTATGTACTGGATGAAGCGAATCGCGTTGAAGTCTACCATCAGTTCAAAGGTGAGAAAGACGAGATGATCGCGAGCGTGAATAGTTTCTACACCTCGGTACAAGATGAAAATCCGTTGTCTTCTAAGCTGATCAATTTCAACCTACCGCAGTATTATCAGATTGTTCACCCTGAAGATGATGAGTCTTACATTGTTCCGTATCGTAATGATGGAGCAAGTTACTCAAGACCGAGCAAAATTGTTAACGCCTAGATACAAAAAAAGAGCATCCACAGATGCTCTTTTTTATTGTTCTTAATGGGCGATTATTCCCACTCAATGTCTTCATCGCTGTGCTTTTCACACTCTTGCTTAACCATGGCAATCAGCTCAAGACCTGTTTTCGAGCAAGTCCACTGCTCTTCAACGAGCGCAAAGTGGAAACCGCCGGATTTAGAGGCTAGCCAGATCTCTTTCATTGGCTCTTGGCGGTTGATAATGATTTGACTACGGTCTTCAAACTCCAGTGTCATTACGTTTCCAGAAGTCTCGTAGTCGATGTCCGCACCTGAATCATCAATCATTTCCTCGATGATTTGCATTTGAACATCTACTAACTGATGAAATTCAGTATCGTTCATCTAATCTATCCTATTGCTTTTCTTGAGTGTGGTGCGATTATAGGGGGCATTGACAGAATAATCACGATAGAACCCATGAAAAAATCAATCTTAGCGCTATTTATCTTTTCAGTCCTTGGCTTAGCTGGCTGTGGTCAAACTGGACCTCTATACATGCCTGAAGACGCTCCACAAAAAGAGCAACCTTCACAATAAAACGATAATCAGAATATAAGGGAAAGTACTTTGGATTACTTCAACTATCAGGATGATGGCCAGCTATGGGCCGAAGACGTCTCATTGACTGAACTGGCGCAGCAGTTTGGTACACCACTTTATGTATACTCGCGCGCGACTCTAGAGCGCCATTGGCATGCTTTTGATAAGTCAGTCGGTGAGCACCCGCATCTTGTCTGCTACGCAGTCAAAGCGAACTCTAACATTGGTGTATTAAATGCTTTAGCACGTTTGGGTTCTGGCTTTGACATCGTCTCAGGTGGCGAGTTAGAGCGTGTGATTGCCGCTGGAGGTGAGCCAAGCAAAGTGGTGTTCTCAGGTGTCGGTAAAACCGCAGCAGAAATGAAGCGCGCGCTAGAGCTAGGCATTAAGTGCTTTAATGTGGAGTCTGAGCCAGAATTAGAGCGCCTGAACAAAGTAGCTGGCGAGCTTGGTGTGAAAGCGCCAATTTCACTGCGTATTAACCCAGACGTTGATGCGAATACTCACCCTTATATTTCGACAGGCTTACGTGATAACAAATTTGGTATCGCGTTTGACCGCGCGCCTGCGGTTTACAAGTTTGCGCAGAGTCTAGAAAACCTCAATGTTCAAGGTATTGATTGCCATATTGGTTCACAGCTAACCGACATCGAGCCTTTCATTGATGCGACCGATCGATTGCTTGCGCTAATTGATGATCTTAAAGCACAAGGCATTACTATTAAGCACCTTGATGTGGGTGGTGGCTTAGGCGTTGTCTATCGTGATGAACTGCCACCAGAGCCTTCAGATTATGCTAAAGCACTGCTTGGTCGTTTAGACAACCATCAAGACCTTGAATTGATTTTTGAGCCAGGCCGAGCCATCGCCGCAAATGCCGGGCTGCTGCTGACTAAGGTTGAATTCCTTAAGCATACCGAGCATAAAAACTTCGCCATCATTGATGCCGCGATGAATGACCTGATGCGTCCTGCTTTGTACCAAGCTTGGCAAGATATTGTGCCAGTTGTGCCGCGTGAAGGCGAAGCCGTGACTTATGACCTAGTAGGACCTATCTGTGAGACGGGCGACTTCCTAGGTAAAGACCGCGCATTAGTACTGCAAGAGAACGATCTCTTGGCAGTGCGATCTGCTGGAGCCTATGGCTTTGTGATGTCGTCGAACTACAACACTCGTTGCCGAGCGGCAGAAGTGATGGTTGATGGTAAGCAAGTACACCTAGTTCGCCAGCGTGAAGAACTATCTAGCCTGTGGGCGCTTGAAAACGTACTTCCGGAGTAATTGGAGTCTTATGCATTTCCATTTTTCTAAAATGCACGGTCTGGGTAATGATTTCATGGTTGTTGATTGCATTACCCAGAACATTTTCTTTTCCCCTGACCTGATCCGCCGCTTAGCGGATCGTCATACTGGGGTGGGTTTTGACCAACTATTAGTGGTTGAAGCGCCATATGATCCAGAAACAGATTTTCACTATCGGATTTTTAATGCCGATGGCAGTGAAGTAGAACAGTGTGGAAATGGCGCGCGCTGTTTTGCTCGTTTTGTGCGCATGAAAGGGCTGACCAATAAGTACAGCATCAGTGTCAGCACTAAGAAAGGCAAAATGGTTCTTAACATCGAGGAAGATGATCAGGTCACGGTTAATATGGGTGTGCCTGAATTCGAACCGAGTAAGATTCCATTTAAAGCTAAGCAAACGGAGAAGACCTACATCCTTCGTGCAGAAGACAAGACGCTTTTCTGCGGCGCAGTCAGTATGGGGAACCCTCATGTGGTGACTGTGGTTGATGATGTCGCGACGGCGGATGTTGATACACTGGGACCACTATTGGAATCTCATGAACGCTTCCCTGAACGCGTTAACGCTGGCTTTATGCAGATCGTAAGTCGCAATGAAGTGAACTTACGAGTGTACGAGCGCGGCGCAGGAGAAACTCAGGCTTGTGGCAGTGGTGCATGTGGTGCGGTTGCCGTTGGCGTTGTTCAGGGATTACTGGATGAGAAAGTCACGGTAAACTTGCCGGGTGGCTCGCTTAAAATAGCGTGGCAGGGCGAGGGAAAACCTCTCTATATGACAGGGCCTGCTACCCATGTGTTTGATGGTCAACTAAGCTGCTAATAGCCCCAACTATTTTGGGTAGATAATAAGAAACAATAAGGAACAGACGTGTCTCAAATTGAAGCGGATGCGCTTACGGCAGAAGTGGTTGCCGAATACTTACGTGACAATCCGGACTTTTTTCATCATCGTCGAGATTTAGTCGATAGACTGGCGTTACCTCATCAAGAGCAAGGTGCGGTTTCATTAGTGCATGTGCAAATGAACCGCCAACGTCAGCGTATTGAAGAGTTGGAAGAAGAGATCACCGCTTTAATGTCATTGGCAAAGAGTAATGATCGTACGTTCCATGAGTTTATGCAGCTGCAGGAACAAATCCTTAAGTGCGATTCATTGCTTTCGGTGGTAAAAGCGATTGAAGAAATGGCTAAATCACTCGATCTCATTGCTTATGTTCGTCTGTTGGATAACGAATCAAGTTACTATTCATTAAGCAAAGAAAATTACCAACGCTTTGCGACTAACCATCTCAATGGCAAGGGCGCTTATCTAGGCCGTATGCGTAAAGTGGATCGCGAACTGTTGTTTGGTGACAACCAACGTGCTCCGGAAATGGGCTCCTACGTGGTGTTACCGCTACAGAAGAAATCCCTGCAAGGTGTTCTAGTCTTTTCGAGCAGCGATGGCGGACACTTCCAACCGCATATGGATACTTTATTCTTGCGCCATCTAGCCTTAGTTCTTTCCCACCTAGTCGACAGCCTACCTTGGCAAAGCGAAGACCATGAGCGAATCACTAGCACCTCTGCCTAATGGTCTCCAACGGCCCCTTGAACGTTTCTACGAATACTTGCGTAGTGAAAAGGGGCTGAGCTTACATACTCAACGTAACTACAAACAACAACTTGAAACCATGGCGCAGCATCTGGCTCATTTGGGGCTAAAAGAGTGGCAACAGGTTGATGCGGGTTGGGTGCGTCAGTTAGCCAGTAAAGGTATGCGAGAAGGTATGAAAGCCAGCAGCTTGGCGACTCGCTTATCTTCGCTGCGTAGCTTCTTTGATTTCCTGATCTTGCGTGGAGAAATGACGGCAAATCCTGCTAAAGGTGTCTCAGCACCACGTAAGAAACGTCCACTGCCTAAAAACCTAGATGTGGATGAAGTGGGTCAACTACTTGAAGTGAACGAAGACGATCCGTTAGCGGTACGCGATAGAGCCATGATGGAACTGATGTATGGGGCTGGTTTACGCTTGGCGGAATTGGTCAGTATTAATGTTAAAGATGTCAACTTCTCCGCTGGAGAACTTAGGGTTGTCGGTAAAGGTGACAAAGAGCGAAAGGTGCCTTTTTCCGGCATGGCGGCAGAGTGGGTTGCCAAGTGGTTGAAGCTAAGAGCTAGCTTAGCCAATAGCGATGAGAATGGGTTATTTGTCTCTAAGCTAGGCGTAAGAACCTCACATCGCAATGTGCAGAAACGAATGGCAGAGTGGGGGCAAAAGCAGTCGGTAGCCAGTCATATCAGCCCACATAAATTGCGCCACTCTTTTGCCACTCATATGCTGGAATCGAGTAATAATCTACGAGCGGTGCAGGAGTTGCTCGGACACGAGAATATCTCGACCACGCAAATCTACACTCACTTAGATTTTCAGCATCTTGCCGAAGTGTACGACCAGGCCCATCCAAGAGCGAAGAAGAAGGATAGCGAGTAATGCAGTTTTTCCGCCATTTGCAACCGATCCAAGCGATGACGTTCGACCTTGACGATACCCTTTATGATAATCGCCCGGTAATTCGCCAGGTTGAGGCAAAAATGGCGGCTTGGCTGCATAAGCATCACCCTATTTCTGCCACTAAGACGTTGCGCTGGTGGTATGACTTAAAGCGATCATTGGCGGAGGATGACCCTTGGCTGATCAATGACGTCACGTTGTGGCGTTTTAAGCAGATTGAGAAGGGTTTGTATATTCTTGGTTATCAACCTCAGCAGGCAGAACAAGCGGCGAACGAGGCTATTGATGAGGTGCTTCGCCTGCGTAGTGACTTTACTGTCCCGCAGGAGTCACATGAAGTACTGACAGAACTCGCTAAGCGATTACCATTAGTTGCGATAACCAATGGTAATGTAGATGTCGAGAAGATCGGTTTGTCTGACTATTTTTCTTTAGTATTAAAAGCAGGGCCGGATGGCTACGCAAAACCTCACCCCCAGTTGTTCGACAAGGCTCAATCTTTCTTAGCAATGCCTACAGAGAATATTCTGCATGTCGGAGATCACTTAATTTCTGATGTGGTTGGTGCAAAGAAAAGTGGCTTTCAAGCCTGTTGGTATAATGACCAAGGTAAGAATATTTACCACGTCAATAAAGCCCGCGTGTTACCAGACGTTGAAGTGAATCGTTTGCATGACTTATTGTTATTGAGTGAGATGTAAATAACATCTGACCAAAACAACACTTTTCATATTGGTTTAGTTGGATTACGGTATAGCAAAACATAAATCAAAATAAACAACGTCTTAGGCTTTTGAATGCGCACATATTCAGCGCTGGTTAATAACAATCAGCAATTACAAGCGCATCTAAGGGATATACCGACGGAGAAATATTCTTCGTTTCTTGTTCAGCTTCTGTCTACGGATCCGGAACAGGTCGCATGCGATTATGCGAACCAAATTCTCGAGCATATTCCTGGATGCCACATCATAGGTCATAGTACTCGCCATACTATTTTTGATGGTCAGATTGTCCATCGCGGTAGTTTGGTGTCAGTTTCCTGCTTTGAACACTCTATCATTACATCTACTTGTGTTCCCATAACCAATAATCCGCTCTCTGAAGCGAAAGAGATCGTTAATGGGTTAGCGTTAACCCACCATACTAAGTCTATTATTAGCTTCTCACAGCATGTCAGCTCGCTCGATTTTAATCTCTACCAAGCTTTAGGCTCTCTCACCGATGTACCGATCAGCGGTGGCGTAGCAGCCAATGTTGATGACAGAGATGAGTGGGTTCTATGTGGCAACCAAACATTCCAAAAAATGACGGTGTCAGCTGCGCTGCATGGGGACAAGTTACAGGTTTGGCGTAGCGCCTTCTCCGAGTGGACGCCAATAGGCGGGCCACTTCGGGTAACCGATGCAGACGGGACTCAATTACGTTCGTTGGATTACCAACCTGCTTATGAACTCTATCAGACCCGCCTCTCTGAAGGCCGGACTCTGACATTAGAGCAAATGTTGAGCTTCCCCCTCAAGAGTAGCTCTGGCGTGGTCAGTTGCCCTAGAGAGCTCTACCCCGATGGCAGTATTGAGGTCGATAATGCGGTTACCATCGGTGATGAAGTGCGTATCTGCTATAACCACCCTTCGCTGACCTTAGAGCAAGTCAGGCATGATGTGATTGGTTTGGCCCAACATAACCCAGAGTCTATCTTCATCTACAACTGCGAATCGCGTTTGGAATTTATTGAAGGCGTCAGTGAAATCCAGCTATTTGATGAATTCGAAAGCTGTTGTGGATCTTTCTGTTTGGGGGAGTTCTATCGAGGTGATTCGCAGCAATCGCTTCATCACAGCATGACTTATGTTGCTTACAGTGAAGACTCTGCTCGTCCGGCGCTGACTTTTAACGAAAAAGCCGAGTTTCCGGTTTCTCCTTTGTTTCATTTAATTAGCTATACGATTGATAACCTGAATCAAACGCAGAAGAGTATGGAGCTAAAACTTGCCGAGCAAACCGAGAAGCTGATCAATAGCTACCGCCTAGACAAGCATACTGGGCTCAAAAATCGTGTTGCTTTGCAAGAAAGGCTCAAAGTCGTTAACACGGATGAGCATGTCGCAACATTGAAACTGTCTAATTTTCATCAGATTAATGAAAAGTATGGCTATCAAGTTGCAGATGAACTGATCCGTGATTTAAGTGATTACTTTACAGATAACCTTTCTGATCTGGATTGGGCACCGTTTGTTCAACAGCTCTACTATATCGGCACAGCAGAATGGGCTTTGGTGTTTTCATCGGATGTAGCGACTAATGTGCTCCAACAAGAACTATCACAATTCGCTGATAACGTTGAACATATTAATTTTGAGCCTTACGGATTGCCTGAAGTAGATTATTTATCGGTATCTATTTCAGGTGGCATCGCCAGTAAGCGCGATTTCCCTTCGATATCTGGTGATGAACTGTTGCTTAAGTCGATCGATGCGCGTCGAATTGGTAAAGCCCGCAATACTCATTTTATTAATGCCAAAGATTATTCTATTAGTGAGTTGGAGCAAAGAGACAAGCTTGATTTGATGGGGGTCGTTAGTCGCGCTATTCTGAATAAACGGATTCTTACCTATAGTCAGCCGATCTTTGCCGCTCATACCCGTGAGCAGGTATCCCAAGAGTGCTTAGTTCGTATTGAAGATGATGGTGAGATAATCGCGCCAGGGCGCTTTCTACCCATCGTTGAGGGTACGCATCTTTACACTCGTTTAAGTCGCCATATGCTGACATCAACCATAGCGCATATGGCCGACAAGCAAGCGTCATTCTCAGTTAATTTATCTCCACAAGACATGCTCAGTGACAAGACGCTTTATCTCCTTGAGCAGTCGGTTGCGAAGATGAATGACCCATATCGCTTAGGCATTGAGGTCTTGGAATCTGAACGGATTAAGGATTTTGGCCGCATGGCTGAGATTTGCGCTCACTTTAAGCAGCTTGGCGTTCGTTTGCTGGTGGATGATTTTGGTTCCGGTTACTCCAATATCGATGAAATTATTCGCCTAGAGCCGGATGTGATTAAACTCGATGGCAGTTTAATAAAAACTATCGATAAGGATCCAAAACAGCGTCAGATTACCGGTCAGTTGGTCAAACTATGCCAAGTACTCAATGCAAAAACCGTCGCCGAGTTTGTTCACAACCAAGAAGTGTGCAATATCGCGGAAAGTATTGGTGTCGACTATCTGCAAGGTTTTTACCTCGCAGAGCCTAGTCGCCTGTTTTAGTCTTTAAAATGTGACCGCTTTTGTCGGCTTTGAAAGCCAGCATATAGCGGTCAAAAAACTGCAAAAGTTGCTCTGCTTGCTGTACTTGCTTAGCTTGTTTTAGCACTTCGCAGCCAACTTCTAACGTACATAGATGACCTTGCTCCTGGTTGCGGCGTAATTGATAACGTGATGCTTGCGTTGGAGTGATGTGTACTAAAGGCAGTTGATTGAGCCAAGGGCTCTTACGCAGCATCTTTTTCGCTTCCTGCCATGTACCGTCAAGGATGATAAACAAAGGTCGTTTCTCGCTCACTGCTGTCTCATCTATTGCCTGCGACACTGGAATACTTCCGTCATCAGGAAACAGCAAGTAGGCTTGATAATTCTCACTTTGTATTAAGGACATTAACTTGTCACAAGGCTGAGTGCGTTGCCAAATATGCACGCTCGTCGCAGACAGGCTTTTATCTAACCACTGGCCAGTATTGGTCTCGCGATTAATCTCATTTTCATGGGTTACCAGTGCAAGATGGAAGCGAGTGTTGATGCTCGGTAGCTTGTGGCATACACATTGATACTGCAACTTGCACTGAGGGCAGCGATTGCCCTCAGTGGAATTCACTTGGCTCACATTACTACGCCTTGCTGGTGGGGTGTCTGCCCGTCAGAAAATAGCTGGATAGGGCTAATCTGATCGTAGTTAGCGATAGGCGCAGAGCTTGGGTTAAGCGGATAGCTGTCCCCCTGATACTTTAAAACATGTTGGTTAGGTGTCGTGCCTCCACCACTAACAAATAGGATTAAATCTTGCCATCCATCGGTTTGCTCTAGACCTAAGTTAATCGGCGTTCTTACTAGAGTAATGCGAGAGTTAAACTGCCATTGCTGTTGCTGATTTTCAAACAGCAGTACGGTACAGCCGCCAGAGCCACACCAGTTCAGCTGAACCAAGAGTTCTTTATTGCCATCACCATTTAAATCGTACTCCAACCAACGATACTTAGTATCTGCTGGGTCTATGTTGTCCGATTTAAAATACTCACGTATGGCATTGTCGACTTTAGGGTTGAACTCGGCGCTGGAAGGGATGGCTTTCGGATCTGAAGTCACCTTCGAAGTGGCGCTTTGCGTGTCTTGCTGCGCTTTAAACAGAGTTAATCCACCATCGGCAATCGGATAGATAAGACTGCCGACCTTCTCTTGGCTAGCGCTGAGTTGGTAGCCATCACGAGTGAAGATTCGCTCTGACAATAATGCTTGCTGTTGATGACGAGTCATCACCACTTGAATCTGGTCTTTGTTAAGCTGCTGCCAGTAGCCACTCTCAACCGAATCTGCTTCTCCTGTCGTGTAGCTGTAGGTGGTTGTCGCTGAGTGATCCGGATAGATTTTTAATGCGACACTAAAGTCACTCGATTTGGTTGAGGCCGCTTGATAGAGACCAGTCCAATCCTGAGTGGCGTCTTGATTAGACAGGGTAGCACACCCTTGGTAGCTGTTGCCTTCAAGCTCAAGTGTTGCACTCCAACCATAAAGTGAATCGCTCATCCCATCAACACAGCTACGTTGGTTAAGCTCTAGTGAACCGCCTTCAAACTGGTAACGACGTCGATCAGATTCTATACGGCTAGATGAGAGTTCTAATTGGCGTTTATCTTTTCCGATTTTCTGAAAGGTCAGCGCGTTGCTGGCGAAATCAATCGACCAGAATGGCTCATTGCCAAAAGCTCGGGTAGGTTTCAGCGCTTGATCACAACGCTTTGGATTCTCTGCACTAAGTAGGTTAATTGAGTCGACGACAAAGCGTGCACTGTAATCAGCAACAAAACCATCCGCTTGGCCTGTTTCAAGGTGACCGATAACTTCACCATAAAGAGGAGCATAAGGAGAGCGAACTAACTTTAGCGCTTGATGAAAGCGATCGTCAGAGATATCGAGCCAATACTGTTGATTACTTCCACAGGGTGTAATAGAGCGCACTTCATGGCCAAGCACGACTTCTCCGCGCATAACAAAAGTCTGAGGCTTTATCGTATCAGGCTTGTCTAAGCTCGCTTGCACAACGGGTTTAGATTCGCTGTCTTTGATGGTCGTTGACGTCGAACAGGCTTGTAACGCGAGTAAAATGATCACAGCCGCTGGGTTTCGGAGCGCCTTCATGCTATATCTTCCCTATTAAGAAACTGGCGGAGCCTATTATGGCATATTGGCTATTCAAAACTGAACCAGACACCTTTTCTATTGACACACTCCGAACACAAAATACCTCATGCTGGGAAGGAGTACGTAATTATCAGGCACGTAACATGATGCGTGATCAGGTCAAACTCGGTGACTTGGTGCTTATCTATCACTCATCTTGTAAGAAGGTAGGAGTGGCAGGGATTGCGAAAGTGGTCAAGGAGTCATACCCCGACCATTTCTCATTTGATCCTGAAAGTGACTATTACGACCCGAAATCAACGCCGGATAACCCACGCTGGTTTATGGTTGATATCGAATTTGTGCGTAAGACAGATCGTTTGATCCCATTGTCCGTGATGAAAGCGATGCCAGAACTAGAAAACATGCCGCTGGTGAAAAGAGGTAATCGGCTGTCGATCATGCCAGTCACAGAGCAAGAGTGGGCTGCTATTTTAGATAAAGAGAAGCTGCCCAGCCAAAGGTAACTGCGATAACAAAACAGGCTGCACAATGCAGCCTGGATTGAATTGATAGCGATAGCCGCTATCTAAAAAAGATTATCGTGCAGGTAGTGAGCCACAGCATCATCTTCATTACTACCAATCACTTCATTGTTTGGTAGCGCTTCTTTCACCTTGTGATGCGAGGTACCCATCACCAACCCTTTGCCGGCCATTTCTAGCATCTCGGCATCATTCATCCCGTCGCCAAAGGCGATACAGTTTTCTAGGTTCAAATCTAACGATTTTGCAACGGCTTCAAGCGCATGACCTTTTGACACTTCAGCAGCCATGACTTCAAGGCACCAAGGTGTTGAGAAAGCAATGTTGAGTTGATCACCAAACTTTTCACGTAGTTTGTTTTCGAACGTCACAAGATGGTCATGGTCTTGCTCTGGGTGAGTGAAGAAAATTTTAGCAATGCCATCATTTGGCGCTGAAGCTGCGTTAAAGCGTTTGTAGCTAAAGCCAGATTCACTGTGGAATTTAGCTAGCATTTCATCCTCTCGATCGAGTAACCAATCTTCGTTTTGATACATGTGGATAAAAATACTTGGATCTTCGCTGATCACATCGATCACTGGCTGCACTAACTCTTGTGGGACATTGTTGCTGTACATCAGTTGATCATTTTGGTCATGAACACGCGCGCCATTAGAGGTAATCATGTAAGCAGGAATACCAGCAATCTCACGGATACCTGCAACGTCGATGTGGTGACGACCCGTCGCAAAGACAAAGGTGAAGCCTTTTTCATGCAGCGCTTTCAGGGTTTGTTTTGAAAACTCGCTCAGCTGGTGGTTTGGTGCGAGTAAAGTGCCATCGAGATCGGAGGCTACAATGTGAAAAGGAGTATCTTTACGTGCTTCGGTCATATCACCCTCGTATGTACAACATGAATTACCTAATAAGGTAGAGGGCTCAGTTTACTTGAACATAAAGGGGAAAAAGAGGGTAAAGATCACCCTCTAGTATTTCCTATTTTAGTACTGCTCGAAAAAGGTCAGTGTGGTATCTAGAGCTTGGTTGCGGTACTCATCTTTTTCAAACAGCAGCTCATGTTTCGCGCCATGCACTATTTTAAAGGCACATTGAGTGTTGGTCCGCGCAAGCTTCTTAATAAATTGGGTTTGAGCTTGGTTAGACACGATCTGATCTTCGCCCGCCTGCATGACCACTAAAGGGACTTTTACATGGCGAGTCATTAGATAGCATTGCTTACAGGCCATCAGTCCTTGCCATACCCAGCGCGTACTTGCGCCACCAATTTTGAGTTCAGGTTGTTGCTCATAGAGATCGCGGAACCAATGATAGCGAACATCACTTTGGCTGAGAAAGTTACCCTCAAACGGTTTAGGAAAATAAGCCACTTGGCCGGGAGCAAATGTTGGTTGGGGATAAATAGCCGTTAACAGCTGACCTAAAATTGTTGCAATCGGTTTTAGGTGCCAAGGCAGATCGACGCCATACATAGGTGCACTGAGGGAAACCGCATCAAATGGGTAGTCATAACTTTGAAGGTAGCGCGTGGCAATATTGCCGCCCATGGAGTGGCCCAACAGATAACGTTTTTGGTATTGGTCCAAATTGAAATGGTGCAGCAGTTTGTCTAAATCTTTGACGTAGTCATCGAACTCTTCCACATAGCCCATCTGCTTGTCTTCAATCAGGCGGTCAGACAAACCTTGTCCTCGATGATCGTAAGAATAAATATCGTAACCCTGGCGGAACAGATCGTAAAACAGCTCTTGATACTTTGCGCAGCACTCTATGCGTCCGTTGACCACCACGATCGCTTTGGTGTGTTCTGGCGCGCTGAGTTTAATCCAATACAGAGCGGTTTTGTCGAACGATTTTATATAGCCTTCCTCTCTAGACTCCCATAATTTAGCAATATTGCTATTGATTGCTTGCTCAAAATTGGACTCTTGAGTATAAGAAGGAGTAATGTTGAAGCTTGAATCATTCATGGTTGTTAAGCGCCTGATTACGATTTCATTTTTGCGACAGATTTAGATTATGTGTCTCTAGCTGCATTTAGTCGAGGGGAAATACGATGGATATGCATGTTTGGCTTGCTTATGTAGTCACAGCGATTGTTTTTAGCTTAGCTCCGGGGTCTGGTACGGTGAACTCAATCAGTAATGGCTTGAGTTATGGTACGCGACGTTCGTTGGCTGCGATTGCCGGTCTACAGATAGGTCTGACTATCCATATTATGCTCGTTGGCGCGGGTATTGGCGCTCTGGTTGCTCAGTCTGCGTTTGCGTTTAGTGTGATTAAGTGGGTGGGTGCTGCTTACTTAGTATGGCTTGGGATTCAGAAGTGGCGCGATCACTCTAGCTTAGCAGCCGCGGAAGCGACTCAGCACCTATCGAGCATGAGTTTGATGCGCAAGGCGGTATTGATCAATCTGACCAATCCTAAATCGATTGTCTTTTTGGTGGCGCTGTTCCCTCAGTTTCTGGACCCAGCAAAAGACCAGTTAACTCAACTTCTCGTACTTGGAGTGACAACCGTGACTATTGATGCGTTTGTTATGTTGGGTTACACCAGCTTAGCCGCTCAGATGGGACGTTTTATTCGCTCAGATAAGATTATGTCGCGTATCAACAAAGTCTTTGGCTCTATGTTTATGGGCTGTGGTGCGCTTCTAGCGGCGGCAAAAGCGTAACGACTCATCATGCAAAAACGGATGAGAGACACCTATGTGGCTCGCCAACCTATACTTAATGCCAAGCGGCAAACCTTAGGGTATGAGTTGCTTTTTCGCGATGGTGAAAACAACGCATACCCTGCTCATGTTGAATCTAATCGGGCGACATATCGTCTAATTGTTGAGAATTTTCTCTCCATAGGTACCAATCCAGCCTTGGCGACCTCACGTTGCTTTATCAATTTTCCTCACTCTAGCTTAGTGCGTTTGTTGCCTCTTTCCTTGCCTAAGGAGCAAATCGTCGTTGAGGTGTTGGAAACATGCACGCCAAATGATGAGCTATTTGCAGCAGTCAAGCAGATCCACGCTAGTGGCTACTTAATTGCGTTGGATGATTTTGTGTATAAGCCAGAGTGGGAACGATTTCTGCCCTATGTGCAAATAGTCAAAATCGATATTATGGCGACGGGGCTGGAAGAGTCTTGTGCTTTAGTTCAGGAACGCTTAGCCAAGGGAGTAAAGCGTAAGTTCCTCGCAGAGCGAGTCGAAACTGAAGAAGAGTTTATTGCCACGCGCTCAGCGGGTTTCAGCTTTTTTCAGGGCTACTTTTTCAGCAAGCCACAAATTGTCCGCCAACGCTACGTCAGCCCTCAACACGCCATCGCGATGGAGCTGTTTAAAGAGGTGTGTCAGCCGGAAGTGGATTTTGAAAAGGTTGAGCGAATTGTCGCTCGCGATGTTGCGCTGTCGTACAAGTTACTGCGTTTCGTTAATACCATGTCGAATCGCATTGAAGTGCCTATCTCTTCTTTCCGTCAGGCCTTGGTCTACCTTGGTCAAGATAAGCTTAAAATCTTCGTTTCTTTAGCGGTCGCCTCGTTCGTTTCCGCCAACAAGCCGAAAGAAATCTATACCTTATGTCTGCAGCGAGCTCAGTTTTTCTTGCTGATGGCGAACGACAATCCTTTCAACCAATTCCGCGAACAAGCTTTCCTGATTGGATTACTGTCTTTGTTGGATTCTATGTTGGATATGTCCCTTAAAGACTTGGTCGAGCAACTCCCTTTAGCGGCGGCAATCAAGGTTGCTTTGTTAGAGAGGCAAGGTCCTTTTGGCGACCTTCTCAGATTGGAAGAGTGCTACGAAAGCGCGGACTGGCAGGGGATGGAAGCAGCATGTAAGCAGCTTAACCTATCACTCAATGAAGTTATGCCGCGTATCTCTCAGGCTCAGCGTTGGAGCCAAGATCTCAACACCATCGTTTAGTTTATTTATTAAGCTTTTATGACAATGCATATGCCAGGCTTGATCTAAGTTCGTTTTTAAATAAATATATACGCATATCCATATATGAGTATGTTTTATGTTACCTCACCAATTCTTTAAGTTGTTGTCTGATGAAACCCGAGTTCGCTGCTTGATGTTGATTATGCGCGAAGAGTGTTTGTGTGTAGGTGAATTGACCGAAGCGCTACAAGAGAGCCAACCGAAAATTTCTCGTCATCTGGCTCAGCTACGCTCAAATGGCATTTTGGTTGATGTCCGTCAGGGGCAGTGGGTGTTCTACCGTTTAGCTGCTGATTTACCGGGATGGATGAAAAAATTGATAGATGATCTTGTTGCTTCTAACTGCCTTAAAACAGAGTACCAACAAGATATTGAACGACTTCATGCAATTCAGGCTCGACCTGTTTGCTGTCAGTAATTAAGAAATAAAAGAGATAGAGTTATGGCAATTAAAGTAGGTATTAACGGTTTCGGTCGCATCGGACGTTTAGCGCTTCGCGCGGCTTTTGATTGGCAAGAGCTAGAGTTTGTCCAGATTAATGACGTAGCGGGTGATGCTGCGACGCTCGCGCACCTGTTAGAGTTCGACTCAGTACAAGGCCGCTGGCACCATGAAGTGAAAGCCGAAGGCAACCAAATCTTAATCAATGGTCAGGTTATCAATACTACGCAAGAGAAAGATATCGATACGATTGACTGGTCTGGCTGTGACGTAGTGATTGAAGCGACAGGTGTGCATCGTAAAACTTCATTCCTAAACAAGTACCTAGCTCAAGGCGTTAAGCGTGTTGTTGTGTCGGCACCCGTAAAAGAACAAGGCATCGCGAACATTGTCGTTGGCGTAAATGACGAGATATTCGACCCGGCGGTACACCAGATTGTAACTGCTGCCTCTTGTACCACCAACTGTATCGCTCCGGTAGTTAAAGTCATCAATGAGAAGCTAGGTATTGAGAACGCTTCGTTCACTACCATTCATGATTTAACTAACACACAAACCATCCTTGATGCGCCGCATAAAGATCTGCGTCGTGCGCGTGCTTGCGGTATGAGCTTAATTCCAACCACGACGGGCAGCGCGAAAGCGATTGTTGAGATTTTCCCTGAACTCGAAAATCGCATTAACGGCCATGCTGTACGTGTACCTCTGGCGAACGCTTCTCTTACCGACATCATCTTTGAAGTGAAGCAAGATACCACCGCGGAAGAGGTGAACGCGTTACTTAAAGATGCTTCACAAGGTGAACTGAAGGGCATTCTGGGCTTTGAAGAGCGTCCGCTGGTGTCGATTGACTACAAAGGTGACCAACGCTCTACGATTGTAGACGCATTATCTACCATGTTGGTTGGTAAGCGTATGGTGAAAATCTATGCTTGGTACGACAACGAGATGGGTTATGCGACCCGCACGGCTGAGTTAGTCCGTAAAGTTGGCTTGGCATAATATTCCTCATACTGAAGCGGTAACTCCAGTTATTTTGAATATTGGTTCTATAAAAAATTTTAAGAGATTGATGACGATGACACATCCAACGTGGCAACTCGATGTAGAAAATGGTGCGTTAGTACTTACTCCTTGTCCTGGCACTAAGGGCGTTGAACTAGAGGCTTCTCTTGCGCAGTTAAAAGAGCAAGGCGTAGAAGCGATTGTGACTGCATTAGACGATGCAGAGCTTGCAAGTAAAGATGTCTCTGAGCTAGGTGCTAAAGCGCAGCAACTGGGTATGCAGTGGTTCCAAATTGAGATTGAAGATGATTGCGCTCCAGGTGCCGAGTTTGCCGCTAAGTGGCAAGCCGCTAGCCCAGAGCTACACAAAATCGTTGATAACGGCGGTAAAGTAGCGATGCACTGTATGGGCGGTTCAGGCCGTACAGGGCTTTTTGCGGCTCATCTACTGCTAGAGAAGCAGTGGAAACTGGAAGATATTGTACGTGAAGTTCAAGCGTTGCGCCCAGGTGCCTTTACTAAACCAGTACAAGTTGAGTACATCACCGCAGTAGCGGCTAGATAGCTAGGTTGAGAGCTTTTGGATCATAGGTGTCCCAAAGCTCTATCCGCTGTAAATTGTCGAGGATTTCATCTATGTTCTCTAATCTCAGCAAAAGTGTTCGTCAGTATATGCTGGTGACGTTCAACTACTGGAACTTCACCATTACTGACGGTGCTCTGCGTATGCTGGTGGTGCTGTATTTCTATGACTTAGGTTATAGCTCGCTAGAGATCGCCTCACTATTCCTTTTCTATGAATTCTTTGGCGTTGTGACCAATTTGGTTGGTGGCTGGCTTGGCGCGAGGTTAGGTCTCAATAAGACCATGAATCTCGGTTTGGGGTTGCAGATTGTGGCGTTGGCGATGTTAGCGGTGCCACATGTTTGGCTGACTATACCTTGGGTCATGGCTGCTCAAGCTTTGTCTGGTATCGCCAAAGATCTCAACAAGATGAGTGCTAAGAGCTCAATCAAAACCTTAGTTCCAGATCAACAACAGGGAGCGTTGTACAAATGGATAGCGATCTTAACGGGTTCTAAGAATGCCCTTAAAGGTGCAGGCTTCTTTGTCGGTGGTTTTCTGCTTTCCACCATTGGATTCAAATATGCAGTGTTGACTATGGCTGGCGTGCTGACGCTAGTGTTTATCGGCAGCGTGTTGAGCTTAGAGGCTGACTTAGGTAAGGCGAAAAGCAAACCTAAGTTTAAGCAGATATTCTCCAAATCGGAGTCGATCAATATCCTTTCCGCTGCTCGAATGTTCCTATTTGGTGCGCGTGATGTGTGGTTTGTGATTGCTCTGCCAATCTACCTTGGCAGTGTATTTGGTTGGGATCACTCATGGGTTGGTGGTTTTCTTGCTGTTTGGACGATTGCCTATGGTTTTGTCCAAGGTATCGCCCCTAAGATCACGGGGAAGGCACAGGGTAAAGTGCCGGATGGCCATACCGCTATGTTGTGGGCGGGTGGGCTTGCTATCGTCACGGCGGGTATCGCCTATGCTGTACAAGTTGGTTGGCAACCACAACTAGTGATTGTTGGGGGCTTAATGATCTTCGGTGCTATTTTTGCCATCAACTCTTCGCTGCATTCTTATTTGATTGTCAGCTATGCAAAAGGCGATGGTGTTTCACTTGATGTTGGCTTCTATTATATGGCAAATGCGATGGGACGTTTGATTGGTACTATCCTTTCAGGGTTTGTGTTTCAGATGGCCGGTTTAGCCGCGTGTTTGTGGGTCTCTTTTGCCTTCCTCGCTTTGACTACGATGATTTCGATTAAGCTACCTAAGATGAAACAAATCGCGACAGTATAAAAGTTACCCACCGTTTCATGACTAAAAGCTGACCAAGGTAATACTTTGGTCAGCTTTTTTATTGCTATATTCAATAGGTTATTAGCAGAAGGGTAGTGGCATGAGAGAAAGAGTTCTGTTTTTTGACTTACTGCGATGCGTTGCTGCGGTTGCGGTGATTGCGATTCATGTTCTTGCCCCGTATCGAGATGAACTTGGTCAAATCCCTTTTGGAGAGTGGGCGACTGCGGTCGGGGTAAATAGTGTCAGCCGGTGGGCTGTTCCCGTTTTTATCTTGATCACGGGTGCATTGATGCTGAGCGACAAGCGTCCCTTTGATGCTAAATATTATGTCAAAAGGCGCTTGGGTAAAGTTCTTGTTCCATTCTTAGTTTGGTCATTGTTCTATGCTTATCTGTCAGGTTGGAGCATCAATGGCTTTGATGCTTTAGAGGCTAAACAGGTACTCGCTGATAGCGCGACGGATGCTACATACTATCACCTAGGGTTTTTCTACTATTTCATTCCACTCTATTTTGTTATTCCATTTTTCCAGTTTGTAGTGAGGCAATATGGTGACAGTTCCTTATACGCCTTTGTCTTAATTTGGTTAGCGACCACTTTATTGTTCTTGTTCGACATTGATGGAGTTTGGAGTAATGAACTGTGGCTATACAGTGGTTATTTACCGTTAGGGTATTTGTTGTATCGACGAGTGCCGTTGACTAAAGGCTACGTTGCGATATTCGCTTTGCTTGGAAGCGTTGCACTGTTTACCACCGCTTACATGGTGATTACTGACAGCGTCGCCGCGCAGGAGTACACAGTCGGTCGATGGCTTTCGTATAAGACTCTTAATGTCGTTCTTGCTGCGAGTATGATTTTTATGCTTTGTCGTTATTTTGGCGAAGGACCTTCACAAAAGTCTAATCAAGTGATTGGATTTATCAGCAAAAACAGCCTAGGTATCTATATTCTGCATCCGATTTTTCTCTGGCCAATGAAAGAGTTTGGTTGGCATCAAGGTCATCCTGCTTGGGTTATTCCACTATGGATAGTGTTAAGCGGTGCAGGGGCATTGGCTTTAAGTTGGTTGCTTTCTCAATCTTCTCGTACGCGCTGGTTGTTGCCTTAACGCTTCATGGCGAAATGAAGAAACTTGTCGCCTTGGTAGGTTAGCGTGCCTTGATCGCCTGGGTTTAGAGCGTGGAAATAGTGGATGCCTACCTGAAACTCGCGCTTTGGCCCAATGCGACCTTTCTGGACATAAATCCAATACTCTTGGTCATCTTGGCCTGGCTCGGCATCTTCGACCGCAATTGACTGCTTGTCGAGAACGGTGACTTCAGCGGTTTGTTCTGGTGCGTTTTCACCTTGAATATGTTTGCGATAGAAATGAACAAACGCCCAGCCACTCGCCAAAGCGAAGATCACGATAAAAGCAAACAATAATGGTAGCGACATGGTGGGGGCTCTCTTTCTCTCATCTCCTTTATAGTTTATCGACATTCTATAGATTGTGTTGGGCACGGCTCTTGCTGTATGAACAAAGTGATCAATAGCATAAGAATCTTCGACGCATATCACATGCCAATAAGTTGTATGAGCGCGTGTTTCTGTTTAGCTATTGATTCTTTTACACAAATTTACTTGAAACTTGCACAAAAAGTGGGACAGTAGATAGAAGAAAGATCAAACACCCCCTAAACTTAATAGCGATGGAGGGAAACTATGTCTGATATTGAAAAAGTGGTCACTCGAACACGTAGACTCGAGAAGCTCCTCCGAACGCAATATCATGCTGACGGTAAGGGAATGCACCAGCTTATTACTAGTTGTGAAGAGCGCTTGCCTCATGATGTGATTGATAAGCTGAGATATATCGCGACAATTCGTAACAAAGTGGTTCACGAAGAGGATTTTAAGCTCGATAGTCGTCGAGACTTTCTCACTGTGTGTGATGAATGTGAAAAAGAGCTTACACCAAGAAGCAGTCGATTTATTTGGAGAGCAGCAATTACCTTGATGACGCTAATAACTTTGGCGGCATTACTCTTTTATTATGCGCATTGGGATATTCTATCGAAGCATTTATAGCTTAAGCTTTAAAAATGGCACTTTTCATAAGTGCCATTTTTTTAACCAGTTGACTAACTTTTGATAGATAAATGAGTGCCAAGTCACCAGAAAGTAAAAAGGGACGCAATCGCGTCCCTTTTTGTTTTTGTCTATTTCTCTTAGTACATCATCGGCAGTGTCATTAGGCCAACGACTACTGCGATCATTACAAGTCCTTGTTTTTGTGAAGAAGAAATCATAGCACTGCTCCTTAAATTTGATGTTTTACGATATATTTTAAAGAATAGCAGGTTTTTGATGGTTAGATCAAGTCATTTAATGGATAAGCCTTAAAAAAGTAACTTTTCTTACTTTATTTGAGGCTATTTGTCGTCACTATTTTGATTTTTAATGATTGAGTTTCTGTGTAAAAACTAGACACTAGTCACTCGGGAATGTTTTTAATTTGTTGTTTTTGTTGGCTTTTGTTTGTGTTTCAAACTTGTTACTGCACTAATCTTGTAAGTTTTGAGTGCTTGGATCTTCTTAGGTTGGCTGGGTGTCAGTTTACAGTCTTATGACTTAATTCTGGCGTTGTTTTAAATAACGAGGCATAAATAATGTGGCCTTAGTGTCTTTGGATTAACATTAAAAATACAAAACAGGATTTTGTTTACCTTTTTGCTTGTATTAAGTGTCTGTTTTATTTTGGAAATTACTCTTTTCTTGTTGGTGTTGATTGGAATCTTTGCTTTTTTGCCAGTTTAGTTAGTTAGATATGAGCTAGGTTCTAAACACTAAGTCATTATGAGCTGGATGGCTCAAGTTGGTGCCCGGCTAGAATTTTTTAGGGTTAGCTCTAGAGAGGTATTATTATTATCGAGATCCAAGTTTTGCCTTTTGGCGGTAGACATCGATGACTCTCTGCCTACACTAGCAGCTCATTTTTATTGAGGTGTTCGAATGTGGAGCTGGCTATCTGTGGCCCTTTCTGGGTATATCAGTATTTCCGCTAATGAAAGCAATCACATAAGACAAGCGGTGATGTTTAAAACAATGTCGCTACTGATGCTGCTCGTGATGCTCTGGAGCCAACAAGGGCTTGTAGGAGCGGCTGCTTGGTGGGTATCACTCGGTCTTATCATTTCTATGCTTGCCGATGGGCTTTACATCTACAAGAAACACCTCAAGCTTTGCTTTGCTGGCTTTATTGCTGCGCAGCTTTGCTATAGCGCATCGTTTTGGTTCAAGCTTTCTGGTGAGATAGTCTGGTGGTTGCCCGCGATGTTGCTTGGTATAGGCGTGGTGAGTTTTTTCTTGCTACTACCTAAAATAGATCGTTTGATTTTTCCGGTAGTAATGATGGGCATTGTTTTACTGCAATTGAACTGGGCTGCAGGGGAAGTATGGTTAATCAATGGTGGTCTCGCTAGCGCAGTTGGATTTATTGGTTCCATTACCTTAATGCTTTCAGCCGCTTTGTTAGCCATCCATGACTACAAACATTCAATTATGAAAGGCCGCTATCTGATCTCTGGTAGCTATCTACTCGCGCACTCTTTAATTACTGCGTCACTGATTATCTAAAATCAAAGAAACTTTCTTGATTGAAGGTATCCTCAAAGCAAATTCATTATTGAGGATGGCCAATGTCGACTGAAATTCATGCCCATAACGTTCTAAACTTGCTAAGAGAACGCCCAATGTCGAAGTCAGAGCTAGAGCTAGCAGTGAGTGAGGCATTTGGTGAGCAAGCTCGTTTTCGTACTTGTAAGTGCAATGGCTTCAATCTTGATACCTTACTCGAGTTCTTCATTGAGCGTGAAAAAGTGATCGTCGAGGATGGGATTTGGATGATTAATGCCGAGCGGGTATGTAGCCATTAGATTGTCTTGTAAATCGCTAAAGCCGATACTCTTTTATTGGCAAGATAAATTGCTTTAATGCCTCCAAATCCTTGAACGAGATTGCTATACTTCGCCGACTTTTTGTGCGCTTAGATTTATCCCGTTTTCTGGAGGCTTTTTATGGACATACTTTCCGCTGCGACCATGTTGTTCTTAATCATGGATCCGCTAGGCAATCTTCCTATTGTCCTATCTATCCTGAAACACTTAGATCCTAAACGTAGACGTAAAGTCCTCGTTCGTGAGTTATTCTTTGCGCTTGGTATTTTGCTGTTATTCCTATTTGCCGGTAAGAGCATTCTCAACTTCTTACATGTGCAGCCAGAAACGCTAAGCATCTCGGGTGGTATTATCCTGTTTATCATCGCCATTAAGATGATTTTCCCAAGCGGTGGCAGCATAACAGGCCTTGCAGCAGGTGAAGAGCCGTTTATTGTGCCTATGGCAATTCCAATGATTGCTGGTCCGTCTGTGATTGCTGCATTATTACTGCTTTCTAGCCAACACCCAGATAATCTAATTGAGTTATCAGCGGCGGTTTTACTGGCGTGGGGGGTAACCTTCTTTATCTTAATGTTCTATAACTTCTTCCACCGTATTTTGGGAGAGAGGGGCTTAAAAGCGGTAGAACGTTTGATGGGATTACTACTGATTATGATCTCGACTCAGATGTTCCTAGATGGCGTTAAAGGCTACCTAGGCTAGAATAGACAGAGAAAAAAATGCCGCTTTAAACAGCGGCATTTTTTGTGTTCTTAAGTCATGTACTTACGACGGATATCGAGTAAGGCAAAAATACCAAAGATCAGAATTGACCACTTTTCCCATCTACTCATCTTAATCTTGTCGCCAAAGGCACCAATGAAAATCGCCATTTGTAGTCCGTGCATAATAAATAGGAATGCAGTCATGATGTAGAGTGCAATGGCTGCTTTACCTGGAAAAGGCATGAAAAAATTAAGAATAAGAATAAACCAAACGAACCCAATCGCGGCTTTAGCTAACATAATCAGTGCTTTCATTAATAAACGTTCCTTATTCGCTTTGTTGTCTTTCAAACAGTCTGAAACTGACCTGACCTGCGTTCTTTTCTCTGTGTAAATGCCAGTGGGCAGGGATTCCGTCAAGGCTCAGCTCTTTCTCTGTTTCAACATAGATCATCGCATCTTCGGCTAACCAGCCATTTTTCTCAAGTAGGGAAATTGTTTCGTTAAGTAACCCTTTACGAAAGGGGGGATCAATAAACACGACATGATGCGGGGTTCCAGGTTGCTTTAAATAGCTTAGCGCATCAGTGTTGTGGGCCTGAAGGTTAGTCGCTTTCAATGCCGCGATGTTCTTTTTAATCTGATTGAACGCATTAGCATTGAGCTCGACCATAGTAACCATTTCAGCTTGGCGAGAGGCCGCTTCAAAGCCCAGCCCACCTGAACCGGCAAACAAATCTAGGCATTTTGCACGAGGAACGTCCTGTGCCAGCCAGTTAAATAGCGTCTCTTTTACGCGATCGGTTGTCGGTCTTAATCCTTCAGCATCATGCACAGGGAGTTTACGTCCCCTCCATAAACCGCTAATAATACGAACAAAGCCAGTTGAAGGCTTTTTTTGTGATGTGTTTTGCTGGCGACGTCTTACCATAGATTTTTTGACCGCTAATAAAGTGATACTATAGCCAGTCGCTCTGCTGTGAGCGCTAACATACAGCCCAAATTTGTTGATGACAAAGTGTATACCATCCCATAGGTAGTTAAAAACTTTTCACTGTGTTGTCATTTTTCTTTTCTGCGCGTGGATAATCCGGGCGGAAAAGAGTCTGAGTTAAAATAAGACGATCTAGGATAGCCCCAGATGACGGAAAAAAAGAAGCGCGGATTACTTTCTTGGCTTGGTTTCGGCGATGAAGAGCAAACCAAGCTACCCGCTGAAGAACAACAAAATACCATTGAAGATGCTGTCGAAGAGACACCAGTTGTTGACGAGCAAGTTGAGCAACCTAAAACTGAACTAGCAGAAGCAGAAGCAGAAGCAGAAGCAGAAGCAGAAGCAGAAGAGGTTGTTGAAGTTATAGAACAGCCTGTTGAGCCACGTGTTGCTGAACAAGAAAAACCGACAGAGAGCTTCTTTGCTCGCTTGAAGCGTAGCTTAGCTCGCACCAAAGCCAATATTGGTGCCGGGTTCTTTGGCTTGTTTAAAGACAAACAAATAGACGATGAGTTATTTGAAGAGCTAGAAGAGCAGCTACTTATCGCCGATGTGGGTATGGATACCACACTTAAGATCATCGACAACCTGACCGAGAAAGCGTCTCGCCAAGATCTTAAAGATGGTGAAGCTCTTTACGGCTTGCTCAAAGAAGAGATGGCAGAGATCCTATCCAATGTTGAGAAGCCACTGGAAGTCGACACCTCTAAAACCCCTTACGTGATTCTTATGGTCGGTGTTAACGGGGTTGGTAAAACGACAACCATTGGTAAGCTAGCGAAACAGTTCCAAGCTGAAGGCAAAAAAGTCATGCTTGCAGCGGGTGATACTTTCCGTGCCGCTGCGGTTGAACAGCTACAAGTTTGGGGTGAGCGAAACAATGTCCCTGTTGTCGCGCAGCATACCGGCGCAGATAGTGCTTCTGTTATCTATGATGCAATTGAATCAGCGAAAGCGAAAGGCGTTGATGTGGTCATCGCTGATACCGCGGGCCGTCTGCAGAACAAAGCGAACCTGATGGAAGAGCTGCGTAAGATCGTTCGTGTAATGCAGAAGGTCGATGGTTCTGCACCGCATGAAATTATGCTGACTTTGGATGCGGGTACCGGTCAAAACGCTATCAGCCAAGCAAAACTGTTTAGTGATGTCGCGCCGCTAACGGGTATTACCCTCACTAAGTTAGACGGCACCGCGAAAGGTGGCGTGATCTTCGCACTTGCCGATCAGTTCCAAATTCCAATTCGTTACATTGGTGTTGGTGAAGGGATTGATGATCTACGCCCATTTGAAACTCAAGAGTTTATTGATGCGCTGTTTAGCCGCGAAGACTAATCCCCGTCATATTTGAAGCTGCAGCGTTGTTGACGGCATCAATTCCGCCCTAATCAAATAGAGCACCTATGCTCATAGGGCTGAATGGATTTGTCGACTAGCTGCAACTCCAACTATTTAGGGGATAAATATTATAGAGAAGTTCATAAGAGGGATTTCGGGTGATAAAATTTCAGCAAGTGAGTAAGGCTTATCGTGGTGGACGACAAGCCTTACAGAAGGTCGATTTTCATCTTCGTCGTGGTGAAATGGCTTTTCTTGGCGGACATTCAGGTGCCGGGAAAAGTACCCTGCTAAAGTTAATCTGTGCCATTGAGCGACCTACGGATGGCAAAATCAGCTTTAACGACCACGATATCACTCGAATTCCTAACAAGGATATTCCCTTCCTACGTCGCAATATCGGCATTGTGTTTCAGGATCATCGTTTGCTGATGGACCGAAGCGTGTTTGATAACGTCGCTTTGCCGATGCGGATTGAGTCAATCTCTGAGAACGAAATTAAGCGTCGTGTATCTGCGGCTCTGGATAAAACTGGGCTGTTAGACAAGGCGAAATGCTTGCCAAGCCAACTGTCTGGTGGTGAACAGCAGCGTGTCGGTATCGCGCGTGCTGTGGTTAATAGACCAACTTTACTATTAGCGGATGAGCCTACCGGTAATTTAGACCCAGAACTCTCTAGCCGGGTACTGAAGCTATTTGAAGAGTTTAACCGTGCTGGTGTCACCATCCTATTAGCAACGCACGATATTGGGTTAGTGAACACTCGCCCACAATACCGCCATCTAGAGCTAAACCAAGGTTTTTTGAGTGAGGTGGAAGATTATGGGCACTAATAAGCGTAACAAAAACGCCAACGCCTCTCGTGCTAAAAATCGCGTCAAGAAAGACAGCTTTTTCACGGTTCATTTCAAGCAAGCTAGACTTTCTCTCGCTGAATTTTGGCAGCGGCCACTGGGTAATATTCTTACTTTAGCGGTTATCTCGATGGCATTAGCCATGCCTTCTGCTTTGTACCTATTGGGTAAGAATATTTCTGCTGCTTCAACCAATGTCACCAGTCCGTCGCAAGTAAGTGCTTACATAGAAGAGCGCACACCTGAAGCACGGATCATGGTCCTCAAAGATGAACTAGAAACATCGCTTGATGTGGCTAAAGTTGAATACATCTCCCCGCAGCAAGGTCTCGATGACCTCAGCCAATACTCCGGCTTTGAACAGGCTCTGAGCTTACTAGATGATTACGCACTGCCTGGCGTATTGGTGATTACACCGAGCAAAGATGATAAACAAGCCATTAAACGTCTCGCTGAGCGCGTCGCTAGTGAAGAAGGGATTACCGATGTTCGCTTGGATGAAGATTGGTTAACGCGACTCGACGCGATCAAAAACCTGGTCAGTGGCATCGTGATTACCTTATCAGTATTGATGCTAGGTTCAGTGTTCTTAATTGTTGGTAACACATTACGCTTTAACGTGTTAGCCAATAAAGAAGAGATCCAAACTATGAAGCTGATAGGGGCGACCAATAGCTACATTCTTCGCCCATATTTGTACTCTGGTATGTGGTTTGGTCTGCTAGGTGCGATTACAGCCTGGGTTTTAACAGCGGTAATTACAGTTCTACTTAATAGCAGCGTAGAAAAGTTGGCGCTTCTGTATGATAGCCACTTCAGATTGG
Organism: Vibrio sp. R10-SG3-ISO10; assembly: GCF_059834185.1. Classification (NCBI taxonomy): domain Bacteria; kingdom Pseudomonadati; phylum Pseudomonadota; class Gammaproteobacteria; order Vibrionales; family Vibrionaceae; genus Vibrio; species Vibrio sp. R10-SG3-ISO10. Next base: position 35,593 of record NZ_JCBDHG010000027.1, read on the forward strand.
TGGGTCTAAGTTGGGATGAGTCTTTACTGCTGGTGATGTTAGGAACCTTCCTTGGCTGTTTAGCGGCAAAGGTTTCAGCGCAGCGTCATCTCAAAGAAATTGAACCCGTTTAATTGAACCGGATTATTTTGTTGTTGTCATACTATTGAAAAAAGTAGACGCTACCGTATACTTTTCCTCTTGTATAGACGAATTGTTTATGCATAATAACCTTCCCCTGCTTGAAACCTGTTCATTTTAGGTTCAAGATTGGTGGGCTAAAACATACTCCAGATCAGAGATTGATGAGGACTTGAATGACTAACCAAGCATACCCAATGGCTGTAGTGACACAAGATAGCTTAGACAGCTATATTCGTTCAGTGAACAGCTATCCAATGCTAACTCCTGAAGAGGAGCGTGGACTTGCAGAGCGTCTGCATTACGACGGTGAAATTGAGGCTGCAAAAGGCTTAATCCTTTCGCACCTGCGCTTCGTTGTGCACGTGGCTCGTGGTTATTCAGGTTACGGTCTACCAATGGCTGACCTTGTTCAAGAAGGTAACATTGGCTTAATGAAGGCAGTAAAACGCTTTAACCCTGAAGTCGGTGTTCGCTTGGTTTCATTCGCGGTGCACTGGATTAAAGCTGAGATTCATGAGTACGTTCTGCGTAACTGGCGTATTGTGAAAATCGCGACAACTAAAGCGCAACGTAAATTGTTCTTCAATTTGCGTAAGTCGAAGAAGCGCCTAGGTTGGTTTAACAACGGTGAAGTTGAAACCGTTGCACGCGAATTAGGTGTAGAGCCTTCAGAAGTTCGTGAAATGGAATCTCGTTTGGCTGCGCAAGATGCGACATTTGAAATGCCAACCGATGATGATGACTCAAATGCTTCTTACACTGCACCTATGGTGTACCTAGAAGATAAATCTTCTGATGTTGCCGATAATGTTGAAGCTGCAAACTGGGAAGCGCACACTAACAACCGTTTGAGCTTAGCACTAAAGAGCTTAGATGAGCGTAGCCAGCACATTGTTCGTTCACGTTGGTTAGATGATAACAAGTCGACGCTGCAAGAACTGGCAGAAACCTATAGCGTATCTGCAGAGCGAATTCGTCAGCTAGAAAAGAACGCGATGAAGAAATTGAAAGCGGCGGTTGGTGAGTTCTAACCTCTGACTTTTCAAAAGAATCTACTAAGCCGAGATCATATGATCTCGGCTTTTTTATTGCTGATCATTTATTGAGTTATTTGGATGATTATAGATCGAGTTTGTCTCACCTTGCCTGTGGGTAACTCTGTGGTAAATTTCTTTGCTATCTGTCAGAAAGCGGGGTAGATAAAGGCATCTCGACCCATTATCCCGTGGGGATAGTTTTGCTTTTACACACAATAAAATAATGATCATCACTACATATAGTGGATCAAAAATTATCGAGATACTTTATCAACGCAATCCACAGATTTATCCACAGTTGATGGATTTATGATCGCTGGTGGATAACCTTACTACCCTCGTGTACTTGTTGACCACTGGATAGGTTACAATGGCGTTAGATAATTACGATATAAAAGAGAAAGTTCATGGATCAGTTTAAGCATATTGATGTGAGTAGTGCGCAAAGTCTTCTTGAGCAAGGAGAAGCACGAATGGTGGATATTCGCGATCCTCAATCCTTTGCTGTGTCTCACGCCAAAGATGCCTTCCATTTGACCAACGATACGATCGTCACCTTTATGGACGACGTGGAGTTTGAACAACCTGTGTTGGTGATGTGTTATCACGGCATTAGCAGCCAAGGTGCTGCACAGTATTTGGTTAACCAAGGCTTTGAGCAGGTGTATAGTGTTGATGGCGGCTTTGAAGCATGGCAAAGAGCCGAACTTCCGACAGAATCCAACTTAGGATAGCTTTATGTATCGACTCATCTCCCTCAATAATCCACGTATGGCACAAGCATTTATCGACTATATGGCCTCGCGCCAGATAGATATTCAGATGATGCCGGAGGGGGAAGGGCAGTTTGCATTGTGGTTGACCGATAGCCAGCATCAAATAGAGGCGGAGTCAGAGCTGAAGCAGTTTTTATCCGATCCTAATGCCAACAAATATCAAGCGGCGTCATGGGATATGGCCGAAAGCCGCAAGAATCACTTTACCTATCAATCGCCAAGTATGTTAGCCATGATTAAGGCCAAAGCCGGGCCGATAACATTATCTGTTATGGTGATCTGTTTGGTTATTTTTACCATGCAGCAACTTGGCTCTGGTGAAGGGGTGTTTGCCGCTTTGCACTTCCCAGCATTTGCAGGACAAGAATGGCAACTTTGGCGCTGGGTAAGCCATGCCGTTCTTCACTTTTCTGTCATGCATATCGCCTTTAACTTACTCTGGTGGTGGCAGCTTGGTGGTGATATTGAGCAAAGGCTCGGCTCGGGCAAATTACTGCAGTTGTTTGTAGTTTCTGCTGCGCTCTCAGGGGCGGGGCAATACTGGGTTGAAGGCGCTAACTTTGGCGGCTTATCTGGTGTGGTTTATGCACTGGTTGGCTACTTATGGATGTTGGGCTACAAAGCGCCACAACTTGGACTCAGTATGCCTAAACCTATGATAGGTTTTATGCTGGTGTGGTTGGTGCTTGGTTTTGTTCAGCCGTATATGGCGATTGCCAATACAGCCCATTTAGTTGGTCTGTTATCTGGTGTGGCTCTGGGTTTGTTCGATGCAAGCCGAGCGAAAAAGTAGCAATAAAAAAACGGCGCGATAAGCGCCGTTTGATTAGCTAGTATACATTACTGATACAAGTATTTGGTAAACAGTAAGTCAGCGATAATGGTTTTGCCTGTTTCGGGTAACAGCGTCGCGTTGAGCTGCTCAACTAAGGTCTTACGTAAATCTTCACGCCCCGCCAGGGAGGTAATGGTATCTTCTGACTGTTTACCAAGCAGTTCAATCACAGCGTCGCGAATTAATGGCTGGTGCAGTTCGATCACGCCAAGGTCCGCTTCATTAGCAACCATAATATCGATTCGAACTTGGATATAGCCAAGTTTCTTGCCTTTGGTATAGAAGTTGGTGGTGAGATCTGGTTCTAGCGTAAAGTAGGCAAGTTTCGGAGCACCTTCTTCTTCGGCTAAAACAGGTAGGCTGATAAGTAAACCCAAAGCGATAAATATTTGGGCTAGGTAACGTTTAATCATATTTATAACTTTTCTTTCTTCCAATCACGATACTCGAATCGCCTGAGTCTTGTTACAATAGAGCATCTATTTGTAATAAAAATGCGTTAAGCACTCATTGTAGTGGTTAACTTTTGAGATTGAAGCTTTATTGTACGCTGATAAGGCTACTTATTGAATATTAGTATGAATCAACCAACTGCGCTTTATTTATCTGCTCTTCGCCAAGTTGAATGGCAACAACCAGAGCATTTTAGCTTTCCTACGCAAAGTGCAAAAAAATGGCTGCTAGAACAGGGCTCGTTGTCACGTTTATTAGAGTCTTATTGCCAAACGTTAAGTGTCGACCTTCTGCATAATAAAGTGATTCGAGCTGAAAAGCTAAATACGCAGGAAATAGAACTGCTGGCACTAGAAGAATGCTTGTTGAGAAAGGTGGTGCTGAAAGGAGATGGAGAGCCGTGGGTATTGGGTCGAACCTTAATTCCGCATTCTTCAATGCAAGGCCAAGAGTATGATTTAGCTCGCCAAGGTGAAATACCGTTAGGCTTGACGGTGTTCAGTGCCAATGATGTTAAACGCGATGCTTTGCAAGTTGGTTTGGTTGAGTTGGATGGCAAGCAGCTGCTTGCGCGTCGTTCGCGACTATGGATGAATCGTAAACCTATGTTAGTGGCAGAGCTTTTTCTGCCGACCGCGCCAATTTATGCAAAGGAGAGCGTTTAAAATGACGGCAGATAAAGCAGTCGCTTACTGGCAGTTAATGCGCATGGATAAGCCGATTGGGACCTTATTATTGCTTTGGCCGACATTATGGGCGTTGATTATTGCAGCTGAGGGTGTACCGAGTTTAAAAGTTTTATTTGTTTTTGTTCTTGGCGTTATCTTTATGCGAGCGGCTGGATGCGTAATCAATGATTTTGCCGACCGTAAAGTTGATGGTCATGTAAAGCGCACTAAGCTACGCCCGTTACCATCAGGAAGAGTGACCTCTAAAGAAGCTATCGGGCTGTTTTTAGTCTTAGCGATCAGTTCGTTCCTACTTGTGCTGAGTATGAATGCGTTAACCATTCAGCTCTCATTTGTTGGCATCTTCCTCGCGTTCATTTACCCATTTATGAAGCGCTATACTCATCTGCCACAGCTGTTTCTTGGTCTAGCTTTTAGTTGGTCAATTCCTATGGCTTGGGCTGCCGAGGCGAACGAAGTCACCATGATGACATGGTTTATCTTTACTATTAATGCCCTATGGACTATCGCCTACGACACCCAATATGCCATGGTAGATAGGGATGATGACCTGAAAATTGGCATTAAATCGACGGCAATCTTGTTTGGTCGGTTAGATAAAATGGTGATTGGTGTGTTGCAGCTCGCCACTCTTGCCATGTTGATGTACGTCGGGATTTGGTTTGAGCTTGGTGCAAGCTACTACTGGAGCTTGCTGATTGCTGGCGCTTTATTTGTGTTTCAGCAGCATCTTATCCGACATCGAGAGCGAGACTTGTGCTTCAAGGCATTTCTCAATAACAACTACGTCGGCATGATTGTCACCATAGGCTTGTTTATTGCTTTCTGGTAAACAAAAAGGGCATCCACTGGATGCCCTTTTTCATACTTAGTTGGTTTTATTTAGTCCCTGTCGCCTGACAGATACTTTCTTTGATGGTTAGGCGAACTTCTGGGTAGAGCATAGAGTAAAGCAGGTTGGCTAAGTCTTTGCTCTTATCACTATCGCAGTTACCGTCATTGTCGAGGTAAGCTTGTTGTTTCAATGTCGTAAACAGTGCAGAGAAAACGCCCTTATCAAAGAACTCTGGGGCATTAATACCATGTAAACGACCTAAGCGTTGCGCGATATCTTGGCTTTTAAGCTCTAAGTCGGCTTTACCCAGCTCTGGGTTTGCCACTAACAGGTTAAGTGCAATTGCATAGCGTTGCAGTGTTTCGGTAATGGTGCGACCAAGCAGAACCAAGACTTGGTTGTTCGCTTGATTAATTGCCACATTTTGCTCGCTATCGATGGTCACTAAGCCTTGGTGAGCGATCTCTTCGATGTATGCCTCAGTCAGTTCACCGAGCTTCTCTTCCTCAATACTTAAGAACAGCTCTTGTTTTAAGAATGGATAAACGAGAGCCACATTTTGCTTGATCTGCTCTAATGACAACTGCTGATGGCGAACCAACATTTGAGCGATTAACGACGGCAGCGCCAATAAATGGATGATATTGTTGCGGTAGTAAGTCATTAGAATCGATTGATTTCGATCCAGAGAGACAATTTCACCCATGCTGTCTGTTTCGATAAGGAACTTATCCAATGTCTCGGCATGTTTGACCAACGCTTGTGCATCATCTTCAGGCACCGTGTAGGTTGAAGAGTAAGGCACATTCTTAAGGATCGATAAATAACAATCGATCTGATTGACTAAGCTATCGCGGGACAATGCACGTTGGCGTGAAGCGAGCAGGGCGGTTGCACATAATGTGAGTGCGTTAGTCGCAGCCGCATCGTTAATGTGTGTCATCATCTTGGTGGCTAAGCCATTGACTACTGGGTTGAGCCACTGTGGTTTAGTTGCACCCATAGGATCGATATCTTTAGTCCACTCAGGTGCATGCTCGTTCAGATATTGGTTCAGTGGAATAGGCTCACCGAAGTTAACGTACCCTTGGCCGAAGTTGCGTAGCTTGCGAATCGTGCGCAGCACTAAGCCGGCATTTTCTTTTTCTTTGCGCTTACCACGTAGCTCTTTGGCGTAAGTCCCCACCTCCATAACATGCTCATAGCCGATGTAAACCGGAACCAGTGTTACTGGGCGATTTAGACCACGCAGCATAGCTTGGACTGTCATGGCCAGCATACCGGTTTTCGCTTGTAGCAATCGGCCAGTGCGCGAACGTCCGCCTTCACTGAAGTACTCTACTGAGTATCCTTTAGCAAACAGCTCCGCTAAGTACTCACGGAAGATAGTCGAGTACAGTTTATTGCCTTTAAAGCTACGGCGAATAAAGAACGCGCCACCACGGCGGAAGATAGGTCCCGCAGGGAAGAAGTTTAGGTTAATACCTGCCGCAATGTGTGGAGGAACCATGCCTTCTCGGTAAAGCACGTAAGAAAGCAGCAAGTAGTCCATATGGCTACGGTGACAAGGCACGTAGACGATCTCGTGACCATCTTGCGCCAGTTTACGTACCGTAGCGGCATTGGTAATGTTCAAGCCTTGGTAAATACGATTCCACAACCAGCCGAGTAGGCGTTCGCCATTTTTTATCAAGGAGTAAGAGAAGTTTGCGGCAATCTCATCCATGATGGCATGGGCTTCTTTGCGTACTTTCTCTATTGGCACATCTTTCGAATTGGCCTCATCCATGATGACTTTTTCAATCGCTTTCGATTTCATCAGTCGATTAAATAGCGCTTGTCGACTCGGCAAATTTGGCCCTGAAGCGGCGAGCTTCTGACGAGAGAAGTGGATACGTGCCACGCGTGCTAACTTATGAGCAATCGAAGCGTCTGTGCCATGTGAATCCGCCATGTAACGCAGAGAAACCACAGGGCTAATACGCACTAAACAGTCACGACCAGAGAGCAAAACAGCTTTGGCTTTTTGTGGACCGTTTAAAGACTGTAGGTAAGGTTTTTGCTGCGATTCTTTACCTGGTTTACGTCCCCAAAGTACTGTTGCAGGTATCATTTGCACATCGAGTTCTGAATCAAACTTGTGTAGTTCGAGCAGATCAGAGAAAAGCGTCACTGATGTGCTTGGCACATCTTGATCGCTGTCCATTACGGTTTGGCGAGCGGAGGTAAAGACGTAGCGGTTAAATGCTTTGCCGTTGATTTCGACTGGCTCTAGCGGGTCGGGTAAACCAAGTGCAATGACTTGTTTTTGCAGCGCGAGGAGATCAACAGCTGAGCGATATGGCAGAGCGTAAATAATGGGCTTGTTTATATCAATGCTATGATCTTCAATAGGATTTGAAGGAATTGTGGTCCCTTTAACTAACACTGACATAGGCAGTTTTAGTAAGGTGCGCGATAACATTCGTCCAGAAGACATAAGGTTCTTAGCCTCAAAAATAGATGGTTTGCATAAGCACATTTCCATTTCTCTAACTATAGAACTGGGAATGCGCCCAAGCGTGTATTTTTATAGCGGGCAAGGATAACAGAAACTGGTCGAACCTTTTACTTATTATTGATTAGGAAAACGTCAATTTTTAAGTCATCAAGCTATCGAGATAATTAATAAAGAGAAATTAACTTGCCAGACAAAACACTACATGGATTTAAACGGATTAAAAACGCAACGCAGTACTCCTACCAAGGTCTCAAGGCTGCATTTAAACACGAGCCGGCCTTTCAAGAAGAAGTCGTGTTAGCCGCGCTCATGATTCCGGCGGCTTTATTTATTGGTGACAGTCAGTGGGAGAGAATATTGCTGATCGCGACAGTAGTGTTGGTATTGATCGCTGAATTGTTTAATAGTGCGATTGAAGCGGTCGTTGACCGAGTTGGAACGGAGCACCACGAGCTTGCCGGACGAGCGAAAGATATTGGCTCGGCTGCTGTAATGGTGACCATGCTATTAACCGGTTATGTCTGGCTAGAGATCCTGTTTTTTTAACGCGATCGACGGGTAAATTGCTAACTCGCTAAAAAACAAGCAATTGGCTTTTCATTTGAACAATTACTGGATATACTCACAGTTAACTGTATAAAAAGACAGGTGACTTATGAAGCCGTTAACGCCCCGCCAACAACAAGTTTTTGATCTGATCAAAAGCAAAATCGAAGATACTGGTATGCCACCAACACGTGCTGAAATTGCACGCGAACTTGGCTTCCGTTCAGCAAATGCTGCTGAAGAACACCTTAAAGCCCTTGCACGTAAGCAAGCGATTGAAATTATTCCTGGTGCCTCTCGTGGAATCCGTATTCTACTTGAAGATGCTGCCAATGATGATGAAGGACTGCCTCTTATCGGCCAAGTTGCGGCGGGTGAGCCAATCCTTGCTCAGGAGCATGTCGAGACTCATTACCAAGTTGACCCGGGTATGTTCAAGCCTCAAGCTGACTTCTTACTGCGTGTAAATGGCGAAAGTATGAAAGACATCGGTATTATGGATGGCGACTTGCTTGCAGTGCATAAAACTCAAGATGTACGTGATGGTCAGGTTGTCGTTGCACGTGTTGACGATGACGTAACGGTTAAACGTCTAGAGCGTAAAGGTTCGACAGTACTGCTTCATGCTGAGAACGAAGAGTTTGAGCCAATTAAAGTGGATCTGACTAGTCAGCACCTAGCGATTGAAGGTCTAGCGGTAGGCATTATTCGCAACACAGATTGGATGTAACCGACTCTGTTTGAGATTCATTCTCACTTGTTGATTTTGTAACTGATATTCATTATCATCTTTACTCTGGCTACGGAAGGAAGATGATAATGGCCGTCGATCACACATCAGCTAAACATCGCTATCAAATCCCTGCTAATTTATTGCAACCATTATGGCTTCGTAGCCGAGAAAGTTTAGTTGATAATGGATTAGTCTACGACCCGATTGCAGCGCGTGCCTGTCAGCGCTGCCATTTAGCACCAGAATGTCTTTCTGGTGATATTGACCAAAAACAACTCCTTCACGTTACGCTTACTCAGCTGTGCGATCAGCAGGTTTCTGCTTTTATCAAACGTAATCCAGATGGTTGGATCGTCAATGTTGGTGCAGGGTTGGATACGCGTTTTTATCGTGTTGATAACGGCCGATGCAACTGGTTAGAACTCGATGTGACAGAAAATTTGCTCTGGCGTCAGAAACTGTTTCACAGTAGTGAGCGTTATCACCATGTTTGCGGTAGCGTTGATGATGTCAGTTGGTTAGAGCAGTTACCTATTCCAGAAAAAACGCCTGTGATGATAGTGTGTGAACACGCTTTGCTTGATTGTAGTCAGCAGCAAGTGGCCAAATTCATTCAAGCGCTAGGTTGCCACTTTGACTCAGCACGAGCTTGCGTTGTATTAGCTGGCGATCTCAGCCATTCCAAGCTAGGGCAGAAAATGGGCGCGGGGCAATATGCTCACGGGTACAGCGCACCGGGCGATGCTATGTTAGGCTATTTACCTTGGGCACGCTGGGCGAAAACCTATTCTCCGCTTGATCGCGATTGTGGTCGCTGGAAACTATGGCAACGCTGGCTGACTAAGATGAACTTTTTAAAGCAAAGATTAACACCGGTATTGGTTCAGCTTCGCTGGTAATCTCGTTACACTTGTCACTCAATTCTAGTCAGAGTGACAACGTGCAAATTCTTCAAACCCTTTCTAACCGCACTGTGCATAAGCAAGTCTTGTTGCTTGCTATTCCTATGGTGCTTTCCAACATCACAGTGCCATTACTTGGACTGGTGGATGCAGCAGTCATCGGTCACCTCGAACATGCGTGGTATCTCGGCGGTGTTGCGTTGGGCAGTACTATGATCAGCGTAACATTTTGGCTGCTAGGCTTTTTGCGTATGTCGACCACGGGGCTTGCCGCCCAATCTTATGGCGCAGAGAGCAAACATCAACTTGGGCTGGTCTTCACCCAAGGCATGACAATGGCTCTTGGTTTTGCTGCCGTTTTTCTTCTCTTCCATCAATCTATTGCGCAATGGGTATTTAGCTTTAGTGATGCCAGTGAGCAGGTAAAGCATTATGGCGCGCAGTACTTCGCGATCCGAGCTTGGAGTGCGCCTGCCGCCTTGGCTAACTTCGTCTTGCTCGGTTGGTTGTTAGGTACGCAAAATGCCAAAGCACCGATGTGGATGGTGATCATCGCTAATGTGACCAACATCGTTCTCGACATACTATTTGTGATTGGATTAGGTTGGAAAGTCGAGGGCGCGGCATTGGCTTCTGTGATTGCTGATTACACCGGAATGAGTTTTGGTCTGATTTGCGTATGGCGTAAATGGACCCGGGACAGCCTACCGCCAGTGTTGAACTTGATTAAAGACACCACCAATGGATTAAGCCGCTTTGTTAAGCTCAATCGAGATATCTTTTTACGTTCACTCTGCTTGCAAGCCACGTTTACCTTTATGACCTTTCAAGGAGCGAGTTTCGGCGACGAAATCGTTGCTGCGAATGCCGTGTTGATGAGTTTTTTGATGATGATTTCTTACGGCATGGATGGATTCGCTTATGCGATGGAAGCCATGGTCGGTAAAGCTATTGGTGCGAAAGACCGAGAGCAGCTCAATCAATCGCTGATTGGTACTTTTTTCTGGAGCTTGGTCATCTGTGGATTACTGACTTTAGCATTTGGTCTGATGGGATCGAATCTGATCGGATTGATCACTGATATTTCAGCCGTTCATGCATTGGCGATGGAGTATTTGCCTTGGTTGATTGCCATGCCGCTAGTGTCGATGTGGTGCTTTCTATTTGATGGCATCTTTGTTGGTGCAACAAAAGGTAAAGAGATGCGCAACAGCATGTTCTTATCAACTTGTGGCTTTTTTGCGATTTTCTATTTATCGATGGATTTAGGTAATCACGCTCTGTGGCTAGCAATGTTGAGTTTCATGGCCATGCGCGGGTTAACCCTAGCGATAATCTTAACCCTCCAGTGGCGGAGAAACACTTTTCTCGCCTAAGTAAAAGATACCAGCCGAGTCTCCGTACTCGGCTTTTTTCTATCTTTATTAACATTATTACGCATGCGTAAAAATGATTTTCAAAATGATGGGATTATCAAATCTCTATTAGTGCCTAAAATACTCAGCAACAAAACGACGCAGCGTAGTGTGAGTTCCTCAACTACGCTTATGACGTCCCTATATACATAAAATATAAAGGAAGCATCCAATGGCGCTTGAAATCAATCCTGGTCAAACTCACATTAAATCAAAAGCAATGGTGGCGTGGGCTGCTGGTGAACCGCTGAAAATGGAAGAAGTTGATGTACAACTTCCTAAAGCAGGAGAAGTGCTAGTACGCATCGTAGCTACTGGTGTTTGTCACACTGACGCATTCACCCTATCTGGCGATGACCCAGAAGGTATCTTCCCTTCAATTCTGGGTCATGAAGGTGGCGGTATCGTTGAAATGGTTGGCGAAGGTGTCACTAGCGTTGAAGTTGGCGATCACGTGATCCCACTTTATACGGCAGAATGTGGCGAATGTAAGTTCTGTAAGTCGGGTAAAACTAACCTATGTCAGGCCGTTCGCGAAACCCAAGGTAAAGGTCTAATGCCAGACGGCACAAGCCGCTTTTCTATTAACGGTGAGACCATTTTCCACTACATGGGCTGTTCTACTTTCTCTGAGTACACGGTTCTTCCAGAGATCTCACTAGCTAAAGTAAATAAAGAAGCTCCGCTTGAAGAAGTTTGTCTTCTAGGTTGTGGTGTGACAACAGGCATGGGCGCAGTGCTTAACACGGCAAAAGTAGAACAAGGCGACACCGTTGCGGTATTTGGTCTAGGTGGTATCGGCTTATCTGCCATTATTGGTGCGCGTATGGCGGGTGCAAGCCGTATCATCGGTATTGATATCAACGAGAGTAAATTTGACCTAGCCAAACAACTGGGTGCTACAGATGTTATTAACCCACAGAAATTCGATAAGCCAATCCAAGAGGTTATCGTTGAAATGACAGACGGCGGCGTAGATTACTCATTTGAGTGTATCGGTAACGTTAATGTGATGCGTCAAGCACTTGAGTGTTGTCATAAAGGTTGGGGTGAATCAGTGATTATTGGTGTTGCCGGCGCAGGCCAAGAGATCTCAACCCGTCCATTCCAACTCGTAACTGGTCGTGTATGGCGTGGTAGCGCTTTCGGTGGTGTTAAAGGTCGTTCTGAGCTTCCAGAAATCGTAAATCGCTACATGGCAGGTGAGTTCGGTCTACAAGAATTCATTACTCATACCATGGGTCTGCAAGACGTAAATGAAGCGTTTGAGTTGATGCACAAAGGTGAATCAATCCGTACTGTTCTTCATATGGATAAGTAACTGAGCTAAATAGATAAACACAACGCCCTGATACAAGGGCGTTGTTGTCTTCTGAATTTTTAATCTGGGGTGGTTATGACCATTGAAAACGTAAGCCAAGCCAAAGTATTTGGTGGTTGGCACAAACAGTACACGCATGATTCTAACGTTCTAAACTGCAACATGCGTTTCGCAATCTTTTTGCCACCTAATGCGACCAAATCCAAACCCGTTCCTGTGCTTTACTGGTTATCTGGCCTAACTTGCACCGACGAAAACTTTATGCAAAAGGCAGGGGCGTTTCGACGGGCTGCTGAATTGGGGATTGCCATCGTAGCACCAGATACTAGCCCTAGAGGTGAAGAGGTCGCAGATGATGAAGGTTACGATCTAGGACAGGGTGCCGGTTTTTATCTTAATGCAACTCAAGAGCCTTGGTCTCGTCACTATCATATGTATGACTATGTCACCCAAGAGCTGCCATCTTTGATTGAAGCTAACTTCCCAGTTTCGTCGATTAAGTCGATTGCTGGGCATAGTATGGGTGGACACGGCGCGTTGACTATAGGGCTGAAAAATTCGCAGCAGTATCGTTCGATTTCTGCCTTTAGTCCGATCACTAATCCTATGCAGTGTCCTTGGGGGCAAAAAGCGTTTAATGCCTACCTAGGTAATGACTTTGAGGCTTGGCGAGAGTATGACGCCAGTGAGTTATTAAAGCAGGCGCAAGCAAAGCTGCCGATTTTAGTCGACCAAGGAGATGCGGATAACTTTCTGGTTGAGCAACTAAAGCCACAAGCATTGATTGCCGCAGCGCAAACCCATGATTCTGACGTTGAAGTGAGAATGCAGTCAGGTTATGACCACAGCTACTATTTCATTTCGAGCTTTATTGAACAGCATCTTGAGTTTCATGCCACTTACCTGAATCAATAATTGATGAAACTAAAAAGCCGCAACTTAATTGAGTTGCGGCTTTTCTATATTTAGCTGGTGGCTTATTTAAAACAAACGGTTAAGACCATTAAGTGCTGCTACGCGATAAGCCTCGGCCATAGTTGGGTAGTTGAAAGTGGTGTTGACGAAATATTCGATGGTATTCGCTTCCCCTTTCTGCTCCATAATGGCTTGGCCTATGTGGATGATTTCCGCTGCGCGCTCACCAAAACAATGAATACCAAGGATCTCTTTCGTTTCGCGGTGGAAGAGAATCTTCAAACTACCAATATCTTTCCCCGCGATTTGAGCGCGAGCTAAGTGTTTGAAAGAAGAGCGCCCAACTTCATACGGCACTTTTGCCGCAGTTAGCTCTTGCTCTGTTTTACCCACAGAACTGATCTCTGGAATGGTGTAGATACCCGTTGGAATATCTTCAATAAGGTTGCCGTCTGCTTTGCCTTTGGTGATCGCCTGAGCAACAAAGCGTCCTTGGTCATAAGCGGCACTTGCTAGGCTTGGGTAGCCAATTACGTCACCGACAGCATAAACATGTTCAACTTCGGTTTGATAGTTACCATCGACTTTTAATTGTCCGCGAGAGTCAGCCTCTAACCCAACTGCAGTGAGGTTAAGCTTGTCTGTGTTACCTGTACGGCCATTGGCGTAAAGGATACAGTCGGCGCGCATTTTCTTACCGGATTCAAGATGAACAATGACACCATCTTCAGTCCCTTCAATCTTCTCAAACGTTTCATCGTTGCGAATCACAACGCCACTGTTCCAGAAGTGGTAAGACAAAGCATCTGAAACTTCATTATCTAAGAAGGCAAGTAGGCGATCTCGGGTATTGATTAGGTCTGTTTTGACACCTAAACCACGGAAAATCGATGCATACTCACAGCCGATAACACCTGCACCGTAAATGATGATATGACGAGGGTCGTGCTTAAGACTCAGTATCGAGTCACTGTCATAAATACGCTCGTGCATAAAATCGACATTGTCAGGTTGGTATGGGCGAGATCCTGTCGCGATAACAAAACGGTCGGCGCTGTAGGTCTCTTCTGTGCCATCGCTTTGCATCACGGCAATGGTATATTTATCGATAAAGCGAGCCGTACCAAAAATCAACGAGCACTGGTTACGATCATAGAAGCCCTGACGAAGTCGTGTCTGCTTATCGATCACCGATTTGGCATGACCGAGAATGTTGGAAAACGTCGAATGTAGGCTAGTGTTGTTGTGACAAAACAGAGGGTTGTTATTGAACTCAATGATTCGGCTTACTGCATGACGTAAAGCCTTTGAAGGGATGGTACCCCAGTGAGTACAGCCACCACCGACACTACTTTCCTTTTCTACAATGGCAACATTTAAGCCCGCTTTGGTTAATCCCATCGCTGCCCCTTCGCCTCCGGGGCCACTACCAATAACGATTACATCAAAGTGGTTGCTCTGGGCCATAGTTTCTTCCTTGTTATAGATTCTTAACATTGCTTTAGCGAGATTTTAACTGATTCCGTTATGGCGTACACCTAAAGCATACTAGACAGTCGGCGAGATCACGGAGAATCAAGCAAATAGATTAAAGGGTATGTCGTATGTCTCTTATTAGGGTGGAAAAGATTGAATTCTCAACTCAACTCGGTTTAATTGCCACTCGGTCAGCAAAGCACAAGATTATGGCTTATCTCCTTAAGGCAATCGTTGTATATTAATGGCTATCGAAGTTAGAAAAATAGAAAAATAACTATGAAATCCATGGGAATCCGTGCTCAGCAGAAAGAGAAAACGCGTCGCTCTTTGATTGACGCTGCATTCAGTCAGTTAAGTGCTGACCGAAGCTTTTCCAACCTGAGCTTGCGTGAAGTCGCACGAGAGGCGGGTATCGCTCCAACTTCATTCTATCGTCACTTTAAAGATATGGATGAGCTAGGTTTGACCATGGTTGATGAAGGGGGCTTGTTGCTGCGTCAGCTAATGCGTCAAGCTCGCCAACGCATCGTCAAAGAGGGCAGTGTGATCCGTACTTCGGTAGAGACCTTTATGGAGTTTATCGAAAGTAGCCCCAACGTTTTCCGACTATTATTACGTGAACGTTCGGGAACCTCATTTGAATTTCGTACAGCCGTTGCTCGTGAGATGCAACACTTTGTCGCCGAGATGACAGAATACCTGATCAGTACTGGTATGGCCCGAGATGAAGCTTTCACGCAAGCAGAGGCGTCGGTCACATTGGTATTCAGCTCTGGCGCAGAAGCTTTAGATTTAAATCGACGTGAACGCGATGAACTTGCCGAACGTCTAATTATGCAATTGCGAATGATAGCCAAAGGGGCTTTCTGGTATCGCAAAGAACGTGAACGTAACCGATTAAAAGGTGGGATAGATTAATGTCGAATGAAACAAACCAAGTTAATCATGGTTCTGAGAAGAAAACACTGGTACTGGCTCTAATTGCGGGTATGTGTGGTGATGCTATGTTGTCATGGCTAACCATGAGTGATGTGCCTTTCTCAATTTTTCCACTGATTGCGCTTGTGCTGTCAGTGCAAGCACTTTACCGAGAGTACTTAAGTAACCCTGTATCTGAAGATATCCCGTTAGTGGGTCTGGCGTGTTTCTTCGTCGGTGCATTTGGTCACTCAGCATTTGTTAAAGCTCAGTACCCAGACTCGGGCTCTAACATGCTAGCAATCTTTATTACGCTTGGTTTGCTGCTTTGGGTAGCGAAAAAGCTCGGCTTCTTAACAGCGCCAGCGAAACCAAAAGCTGAGTCGTAATTTCAGCTTAGTAGATTGATACAAAAAACGAGCCCAATGGCTCGTTTTTTTATTTGTTCTAAATGGTTAAGCTTTGCGTTCCAGGAGTACGCCTGCTTCCATATGGTGGGTGTATGGGAACTGATCGAATAGAGCAAAGCGCGTCACTTTGTGAGTCTCGCACAGCACATCTAAGTTTTCTTTCAGTGTCTCTGGGTTGCACGAAATGTACATAATACGCTCGTAGCCTTGCACCATCTTACAGGTATCGATATCCATACCTGCACGTGGTGGGTCAACGAAAATGGTATTGCAGTTGTAGCTCTTAAGGTCGACACCCGCATCCTGCAGGCGACGGAACTCGCGCTTGCCTTCAATTGCTTCAGTAAACTCTTCTGCTGAAAGACGTAGGATCTGTACGTTATCAATCTTGTTGGCTGCGATATTGTATTGCGCTGATACAACAGAAGGCTTAGCCAGCTCTGTTGCGAGTACGCGATCAAAGTTTTGTGCCAGAGCCAGCGAGAAGTTTCCGTTACCACAATAAAGCTCAAGCAGATCACCCGTACTGTCTTGAGTACAGTCTACTGCCCACTCCAGCATCTTCTCTGCAACCTTGCCATTTGGTTGGGTAAAGCTATTTTCTACTTGCTGGTAAATGTATGGCTTCCCGTTTACATCGAGCTTTTCAATCACGTAGTCGCGATCGAGAACAATCTTCATCTTGCGTGCGCGACCGATGATGTTGAGATTAAAGCCTTCATCATTCAAACGTTGTTTTAACGCTTTCGCATTGTCAGTCCATTCCTCATCAAGCTGACGATGGTAAAGCAGCGAAACTAAGATTTCTCCGCTTAGCGTCGAAAGAAAATCAACTTGAAAAAGCTTACGGCGCAATGAGTCATTGTCTTTCATTGCATCAACAAGCAATGGCATTAAGTCATTAATTAAACGGCTTGCCGCAGGGAACTGATCGACACGGTACTTCTCGCGAGTCTCTTGATTGAACATGATGTAATAAAGGTCTTCACCTTCATGCCAAACGCGAAATTCTGCACGCATACGGTAGTGTTGCTCAGGAGATTCAAATACTTCCAACTCAGGTACTTGGTAAGGCGCGAACATCTCATTGAGACGGTCGATCTTCTCAGCCAGTTGTTCTTGGTAGCGTTGCGGGTTTACATCAAGAGTCGCCATGATTATTGCCTTAGGTTGGTACCTGTCGAGGTTGTATTTAATTTAAGAGCGCAGATTTTATTCAATCTCAGCGCTATGTCCAGTCTTGTCCTACCAATGCCTTAAAGATAGTGTGTAAATCGCACTTTGGCGGTGCAACTCGCTATATCATATAGATATAAATCCCAATTATGCTCTGGACAAATAATCCATAGCTTAATAACATCTGCGCCTAGCTGGTGCTTTCTAGATGTATAGATGGCTGAAAAGGGAATCTGGTGTAAATCCAGAACTGACGCGCAGCGGTAAAAGAGAACGAAAACTCAAATGACACTGCATAGAGGACTATGTGGGAAGTCGAGTGAGTAGGTGGCAATGCCGAGCTCTTAAGTCCGAAGACCTGCCAGCAGCTGAGCAGTGGTACTGGAAGCAAGCGCTCCATGCTCGGTAGGACTTACGCGATTTAGGATTATAAAAATGAACCGATCTATTCTAGCGATTGCTGTGGCATCGCTACTTCCGCACGCCTCCCTTTCTTACGCCCAAGAAGCATCTTATGATGAAACTATGGTGGTTTTAGCTAAGAGCGATTTCAATAATTCAATTGAAGACATTCCAGCTAACGTTACTGTTATTACTTCAGATGATATAGCTGCCAGCGGTGCGAAGAGCCTAGATACTTTGTTACGTGCCAGAGCGGGAATTCAGATTTCTGATACCAATAGTGGGCCTGCATTTGCTATGCGTGGATTCAGCGGTGGACAAGCATCAAGCAACACACTGATTCTTGTTGATGGTCGTCGCTTAAACAAACAAGACCTGTCTTCGCCTCAAATTAGTTCAATTCTGATTTCACAAATAGAACGAGTTGAAGTTCTTTCTGGTAGTGCTGGTGTACTTTATGGTGATCAGGCGGTAGGTGGTGTGATTAACATCATTACTAAAGGTGGTAGCCAAGAAGGTGGGAGTGCATCAGTAGCTGTTGGTAGTTTCGACTCTGTGGCCGGTAGCGTCGATGTGTCAAAAAAGTTAAATGATACTTGGAGCATGTTCATTAGTGCTAACCAAGACAATAGTGATAATTACCGCGAGCACAATAAGCGTGAGACAGGTTCGCTTCTTGGGCGGTTGAGCTTTGAACAAAATGGAACAGAGTTTTTTGCTGAGGCTAGCTACTACGATAATAATAGAGAATATGCTGGAAGCTTAAGTGAAGAAAAGTATGAACAAGATCCGACTCAAGCGGGGTCTAGTTTAGGCTACTCTCATGAAATTACTAAAGCTGTACGTACAGGTTATAAGCGTAGTTTAAATAATGGGTGGGTCTTAAGAACCGACGCTATTTACGATAATACGTCGGGTTCTGGGGCGACTTCGACAAGCCCTACAAGCAAAAAAAGTACGCAACTATTTGGTTCGATAAATATTGAAAATCAATTTGCCACAGAATCTGGGAACGGTAATGCCCTAATCGGTTTAGAGGGGGCTGATCGCGATCATTCATACAAATCGTCGTCTATCGACAGGGCAAATGAGCAAAAAACTTATAGCGTTTTTGGACAGTTAAATTACCCATTGATTGACAACCTGGCATTAACAGCTGGCGGTAGATACAGTGCAGTAGAAGACTTGCTGTACGATGGCTCCGTGTACCCAAACAAGGAAAAATTGTCAGAGTCTCAAGATGCCTATGAGCTTGGACTAAATTACAAAATAAATGAATTTCAGCGTGTGTACTTGCGCGGAGAAACTAACTTTAGATTTGCTAAAATTGATGAACAGGCATACACCTCACCAGGTGTCATGGGGTTAAAACCGCAAACGGGTAAATCATTGGAAGCAGGATGGAGCCTTTCGCAAAATGGTTACAGCGTGAAGGTTGATGTGTTCAACCTGCGTTTAGAAGATGAGATCGTTTATGATGGCAGTGCTCCTAAACCTATAGGTGGGCTTTTTGATGGTGCCAATGTGAATGCTGAAGAATCTGAACGTAATGGTATGAGTGTAAGTGGTGACGTTTATGTCACAGAAAATGTTCTGCTAGGTTTAGAGTACAGCCTAATTGATGCGAAATTCACCGAAGGTGAATATAAGGGTAAGAAGTTACCATGGGTTGCACGTAATACTGGTCGAGCATTCGCTACGTATGATATTAACTATAATTGGCAGCTATTTGTGGAAGGGGTATACACTGGCACTCGGTATAAAGATGGTGACAAAGCGAATAGCTCGGATAAACTTCCAGCTTACTGGCTGGGGAATATCGCAGTTAATTTTACTCAAGATGTTTGGTCAGCGAGCCTTCGAATTGATAATGCGCTGGATGAAAAATACCCTGCAAATGCTAACAGCTGGGGATCTTACTACCCAGGGGATGGTCGCAAAGTAATGCTAACAGGTACTTACCAATTCTAACGAAAACTCTAAAAACCGCCTTCGGGCGGTTTTTATTTATATAAGCAAACTATGAAAAAGAACGTCATTATTAGTTGGTCGAGCGGCAAAGATTCGACTTTGACCTTAGAAAGGTTGATTGAAAGCGAAGAGTATCAAGTGGTGGGTCTATACACGACCTATGTCAAAGATGAAGTCCCTTTTCAAGCGACCCCTGTTCCTGTGCTCGATATGCAGGCGGAGCTGTTAGGGTTACCGTTAATTAAGATAGAAATGCCGCAAGCTTTCCCCCCCAACGAAGTTTATCAATCGACGATTATCAGGGCACTAAAAGAGAGCGGCCTTGCGATTGATGGTGTCGCGTTTGGAGATATGTTCTGTAATGGCATTGAAGCCTATCGTCGTAGCTTTATCGAGCCTGCCGGATGGGAGTGTGTGTTTCCTCTACTAGGGCAGCGAAGCGAAGACTTAGCTCAAGAGATTCTCCAACGAGGGATCAAAACCTTGGTTGTGACAACAGATGGCAACGCACTAACGCCTGACTACTGTGGCCAGTGGTATAGCCAATCCTTCCTAGATAGCTTACCAAATGGTGTTGACCTTTGTGGAGAAGATGGAGAGTTTCATACCCTAGTAACAGAGACTCGCAGCTATAAAGGTAGGATTGAGCTAAAGCTAACTCATCAGGAGCGAGGAGAGCGTTTTACTCATCAACGTTATCAAGCGCAATGTTTGCCAAAATAGCCACAGCGAGTATCATTGCCAAGTCGTAAAGTAATGAGCAAATCAAGTGTCCCAGCAACAAGCAAAAATCTTAATCTTTGATTCTGGTGTCGGTGGTCTGTCTGTCTATAAAGAGATACAGGCAAAATTACCTCAGCTTGATTACCTCTATATCTTTGACAATGCCGCTTATCCTTATGGTGAGCTAGAGCATGAGACGCTTATTGCTCGTGTTAATACGTTGGTTTCCTCTTTAGTTGAGCAGCATCAAATCGATTTGGTTGTAATTGCCTGCAATACTGCCAGTACCATTGTTCTACCCACGCTGCGTGCCAAGCTATCCGTTCCCGTTGTTGGAGTGGTTCCTGCTATTAAGCCTGCATCGAGTCTTGCTAACAAAGCCGTTGGACTGATTGCCACTCCGGCGACGATAACTCGTCCTTATACCCATGACTTGATCCGTGATTTCTCGCAAAGCAAACCTGTAGAGCTACTAGGTTCTACTCGTTTGGTGGATATGGCTGAAGAAAAGCTGCGTGGCAAACCGATCGATATCGTGGAATTAAAGCAAATTCTTACTCCGATCGACAACAAGGTTGATGTCGCTGTATTAGGCTGTACCCATTTCCCCCTGATTAAACAAGAAATACAGCAGGTGCTGTCTGGCAATGTGGCGCTGGTGGATTCAGGAGAGGCGATTGCTCGTCGAGTGATGGACTTGCTGAAAGATAAAGTGAGTGCAGGGTTAGATGGGAGCGGAACAAGAGAGATTTTCTCAAGTGCTCCCCCTTGGGAAGAGGGAGCGCTGAATATCGCATTACATGAACTTGGTTTTAGCCCTGTTCAATATTATCCGATTGAGATTTAGGATCGTTAGCGATACGAACTTTCAATGTGCGCTGCATATAATCCTTTTCATTAAGTGCCTCTATTGCAGGTTGCGCGTCCGCAGCGGCCATCACAACAAAACCAAAGCCTCTTCTTTTACCTGTTCGTTTATCTTTCATTAAGCGAACAGCAAAAACTTCACCGTGTTTGGCAAACAGCTCTTTCACGTGAGATTCATTGGCCTTATAAGGCAAGTTACCTACATAAAGTGTTTTAGTTGATGGATCGTTTGATGGGTCTTGCTCAATATTGGTGTTGGAAAGTTTAAGAATAAAAGCGGAAGCAAAAACACCCAGAACAAAACTTAAAGCAGGAGAGATTGCTACCTGCGAAAAGATGATTCCGCCCAAAACAGCTAAGGCGACAATCATTAAGGTCGATTTGTTTGAACTCATATTGGAATACAACTTTTAGGTTTAAGAAAAAATAGGTCTACCGTTAACAAAATAGACACATGGATCTTACGTATATGGTTGTAGTTTTTCCAACGTATTGGTGTGACATGACTCAAATGTTGAAATTTTATTCTATTTTCAGGGTTTTGATTTGTTTTTAACCAAACAGAAATTAATTTCAAAAAAACACTTGTCTTCCTCTCAGACCTCCCTATAATGCCGCCTCACCGACACGGAGTGAGACAAACATCACACACCGAGTTGGAAAGAGAGAAAAGAAAGTTTGAAAAAATGCTTGACTCTCAAAACGGGAAGCGTAAGATACGCACCCCTAACGACGTGGCGCTGAGCGCAACGGAAGTTAGAAAAAGCTCTTTAAAAATATAGACCTATCAATCTGTGTGGGCACTCGTTGATGATAATCCAAATAGATACTTCGGTATCAATTTAGGTTTCAATGAAACGAAGTGACCATTCGAATTGGGAAGCAGCCTTGAGCTGTTTTGTTTCACTTTTTCAAAAGTGAAAACCAATAAGAGCACAGTCAATTCAAACATTACTTTATGTAATGTTCAGTA
>NZ_JCBDHG010000028.1:0-36105 GCF_059834185.1 Vibrio sp. R10-SG3-ISO10
AGGCGAAATCGATCGCAGTGACAGTTGGTATCAACTTGCTAACGATATCCATGGAACATTGCTGATTGGTAAATCGGGTGATTACTTGATTGAAGTGTCTGCGAGTTTAGGCATTCTGCTGTTGGTAAGCGGCATTTATCTGTGGTTACCAAAAGATAACGCCACTAAGGCGGGTTTTCTCAAAATACGTATGCGTAGTGGTTCGCGTGTTCTAATGCGAGATCTCCACGCCAACTTAGGGGGAACACTTTCGATCGTTTTACTGCTGTTTCTGCTTTCCGGTCTTGCATGGGCAGGGGTATGGGGCGCCAAAATGGTCCAAGGTTGGAATACATTCCCTACCTATTACACGTGGGGGGAGAAACCGCAATCTTCTTTAATTCACGCAAACTTAAACCACGGTAGTGAGGAAGAAATGCCTTGGAACTTAGAACTCGCTGCAGTGCCTGAATCGCAAGGGCATCATGGGGGTCACCACGAGCATCATTCTGCTCAACCTTTCGATATCTCTCAGAGCGTAGGAATCGATGACATCATAAGCAAAGCAACATCACTCGGCTTCACCCAATTTAAAGTCTACTTACCTCAATCTGAGACTGGCGTTTACACGGTATCTGCTAACTCAATGGCGGGAGATGTTACTGACCCAAGAAAAGATAGGACGACACACTTTGACCAATACACTGGAGAAGTGCTCATTGATGTTACTTGGGATGACTACAATGTTGTCGCTAAGTTGATGGCCGCTGGGGTTTCACTTCACCAAGGTGATTTAAGCATCGTAAATAAATTGCTGAATGTTTTCTTCTGTTTAGCGTTTATCGTTATTTCAGTTACCGGGGCTTTGATGTGGTGGGTACGTCGCCCGTCTAATCAGAATAAGTTGGGTGTGCCAGCCCGTTTCGAACAAGACGGTATTTGGAAGGTTGGCGCCGCAACCATAATATTGGTGAGCGTTCTTTTCCCTTTGGCTGGCGTGACCATCGTTAGCGTGTTAATCCTAGATACCTTGCTCGTAAAACGAAGTCCAAAATTGAAAGCCTATTTGTCATAAAGAACAAGCCCCGATTTCGGGGCTTGTTCTTATCTTGCGCTCAACTGTTGCGTCATGTAATCAATAAATCCACGCAATCGGGCTGGCATGTATTTGTTTTGCGGGTATTGCATGGCGATTGCGCCATGATAATTACTTTTTATCGTCCAATCAGCGAGTACAGGAATCACTTCGTTGTTTTCAATCGCCTCTGAGACAACAAAGTCATGAAAAATGCCAATACCTAGCGCATTTTTAACGCCCGTCAATCGCATCTGTGAATGGTTGACCGCGTAACGACCTGAGACTCCCACTGAGTGATACTCGTCTTCTTTAAAGAAATCCCATATATGATCGCTGTCGGTTTCTGCGAGGTAGAGGCAATCGTGTTCAGTCAGTTCTGTTGGGTGTTTAGGCATCCCTCGTTTGGCAATGTAGTCGGGGCTGGCACAAAGAACTAAGTTGGTTTTACTGACTTCTTTGAGTACCAAGTTCTCGTCAGGCTTATCCGTCAGTTTAAACGCAACATCAATACCATCACGGATTAGGTCGATTTCACCATCTGCCGCGCGCAATTTTAGCTGTATTTCAGGGTACTTTTGTAAAAACGGTACAACATGGGGCTGTAATACGGAGTTTAAGAATGCTTCAGGCGCTGCAACTGTTAATGCGCCGGACATATCTTGATGGTCTGTTGTCGAGAGTTCTACAGCGCGCTTTGCCGCATCTACCATCACTAAAGCTTGGTCATACACCTGTTGACCAGAGTGGGTGATAATCAACTTACGCGTAGTGCGCTCGAACAATTTGACGGAAAGGGATGTCTCTAGTCGCGTTACCAATTTGCTAAGTGCAGAAGGGGTCACATCGAGAATCTTAGCCGCAGCAGTAAAACTCCCTTCATCAACGATCAGAATAAAGCTCGCTAGATCGGGAAGTAGCGCAATCAACTTCGTATTCTTCATTTCAATGGCTTCAAATAACTATTTATAGCCATTCTATACCCTATAAATGTGACGGTCATCATTAAAAGGCGTTATTTGTGCCTTAGATTCAATAATGTTTTTCCAACTAACGGGATAATGAAAAACACGTGCTTGAATTACACTTACAACATCAGATTTTGGCTCTAGCAATCGGCTAGAACCTTACAATAAGCAATGCGCATAATAACTAGGAAGGAATTTGAAATGTCTTCTGCATTCTACGAACAGATTCAAACCCAAATTGAAGAAGTAAAGGCTGAGGGTCTTTACAAGTCAGAGCGTGTGATTACGTCTCAGCAGCAAGCGGCTGTTAAGATCTCTACTGGTGAAGAAGTACTTAACTTCTGTGCAAACAACTACCTTGGTCTTGCGAACCACCCAGAGCTAATTGAAGCGGGTAAGCAAGGTATGGACGTACACGGTTTCGGTATGGCTTCTGTTCGCTTTATCTGTGGTACACAAGACATCCATAAAGAACTAGAACAAAAACTGTCTAAGTTCCTAGGTAAAGAAGATACGATTCTTTACACCTCTTGTTTCGATGCGAACGCAGGCCTATTTGAAACCATTCTAGGCAAAGAAGATGCAATCATTTCTGATGCTCTTAACCACGCTTCAATCATTGATGGTGTTCGTCTGTGTAAAGCTATGCGCTTCCGCTACTCGAACAACAACATGGAAGAGCTAGAGCAGCAACTTATCGCGGCTAAAGAAGCGGGTGCTCGTCATATTCTTATCGTGACTGACGGTGTGTTCTCTATGGACGGTGTGGTAGCAAACCTACCAGCTATCTGTGACCTAGCAGATAAGTACGGCGCATTGACTATGGTTGATGATTCTCACGCTGTTGGTTTTATGGGTAAAACCGGTGCGGGCACACACGAATACCATGATGTTGTGGACCGCATCGACATTATTACAGGTACGCTAGGTAAAGCGATGGGTGGTGCTTCAGGTGGTTACACATCTGGTAAAGCGGAAGTCATCGATTGGCTACGTCAGCGCTCGCGTCCTTACTTGTTCTCGAACTCAGTTGCGCCGGCGATTGTTAACGCTTCTATCCGCGTTCTTGACCTTCTAGAGCAAAGCGGCGACCTACGTGACCAACTATGGGAAAACGCAGCGCATTTCCGTACGCGTATGGAAGCGGCAGGTTTCACTATGGGGGGTGCAGACCACGCAATCATTCCAATCATGCTTGGCGACGCTAAAGTAGCGGCCGAGTTTGCAGAGCGCGCTCTTGAAAAAGGTATCTATGTTATTGGGTTCTCATTCCCAGTCGTACCAAAAGGTCAAGCGCGTATCCGTACACAAATGTCAGCAGCACACTCACGTGAGCAGCTAGACCGAGCGATCGATGCATTTATCGAAGTAGGTCGTGACATGGAGATCATTAAATAATGAAAATCAAAGCACTATCAAAACTTAAGCCTGAAGAAGGCATCTGGATGACAGAAGTGGACAAGCCAGAGCTTGGTCACAATGATCTTCTTATCCGTATTAAGAAAACGGCAATCTGTGGTACTGACGTTCACATCTATAACTGGGATGAGTGGTCGCAAAACACAATCCCTGTGCCTATGGTTGTCGGCCATGAATACGTCGGTGAAGTGGTAGGTATTGGCCAAGAAGTTCGCGGTTTTGAAATTGGCGACCGCGTATCGGGTGAAGGCCATATTACCTGTGGTCACTGTCGTAACTGTCGCGGCGGCCGTACACACTTATGTCGTAATACTGTCGGCGTGGGTGTTAACCGTGAAGGTGCGTTCGCTGAATATCTTGTTATTCCTGCATTTAACGCATTTAAGATCCCTGAAGGTATCTCTGACGATTTAGCCTCTATCTTTGACCCGTTTGGTAACGCTGTTCATACGGCGCTGTCTTTTGATCTTGTTGGCGAAGACGTATTAATTACCGGCGCAGGTCCTATTGGTATCATGGCGGCAGCAGTCGCTAAACACGTAGGTGCTCGTCACGTTGTCATTACTGACGTGAACGAATACCGCTTAGATTTAGCTCGTAAAATGGGCGTGACTCGCGCAGTAAACGTTGCTGAGCAAAAGCTTGAAGACGTTATGGAAGAGCTTGACATGACAGAAGGCTTTGATGTTGGTCTTGAAATGTCTGGCGTACCTTCTGCGTTCAACTCGATGCTTAAAACAATGAATCACGGTGGCCGTATCGCACTACTAGGTATTCCACCATCAGATATGGGTATCGATTGGAACCAAGTAATCTTCAAAGGTTTGGTGATCAAAGGCATCTATGGTCGTGAAATGTTTGAGACATGGTACAAGATGGCTTCACTAATCCAGTCAGGTCTAGATCTAACGCCAATTATCACTCACCACTTTAAGATTGATGATTTCCAACAAGGCTTTGACGCTATGCGTAGCGGTAAGTCAGGAAAAGTTATCCTAGATTGGGAGTAGGGAGATACTAGGTTGATTATGGCATTTTGCTAGCTAACTGGTTATCGGTTACCCGGACAGTGAATAGTAACAAATAGCCCTGATTTCCACCTAGAAATGACCCAAGAACTGAATGACGCCTCGAGTTAAATCGAGGCGTCTTTTTTGTATCCAGCAATAGTGCCTTGTAGATTTTCCCATTTCTAGTTAACGGGTTATTCGAATAAGGGACTTAATCGAATCACTACATGAGTTGAATAATTTAGTTATTCAAATCATAATATGAGTTGAATAAGAGCAATTTTCAAATCAAGGTGTTGTTATGTGGATCTGGGAGCAAACAAATTGGCCTCACTTTTGTTGGGATGAAACGGCCGTAGATCCTTTGCTTAGGAAGACACGACTAAACCAAGGTGTCTTACTGGGTAGGATGACTAGCCAGCCTCATGATCAGAACCAAAGTATGCTCGATACCTTGTTAGCCAACATAGTCCATTCTAGTGCGATAGAGGGTGAAAAACTGAACGCATTTTCAGTTCGTTCTTCGCTCGCGAACAAACTCGGTTTGACAGAAGAGCGTCCTTTCCCAACGACGGAACAAACAGATGGGCTTGCCGAGATTATGCTTGATGCCGTCGATAATCTTGATGCGCCTCTTACCTTAGAAAGAATCCTACATTGGCACGATAGACTTTTCCCTGAAGGCTACACGCTGTTCAACCCTGTTGTTGGCGGTCAACTCAGAGGGACTGCGCCCATGCAGGTAGTATCGGGGAGAATCGATAGACCAATTGTTCACTTTGAAGCACCGGGGAGAGAGAGGCTTGATAAGGATCTTGAACAGTTCGTCGCTTGGTTCAATCATTCAAGGCAAGACTCGACTTTGGATCCATTGCTTCGAGCGGCCATCACACACCTGTGGTTTGTTACTCTGCATCCACTCGATGATGGTAATGGGCGAATCACGCGTTTGTTAACCGATTTAGCTCTAGCTCAAGCGGATCAGCAATCAGTTCGTTTTTATGCGATGTCAGTAGGCATACTTGCAAATCGCAAAAGCTACTATGAAATATTAGAAAAAACGCAGAAGGGTGATGTCGATATTACCGACTGGGTAGTCTGGTTTCTCGACGTACTGAATGAAACCTTTGATGAGGTCTTAAAAGAGATTCAACAAACGGTATTTAAAACCAATTTCTGGCGAGATGTCGATCAGACTCGGCTAGGGGCAGAGCAAGTGAAAGTTCTAAATAGAATGCTTGACGGTGACTTTGCTGATGGTATCAATACCTCCCAGTATCACAAAGTGGCGAAAGTCAGCAAACCTACAGCGACTCGTCATTTAACTGCGTTAGTAGAGCAGGGGTGTTTAGTGAAATCAGGTGCGGGACGAAGTACTCGGTATGTGCTTGCTAAGTAAAGTTAAAAACAGCGTAAACTCTCATAATAATTCATTGATATTTATATAGATTTCAAATCCTTTGCACCTGCTTCCAACTATTGTAGGTAATCATAGTTTTCTATCTGTTCATGGCATTTCTCACCAACGTATTATGGCAAATCAACGTTAGTGAAAGATAGGAATAAAAATGAACAAAACACTATTATCAATTGGCTTAGCAACAGCGCTAGTCGTTACTACTGCACATTCAGCACAATGGAGTTATGAAGGAGATACAGGACCAGAGCACTGGGGAAAGTTTGGAGCAGAGTGTGAAACAGGGAAGAACCAAAGCCCAATAGACGTTAAAGATCAAGTAGCAGCAAACATCGCAGAGTTAAATCTAGATTATTCTGGACAGGTCACAGCACTGACCAACAATGGACATACGCTACAAGGAGTGGTTGAAGGAGATAATACTTTCACTGTTGATGGCAAGGCGTTTAACCTCGTTCAGTTTCACTTTCATACACCATCAGAAAATCTAATCAAGAGTCAAAGTTTCCCACTCGAAGCTCACTTCGTAAATGCGGATAGCAATGGCAACCTAGCGGTGCTAGCTGTTATGTATAACACGTCTCCAACTAACAATAGTGAAATTACCACTCTACTAGAGACATTACCAAAGTCAGGTGAAACTGTTTCGTTGAATCATTCTATTAACGTAGCGGATATGATCCCGGATACAGAGCACTACTATCGCTTTAACGGCTCACTAACAACGCCGCCATGTTCGGAAGGTGTTCGCTGGTTTGTTCTAAAGCAACCGCAGACTTTAAGTAAGGACCAAACCCAATTGCTTAAACGAGTCATGGGACAAAACAATAGACCGATACAAGCAAAGAATGCCCGTTTGGTGCTAGACAACGAATAAAGAAGCACACAGCGCCAGTTTGATCTGGCGCTTTTTATATATTGTTAAACAGGACTTCTAATCGAAACGTTGCTTTTGCTTCACCTGCTCTTTGCGTATCTTCTTCACGATTCCAGTTGTATTCAGGTATTAACTCGTAAAACAACCAGGAGCGCCAAAAGTTTTGCCTGTATGTGACTGATACATGTGTGTTCGTAATGTAATGAAAAGGTCGATTGGTTCCTGTGGTGCTTACTTGATAGCTAAGTGCCTGTTGGTCAGATATATGCTGATAGAGCGTTAAACCTGTACCCACTTCCCAACCTTTAATATCACTTTCATACAGGGCGTAGTTGCTCCAGCGAAGCAAAAACTCACGATTTATCGAATAATCTAAGTCAATATCGGTAGATTCACCCGTAACGCTTTTCTTCTGATATAACTTTTGAGTAACGCGCAGTAACCAATCGTCACTAATGGGGTAGGTATATCGAAAACGTCCTTCGATACCTGGTTTCGCATTGACCTTAAGGTTAAAACTATAGCGTTCTTTACTCAGCCAATCGTACCTAAGACCAAGCGTATTCTCTGCATCTTCGCCAGTTTGAGGAAACAGGTCGAATAGGCCGTCTTCTTCGTCTGATTCGAAGACCACTTTTAAACGCTTGGTCACTTTCGGCAAATGAAACCGTGCTTTGAATCGAGTCTTAAACTTGTATCCTTTACCCTCGACATACGAGAAGTCATTTCTCCAACGGACGGTGCTACCAGCTCGCGCGTCTTGATCGGAACGCTCATCAACGAAAAAACTGTCGAACCAGATCGCAGGCTCGCAAAGCTTGGTATTCACATAGTTAAAAGCTGAATCAAGGATTTGAGCGCTATCAGGCTGGCTATGGCAATCGGAGTAATCGATTTCACCATCGGCGTACGTTGCTGCAGATAAAAAGGTAGAGATGAGAACTAGGTAGCGCAATTGACTAATACATTCTGGGGCTTAGAGATAGAGTATGTCGAAAACATATTCAGAAGGTCAATACTTTATCGAATCACGGTAATAAATTCATAGAGCCAACCTAATAACGGTTGGCGAAATCTTTATTTACCTTGAGCTATCTGTGCGTACTGGCGTAGCAGATCGGTCAGCGTCGTTACCCATTCAAGAGCATTTTGTGGGGACTGTTTGACAATAATTTCAACGTGATTGCAATGAGTCTCGAGAGGGATCGCTCGTTCAAGATGAAAAGAAACCGAGTAGAAATGCCACAATAACAAGCGCTGCATACGCTCAATATTTTGTTTCTTGCTTTCTGATTCTTCAAACAGAGCAGGGAGCTCGTTAAGCGCGATAGCGCTCATGCGCAACATCGCGTCGAATTGCGCTTCTTGAAGCTTATCATCGTCTTCAGCTTCATCTAAATCAAAAGTAAAAAGCTCAGTCATAGATTCCTCTGGCACCAAACGGTGAACCATTCTTAGGCTGAGTTCTTCTAGCTCTTCTCGTGGCATCTGAGTTAAGCAATGATAAGTGTAATCACGTTGCATGCTGGTCTTTTGGCAAAATTAAATGGGTAGGTATTCTAACGATTTTAACAATAATTACTACTTGAAAGCCCAACATAAAAAAGCCCCGCCAAATCTGCGGGGCAATATTCGTTGTGTTTGCTAGTAGCCATTGACGTTGTTAGAGAATCTATTTTTGTTACCAAAAAGTACGTTAAGAATTCTTACTTAAAATTAGATGCTTTCCCTAGAACCGCAAACTTTATGATGAGTTTTGTAATGTATATTGCTCAATACTGTGATCTTAGTTCAATGTTTTATAGCAATAGAGTTCATATTGCCCAAACAGTACAAATGGGAGTTTGAAAAGATTCAGTAGCTATTCATGCATAAGTTTGGTTACTGAGTGAACGGTTGAACGTTTGCGTGAAAATATGTGATGAATATCTCATATCTGGCGCTATAATTTCCGCCCGGTTGAGAGTAACAGCTCTACCAATACAAGCCGTCACAGGGAATGGTGAATGACCCCATGGACCGGACCAGCTGCCTATTCAATGCTTGTAGAGGTAATCTTTAATGAATGTTTTGTTTGGCTTAATCGGTGTAATCGCATTGTTATTGTGTGCGGTTTTACTATCTGAAAGTCGTAAATCAATTAACTGGAAAACAGTGTCTCGTGCGCTGTTACTTCAAGTCGGTTTTGCCGCCCTGGTGCTTTATTTCCCGTGGGGTCAAGCTGCCCTAACAAGTCTAAGTAGCGGTGTTTCTAGCTTGCTTGGTTTTGCCGATGAAGGGATTGGATTCCTGTTCGGTGACCTTGCTAATACAGGCTTTATTTTCGCGGTTCGTGTTCTTCCTATCATTATCTTCTTTAGTGCCCTTATCTCAGCACTCTATTACCTTGGTATCATGCAGAAAGTCATCGAGTTTATCGGTGGTGGTATTCAGAAGTTTCTAGGCACGAGTAAAGCTGAGTCTCTTGTTGCAACTGGCAACATATTCCTTTCTCAAGGCGAGTCTCCACTTCTTGTTCGTCCATTCCTTTCTCGTATGACTCGTTCTGAACTCTTTGCGGTAATGGCCGGTGGTATGGCTTCCGTAGCAGGTAGTGTACTTGGCGGATACGCAGGTTTAGGTGTAGAACTGAAATACCTGATTGCTGCAAGCTTCATGGCGGCTCCGGGTAGCTTGATGATGGCTAAGATCATTGTTCCTGAGCGTGAAACGCCAATCGATCAATCCGATATCGAGATGGACAAAGCTCAAGAGAGCAATGTTATCGATGCGCTTGCAAGTGGCGCGATGAACGGCATGAAGGTCGCTGTTGCAGTGGGTACTATGCTAATCGCGTTTGTTAGTGTGATCGCTATGGTAAACACTGGCCTTGAAAGTTTAGGCGAAGTTGCCGGTTTTACCGGAGTGACTCTTCAAGCGCTATTTGGCTACCTGTTTTCACCGCTTGCATGGTTAATTGGCGTACCGTCAAATGAAGTACTAATGGCGGGCTCATACATTGGTCAAAAGATTGTAATGAATGAGTTTGTTGCATTTATTGACTTCGTTGAGCACAAAGCAATGTTATCTGAACATACTCAGGTCATTGTCACCTTCGCCTTATGTGGCTTCGCTAATATAGGCTCAATCGCCATCCAGCTTGGTTCAATTGGTGTAATTGCGCCAGAGCGCCGTTCTGAGGTCGCTAACCTGGGTATTAAAGCAGTGCTAGCTGGCACGTTGGCTAACCTAATGAGCGCGTGTTTAGCTGGAATCTTTATCTTGCTATAAGCTTTATAAGAACGTTTATAAACCGAACAGGAAACTGTTCGGTTTTTTTATACCCAAAATACTGAAACCTAAAATTACATCATGTATGGCACTGATTGCTTAAAACCTGATTTATAGCAAAAATTCGCTAATCAGAAGGCGTAGGATGTTCTAAGTTCAATCAGAATTATAAGAGATCTTACTATGAATGAATTAGTTCAACGCTTTTTGCGCTATGTAGCTTTTAATACTCAATCAGACCCAGCAAATTCTGTTTGCCCGAGTAGTGAAGGCCAGCTTACGTTTGCCCAATTTTTGAAGACAGAACTGCAAGAACTCGGTTTATCCAATGTATCTTTGGACCACAACGGTTACTTGATGGCGAAACTTCCAAGTAACGTCGATTACGAGGTACCTGCAATCGGGTTTATCGCCCATATGGATACAGCGCCTGACGCGTCTGGTGAAAATGTAAAACCGCAGATAATTGATGATTACCAAGGTGGTGATATCGCACTTGGTAAAGGAGATGAGGTACTTTCACCAATACAGTATCCTGAACTTCATAAATTACATGGTCATAATTTGATTACAACCGATGGAACAACACTTCTAGGCGCAGATAACAAAGCAGGGATCGCCGAGATCCTGTCTGCGATTTCAGAGTTAATTAAAAATCCGGAGATACCACACGGTGATATTTGTGTTGGTTTCACCCCAGATGAAGAAATTGGTCGCGGTGCGGACCTATTTAATGTCGAAAAATTTGGCGCAAAATGGGCGTATACCATTGATGGTGGCCCCGTTGGTGAACTTGAATACGAGAACTTTAATGCCACCAGCGCCGATGTAATTTGTTATGGTGTGAATGTTCACCCGGGTACGGCCAAAAACAAAATGATTAATTCCATGAACATTGCCGCACAATTTCAATTGATGATGCCTGCTACGGAAACGCCAGAATGTACAGAAGGCTATGAAGGTTTCTATCACCTTAAATCAGCCGAAATGTCAGTCGCGAGAAGCGAACTAGGTTATATCATTCGAGATTTCGAACGTGATGCTCAAGAGCAGCGTAAGCAATTCATGGTTGATAAAGTGGCAGAGCTCAATGAGAAGCTTGAACATGGACGTGTAGAACTAAAACTGACTGACAGCTATTTCAATATGAGAGAACAAGTAGAGCCATTCCCTCATGTCATTGAATTAGCGAAAGAAGCCATGATTGCTTGCGACGTTGAACCACAAATTAAACCGATTCGTGGCGGAACAGACGGAGCAAGACTGTCATTTATGGGACTACCTTGCCCGAACATATTTACAGGTGGCTACAACTTCCATGGTATTCATGAGTTCATTTCTATCGAAGGTATGGAGCAAGCCGTCAAAGTAATTGTGACTATTGCAGAGAAAACAGCACTTAAATACCAATAAACACCTAACGTAAACCTGATATTTCATTGAAAATCATATACATTTATTAATATAGATTACTTCAATGGATATCAGGATGAAAAAACTCCTTTTGATCATTACGCATTGTGCGTGTATTGGATTGGGCTTCGCTCTCGGAATTTATGCGTTGCCCATCCTTATCCAACCAACATCTCCAAGCATGAGCGACGTTCAAACCGTTACTAACAACGCAATTTATAACGCCTCATTTCAGAAAGACCGCAAAGACAGTGATTTTCTCCACTGGGGTGAGGGTTCCGTCTCGATCAGTGCAGATAAAGTGGCCTTTGTCGGTGAGTTAGCTCCTGGGCCTGATTATAAACTGTACTTTTCACCAACATTTGTTGAAACAGAGGCAGATTTTAATGCTCAAAAGCAGACGATGGTGCAGGTTGGGGAAGTAAAGAGCTTCGATCGATTTACCGTAAATCTCCCTCAAGATTTTGCTATTCAGGACTACAATACGGTTATTGTCTGGTGCGAGACTTTTGGCGAGTTCATTACCTCAGCGCGTTATAAATAACTCAAACTTGTCTAGGTTCAGAACATCTATTGCAATATTGCATCGCGATACTAGATCTCTCGTGAGATGTGTGGGAAGTTTGTTCTTACGCATGTAAAACTACAAAAATACAAACTAAACAAAGGGGCTTTTGCCCCTTTTCAATAATAGGAGCAGAGCGTGGAGAAAGTACAAGCCGTAATCGATTTTCTTCTAACTCACAAACTCGTTTTCACCGCGTTAATCATTATTCTGATCTCAATTGTTCGCCGAATGGTTCTTTCCATGATTCGTGGAGATGTGGCATTTGTGTCAGAAGAACAACGCAGTTGGATGTCACGAACAAAGAATGGCACCTTTATCACTACCGTGCTTCTACTGTTCATTCTTTGGCAATCAGAGATCAATGAATTTGCACTTTCAGTAACTGCTATCGCTGTTGCAATCGTCGTCGCTTCAAAGGAGATCATTCTTTGTTTCACAGGATCGATTCAACGCGCGAGCTCGCGTTCATTCCGTATTGGCGATTGGATTGAAGTCGGAAAAATCTGTGGTGAAGTCATCGAGCACAATATGATGGCAACGGTCATCCAGGAAATTGATTTGCATCACGGCCAGTATCATTACACAGGTAAAACCGCGACGTTACCAAACAGCATGTTTTTTACCTATCCAGTAAAAAACCTCAACTTTATGAAGCGCTATGTGTACCACGATTTTTCTATCGTTGTACCCGAATTTGTTAATCTTTATCCATTGATCCCGACGATGCTAGAAAAGATCGATGGACACACAAGTTACTTTTATGAGGTGGCGACGCGCTACAACACGGTGATTGAAAAGCACGCAGGTGTCGATTTACCAGGAGCAGAACCTCACATTCATATTACTAGCGGCAGCACAGGCGAGCAGATTGTTCACTTTATGCTGTTCTGCCCAACGGATAAGGCAACACATCTAGAACAAGAAATTCGTGCCGACTTTATGCAAATCTATGAGGAGCGATTTTCAAACGAAAAAGAAGTAGAAAAAGTATAAGACAATGTCAGGAGGATAAATGATTAAGCAAGTAGGGAACACACCAATACAATCCAAACATAAGGCGAGTTGCCACTGCGGTGCGGTTGAATTGGAGCTTAGCCTACCAAATGGAATTGAGAAGCCCCGCCGCTGTGATTGCTCTATATGCCGTAGAAAGGGAGCTATTGTCGCGTCGGTTAAGTTAGATGGTATTCGCATTCTCAAAGGTGAAGATAAGCTTAAGCTGTATCAGTTTAATACCAACACGGCTAAACATTACTTTTGTTCGAACTGTGGGATTTACACCCACCATCAAAGGCGCTCATTCCCTGACGAATATGGCTTTAATGTCGGCTGTTTAGAAGGAGTCAATCCTTTTGATTTAGGTGACATTGTCACGCATGATGGCGTTAATCATCCAGCAGATCGTTAATGAATTGAATCACCCTAGAATTTCAGCAGCAATCGTGTTGATAAGCATTTGTTATCGTCACATTCAAATGTTTAATTAGAACAAACCAAAAACTTCAAGTATGGTGCGTTCAATTGCCAATATGAACTTAGTGGTCTATTACTCACAGTTTGAACACAGCAAACGGATAGACCACTTCATTAAGGAATTTCTGTGTCTTTGGCAACACATCGCTTATCACAAGCGCTACTGCAATTTCATAAAATTTGGTTTGATTCCTTAATGAACGAAAATCTCATCTGTCCTTTTGTAAGCTCAGAAGAAACTAACAAGCTATTTCACGATAAATTACACGTATCACTTAATGCGCGTAGAGCTCTCCTCTGTCAGGGTGAAGAGAAAAGAGCCTATTTGCATATCAAAGAGCTTCAACAATCCGGTGAATTCATTCTCTACTATCAACCTCAAATGAATATAGAGAGACAATGCATAACGACTCTCGAAGTTTTAATTAGGCACAGATCATCGACAGGGCTCATTACGCCTCCGACATTTTTGCAAAGCTTTGCTAAGTTGGGGCTAATACCGGAAGTCGATACCTGGGTCATCAAAAGAGCGTTGCAGGAAGTGTCACCGTTAGCGGTCGTTCCCGACTTTAAAGTTTCGCTCAATGTCTCGCCGCAAACCTTCCTTATCAAAGGGTTTGCTGACTCCGTACTTTCGATGATTGACCAAAGTGACCTCCAGTATCATCAAGTTGAATTAGAGATCACTGAAGATGTGCTGGTTCAAGACGAAAACCTGATGCGTAAAGTGTTCACCAAGCTAAAACGTGCAGGTGTAAGCATTGCACTAGATGATTTTGGCGCGGGGTATTCCTCTATTGGTAACCTAATCAATTATGAATACGACAAAGTTAAAATCGACCGCTCGTTAGTGACTAACATTGGCAATAAAAATGGTAGAGAAATGTTCCGTCTTACAACCGACTTAGTCAGACTTTATGGTGCGGAAATTACCGTAGAAGGGGTAGAGACAAAAGAAGAACTTGAGTTCATTTCAAGCTTGGGCATTGCGTCGATACAAGGGTATTACTTTTACAAACCGATGCCATTTGAACAAGTGCGTTCGCAGCTATTATTCTGCTGAAGCTGCAAAGCCAAGACTAGAGAATAAACACCTAGTCTTGGCTAGCTATAAACTAAGCGTAGTACTTCTTTTTCATTCTCAGCGCTACATTAACTAGTGCAATAAGAACCGGTACTTCAATCAGTGGGCCAATCACACCCGCAAATGCTTGTTCAGAGTTAAGACCAAACACAGCAATACTAACTGCAATCGCTAATTCAAAGTTGTTACCAGTTGCTGTAAATGCAATAGAGGCATTCTTATCATAATCGATCCCCATTTTCTTACCGACAAAGAAGCTAACGAAGAACATGACGACAAAGTAAATCGCTAATGGAATCGCTACTCGAACCACATCCATAGGCAGTTCGAAAATCATTTCACCTTTTAAACTGAACATCAGAACAATAGTAGCCAGCAAAGCGATCAAGGTTATCGGTGAGATACGTTGAAGAAACACCTCGTTATACCATTGTTCTCCCTTTAACTTAGTTAACCATTTACGACTGAGAAAACCAGCTAAAAACGGTATACCAAGATAAATCAAAACGCTTTCTGCAATGTCGATCATCGAGATATCGACGTCAAATCCTTGGTATCCCAGTAAAGGAGGAAGAACAGTGATGAAAAGCCATGCCATAAAGCTGTATGTTACAATTTGGAATGCACTGTTCAATGCAACCAGAGCAGCACCGTACTCTTTGTTGCCGCCGCCAATGTCATTCCAAACTAATACCATTGCAATGCATCTTGCTAAACCAATAAGAATGATACCGACCATGTAGCCCGGTTTATCGCCTAAGAATACCAAAGCAAGGACAAACATTAGGATAGGGCCAACAATCCAGTTCATAAACAAAGACAACTTGATTGCTTTTTTGTCCTTTCGAACCTTACCTAACAAACCATAGTTAACCTTCGCCAACGGAGGATACATCATTAAGATTAAGCCAATAGCAAGCGGGATATTAGTACTTCCGACGGACATGGATTCATTCCACTGTGCGACTTCAGGAAAAGCAACACCCACACCTATACCAATAGCCATAGCAACAAAAATCCATACCGTTAGGTAACGATCTAAAAAGCTCATGTTGTTGGCCGCCGATAGCGCCGTGCGGTTTGTTGCGATTTGTTGATTCATTGCAACACTCTCATTCGTTTATCGTCGAATGACGATTGTAAGGGATTAAAAAATGGGAAGATAATATCTTCCCGCATGTAAGTTAACTGTTAACTAAATATCGACGCGTAACGATTTGAAAACTGTTCAATTTCCGCTTTATCAACACGATAGCAGACTTTAGGTGGTATTGATTCCGCGCTAATAAATCCAGCTTGTTTAAGGATTCGTAGATGTTCAGATACGGTAGATTGCGCTAAACCGAGCTCTGAGACTAGATCGCTATTTAAACAACCACCCAGCTTTTCTAAGTTTAAAAGAATCTTCACGATACGGACGCGAGCAGGGTGAGACAAGGCTTTCGCTTGTGTCGCGAACTTCTGTTCTAGCGCCAGATCTTGCTCTGAAGATTCGAAAGCTTTTGTATTGGCGCTACTGCACGGATTAGACATTTTCTACTCACTCTATAGTCTATCGTCGAATTACGATTAATCATACTCCGACAAGTTTCATCGCGCAAGATAAATACCAAAGAGTTTCTGAACGAAAAGGTCAAGTCGCCCAAGACGAGCGACTTAACTATAAATAGCCGAGGCTAACTGAGGGGGAGTACCATATCTGCAGTTCCATCTTCAAACTGCACATCTAACTTAAATCCTAGCCCTTGAGCTAGCATGAGCATACCGCGGTTGGTTGGCATGGTCATGCCCGACATCTGCTTAGTTCCTTTGTGTTGACAGTACTCGATAATCTTCTTCATCAAGACCTTACCTAAACCGTTACCTTTAAGATCAGACCTGATAAGAATCGCAAATTCAGCATCAGTATTGTCTGGATTAATTAGAGCCCGAGAAACACCAATGATCGGGCTTCCTACACGACTTTGGCTAACCGCAACAAAGGCCATTTCGCGGTCATAATCGATTTGAGTCAGGTTGGCTAACGCTTCATGATTAAACTCACCAACATCGGTAAAGAATCGTTTATAGAGGTCTTCTTTGGACACGTTATGGATAAAATCAGCATGGTGCGGCTCATCTTCTGGAAGAATCGGCCTTAACAATACCTCTTCTCCATCTTTAAGCGTGATGATCTGTTCGTATTCAACCGGGTAAGGGCGTATAGCGAGACGCTGCTGAGCATCTCCTTCATATTTCTTAAGGATTAAGTCTGCATCGAGTATCGTAAAGTCAGAACCATTAGCAAGTACTGGATGTATATCCAGCTCATAAACTTGAGGGCAATCAACCACCATTTGAGACACCCGAACAAGCAGCTCAGACAAGCCATGAATGTCCATAGGCTCTGGCAATTTTTGCGGACGTATCTTTCCGCTCTTAATCGCTCGTACAATCAAATAGCGAGCTAGCGCCATATTTAATGGAGGCAACGCTGAAGCGGCATCTATTGATTCATCCCACTCAGAACCGCCTTGACCAATAAGAATAACAGGGCCGAAGGTTTCATCTGTTTTGACTTTGATACGAATCTCTTCTCCACCTGCTAACTTTGCCATTCCTTGTACTAACAGCCCATGAATATTAGCCGACGGGTAGGAGAGTTTAGTGCGATCCAGTATTGCTTCAGAAGCACTGGCAACTTCATTGCTATTACGTAAGTTAAGCATCACGCCTTGGACATCGGATTTATGCGCGATATCTGGCGAACGAAGTTTGACGGCTACTGGATAACCAATTTGCTCAGCGACATGGACGGCTTCACTTGAGTCTGATGCAATCCAAGTTGGCAACACTTTAAAGTTGAAGTGGCGTAAAAAGGTGCCAATTTGGTGTGTATCTAAAGACACTGTATTTACATCCAGTAGTTTATTTTCGATCCATTTTTTGGCTTCATTGAGCTCTGCAATATGTACTGGCTCTGCAGTCGTTGGTGTCTCCATCAATTGTTTTTGGTTACGTCGGTACTCGACCAAGTGCATAAAGGCAACTACCGCGCTCTCAGGGGTTCTATAGGTTGGTATGCCGGCTTGAGTAAAAATATCGCGAGCGGGTTTGGCGGTTAATTCTCCAGACCAGTTAGTTAAAAAGTTAAAGCGTCTATGCCTAGGGTGCGATTTAATCACATCAACGATGGCACGAGCTGTTTGTTCAGAGTGGGCGACAGCAGATGGGCTGTGCATAATAAGGATCGCATCAGCACAGTCGGCATCCATCACTGTATTCAGCGTGTTAACGTAGCGTTTTTCATCCGCATCGCCGACCATATCGATGGGGTTATTGTGACTCCAACTGGCGGGTAGAATCTCACTCAGTTTCTCAATTGACTCTTCGGATAGATCCGCAAGTTTCCCGCCACGTTGCAATAGCGTGTCGACGGCCATAATCGCAGGGCCGCCACCATTAGTAATAATCGCCAGTCTTTCACCGCGAAGAGGGACAGAATGGGTCAATGTTTCTACTGCTGCGAACAGCTCGTGTGAGTTGTTTACCCTTAGCATACCGGTACGGCGAATAGCAGAGTCATAGATAATATCTAACGTATCGTCGCCACCCGTATGCGCTCTTGCGGCAATTCGGCCAGCAGATGTTTTACCACCTTTTAAAACCAGTATGCGACGGTTACGAGACGCCGCACGAGCCGCTGACATAAAGCGGCGCGCATCTTTTATCGTGTCGACATAAAGGAGGATCGCCTCAGTATGGGAGTCGGTACATAGATGATCAAGTAGATCCGCGAAATCGATATCAAGCGCATTTCCTAGCGAAACAAAAGCAGAAAAGCCAATGTTTTTATCGTTCGCCCAATCCAGAATAGTGGTACACATTGCAGCTGATTGTGAAATAAAGGCTATTTTTCCTTTTATGGCGGTGACAGGAGAGAAAGACGCATTAAAGTTAACCCAGGGTAAAATTATACCTAAACTATTTGGCCCCAGAACGCGCATACCGTTGGCTCTGGCAACAGTTAAACAAGCATCTTGAATGCTTTCTCCTTTATCGTTAGCGAAGTGCATGTCTGCTGAAAGCACGATCACCGCTTTTACTTTCTTTTTCGCCAACTGCTCAAATATCTTCTCGTTGTATTTGGCGTGGGTACATAAGATGGCCACATCGGGCACAATCGGTAGTTGCTCAATTGAAGGGTAGGCGAGAACACCACAGACAGAGGAGTATCTCGGGGTCACTGGCATAATCGCACCTTCAAACCCACCATGCAGTAAGTTTTTCATTACGATATTGCCAGCACGCATTGGCTTAGTTGAAGCGCCGATAACTGCGACGGATTGTGGCCTCAATAGATGGGTAAGATGGCTCATTGCAAGGCTCCTAAAGGGGCGATACGTTTAATCGTATCTAACAACGAGTGCCAATACTTGCCATTTTTGATGTTGTTTTAATCAGATCACTTAGGTACAAGTGAAGTTTGTGCCATGTGTCACAGAGTATTGATATATAATTAAAATGTTGGGTTGATTCTAAGTCTATCTAACGGCATGATTTACAGTAATTTCTAGTTAAGGCATTTGAATAATTCATGAAAAAAATAGCAATAGTTGGCTTATCAGTGGTGCTTTCGGCATGTGTTTCGAGCGATTATGTGACAGACGTGAGCTCAGAAAGCTATCGTGAGGATTACAAAACGGCAAAGGTTGAGCAACCAGTCGTAACTCAGCAAGGAATGACAAACGGCATCTCTGAAGATAACGTTGCTAAAGTCGTGAATACAGCGCCTGCTCAACAGAATCAAACAGTGAAGATGCAAGCTAAGCCCAAACCGGCTGTTGCTATTATCCCACCAACAGCCAAGCAACAGGCAATGAATCCACGCTATGGCTTCACAATTCAGGTAGTTGCTGTGGGTTCGCAAACTAAAGTGGATCACTTTGCGCGTAAATTACCACGTGAAGACAACCAGCCAGTTTGGGAAAACTATAAAGTTGTAAATGGCACCAAATGGTATACTGTTCTTTACGGTGACTATGCGACACGTACAGAAGCAAAAGCAGCGATTTCTGATCTTCCTACAGAATTCCGCACACTTAAGCCTTTCGTTAAAAGTATTGATGACATTAAAAACTCACAGTACCCAACGCTTAACAAGTTAAATTGATTTAGATAGAAGGGGCGTTAGCCCCTTTTTTATCGCCTACATTTTCTTCATTTAACCGACAATAAGGATTTTTGTCTGGTAAAACCGTGTAACTCATAGCGGTTTTTATTATCATGGTCTGAGATTCTCCCTGTTGTCTCACGGAAAGATTTTTAATGACAAATACGACTATTCTTCTCCTTTGCGGTGGTGGTTCTTCAGAACATGAAGTCTCACTCGTCTCCGCCGATTTCTTACAGTCCCAATTAGAATCAACGCAAGGCTTTAATGTTGTTCGTATCGAAATGAAAACCGATGGTTGGTTTACGAAAGATGGTGAACTGGCTTATCTAGATACCAATGCCGGCACAATCAACACAGATACTAGTTCAACCAAGTTGGACTTTGTTGTTCCCTGTATTCACGGATTCCCAGGTGAAACTGGTGATATTCAATCGATGCTAGAGCTATCTGGTATTCCTTATCTAGGTTGTGGCCCAGAAGCAAGCACTAATAGTTTCAACAAGATAACTTCCAAGCTTTGGTATGACGCATTAGGTATCCCTAACACGCCTTATATTTTCTTATCTGAAAACAATCAAGACGCATACTTACGTAGCGAAGCCGCGTTTAAAGAGTGGGGCTCTGTATTTGTCAAAGCCGCTAGGCAGGGTTCATCTGTAGGATGTTACAAGGTAACGGATGTTTCTCAACTTCAAAAAGCGCTAGATGATGCTTTCGGCTACTCAGATCAAGTATTAGTCGAGCAAGCAGTGAAACCGAGAGAGCTTGAAGTTGCAGCGTATGAGTACGAAGGTAAACTTCATATATCAAAGCCAGGTGAAATCATCGCACCGGAAGATGCTTTCTATAGCTACGAAGAAAAGTACAGTGCTTCAAGCCATTCGGTCACTAAAGTAGAGGCGTCAAACCTTAACCAAGAGCAGCTTGAATTGATTCGTCAGAGCTCAGAAAAAGTATTCACTCAAATGCGTTTACGTCACCTGTCTCGAATTGACTTCTTCTTAACTCCTGATGGAAAGATTTACCTTAACGAAGTCAATACATTTCCGGGAATGACCCCGATTTCAATGTTCCCGAAAATGCTAGAGCATAACGGACATTCATTTGCGGGTTTCTTGGCAGATTGTGTGAAGAGTTCTGTCTAGTCCCAAGGTTTAAAGCTTTTGTAAACCATACGCTCAAGTGCTGCTTGCGATTGATTGCCAATGTATTGATAAGGCATAGCAGCACTTTTCCAGCGACCAAAACGTTGAATGTCCTTCACTTTCACACCTTGCGAAGCAAGCTCATTTGCGGCTCCAACTCGTAGCGACTGACCAGAGAACTGAACATCAAGTTTCAGTTTGTCACTAGCCGAGCGCAAAATCCTA
The DNA here is from genome assembly GCF_059834185.1 of Vibrio sp. R10-SG3-ISO10. Lineage (NCBI taxonomy): Bacteria > Pseudomonadati > Pseudomonadota > Gammaproteobacteria > Vibrionales > Vibrionaceae > Vibrio > Vibrio sp. R10-SG3-ISO10. Next base: position 21,079 of record NZ_JCBDHG010000028.1, read on the forward strand.
TATATTGATGAGTCGTTAAGCGTTTCATTACTTAAGTTACCATGCTTATCTACAGAGTTAAAAAGAGCGCCATCAAGGCTACCACGTACATTTATCCAGCGAGTTAAAATCTCACTGGCGTCATATGAAAGTTGATACTCTTCATTCTCTATCCATATCCTAAAGGTAGAGTCCTCAGAATAAACGTGACTAATACTGAGATCTCTCAATTCTGAACGTTTAAGCATACACTCGAACATCAGATGGTATATTGCCAAGTTTCTAATATCGCGAAGATGTGTTGAAGAACCGAGTAGGGTTGTTAACTCGTCAAGATGTCGTTTGTTAAAAGGGGTGGTTGATTTCGCATCTGCCTTCTTATCGATTCGAAGAGCCGCGAGTAAATTCCTAACCGAAACATTGGAAGTAGGGTCAGGCATTCCTAGAGTCTTATGAACCAAACCAATAGTCACACCGTAACGTTTAATAGTCGCATATTTCCTTTGCTTAGACTCTTTTTCTAAGAACAAACGTACTGCAGTAGAAGCGGCGGGCAGGGAATGTACAGCTTTATTTGCACAAAAATCGTTAAATAGATTCCAATCTTTGCGCATAGCTAACAGAGAGTTGCGGGCGTATTCACCATTCATTAATTCATTTAGCTCTTCGATAGTTATATTGTTTAATAACTTATTAACGAATTGTTTTCTCTCATCTTCACATGTGACGACGCGAACATTTTTCCGCATTTTAACGCACCATAACCACGAAACGTATGATAAATATACTTGATAATGAGAGATTTACAATTATTATTAAACTATCTGAATACAAAGATAATAATGACTATGGCTGCTGCAACTTACCGAGGTTTCACCCTCAAATCTGCTGGAAACTCAACAGAAATTTGGCAAGTACAAATCAAGCAACACGTGTTGTCAGGAAGTATGGCAGCCGTTAAGAAGAGCATTGATTGGTTTTGCGATACCGCAACAATTATCGATCCTAAAGAATTCAATTCTCTGGCGAATGCAAAGAAAGCTGATGGGCAACCAGCCCAAGAGAATTTCCACGGCTATACCATCAAAAATGATACTGGTGACGTAAACAGTTGGTACTGTTTCTTTAACGGTAGGCTAATCAAAGGTGGAAAGCTTGCTATTCAGAAGCACATAGAGGCATACTTGGTCGCTAAGCAAAAAGCTGAACAGCAACAAAAGAAGTAGAACTGTATGACTCTTGTATATAGCACTGACGTAGGTCGCATCAAACCTGAAGAAGACAAACCTCAACGTGAAAAAGGCGACGGTATCGTTCGTATCCAACGCCAAACGAAAGGACGCAAAGGTAAAGGCGTTTCTATCGTGACCGGTCTTGATTTAGACGATGCGCCACTAAAACTATTAGCAGCAGAACTTAAAAAAGTTTGTGGCTGCGGTGGCTCAGTAAAAGATGGCACAATTGAAATTCAAGGCGATGCTCGTGACAAGATCAAAGCACACCTTGAAAAGAAAGGCCACACAGTAAAGCTTGCAGGTGGCTAAACCAATAACCAGTGAGTTAATCTCTGATTATCGAACTGATTATTAGGTATTTTATGGTAAATCTAGTTATGTTGAATTTCATAACACAACATAGCAAGCCATAGAAGTAGAGAAGAAAGGACGGTGATGTCCTTTCTTGATATAGAATTGTATTTAACATAACGTACATAATGCGCACTTGGGTATCCAGAAACCCCACGAAATCCATCCCGTGCTCACACCCAACTTTCGCGTCAATCGCGTTTCACTAACAGCTTGTTTTGCTTCAACAATTACCATTATTTATCCCATTAATGACCCCGTTGGTCGGTCAACTGCGCTATTGGGTTAATAAATACAAAATGCGAATTTTGTGTTTTTCGGCGTTTTTGATTGTTCTCATCTATCAATCTCGCAATAAAAAAAGGAATAAACAATCGTTGCGCAAATTATTTTCTGGAGGAAAATCACATGCTCACACCCAGCTTCCGTCAGTTGGTTCACCAACAATTTATGGATCTGCACCAAGCCGCCGCATTTTTTCACGTGCAACCCGTGACCGTCAAACGCTGGATATTAGGTCTCACACCGGTCAATCCACTCGCAGAAAAGCTACTCAACATTAAAGCCCGCGGTTATCTGCCGCTCGATATCCGCTGGGACGGCTTTCGTGTCCATGAAGAGCGCGCCACGCTGATTACGCCCGATCGACGCGAGTTTAACCCCAAAGAGCTCGAAAACTTCGTCTACTGGCGCGATGAACATCGTCAGTTGGTCAAATTGTATGGCCGCCTGCACGATCCTTGTCCGACGCCACCGGTGCCCAATCTGCCGCCTTTTCGTGGTGGTCGCCGCGTTGAACCGATCCCCTGGGTACCGAGTAAGTTCAAATGACGTCAGCACCTGACGCTATAGACGCACACGCCGGACATTAAGTCCGGCGCGGTTGCGTGGGTTGAATTGTGCTGGGCGGTGGCATGTCATCATCGATGGGGATTTTGTAGCGGTCGTCCTGCAGCAACACCGCGGCGGTCTTGAGCAGCACTTGTTTGACTTGGCCTTGCGCTGGTCGCAGCCGTACGCGTCGTCGATTTAACATAACGTTCTCCTGAGTTAATCCGCTAACAAATCCAACTCTTCATCCAGCAACATTTCGAACAGCACGTCTTGCTGACGTTCAAACAGACTGTCAAAGGTGGCAAACATCACCGGCACCTCATGCCAACTGTCCAACACTTTGTAGCCGTACAAGCCATAATACGACAGGAACGGTTTGGGCGGATCGACGAGGTAGACACCTACACTGTTGGGATACGTCGACAGAAAATACAGCGCAATATAGGTGATCACCGACATCAATCGCTCGGTCATGGCCTGAGCGGCACGTCCGTCTAAGGGTTCAAGGAGCAGCGTATGTTGTCTCCCTACCCGACTGTCATAGACACCCACCAACAGCCCAGGTCGCGGTTGTTTGAATCGCTGCACGCCGATATGAAAAGCCCGGCCGGAGAAACACGATAAATGGTAGTGACTGAGCCAGTCCAAGACCGGGCTTTCATCGCAGACTAAGGAGCGATAACTCTGCTCACTGAGTGACGACACTTTCAATTCGAGATGGGTTTGATTGATGACATCTTGCAGAAACTGCACATCAATCGACTGACGTTGTACTGGCTTTGTTTTATTCATGGGTTTCGCGCCTTTATTAAGTGGTGGTGACGAACAAGGTCGCGAATAAGTTAAGGGGGTTTTGGTGGCTGGCGCGAGCGTAAACGAGGATTAATTAAACGAAATAATGCCCCTTGAGGGACAATTGATGCGATAACAACACGATACGAAACTGGATCAAGCAATATGATTATTTAGTCGTTGTTTCAGTGGTGTTTGTTGGCTTTTTCTGAAATTGGAGTGTCTATGTCAGCTCAATCCTTACTCATAGAAGCATTAGATAAAGTGTATGGCCGAGTGTCCAGTAAGCTGGAGGCGAATCGTTTGTATAAAGTCCTGGTCCCTGCACTTCACCATGCGTTAGAGTCCAACGTGCCTTTATCGGATCCACAAATGACATTGCTGATTGAAGCGATTGCGGATTTACCGCCTTCTGGAGCAAGAGCACGTAATTTCAAGAATAGGTATTTAAAAGACCAAGATTCTATGATGAGATTACCCAAAGATCCGGATAGCATTATGTATGGTTATTGGTGGTAATGGCATGAAGTTTCAGTATTTCTATTGTATCTATGTTCTTGCAGTTTTGTATGTGGTCTCAACGTTATTGGCTCTCGCTGGCGTCGAGAGCTACGGTGACGTCACTTCCTTTGTGACCGTCTTTATCCCGTCACTTCTGGTTGGCGTGGGAAGTTTTCTTTACTCTAAAGACAAACTGTTTTCTGCCGTATCGATTACGGCGCTTGCTTCAGGGTTCTTCGGCGTTGTCGCTGGCACTATCGCCACCTTTTCCAATGTGTTTGACAGTCAAGCGACGTTTGCAGGCGTCGCAGTCTCACTGTTGCCGCTTCTGTACGCCCTCTTCATCATCTTGCTTATTATCCCCATTTCCCTAAGAAAATAATAAAGGCCGCTAACGCGGCCTTATTAGTTGCATGATTTCTTATTAAAGTCACTAAAGTAAACCCAAATTGCCGAGCGTTGATAGTCCGTCTTGAGCAGTTTGTTATGTTTAAAGCCAAACAAGCCCACTGTATGGTTTCGTTCTTAGAGATTCTAACCTGCTTTTCAGCGAACCTGAGTGTACCTCTAACTTGTGGCCATCAGGGTCTAAAATGTAGAGTGATTGCCCTTCACTTTTGTTCTCTTTCCAAACTTCTACACCCAATGAAACGACACACTTCGCAAAGGCTTCAAATTCTTCAGATACAATATCAAAAGCGATGTGGGTATAGTCGGCTTTTGGGCAAGGTTCATCGAGTGAAAGACAAAACCAAAGTTCACCTACAGATAAGTAAGCTCCCTTATCCCACTTCGCATGAGCAGTGAACCCCAAAATATCTCTATAAAACTGAAGAGAGGATTCCAAATCACTAACTGCAATAGTGATATGATTTAGCCCTAAAATCACCGTTTCCTCCATTAAACATAACGCTTTACTAACGGGCGATAACGCAATACCACCCAACTTAAATATTGTGCCATAAACACTGAGCTGAAAGTGCGACTGAGGTCGCCAAGCGTTAGGAGTCCCTGTTTAGTAATTTGTTATGTTTTTACTTTCGGATTAGAGCGAGTAGGTCAGTACAATACGAATTATCACCACTTTGACTAAGTAGAGTTGTAACTTGACCTCGATGATTAGTTTGGTGATTAAAAAAGTGCAGTAATACTGATGCGAAGGGCTCTGAAAACTCCGTACCTGAAGAGTTTTGATATACCACATTAGAATCAAACTCAGTATCGCTGATTGAGCTTACCCAGTCAGCTATTACTCTATCTAATTTTACACGACTTGCACTCAGTTCATCTAGAGTATCGAAACAATGCGTATTATTAGAAGTAGGGTGTGGAAATTCACTCAGGCTTTCAGCCAAGTCATAGGAACTCTGGACATTGATAAATCGGTGTAACCACATCAAGTCACAAGTGAAGACATGGCTTATGGTTTTGAAAGCTGAGCCCCAAAACGCGCCTTTTTCCTCGTAAATATCAGGTTCAATAGCTTCATTTAGATGCGAGAGTAGTGACGCATTCATCCATTGATTGTACTCAGACATTAGAATAAATTGCTGTTTCATCTGTGTAGTCCCTAATTAAACATAACGCCGCGTTAAGTGGTGAACAACGCCAGCCACCAAACCTAAACCATTGCACCTTAAACACTAAATTCAACTTGAACTGAAATCGCCAAGCGTTGTGAATCCGTCTTAAACGCATTGTTAGCTGATTTTCAGTGATGGTGGTGCCCCTTAGAACTATAACCTCGTAACTTGTTGTATTTATGTACTTGGTGTGGAGTAAGGAGCGCTTTTTGTGCTAAATGTGCGTTTACATGAACCGCTCGTAATTTACCCTCAATTAAAGCAATATTTTTCATGCTACTCGTTACTTTACTCTCAGAGACCTCACCAGAAACAAAGGTCATTTCAAGTTCTTTCTCCGCTGCAATCAAATCAGAGCCAAGCGCCTTAGCGTTGTTTTGCATTGTATTAAAGAGTTCTTCAGTCTGCTCTTTTTGCTCCTCACTAAGTTGTAGCTCCTTAGACAACTCCAAAACATGTGCAGGACCAGGATAGCCATTGAGTTCAGCTACTTTTGCATAACCCAAACCGTTTCCGTCGAGTAAACCTCGAATTTTTTCTTGCGATAATGCCTTAATTCCTCTTGTTTCTTGTCCCACATAAGACGATGTACTATCCGCTACAGTGATAGAACTAAAGCATGCCAAAATTGATAAAATAATAAGTTTACGCATATGTGAAAATCCTTTTAAATCAGCTAACGCCCGCTTAAGTGGTTGCCAATGCACTACACCTAAACAGACCACCGTAATCACTAAACTCAACTGAACCAAAAATGCCAAAGGTTGGCAATCCACCTTAAAGCGTTTGTTATGCGAAATTCGACAATGCTGATTTGTACGCCTTTCTCGCCTCGGAACTTAAGTAGCTGTCCATACCTTGGAACAGTTCAAATAGCTCGGCACCATATTTGAGCTTGAACTCTTCACTGCTATAAACAAGCTCTAACTCATTTGCGACAGTTAACTCGCAGAACAATTTCACCATTGCATTGTCTAGATTGAATATTGAACCAGTAAATCGATCTTTAAATTGGATTTCTGGCACTTTACCAAATTGAGGAAATACATAGTCTCTGTCACATGAGCAGTACAAGTAGACCAAAGCTTCTTCATCACACCCAATAATTCGTGCTATTTCTTGGCGCTGACTTAGCGACACCATATTTTCATCGAAGCCCGCAGTTCCATATGCAGCATGAAAGAGACCTGCAATTTGAAGTAACTCGCTACTACCCCAACTTATTAGAACATTTTCAGTCCCTTTAAGGTGCGCTTCCAGCGAACCGTTGAGGTGCTGAAAGTCACCTGCACCGAGCTCTTGAAGCATTCCAAATTTATCCATAAATCCCCATTTCCTTTAGGTCGCATAACGCCGCGTTAAGTGGTGAGCAACGCAGACCACCCTACCTAAACTATTGTGCCGTAAACACTAAAGCTGATTCAAACCCCAAATGCCAAGCGTTGGGAATCCGTCTTAAACGCATTGTTAGCAATATGGCTCAACCTTAAGCACTGAATTCTTCTAATGCTGAAACTGCCGCTTCAGCTTTGCTACTTTGAACGAAAATATGGTCGTGATAATAAGCTGCAATCACATTAGCACTAATGCCCTTTGACGCTAGCTTACTCGCTACTGCTGCTGTAAGACCGACAGCTTCCAAGCTAGAGTGAACCGTCAAAGTGATTTGGCTATACGTACCATCAAACGACAAAGCAGCTTTCTCTGCGACTGACTTTTCAAGAACCAAAGTTAAGCCCTCAGATTCAACAAACGTAGCGACTGGATTTAACTGAACGTAGTCTACGAGCTGACCAGAAACAGTACAAAATACAAACTCAGTTTCTACTAATTTGGGGCTCATCGAACGTAGCAGTTCGTCTAAATCTGTAATCCCTGACATATTGATTTCCTCTTATATTGCTAACGCCAAATTAAGTAGTGAGCAACGCTAACACCCACCTAGACCATTGTGCCGTAAACACTAAAGCCGATTCAAACTGAAAGTGCCAAGCGTTGCGGATCTACTTGAATTTATTGTTATGCGAACTTTCCAACTCTGCTGATTGAATAGTTGTGGCTATGAGCTCTTCAAAAAGTTCTAACTGTCCAGCTGGAAGTAATTGACTCTGTATAGCTTTTCGTTTGTCTGAGTCAAACAGCCGCTCTGCCAGCCAACCAATTAGATACATCAGTGAAAGACAACCTCCGGCAGTGGCTACGTTACCTTCTACCACGAGAGGTAGGTCCTGAACGTCTCCTCCCATACTTTGCAGAACACTCTTAGCGTCTGGATTCGTCGTTAACGGCTTACCTTTTAGCAAACCGAGCTCATGAAGGATGAATGACCCCGCACAAATCGAACCGATTAACTGCTTATTTGGGTCAAGATTCAGGGCTGACATAAATCCAGTGTCTTTCATGGCTTCAGGAATACCACGCTTACCACTCGTGATAAGAACTACATCTTGACTCGTTACCTCTGAAATATGTCCGTCAGTTTTAACTTTCATACCCAAGTGGGAGTTATGTTCAGGTTTAGTTCCCAGTATGCTAACCGTCCAACTATCAGTTGTTCGCCCAAGCAAGTCATACATAAGAAAGAAGTCTACATCTGTGAAATCATCGAACAAAACAATGCCGACTTTATACATAAAATTTTATCCCTTTCGCTGATCTCATAATTCGCATAACAATTATTAGACAGAAAGGTTATGTACTTGGTAATAGAATTTTTCTGTCATGTTACTGGCTTAGACTAAAACTAGCCCATTTTTCGTTAACTTATCAGTAGCTTAAAAGGAGAACAATCATTCATTGCATTAAAACGCATACCAAATCTGTATAATATGCTTTCAATCAAAATTTGATTGCCTTAGAAACAAAAAACCGCCCTGATGAGCGGTTTTATTTAACGTCTGCGTCGTGCCTTTCGTCGCTTTCTCGTGGCGGCGGCTTTCACTACCCGTCCACCTCTGAGCGTATACCCTTTCTTAAGCTGGCCGTTTTGTTTGCGGCCTTTGCATTTACAGCATCGTTTAGCCATGACTGTCCTCCAGTTTTCGTATCCGTTGTTCCTGATCTTGCTGCACTTTCTTTATCCAGTTGATGTCGGTTTTGAGCGCAGCAATCGTCCCCGCGCTTGAGACCACGCCAGTGATTAGAGCAATGAGCATTGCTTCAAGTAGTCCCATCACTACCCCCTGAACTTGCCTGAGAAGAATTCCAGTAGGTAACGAACCATTGCACGCATGCCAAGTGTGTCGATGACGACGGCGCCCACCACATACCAATACGGCTCGGGAATATTCTGCAGCGCCTCAAAGCCTTGTTCGACATAAGGTGCGTAATCGGGAATGAATGACAAGATGAGCGGGATAAACACCACAAGCAGGATAAATTCATCTTTGAAACCGCGCTCTCTGATGCTCACTTCATCAAGACTGCTGGCCTGCTCTTCGCCTTTTTGCAGTCGGCGCACCCTCGCCTGATGCTTCTCTTGGTCGAGCTCGTCTTTTCGCTTTAAGGCCTCCGCTTTGTTGCGGTTATACTGCCTATAGGTTTCGAGTCCGCCATTAAACAAACTGACTAACGCACCAATCATGGGTACACCTGACGATCGAGCTCAATGTGTGGACCATCTTTAAACGACGTCCAGTCACCACCCCACACAATCGGCACACCGAGTTCTCTGGCTGCTTGTTTAAACGCCCAGCTCACTTGCTCGTAGTAACTGAAGCCCCATGTCACTTCGCCATCCTCGTCATACACCACGTAATCAATCGCATGACCGGTTTGGTGACGGCTGATACGTGAATAGCCATCCAGCTGACTGGCCTTGTCCTGAAAGAGTTGGAATTGCTCTTCGGCCGTGCGTTTGCCCGAGGTAATACCAAAATCAAACGGACTGAGTTCAAGCGCGCGCCTGACCACGTTTTTCAAATCGTGATGGACACCAATCAGCTTGGTTTCGCTGCGCACCGACAACGTGAAACCGCTGACGGCTTTATCAATCTGCTTCTTGTTCATCAGATACACTCCCAGGCTAACCGTTAATAAGAGGGGGAATGCCCACCGCATCGGGCACCTCCTGTTTGAAAATCAAACGCGTTTCAATCCGTGAAACCAGCGCCACGCTACTCACCACTTGCAGCTCATCGGCGCCTTTGGGTTTAATCAGCGTCATCGGATAGTGATGATCGACGCCGGCGGCGAAAGACAGATACAGGTAGCGCCGCTCAATCACATCGCTGCCTTTCAAGAATGACAGCGTCAGACTGCACAACTGCGCGGGCACCGTTTGGCGATTGCTCAGCGACGTACGCTTAAACGACAAATCGACCAGTTCAACGTAGTCAGTAAAGTGAAAAATCGCCGCATCGCCGACCGTGCCTTGTGATTCAGTGGCGATTTCAATGTCAGGTTTGGCTTTCGGTGGCGGGTTATACAGCATCAACATCAGCGCATCTCCCCGACTCGGACGGTTTCCCCGTCTTTGCCTTTGATAGTCACCGCTTGATTGGTGTTAAGTGGCAGATGGCCACCGGGATTGACGACCATAAAACCCTGCACCAGGACCGGCTCGGTATTCTCATCCGGTACCTGTAGAAACAACGCTTTACGCTCGGAGCTGCCGGCAATAGTCTGCTCACTGCCATCAAGCTCAAACACGCCTTCGTCAATCGCCGCGTAGGTGTACAAAGTCACGCTAGGCGTCACGCTCAGCGTCTCGTTATCGACGTGAACATTAAGTAATTCGTTCTGGATTTGCGCTCTGACCGCCCTTTGAATCTCGACCACACTCACGGGGCGCTGTACTTCGTGTACCACCACCGCGTTGGACACATCGACCTTCTGCGCTTGAGTTAAAATCGGTACGTCACTGATTTGATATTCAAACGTCGCGGCGTCATCGTGAAGGTTTTCTAATGTCAGCTCATCAAACTTGGTCACGTCAATCGTATCGCCGCGTTGAATTTCGGTTGGCCTTAACGCGTCGCTACGTATCATCAAGGTGTGAGTGGATTCACGCAGAATAAGGAACTTACCGGCCTGTCCGGCATTAAAGCTTAAGGTTTGATTAGATTCGAGGGTGTGCACTTGTCTCATGAGCGGCTTCCTTTAAACAGCACCGCGACGGTGATGATGGTGCCGGCGATGCCGACAATCAGAGAAATGTTTTTCAGTAAGTTGTTGTCGGACTCAAGGCCTCCGGTCTGCTCGCGCGATTTGGCGCTACTGGCCATCGCGAGTGCCGCTTTGGTGGTTTCGGTTTGTTGTCCCGCCATCGACTTGATCGAGTCAATCGCGTACTGGCTGACTTCCGAGGTTTCTTCAAGCGCCGAGGTACCAAAGTTAAATGCCTCATCCACGGTGTTATTGACCGTATCGAGTGACCCTGTCACGATAGTTTCGTTTGAGCGTAGGGTTTGCTGGCCAAAGTCGAGCGCTTCTTCGGCAAGATTGCCGGCAATGGCCATCGCCCCGTGGTCGGTCATGGTCAGATTGATGTCGGAATCATTGACCCCTGCGACCATGATGCCGTAGTTATCACGCCCTGCCGCCGCACTACCACTGGTATTGGTCGTCGTTGTGACCGTGCTTTGTCGACTTTGTGAAGAGCTTCTGCCACCCATATCTGCAAACCTTATTCGTAAAACGCGTTCATCACCTCGGCGTTCGATCTCCTGAACTGGTAACCCCAATTTGTGGCGAATAAACCGCTCGGCGCCAGCGCGAAAGAAGTGTGCCCGTATTGAGTCAAAACCGAGTGCTCTGGCATGATTGAGCGCGCCCAATGTGCCTGCGGCCATATCACCGACTAAGGCCACCACAACCAATTCTTGGCTGCCGTCTTTGAGTACTTCACCCCTTAACAGCATCACCGTCTCACCGAGGCGAAACACCTGTTCGCTGCCCTGTTGAACTGCACGTTCAGCATCCTTGAAGTAGTCTTTCAGTGCCGGTTTCAGTTGGTCTTTAACCCGACTCCATTGCTCACGCTGAAGGCTACTTCTTAAGCGCCACATACAGGACAAGCAGCACCAACATCACGATCAGCCACCATTGGGAACTGGTGCCACCGAGGTTGATCCCACCGCCAGTGAAACCCATGTTATTGGTGGTGTTGCCCGAGGTACCCGACATCGCTGGCCCTGACGCACCGCCTTGTAAACCTCCGCCACCGGTTAATGACGTTAATGAACCAAGCATCACAGGCCCCCTTTAAACAAGATGATGGCGGCGATCACCGCGACCAACAGCAGGAGCTTATTCAGACCGTTGCTGGCACTCAGGCCTAACACACTGCCCGCGCCAAATCCGCCTAATACCCAAAATAGAATTGGCATTGGTCTCTCCTACTTCTTAAACGCCATCACACCAAGCAGCACTACGGTGGTCAGTGCCAGACCGCCACCGATGTAGAGCACCATCGGATCGATACCAGATTGGGTGCCCATCGGACGCGTCACCACATTACCGGCGTTATCGACCTGCGGATGGTTGGGCTGCTGGGTTTTGTTTGGGTTGGAGGTTTGATCATTGGTGTCGAACAGCCAGTCAGCGTGCTCGCCAACAGAGTCCAAAGCTCCCGCGCCAAACTCCAGTAAATCATCAAAAAAGCTTTTCATGGGCGCTCCTTAGGCCGCGCCACCTTGCAGCTTCTCTGGTCGCTCAAGGCGTACCGATTCGACCAAAATAGGAATGGAACCGGGTACATCTTCGGTGGTGACCGAGAACTTCAAATTCGAGCTGTGCTGCGTGGGAAACAGTTCATCAATCGAGAAACCACGCACAATCGGATCGAAGTGGAAATAGCCCGCTTGCGGTGTGCGTTCATTACGCTTGGCGTTGGCTTCAGCGATAAACTTGTTCGCTTCAAACTCCTTGACGAAATCCCGCTCAATTTCAAGCTTGGTGATCTTGTCGTGCATAAAGTGCATGCGGCGAATACTGATGAGCGGACTGGCGATCAGGTTGGTAAACTCATTGACGCCTGCGGCGTTCGCGGGCATGGTTTCGCGTTTCACTAGTGGCACCACCACGCGCATCGCTTGCGCGTTACTCACCCAAGCATGCACTTGGATCGTGAGTGGATCTGCATCCGCGCGTTTATTACGGAACTGGATATCAAGGTGAATGTTGTCACCCAGCTCTGTGACTAAGCCGGTGTAGCGGACCCCGTTTTTGGTTCGAGCCACGACATCGCTGAACGGGATAATAAAGTGCCCTGACGTCGCATCACGACGTTTGTAACGCTCAAGCATCAGCAGCTCTTCGCCAGTCAACACGTAAATCTCTTCCGCATTGAGCGTGATAGAAATTCGCGTCATGTCCTGCGCGTCGGCGTTGGTTTCAAGCACCAGTTCGTGGTACGTCGGGCCATTGGGAATAGGTAATGTACCTTTCTGTCCCCAAGCCGCACCGACCATGGAATTGAGTTTGATTGGTTTGACTGACATAGCGCCCCCTTAGAACCAACCGGACTTGCCAAGAAGCTTATCTAACCCACCAACTTTATTGTTGACGGCCAAGATGATCGCCCCTGTCGTCAAAGCTGATACGCCAGCAATGATGGCAACGTTACGAGCATTCAATCGCATAGTGACATCCTCATTGAAATGGATGCCCTGACCCTAGGACGATTTTCGCCACAATGTCAGCCTGTCAAACCTATTAGGCAAGGCGTTGAACCTAATAGGTTATTCCTAACCGCGTTGGATAAATTATCTGTTAATTACCTTTGATTGTGCTTAGGCAAACTAATATGCAATGTGATGTTTAATGCATCCACTATCGAGGTTCTTATGAAAAAGCTTATTTGTATTGCTTCACTGTCCGTATTGGGACTCCCAGCGTATGCCGATGGCGTTTCACTGGATTACGCCATTCGCGTGGACATTGGTACCAACACACTCCACACCATTAACGTCGGGCATGTGTATTTGCCTTACAAGCCGGATTGGCACAGCAGGAGTTATCAGGATCTAAAAATCGAAGGCAAAACGTACCGATTCAAAGCTGAATGGGGCACGAATTGTAACTATGCCGCGACCTACTCCATTAAGCCGAATAACAAGCCGGTCATGACCATCACTCGGACCGATCCAGGGTGCAGCCCGCTTGGTGAGTTACCTCCGCTCAATTAACCCGCTCTCATAAAGTGAGTGCGTAGTGCCACCAAGATTGACTCGCTGATCTGAGTGGTACTACGCCTCTTTTTAACGGGCGGGGTAAATTTTCCCCTGCCGATGGTTACCAATACCGGGGCTTTTGAGGATGTAATCCGCATACTTCCCTTTGCCTAAATGCTCTCGCTCATGGCAGCCCTTGAGCGCAAGGATTGACTCGTACGGCACATCATAATAGTCGGCGATATAGCGCGCATTACGTTTCGAACTGACCGCACCAATGTAGATATGCTTCGATTCATCGAGCACGGTTTTTGGCACTTCCTGACTGCGCTGAAACGTCGCGTGCATTACCAACCCAAAGCCGCGGCCACCGGTCCACAGTTCGCCCGCAACCCCATCGAGTTTGGCGGTGTTGTTGGTGCACTTGGCCAGCTCTTCAATCACACAGTGCAGCTCATGCGCGTGTTGGCCATCGCCCAATGACCACACCATCTGAGCAAAGCGCTCAAGGTTGTCGCGGCTGCGCTCCTGATTCACAAGCGCCAATCGAAACGGCTTACGCTGCTTTCGCTCATACCAGGCACGCTGATAGAACTCAGAGAATGACGCACACGGCACGACTTTTAACCCTTCGAGCCGCTGCTCTGAATGCTCCGCGTACGGATCAAACATCACCACCTGGGCCGACTTGGGGATCAACTTAAGTTTACGAATCGCCGTGGTTTTACAGCTGCCCGTCGTCCCCATGTAACACACATGCTGTGCATTGAGGGCGTTATTCTTGTTGACTGGATTGGGCAGCTTCATCCGTCTCTCCTTCTGGCTGCACAGCTTCCTTGCTGGCTTTGGCCTCATTGAGGGCTTTTTCCTGACGTAATCGACGCACCTGAAGCGTACAACCACCAACTAAGGTGCACGACGCCATGGCAAAGACCAGCTCTTTCTCATACTTGGCAAACCATGCAAAACCGGCCGGTCCGTATTTCTGCAGCATCGGTGTCGCGGCATCGAGCCACTTGTTGCCGACGTTCTCGTCGATTTCAAATGGCACATCAAACGCCGCACCGACGCTGAACTCGACAATGCCTAAGCCATAGCCGAGCATTTGACGTGAGGTCTCCGGATCAAAGCTGGATTCTTCCTGCTCGTCGGTGTCGCTTTCGACGTTTTCAATGGCGTGCTCTTCTTGCTGCATCTCATCGATGGCCGCTTGCGCGGTGAGATCGCGCTCATCGACCGGTGTGGTGACTTCTGGCTCATTGGTTTGGCTCATGGCGCGGCTCCTTCTTCGTCGTCAGCAAGACAAACAGCAACGCGCAGCCGCCAACAAAGGCTAATGCACCCGCCACGGTTCGTTTGGTTATCTTGGTCGGTTTCGGTTCGGTTATCGGGTTATCCTCACAACCCCCTTCATGACGGGTTTCGTGCGGTTTGGTATCGGTTACCGAGTGCGTTTTTTTCGGGGTACTGTTTTTATAACCAGTAGTCACCTCTTCGCGGGTCGGTTTCATGTGGTTAGTTAACCAATCTTGAAACGGTTTGCCCGCGCTTTGGTTGGCTTTGCAGTTGGGGCAAATGGTGTAGAGCTGACCCAAACGGCGCTTATTCTTGGGTGGATCGCCGCCTTCGAGCACGCGA